>DASTRX010000050.1:0-45037 GCA_035760985.1 Polyangiaceae bacterium
ATGCGCTCTCGATCGATGCGCGGGCCCGCGCCCCGCTGTGGGTGGACGCCGGCAGCCGCATCTTGCGCATCGACCTGCGCGACTTCGAGTGGGATCGCCGGATCCTGGCCGGCGGCGACTACGTCGACGCCTGGGAAGCGCTGGTCGACAAGGACCCCTACGCGCTCGCCTTCACCGGCGACGATGCGGACGATGCCGCGGCGGACACCGGCACCGCCATCCCGGTGATCCTGGCCGACTCGTTCATCGCGATCGCGACGCAGCCCGAGGTTTACTACGCGCTCATGGCTCTCCCCGAGCAGCTCGATCAGTTCCTGGTGGAGGAGCTCGGCATCGACCCGACGGCGCCCTCGGTGAAGGCCGGATTCACGGTCGACGGCAAGGAGTTCCTGGCCCAGTACTGGCCGACGCAGGTGCGCAACGGCTACCTGTGGGAGATCGCCGAGTTTGGCAGGGAGCCAGGGGCGCTGCTGGAGAACCCGCTCGCCGAGCCGATCGGGCAGCGCGAGGTCATCTTCACGCAGCCCAACGGCATGAGGGCCTTTGCCTTCATGAACAGGGACGGGCGCCGCCTGGACAACTGGAACGCGACCCAGGATGGCGCGGAGCGAGACAATGTCGCGCGCGCGCCGCGCAGCAACTGGCGGCGCCACCCGGCGCAGGTCGTCGTCCGGGATGAAGTGCTCGACTTCGTCACGGCCAATCCCACGTACTTCACGGACGAAGATCGCGCGGAGATCACCCGGCTGTTCATCGGCCCCGCTCGGCTGGCGAGCTTGCAGGCGCGCGACTATTCCGCCTTCGAGGGCGCCGCGCTGACGCTGATCGGGCAGATCTATTTGACGATCCGCTCGGCAGCGCGGACGGCGAGCGCGAGCTCGTGTTCTCCCTGCCCAACGGCTTTCAAGGGCATCTCCTCGCCGACGCGGACGGCCGCCTGCGGAGCAGCTCCAACGTGCTGATCGACGAGCAGGAGGCTGACGGCAAGGCGCGCATCGCCAGCTCGTTCTTCCGTTCGCGCGCCGCGGGTGTGCAACTGGAGGACGAGGTGCGCGACTTCGTGCGCCGCAATCCACGCAATTTCAGCGCTGCCGAGCGCGCCGCGATCCGCGCGGCGTTTCCCTGTCAGCGCCAGCTGCAGCAGCTGCTGGCTGCGGATGCCGCGGTCTTCGGCGCGGCGCTGGAGCTCGTCGGGCTCGACATCGACAGCAACCCCGAGCCAATCTCGCAGAGCTTTGCCGCGTTCGCTGCCGATCTCGATCTGGCGACGGCCGCGGGCGACTTGCTGCTCTCGCCGGCGGAGCTCAGCGACGATCTCGATCTGCTCGATCCCGCGCTCTCCGCGCTGGGGACCGGCGGCAAGATCGATCGCGACGACTTCGATCTGCTGTATCGCGGCGCGGCCTGCAGGCTCGGCACCGTGCTGGACAATCAGGTCGCCGACTGCCTTTGACGATGGCGCCGGCAGGCTTCGCAAAGCGCACTTAACATCTGCCCCGCCGGGTCGAGCCCCTCCAGGATCGATCCGGCGGGGCAGGAGGTCTTTTTGCTTTGCTCCAGCCCGGGCTCCACGCCAAGCTCGCAGCGTGGAGTTCCTGGTGGGTTTGGTGTTGGGCGTGCTGGGCTGGCTCGTGCTCCGCTATGGCGTCAGCGGCTTCTTCATGGTCGAGCCCAACGAGCGGGCGGTACTGTGCAGCTTCGGTCGCGCGGAGCGTGTCGGCAATCTGACCACGCTGCAAGATCCGGTGGCGCAGGCGCTGAATGCGGACGAGCGCGAGCGCTACGTCTATCCGCAGGTGAAGGTGGTGCCGCCCGGCTTTCACTGGCGGCTGCCCTGGCAGACGGTGCACCGGGCCTCGCTGGCGACAGCAACGGTCTCGATCGCCTTCGACCCGGAGGACCCGAAGGCCAACGCGATGGGTCAGGTGCTGGAGGCCGTCACCAAGGATCAGCTGAATACCGGCCTGCGCGGCCAGCTGCGCTACACCGTCTCCGAGCGCAATCTGTATGCGTATCTGTTCGGGGTGCGCAAGCCGGTGGCGCACGTGATGGGTTACTTCATCTCGATCCTGCGCAACCGCATCGCCAATTTCGAGGCACCGCGCGCCGCCGGAGCGGAGGCGGTGGTCGACCCGATCGGCGGCGCGCAGGGCATCTCGATCAACGATCTGCGCAAGAACCTGCGCGATCTGAACGAACACATGAACGCCGACTGCGCCCCCGCGGCCGCGCGCTACGGCATCAGCCTGGACGCCGCCTTGATCACCAGCATCGACCCGCCGAACGAGGTCGACTCCGCGCTGGCCGCGATCAACACCGCGCACAACCACGTCTCCAGCGAGATCAGCCTGGCGCAGGCCGCCGCCGATCAGCGCATCGTGCAGTCGAAGCGCGCGGTCGAGATCGAGACCTTGAACGCCCAGGCCGAGGTGCAGCCGCTGCTGGCCCTCGCCGAGCAGCTGCGCGAGCTGGCCGGTATCGGGGGGCCCGCCGCTGTCGACGCCTACGTGCGCAACGCCAAGCTGCCGCTGCATCGGCACGTGCGCAGCTTGCTCGTGAGGAGCCACGGCCAGGAGGGCAGCCAGTGAGCTTCGGGGTGGCACTGTTCGCCTTCGGGCTGCTGATCGGCTTGGTGCTGGTACCGGTGGGGCTGGCGCTGGCGCGCCTGTTCTCGCTGTACGTGATCGTGAACGAGGGCGAGAGCGTCGTGTACGAGCTGTTCGGTAACGTGCGGCTGGTGCTGAAGGAACCGGGCCTGTATACGCCCTGGTCGAGCATGGGGCCGCTGGCGGCGCTGGTGCCGATCTTCGGCAAGAAGCTGACCGTGGATCAGCGGCTGGACCAGGCCTACCTGCGCAGCTTGCCGGTGAACTCGGAAGAGGGCGCGCCGATGGGCATCGGCGTGTGGTGCGAGATGAAGGTGCACGACCCGCTCGCCTACTTGTACAAGAACACGGACCCGAAGGGCTCGCTGCGCGCCAACATCTCCAACGCCACGGTGCGCTGCCTGAGCAATATGAAGCTGGTCGACATGCTGGAAGAGCGGCACTCGATGAGCCGGGCCGTGCGCGAGGAGGTCTCTCACGAGTCGCAGGAGTGGGGCTACCAGGTGGGCAGCGTCTATATCCGCAAGGTGCACTTCCGCGATGTGGGCATGATCTCGCAGATCGAGCAGAAGGTCGTGAACCGCCTGCGCCAAGTGACCGCCGCGATCCAGCAAGAGGGCACCAACCGCGTAAACGTGATCCGCTCGGCGGCGGAGCGCGAAGCCGCGGTGGAGTTCGCCAAGGCGGCCGTCATGCGCCCGCGCATCGTGGGGGAAGCGCTGGGGCGCGTGGCGCAGAACCCGGCCATCTCCAACGCGCTGTTCGAGGTGCTGGAGGCGCAGAATGCCCTGCAGAGCCCGAGCCTGGAGGTCGATGTTCTGCCCGAGGGCATCCCCGTCTGGTACGGCGTGTCCAGCTCCGGGGCGCCGGTGGCGCGGAGGCGGGAGAAGTAGCTCAGCCCTCGCGCACCGACGGATACGCCGCGGTCGCCTCTTCCCAGCTCTCGAGCGGCGAGGCCCAGGTCGAGGTGGCGGGCTCATCTTCGAGCAGCTCGTGCCGCTCGCTCGGCGGCGCCGCGGACGGCACGAGGGGGGCTTCGACCGGCACCGACGGCACCGACGGCCCAGCGGCGATGGGCACCGCTGCAGCCATCGGCGCGGCCTTGGGCGGCAGCGCGGTCCTGGGCTGCAGTGCCAGCCGCCGGGCGTGCGAGCGCCATTCCTTCTCCACGATCAGGCGCGTGCCGCGCGCGAAGGTCAGGTACGACCAGGACCACTGGATCATCACGAAGAGCCGATTGCGAAAGCCGCTCAAGAAGTAGATGTGCACGAACAGCCACAGCACCCAGGCCAGCATGCCCGCGCTGCGATAGCTTCCGCGCTGCATGACCGCGCGGCGCCGGCCGATGGTCGCCATCTGGCCCTTGTCCCGGTAGCGGAACTGGGTGCGCCGGCGCCCCTCCAGATCGGCCGCGATGATCTCGGCCGCGTGCCTGCCCTGCTGGATCGCGACAGAGGCCACGCCGGGCAGCGGCCGATCCGTGTGGGGAGCCTTGAAGTGCGCCTGATCGCCGATCACCAGCAGCTCGGGATAGCCGGGCACGCTCAGATCCGCGCCCACGATCACGCGACCCTGGCGGTCCTGCGGCACGCCCAGGTGCGCGCCGATCGCCGAGGCCTGCACCCCTGCTGCCCAGATCACCGAGGCGGAGGCCAGGTGCTCCTGGCCGACGAACACGCCGTCGGCGTTGATGTGGGTCACCGTGCTGTTCGTCCAGAGCTGCACCCCGAGCCGCTCCAGCTCGCTGGTGGCGCGGCTCGAGAGCTCGGGATCGAAGCTCGGCAAGATGCGTGGTCCCGCCTCGATCAGAACGATGCGCGTGAGCTTGGGGTCGATGTTGCGGAAGTCCTTGGCCAGCGTGAAGCGCGTCATCTCTCCGATCGCGCCAGCCAGCTCCACGCCTGTCGGCCCTCCGCCCACCACGACGAAGGTGAGCAGCGCGCGCCGCCGCGCGGCGTCTCGCTCGCACTCGGCGCGCTCGAAGGCGCTGAGCACGCGGCGCCGGATCTCGGTCGCCTGCTCCAGCGTCTTCAGCCCGGGCGCGTGGTCTTCCCACTCGTCGTGGCCGAAGTACGCGTGCTGCGCGCCGGTGGCCAGCACCAGATAGTCGTAATCGTAGCTGCCCGCGCTGCCGAGGACCCGCCGCGCATCGGGCAGGATCGCCTCCACCTCGTTCTGCACCACGTGCACGTTGCTGCGCCGCGAGAACAGACCGCGGATCGGCGACGCGATGTCGCCGGGGCTCAGGCCCGCCATGGCGACCTGGTACAGCAGCGGCTGGAACAGGTGATGGTTGCGGCGATCGATCAGCGTGATGCTCACGTCGCGGCGCCGGGCCAGCTGCCGGGCGCAATTCAGTCCAGCAAATCCCCCCCCAATGATCACGACTCGCGCTTCGCGCATCTTCATTAAACCTCGGACAGAGCTCTCGGGGATGCCTACGCGGCGGGCCCCTTAGCACGTTTGCGCGCCGGCCCGAGCAAGAACGACGACGCGCTGCGCGACGGCCCCACCACCGAACGTTCCCCGACTCGGGGCGCGGCGTGGCCCCGGAGAAACAATGAAACTGTTTGCCTGGCGCGACACGAAGGAAACCGGCGGGGGCGCGCAGTACGCGGACCGGGCTGCAAATCATCCCCGAGATCGCACGCGGCTGCTCCGTCCAGTGTTCCGCCGGTCGGACCGTGGATTTCCTGCTACGCTCAGGCTTGCGCACGTGGGGTGCGCGCGAGGAGCGCCAGCCGAGCTGGCGAATGAAGCATGAAAACGTACGCGATGGGATTGGTGCTCGCGCTAGGTCTAGGTGTGGGCGTAGGCGCCTCCGTGAGTACGCTGGCCCTGGCCGACGCTCCGAAGAACACGGCGCGGGAGCTGACCCAGCTGGTGATGCCCAAGGACGGCTACCAGAAGATGATGCAGCAGATGTCCGAGGGCATGGTCGAAGGCATGAGCCGCAGCGGCGCGCAGATGCCCGCGGACTTTCCCAAGAAGATGATGGCCGTGGTGCAGGAGGCGCTGCCCTATGAAGAGCAGATCGACTTCATGACCAAGCTGTATGCGAGCCGCTTCACCGACACGGAGCTCAAGGACATGGTGGCGTTCTACAAGACGCCGACCGGTGGCAAGCTGGTGCACGAGCTGCCCGGCATCATGCGCGAGAGCGCGCTCTGGGCGAGCCAGTTGCTGCCGAAGCGCCTGCCCGAGCTGATGAAAAAGCACGGCATCGGTCCCGATCAGGGCAGCGCCGGCGCGCCGAAGAAGTGAACGGCGGGCACGCGGTACCAGTCCTCAGGGGCTGAGGGATTGCTCCCAGAACACGGCTTCTCCGTCGCGGTTCGCCACGAAGGAGACGCCACCGTCCTGCGAGAGCACGATCGCCAGCCCTGCCGGGTTGTCGCGCACGAAGCGATACGCCGCGCGGTGGCGCGTGCCGACGTCCTCCACCGAGGCGGGCTCGCAGTGCGTACCTTCCGTGTCCAGCGCGCGCCAGACGCGATCGGGCGAGGGCAGATCCGCGGAGACCTCCGCGCCAAAGCCGATGATGCGAAAGGTCTTGTCGAGCACCACCGCGCCGTCGATCGCGGCCAGGCTCGCGATCAAGCGGCTGAGCTCGAACACGGACTGCTCCAGCCGCTCGATATCGGGGCTCTGATCGAGCACGAAATCTGTCCAGCCGACGCTGGCGGCGCTGCTCGCGTCGGCGATGCGCTGCAGGATCTGGAACAGCAACGTCCGGTAGCGGCGCGCGGGCTCGCTGGACTCGAAGGCGTACTTGAGCCGCAGGCCGCGCAGCGCCGGCTGCGTGCTCGCCCCGTCCACCAGCAGCAACAGGCCGCCGTGATGTGCGCCGCGCACGAGCTGGATCGCGCGGCGCAGCATGTGCTGCCCGATGCGCCCGACCAGCGCCGAGTCGACCTGCGACGGCACGGGCCGCGACGCCTGCTGCGCCGCGTGCTCGGCGCGCACCTGCTCGCGCTCGCGCCCGAAGAGCAGCGGCAACCACAGCGAGTCGAACACGTCCAGTGTCTCGTCGACCAGCACGCCACGCTCCAGGCTGCCGATCAGCTTGCCGGCACAGCGCACGGCGACGTGCCCGGGCGCGGTGACGTGCACGATCGGGTCGTAGCTCCAGTTGGGCACCGGGCTGCGGCCGCCCCAGGTGGGCGCGAGCCAGGCGGGCCCGGAGTGGGCGACGCCCCAGATGCGCAGCGCGCCGTCGACCGCGTGCGCGCCGATCAGCGCGGTCTCGAACGGGGTCGCCGGGCTGAGCCGGCGTAGCTCGTTGGCGCTCAGCGGGCGGTCCTGCGCGAAGCTGAGCCGCAGCACGCCCTCGTTGGGCACGCCGGACTCGGGCAGCTCCGAGGGCGAGGTCAACAGCAGGCGAAAGCGCGTGGGCCGGGCCTCCTCGGGCGTCATCGAGGCCTGAAAGCAGGCGGTCAGTGCCTCCTCCAGGAGCTCACCGGAAACGCTCAGGCGCCGCTCCGGGGGCCAGTGTTCTTGCACGTAGTGCGCGAGATCCGTGGGATAGGCGTAGTGACGGCTCACGCGCCCTCGCGGCCTTCACGGGGGATCCGCGGCACGCGCAGCCGGGAGTACGCCACCCCGATGCACTCATCCATGACCACCACGAGACCTCCGGCGCTGGCCCGCGCGGCCGCCTCCTCGTTCCAGATGCCGGACTGTAACCACAGGCACTTGGCGCCGATGGCCAGCGCGTCGTCCGCGATCGCCGGCGTATGCTCGGGGCGCCGAAACACGTCGACGATGTCCACCGGTTCGTGGATGTCGCGCAGGGAGGCGTAGGCCTTCTGCCCTTGCACCACGGACTCGTTGGGATTCACGGGCAGGACGCGGTAGCCGGCAGCCAGCAGGCGGCCAAAGATCCCGTGCGACGGGCGCTCTGGGCTGGACGAAGCGCCCACCACGGCGATGGTCCGCGCATCTGTAAGCAGGCGCCGGAGCTCCTCGTCCGGTGGATTTTGATGAGCCATGGCGACAGGACCTCCGTGAGCCGAAGGTCCATCATACCCCCCCTCGTTCCTGAAGCCAGCGATGGACAATGTCCACGGCTGGCCCTATGGCGGCCCGGACCGTCGCGCTCAGCTCCGTGCCGGACAGCGAAGCTGGCTCGCAACCGAGCATCTGGACGGGTGCCAGGCGCCGGGCAGCTAGCCAGCGGGCGGTCGCAAAGATCGCCTCGAGATCGAGAGCGCCGGGCCGTTTGTCGGGTGGGAGCGGCGGCGCCAGCTCGAGCGGCGCCTTGTCGGTGTCCAGATCGAGCAGGTACAGCGTGCCGGGGCGGCCGCCGCGCGCGGTGGCGTCGATCAGGAGCACCCGCTCCAACGCGCTCGCCAGCATGTAGGCCAGGCGCAACGCGCGCACGCCGCAGTCGAGCAAGCGCAGTCCGTCGGGCAACAACTCGGGACGGACGCGACGCTCGCGCTGTAGGTGCTGCAGCACCTCCGGGCCAAACCCTTCATCACCAAAGGACACGCTGCCGAGACCGGCGATCAAAATCCGCGAGCTCACCGGGGCTCGCGCTTTCCAAATGCGTGCCACTCATCCAGCGCGCACAACGTGGCGAGAGCAGGTCGCTGCCACACCGCCAATACAGCGGAGTGGGCCGCGCAACTGTCACGAGCGAGACAGACTGCTGCGCTCCTTGCAACCGGCCCGGACATCCGGTAGCTCGCCCCGGTCCGCGCCCACCGCAGGTTCCGCCGCCGTTCCGCCGCCGCGCGATTTGAATCGCGGACCAGCGCCCCCGTCCTGGTATCAGAAGGACATGGAGCATTTCGATGTCCTGATCGTCGGAGCGGGCATCTCGGGCATCGGCGCTGCCGTGCATTTGAAGACGCTCTGCCCGGGGCGCCGCTGGGCCATCCTCGAAGCTCGCGCGGAGCTCGGCGGTACCTGGGACCTGTTCCGTTACCCCGGGGTACGTTCGGACTCGGACATGTACACGCTCGGCTTCTCTTTCCGCCCCTGGACGGAGCCGCGGGCGATCGTGGATGGCGCTTCCATCCAGCAGTACCTGAAGGACACCGCTCGCGAGCACGGCCTGTACGAGGCGCTGCGCTTCGACCACTCCGTGCGGCGCGCGAGCTGGTCCTCGGCGACGGCGCGCTGGACGCTGACGATCGAGCGACGCACGACCGGCCAAACCCTGCAGATGAGCTGTGGCTTTCTGTTCATGTGCACGGGCTATTACGATTCTGCACGGGGCCACTGCCCCGCGTTTGCCGGAGTGGAGCAGTTCCGGGGGCGCGTCATTCATCCGCAACAGTGGGCCCCGGACGTGGAGTACGCAGGCCAGCGCGTGGTCGTGATTGGCAGCGGGGCCACGGCGGTGACGCTGGTGCCGGCGCTGGCGAAGACGGCCGCGCACGTGACGCTGCTGCAGCGTTCTCCGAGCTACGTGTTGACGGTGCCAGCTCACGATGCCTGGGTGAGCGCGTTGCGCAGCGTGCTCCGGCCGGAGCTCGTGGCGCGCCTGGCGCGCTGGCGAAACATCCTGCTCGGCGTGTATGTCTTCCAGCTATGCCGGCGCTGGCCCGGGCTGGCGAGAAAGCTGCTGCTGCGCAGAACCCGCCGCGAGCTCGGGCCCGACTACGACGTGGAGAGCCACTTCTCTCCTCGTTACGCGCCCTGGGATCAGCGCCTGTGCATCGCCCCGGACGGCGACCTGTTCCAGGTGCTACGCTCGGGCCAGGCGTCCGTGGTGACCGATCAGATCGTGACGTTCACCGAGACGGGCCTCTCGCTCCAGAGCGGCCGGCAGCTGGCGGCCGATCTCGTCGTCACCGCCACCGGGCTGGAGCTGCAGTTGATGGGCAACCTGGAGATCAGCGTAGATGGCTGCCGGGTCGACGCGGCGAAGTCGCTCAGTTACCGCGGCGTGATGTTCAGCGGCATTCCGAACCTCGCCACCTGCTTTGGTTACACCAACGCCTCCTGGACCTTGAGGAGCGAGCTGTCCGCCCGCTTCGTCTGCCGCCTGCTCGAGTACATGGCGCGGCACGGCTACCAGCAGTGCCGGCCGCGCCAGGCGCGCGAGAGCGACGGGAGCCTGCCGCTGGTCGACTTCTCGTCGGGTTATGTGCAGCGCGGCCTGCAGCGTCTTCCCCGCCAGGGCACCCGTGCGCCCTGGCGTGTGCGCCAGAATTACCTGTGGGACCGGCTCGACTCGAGCTGGACGCGCTGGTCCGATGGCAGCCTCGAGTTCTCGTCGCCCGTCGCGGCCGCCAGCTCCGGGCACGCGCCTCGGGAAGGGCAGCTCGTGTGAAGGACTTCGCGGGCAAGGTGATCGCCATCACGGGCGCCGGCAGCGGCATCGGGCGAGCCCTGGCCGGCGCCTTCGCCGAGCGCGGCGCCCGCCTCGCGCTCTCGGACATCGACGCGGAGGCAGTGGAACAGACCGCCGAGCGCGCACGCCGGCTCGGCGCCGAGGCGCGCGCGGCCCGCGTGGACGTAGCCGAGCGCGCGCAGGTCTTCGCCTGGGCAGACAGCGTGGCGGAGCATTTTGGCTCCGTGAATGTGATTGCGAACAACGCCGGGGTGTCTCTGACCGCGCCCGTCTCGGAGCTGAAGCTGGAGGACTTCGAGTGGCTGATGAGCATCAACTTCTGGGGGGTGGTGCACGGCACGCAGGCGTTTCTCCCGCATCTGATTCGCTCAGGTGACGGCCATGTGGTGAACGTGTCCAGCATCTTCGGGATGCTGGCCGTGCCCACGCACTCTGCCTACAACGCCGCCAAATTTGCGGTCAAAGGCTTCACCGAGGCGCTGCGCATGGAGCTGCTGCTCGAGGGCAGGCCCGTCGGGGTGACGAGCGTCCATCCCGGCGGCATCTCGACCAACATCGCCCGGTCCGGGCGCCATCCCGAGAGCGCGAGCGTGCTGCGTCGAGACCGGGAGCAGGCCATCCGGGAGTTTGAGACCCGGCTCGCGCGCAACTCACCCGAGTACTGTGCACGGCAGATCCTGCGCGGCGTCGAGCGCAACCGGGCTCGCTTGCTCGTTGGTGGAGACGCGAAGCTGATCGACCTGGTGGTGCGTTGGCTCCCGCGCGGCTACCAGTCCCTGCTGGTGGCGTATCAGAGGAAGAAGCTGTCTCGGAACGGCGCTGGCTGAGCGCTGCGCCTCTATCCCGACAGCATCGCACCTGCGTCCCGGGCGTCGCTCACTGCGCGGCGGGGCCGCTGATCGAGCTCCGGCTTGCGGCTCGGCCGCGCTGCGATAGACCTGAGGGATGACAGAATCGCTGGCTGGGGAGCTGGAACGGCTCGTGGTCGACGCCTGGCCGGCGGCGGAGACCGAAGAGCTCGATGGCTGGCTGCTGCGCGCGAGCGGCGGCCCCACGAACCGCGGTAACTCCGTGGCCACGCTCGCCGCCGGGTCCGCGCTCGGCCTCGAGGAGCGCATCGCGCGCACCGAGCAGTGGTATCGGGAGCGCGGACGAACGGCGGTCATCCAGGTCGGTCCGGCGGCGGCGCCCGAAGGCCTCGACGCCGCGCTCGAGCAGCGCGGCTATCGCCGCCATGGTGACTCCGTGACAGCCATCGCGGCGCCCCAGGTAGTGAGCGAGCACACCAAGAGCGTGCTGAGAGCCAGCGTCGAGTCCAGTCCCAATCCGGAGTGGATCGGCATCGTCGAGAGCTCCAGCCGCCACGCCAGCACCCACGAGGTGCTGCGCGGTTTCCTGGCGCGGCTCGGCGCGCGCTGCCGGTTCGTGACTGCCTGGGTGCAAGAGCAACCGGCAGCCATCGGGCTGGGCATCACCTCACCCGGCCGCCTCGGCGTCTATGCCATGCACACGGTACCGGAGCTGCGCCGGCGCGGCGCCGCGCGGGCGGTGCTGCACGCGCTGGCGGGCACGGCGCTGGCGGAGGGCCAGGGCGAGCTCTATCTGCTCGTCGACGCGCAGAACACGGGCGCGCGCAGCCTGTACACGCACAACGGCTTCCGCGACGTGTACCACTATCACTATCGGATTCAGGGCGGCGGCTGAGGGCGGTGCGCGCCCGGCCCCGTCGGCTAGTGCGCCGCCACGTCCAGTGCGATCCCGACGCAGATCAGCGCCACCCAGGCCAGGTTCAGCGCCGCCACGGTGCGCACGCTGACCGACTCGGTCTTCAAATGCATGAAGACCAGCGCCACGACGCCCGCCTTGACGGCAGCGATGATCAGGGACACCGCCGTGGCAAAGGCGCCCAGCTCCAGGTAGTGGGCGCCGAAGCTGACCAGCGTGAGCACGAGCAGCGCGAGCCAGGCGAATACGTACGCCCGACCGCTCTCCGCATGAGCGTTGGAGGTGTGGTTTGAGTCAGTCATTTTTGCAGGTACATCAGCGGCCAGACGAAGATCCAGATCACGTCGACCAGATGCCAGTAGAGTACGCCGAGCTCGAGAGGCGTATGGTTCTCCGGGGAGTAGTGCCGGCGCGCCGCGAACACGCCCAGAATGGTCAGCGCCGTGAGCCCACCGATCACGTGCAGCGCATGCAAGCCAGTGATGAAGAAGTAGAGCGTGAAGAACAGGTTCGCGCCGTGAGTGGGGAGCTCCTCGGAGCGATAGAACGCACCGGGAAAGACGCCCGCGTCAAAGTGCTGTTTGTACTCGATGCCCTTGAGCACGAGGAACACCAGGCCCAGCAGCAACGTGATACCGAGCGATCCCAGGATGCCGCGGCGCGAGCCGGCGCGAGCCGAGTGCACGGCCCAGGCCGCTGAGAAGCTCGAGGTGACCAGGATCGCGGTGTTGATGGTGCCGATCGCGATGTTGTTGTGGTGCACGGCCTGCGAGAAGTCTTGCGGGTACTCGAGGCGGTAGCCCGTGTAGAGGGCGAAGAGCGCGCCGAACAGCAACACCTCGCTGGTCAGGAACAGCCACATCCCCAGGTGGCTGGCCCGCTCCTGTTGCGCCAGGTTCTCGAAATGCTCCGCGGGTTCGTGCGCCATGGCTCATTCTCCCGGGCTGTGCGCCGGCTCAGAGGCGTGCGGGGCAGCGCCCGGCGCGCTGGGCTCCGGCAGGTGGTAGTCGTACGGGCTGCGCTCGAAGTCCGGCTGCTCCAGGAAGTTGTGCTGAGGCGGCGGAGACGCCGAGAGCCACTCGTAGCTGCGCGAACTCCAGGGGTTCTGCGACGCGCGCGGGCCGCGCGCCAGCGCCACGGCCAGATACACGACGGTCGAGACCAGCCCGGCCGTGAGGATCGAGGCCCCGGCCGTGGAGAGCACGTTCAGCCACTGATATTGCTCGGGATAGCTGTAGTAGCGGCGCGGCATGCCCGCGTTGCCGAGCAGGAACTGCGGCATGAAAGTGAAGAAGAAGCCGGTGAACACGGTGATCGAGCTGACCATGCCCCAGCGCTCCGAGTAGCAGCGCCCGAACAGCTTGGGGAACCAGTAGTGCAGCGCCCCGAGGTACGCGGTGAGCGTGCCGCCCACCATGATGAAATGGAAGTGCGCCACCACGAAGTACGTATCATGCCAGTGCACGTCCAGCGAGGAGGTGGCCACCGCCACGCCCGTCATGCCCCCGAACACGAACAGGAACAGGAACCAGAAGAAATAGAGCATGGGCGTCTCGAACGAGATCGAGCCGCGCCGCAGCGTCGCGGTCCAGGTCAAGACCTTGATCGCCGAGAAGATCGCCACGAACATCGACAGGATGCCGAACAGCCCGGAGTCCAGCACCGAGATGCCCGCCACGAACATATGGTGACCCCAGGTGAGGAAGCCCACGAAGGCGATCCCGAGCGAGGAGTACGCGATCGCGCGATACGACGCCGGCGGGCGATGAGAGAAGGTGCAGACCACCTCCGAGATCACGCCCATGGCCGGCAAGATCATGATGTAGACGGCCGGGTGCGAGTAGAACCAAAACAGATGCTGGAACAGCACCGGGTCACCGCCCAGCGTGGGATCGAAGATGCCCAGCTGGAACAGGCGATCGACGGCGACCAACAGCAGCGACATGCCCAGCACCGGCGTCGCCAGCACCTGGATGATGCTGGTGGCGTAGATCGACCAGACGAACAGCGGCATCTTGTGCCAGCGCAGATTTTTGGCTCGCATCGTGTGCACCGTCACGATGAAGTTGAGCCCGGTCATGATCGAGGACAGGCCGAGCACGAACACGCCCAGCCCGACCGGCGCCACCGCAGCCGGGGAGGTCGTGCTGTAGGGCGCGTAGAAGGTCCAGCCCATGTCCGCGCCACCGGCGATCATGCTCCACAGCGTGAGCACCGAGCCGAACACATACACGTAGAAGCTGGCCAGGTTCAGCCGCGGGAACGCGACGTCCTTGGCGCCCAGCATCAACGGCAACAAGAAATTGCCGAACACCGTCGGAATCGACGGGATCATGAACATGAACACCATCACGATGCCATGCAGCGTGAACATGCGGTTGTAGGTGCTCGCGCTCATCAGCGTGCGCTCGGGCGTGAGCAGCTCCAGCCGCACCAGCAGCGCAAAGACGCCCCCCAGCAGCAACGACAGGTTCACCGCGCCCAGGAACATCAGCGCGATGCGCTTGTGGTCGCGCGTGTTCAGCCAGGACCGCACGCCGCTCTGGGCGCGCAGGTAGTCGGCGTGCGAGTCTTCCGTGAGGTCGAACGGCAGCGCGGCGGTCGTCATGGGGTCTCCTGGGCAGCGCCGGCATCGGCGGCCTGCAGCTCATTGGGCAAGCGGATCGGCGGGGCGTCCGCCGGGACCAGCGGCGCTTGCTCGGCGGCGTTCACCGTCGTTGCCGGGGGCCTCGCGAGCGCGCGCAAGTACTCCAGGATGGCGCCCGTCTCCGGAGCGCTGAGCAAGCCCTGGTAGGAGGGCATCACCGGCGCATAGCCGCGGTGGATCAGCGCGCGCGGATCCATCATCGAGTCGGTGAGATAGGCGGCATCCGCCACGGTCTGGCGGCCGTTGGAGAGCGGCACGAGCGAGCCAAACATGCCCAGCCAGGTGGGCCCGATATGGGGTGTCCCGTCCACGGTATGGCAACGCATGCAGCCCTTCTCGGTGGCCACGCGTTCGCCCATCTGGGCCAGCGACAGGCGCTCCGGCGGCGCGATGCCCGCGAGCGCAGGTTCGCGGTAAACGGGCCCCGGCAGGTCCAGCTCCAGCGGGGGCAGCCGCTCGATCGCGAGCGCGTAATCCGCATCGTTCAGCGCGACCACGCGCGCGCGCATCGTCGAGTGCCCCTCGCCGCAATACTCGGCGCAGTACACCGAAGAGTTCCCTGGCTCGCGCGCCTCGAACCAGAGCTCGGTGGTACGACCCGGCAGCACGTCTTTTTTGACGCGGAACTCCGGCACGTAGAAGCTGTGGATCACATCCCGCGAGGTCATCGAGAGCCGCACGGGGCGCCCCGCCGGCACATACAGCACACCCTTGGACCCGCGCCCGTTGGGATACGCGAAGGTCCACATCCACTGCTTGGCCGTGACCTGGATGGTCAGGGCATTCGCGGGCGGCGACTCGAGCTGTACGAACTGACGGAAGCCAATCACCCAGAACAACACGAACAAGCCCAACAGCAGCGAGGCGCCAGCGACCTCGACGCGGCGCGTGCCGCGCTCCGTGGCGGGGTCCGGCGCCAGCGGGATGGGCGTGGCCGGCCGGTGGCGGTAGCGGATCACAAACACCAGCGCGGCCAGGGCCACCAGCGCGGAGCCGGCCATGGTGGTCAAGATCACGGCGTAGTGCAGGGCGTCGATCTGCGGCGCGATCGTGGAGCTCTGCGGCGGAAGGAACAGGATGCGGCGCAAGATCTCGTTCATGACTGGGCCTCCCGCGTGCGCCGCTCGCGCCGGAACAGGAGCGCCACGCCCGAAAGCAGCGCCAGCGCCACCACGGTCGCGCCCGCCTGGAAGAAGCGCTGCACGACCGGACCGTATTTCCGGCCCAGCGCGTCGAAGCGAAAGCAGCTGAGCACCGCGGCGCCGACGCTGCGCGCCGGGGGCGAGGACTGGCCGAGCAGGGCCGCGCGCACCGCGCCGGGATCGGGGCGCAGATCGTAGAAGTAACCGCTCACCCGCCCCTCCGGCGAGAGCGTGAAGATCACCGCCGGATGCACGAACTGCTCGCTCGCCGCGTCCCAGGCGTAGCGGAAGCCGAGGCTGTCGGCGACGCGGCGAATGGACGGCTCTTGCCCGACCAGGAACGGCCAGCTGCCGGCGTCGTCGAGCCCCGCTCGCTCCAGCGTCACGCGCTGGGTGCGCCCGGCTTCAAAGGGCGTCTCCCGCGGATCGATGCTGATCGTGAGCAAGCGGTAGTCCTGCCCCGGCGTCAGCCCCAGCTCGGGCACCAGATCCGCAGCGGCGCGCAGCACCAGGCTGCAGAGCATGCTGCAGCGGCTGTAGGCCAGCACCAGCAAGGTCGGTTGACCTCGCCCGATCACGTCTCCGAGCCGCTCTTGCGCCGCGAGGGTCGATTGAAACTCGGCATCGAGCGGCAGCGCAGCGCCGACGTGCTCTTCCACACCGCCGACGCTGGGCCCGACCGGTGGCGCCGACCTGGCGCACCCCACGAGCCCGATCGCCAGGGCCAGCGCGGCGAGCCGCGCGCGGGCGCGCAGGGCACGGGAACGCAGACCGGTCATCGCTCATGCCCTTCTCGCTGGGAGACCGGCAACCTCTCGCCCCTGCCCGCGTGCTGGCGCGAGAGGTACAGCTGCTTGGCGCGCTCGATCGGGATGTGCACGATGCGTTGCTCGCGATCGACCCAGCCGTAGCTGTTCAGCCGCTCCGGCAGCTGGCGCGTGGGCAGCGGCGGCGCGTGGCGCTCGAACAGCCCCGTGGCATAGGCCACCTGGGGCTCGGGGGCGCGCAGCCGGCGCGCCAGCGCCGTCTCCAGCGCAGGTTCCGGCATCGTCGCCGACGCGCGCGGCTGCGGCGCGGGCGCGACCTGCGCCAGCGGCACCGACGCGCGCACGGCCACCGTGAGAATTCCGCTCAGCAGCAGCGTCACGACCGCCACGGCGAGGATGCCGAGCGGCACGCGCGCGTCGAGCTGATCGGGCTCGGGTACGATCTTCATGTCGGGCTCCGATAGGCAATGCTCTGCGCGAGCGCCGGATCACCGACGGGCACGATCGCCCGCCCGCGCAAGCGCAAGGCGGCAAAGGCCACGCTGGCTCCGCCCAGCGCGAGCAGCGCGCTCAGATACCAGAGGCCCGCCAGCGCCCCCCGCTCCCCTTGCTCGGGCAGGATCAGCCAAAGCACGTCCAGGTACTGGCCCAGCACCAGCCAGGCCCCCACCACCGCCATCAAACCGGAGCGGAACTTGGGCCCGCGCGGGAGCAGCACGAAAAACGGCAGCGCAAATCGTGACAGCCCCAGCGCCAGGCTCAGCCAGCCGAAGCCGCCGGTGGAACGCGCGACGTAGTAGCGCACCTCTTCCGGCTTGTTGGCGATCTGGACCAACATCGCCTGGAAGAAGGCGCAGTAGCCCCAGAAGATCGTGAAGCCGAGCATCATCCGCCCGAGCGCGTGGAAGTGCGGCGGCCGGATCGCCGCCTGCGCGCGGCCCTGGCGCGCATAGTGCCCGAGCACCGACAGCAGGCCCAGGCTGGCCACGAACCCGCCCGCGAAGTAGTAGACTCCGAACAGCGACGAGCCCCAGAGCGGCTCCAGCGACATCAACCAGTCAAAGGACGCGAAGGTCAACGCCAGACACACCGGCGGCAAGAGCGCGGCCGAAAACGCGCGCTCCGGGCTGGAAGCGGGCGCGGGGGCCGCGCCCGCCGGGTCAGCGACCAGCGACAGCAAGCTGTGCGTGCTCACCCCGCGATCCTTGCGCAGCGACCAGCGGCGCAGCAGATAGGCGCAGACCAGCCAGATCGCGAAGTAGACCGCGGCTCGCGCCAGGAAGAATGGCGAGTTCAGGTACTGCTGCCTGTGGTGCAGCGTGGCCAGCTCCTTCTCGGGCCACGCGGGCGAGGGATCCATCCACAGGTAGAGGTCCCCCAGCCCGAACGCGATCGGCACGAACAGCAGCGCCAGCAGCGGGAACACGCTGACCATACTCTCGTTCAAGCGCCGCAGAGCCACGTTCCACTTCGCCCCCACCGCGTAGTAGATCATGAGCTGCAGCAGCCCGCCGAGCGCCAGCGAGGTCACGAACACGAATGCCGCCAGGTACGCGAAGTAGGTGTCGCGGCGGTCCACCAGGAACCCGATCACCGTGCCGACCGCACCCAGCACCGCCGTCGCCAGCGCGATCGGCACCAGACGCCGGCCCGAGAAGATCAGGTCCCCCTCGGAAGCGTCTTCGTTCGCGCCGCCCCCGGAGGACTCGTGCTTCGTTGCCGCTGTCTTCATTGCAGCCATGGCTCTGCCTCCACCTGCAGTTCGTCGGGCAGCTCGGCGAGCTTCGCCGATTGACTGAGCTGCAGCGCCTGCACATAGGCGACCACGGCCCAGCGGTCCTCGATCGCCAGCTGAGCACCGTACGAAGGCATCAGGCCGAAGCCTTCGCTGATCACGCGATAGATCTGACCCGCGGGCAAGGCCACGATGCTGGGAGCGAGCAAGGTCACGGGCTTGCGCAGCTCCATCGCGTCCGCGACCGGCGACTCGCCGTCACCGAGCGCGCCGTGGCAAGCGCGACAGAAGATCTGAAAGCGCTGCTCGCCGCGGGCCAGCCGCGCCGCATCCACAGGAACCGGGATGCGCTCGACGTAGTGGCCCTCGCGCGTGAACCCCGACACCAGCTCCGGCGGCCCCAGGCGCCGGCTCGTCGCGACCGTGCCCGCCGGGGGCGTGCGCATGGCCTTGCCGTCAGGGAACACGGCGCTGGCCTCGAAGGGCTCGGCCTTCTTCTGGTCCAGCATGCGCTCCAGGTCGACGTTGCAGCCGGCGGCCAGCCAGCAGCCGAGCGCCAGCGCGGACAGCCCGAAGGGCCAGCGCGTCGCTGCCGTCATCGCCGCACCTCGCCCGGCACGTACAGCCTGCGCTCGGCGCCGAGCGACTCGACGGCGCTCTCCAGCGCCTCGCGCCCCTCGGGCGCATCGCTGGCGGGCACCGAGAGCCAGAACTTGTCGATGCTGGTCGACTCGAAGCCCTCCGCCTCGAACACGGGATGCCAGGGACGCACCAGGCGCCCCGCCCACAGCACCCCGAAGAACGCCGCGAACGAAGCGCACAACACCCCCATCTCGAACGTGATGGGCACGAACGCGAGCGGCATGTGCGGAGGCCGACCGCCCACGTCGATCGGGTAGAGGTACCCCACCAGGTACCATTGCAGGAGGTAGGCGCCCCCTGCCCCGCACAGGCCGGCGACCAGCACCAGATAGGGAATCCAGCTGCGCCGGTCCGGCAGAGCGTCGCGCACCTCTTCGGTGGAATAGGGTGTGTACGCATCCAGGCCCACGTAGCCCTTGCGCTGCAGCTCGCGCGCCGCGCGCGCGAGCGCCTCGGGCCCTTCGAACTCCAGGAGCAGCTCAGCCATGCGCTCCCCCCTCGCTGGGCAGGGCAGCCTCGCCCGTCCGCCGCGCGTGCTGGTGATCCAGCTCGCGCCGCAGCTCCTTCAGCTCGGACGCGGCCGTGAAGGGCACGAAGCGCAGGAACAGCAGGAACAAGAACAGGAAGAAGCACATCGTGCCGAACAGGATCGAAAGGTCGACCCAGGTCGGGCTGTAGTTGCCCCACTGCGAGACCATGAACTCGCGCTGGAGGCTGAGCACGATGATCACGAAGCGCTCCGACCACATGCCCACGTTGATCAGCAGCGACAGCACGAACAACACCCAGATGTTGGTGCGCAGGCGCTTCGACCAGAACAGGTGCGGCACGATCACGTTGCCGAGCAACATCAGGTACCAGATGATCGAGTTGGGGCCGGTCGGGCGCGCGACGAAGAACTGATAGAACTCGGTCGGGTCGTTCGAGTACCAGGCCAGGAAGTACTCGACCAGGTAGCCGTAGCTCACCATCAAGCCGGTGGTGAGCAGCATCTTGGCGCAATTCTCCAGGTGCTTGACCGTCACCACCTTCTCGATCCCGAACACCTTGCGCGCCGGGATCAGCAGCGTGAGCACCATGGCGAAGCCGCTGTAGATGGCGCCGGCGACGAAGTACGGCGGGAAGATCAGCGAATGCCAGCCCGGCGTCAGGCCGATCGCGAAGTCCGAGCTCACGATGCTGTGCACCGACAGCACCAGCGGCGTGGCCAACCCCGCGAGCAGCAGGTACGCCGCGCGATAGTGCTTCCAGGTGCGCTCGTCGCCGCGCCAGCCGAGCGCGAACAGCCCGTACACGCGCCGGCGCCAGCGCTGCGGCGCCGAATCCCGCACCGCCGCCAGATCCGGCAGCAGGCCGAGATACCAGAACAGCAGCGAGACCGTGAAGTAGGTCGAGACAGCCGCGGCATCCCAGGGCAGCGCGCTCTTCACCTGCGGCCAGACCTGCATCGTGGACGGATACGGAAACAGCCAGTAGCCGAACCACGGCCGCCCGAGATGCAATAACGGGAACAGCGCCGCCTGCAGCACGGCGAACAGCGTCATCGCCTCCGAGAAGCGGTTGATCGCCGCGCGCCAGGGCTGCTCGAACAGATACAGGATCGCCGAGATGAAGGTGCCCGCGTGGCCGATGCCGATCCACCACACGAAGTTGATGATGCCGAAGGCCCAGGCGACCGGGATCTGGTTGCCCCAGAGCCCGATGCCTCGCTCCACCGTGTAGCTCACGCAGAACGCGAGCCACAGCGTGCCGCACAGCGAGAACGTGAGCAGCGCCCGGTAGCCCCAGCCGCGCGGACTCCAGGTGATGGCGGCGATCTTCTCGTGCAGCTCGGCATCCGAGGTGCGAAACAGCAGCGGCTCTGCGACGGTCATCCCTCGAGCTCCGGGTTCTCGTTGCTGACCTTGGCCAGGTAGACGGTGCGCGGACGCGTCCCGAGCTCGTGCAGGACCTCGTACACGCGCGGCTCCTGGCGCCACTCGACGACCGGTGTGCCGGCGTGGCCCAGCGCGCCGAACTGGATGGCCTGCGCCGAGCACGCCTGCTGGCAGGCGGTGACCACCTCGCCCGGCTGGACCTCGCGGCGCTCGATCCGCGCCTGACGCTCCGCGCCGCGGATGCGCTGCACGCAGTACGTGCACTTCTCCATCACGCCCCGCTCACGCACGCTGACCTCCGGGTTCTTCTGCAGGCGTGCCAGCGGCGTGTCGTCGGAATAATCGAACCAGTTGAAGCGCCGCACCTTGTACGGGCAGTTGTTGGAGCAGAAGCGCGTGCCGATGCAGCGGTTGTAGGCCATCTCGTTCAGCCCGTCGGGGCTGTGGGTGGTGGCGTTGACCGGGCACACGTACTCGCAGGGCGCGTTCTCGCAGTGCTGACACAGCATCGGTTGGTGGATCACGCCCGGCGGGGCCTCGCCCTCGGCCTCGTAGGTGTCGATGCGCAGCCAGTGCATCAGGTGGCCGCGCTCGGCTTCGCGCGCGCCCACCACGGGCACGTTGTTCTCGGCCTGGCAGGCCACCACGCAGGCGTTGCAGCCCGTGCACAGCGTCGTGTCGATGGTCATGCCCCACTGCACGCCGGCGAGCGGCCCCGTGCTCGCCTTGCGCACCACCGGCAACAGCGACGGCTGCTTCCCGCGCGCCTCGCGCGTGAAGTCCGGATCGCGCCGGTAGGCGCTGAGCCGCGTCGAGAGCGCCAGCCCGCGGCCGTGCTGCTGTTGCGTGAGTTGTCGGATCGCCAGCTCCCGCCGCTCGCCGGTCGGACGCAGCTCGACCTTCGCGACAGACCCTTCCACCTGCTCCCAGAGCGCTCGCGCATCGACCCCGACGCCGTCCGCTAGCGTGCCGGTGCCGCGCTGCCCGTAGCCTCGCGCCAGGGCCAGCGTGCCCGGCGCCTGGCCGTGCACCACCACTACCGGAGCCTGCAGGGTGCGCCCGGCGCGCGAGAGCTCGACCAGGCTGCCAGTGCTCAGGCCGAGGCGAGCGGCATCCTCCGCGCTGATGCGCAGCGCGTTTCCCCACGATTGCTTGGTGACGGCTTCCGGCAGCTCGAGCAGCCAGGCGTTGTGCGCAAAGCGCCCGTCGTACACGTTGGGAGAGGCGGCGAGCTCGAGCTCGTAGCTGCCCTCCGGCTCCGGGCGGCGCACGCTGCGCGCCAGCGTCAACGCCCGGCTCCAGTCCGGCTCGCGGCGCAGGCTGGTGAATGCGCTGTCCTGCACGAGGCCGCGCTGCAGGCGCGCTGCCCACTCGGCGGAGAAGTCCGCATCCGACAGCGCAGAGAGCTGGCCGCGCCAGTAGCGCCGCGCCAGCGAGTAGCCGCTGGGCGCCGCCGCGCCGGCGCAGGCTGCCAGGAGCTCGAGCACGCTGCGCGACGCATACAGGGGGTCGATCAGCGGCTGCAGCAGCGACAGCGTGCCGTCGAACGCGCGGCTGTCGCCCCAGCTCTCCAGATAGTGCGACTGCGGCAGCAGCCAGCGGCAAGCGCGCGACGTCGCGTTGAGGTGCTGCGTGAGCTGGGCGGTGATCGGCACCCTGCCGAGCGCCTGTTCCAAGCCCAGCGCGGGATCCGCATCGTACAGCGGATCGCAGTCGAGCACGATCAGCGCGTCGACCTCGCGCGCCTCGCTGGCTTGGCGGAGATCGGCGAGCGAGCTCGAGCCGAGCGGATCGGCGAGCGCCGAGCGGGTGAGCCGCAGCGTGCGGCCGAAGCTGCCCAGCGCGCCGTTGAGGGCCAGCGCCAGGACCTGCGTCTCGAACGGCTGCTGCGGCCCGGCCACGACCAGGCATTCGCCCCAGTGCTTCAGCAGATCCGAGGCCAGGGCGCGGATCCAGGCCTGATGCGGGGAGCTCTCGCTGCTGGGCAGCTCGCCCAGCGCCTGGAGCCCCGGCAAACGAGCCCGAGCATCGCTGCGCGCCAGCTCGGCCAGCAGCAGCGCCGCGAGCCGCGGCAGCTCCGAGGGGCGCAGCGCCAGCCGGTGATCGGCCACGCTGCCCGTGGGGCTGAGCGTCGACTCGACGGCATACAAGCGATTCGGTTCGGGCACGCTGGGGCGGGGCGCGCGCCGCGCGGAGAAATCTCGCGCCCAGCGCAAGGACATCGGACCCTGACTCAGAAAGTCGGCGTCGAGCGCCAGCACCACCTGGCTCGCCGCGAAGTCCGGCTGTGGCTCCAGCGGCTCCCCGAACACGGCGTCCGTGGCCTGGTAGATCGCCTGCCGTGACAGCGCGGCATGGAAGGTGAAGCGCGCTGCAGGATGGATCTCGCGCAGCAGGTCGAGCTGCTGCAACACCAGCGGCGAGCTCTGCGGCGGCAACACGAACCACGGCCGCCACGGCGCGGGGCCGCGCAGCTTCGGGCCGCGCAGCGCGGCGAAGGCCGCGTCCCACGAGCTCGGCAGGCCCAGCTCCAGCGGCGCGCGCAGCCGGCTCGGATCATAGAGCGAGAGCACGGACGCTTGCTGATACACGCTGCTCGCGCCCAGGCTGGCGGGATGCAGCGGGTTGCCCTCGACCTTGGTGGGCCGCCCCTCGTGGCTCTTCACGAGGAGACCGACCGCGAAGCCGTCGAGCTCCATCGAGGTCGCGTAGTCCTGCGCGAGGCCGGGGGTCAGATCGCGCGGGGTCGCGACATACGGCAGGATGCGCTCGCGCGGTCGCTGCCCGCAGCCCGCCAAACCAGCCAGCGCCAGGCTGGCCCCGAGCAACTGGATCAGCTCGCGGCGCCCGAGCGCGCCGGCGCCGCCTGCTGGCGTTCCTTCTGCGATGGCCGCGGGCCCTCCGCAGGCCTCGAGCACGGAACGCCAGTATTCACTCACGGCGGGTCTCCTCTCAACGGTGGCAGGCGGTGCAGGTGGTGAGCGAGCTGATCGAGCCGCGCCGCAGCATCTCGTCGCGCGCGCTGACCTCGAAGGTCTGCCCGCGCATCGGCTCGTAAGCGAGCGGAGTCTCCTCACTCGGGCCCGCGGCGTGGGCCTCGGGCCGCGTCGGAGCGGGCTCCTCGTTCAGCCACGCGCTGAGCGCCTCGGTCGCGTCGGCGCCGTGCTCGAGCAGCGCGGTCTCGTACCTGCGATGGCAGTCCAGGCACCACTGCATGCTGAGCGGCGCGATCTTCTCCACGCGCGCCATCTGGTCGACGCGCCCGTGACAGGCGACGCAGCCGAGCCCGCGCTGCACGTGCACTGCGTGATCGAAATAGGCGAAGTCACCCAGATCGTGCACGCGATTCCAGGGCAGAGGCTCGCCCGAGAAATAGCTGCGCCGCACGCTCTCCAGCAGTGGGCTGCTATCCCAGATCTGCGAGTGGCAGCCCATGCAGACCTCCGTCGCCGGCACCCCCGCAGCGCGCGATGTCTCCGCGCCGGTGTGACAATATAAACAGTCGATATGATCGTCGCTCACGTGGTGGCGATGATCGAACTCCACCGGTTGATCGACGGCTTGAAATTGCTCGGTGTTCCAGGGTGAACGCACGTACGCCATCAATCCTGCCGGAGCCGCCACCACGCCCAGCACCGCGAGTCCCAGCGCCAAGCGCAGCGCTGTGTTGGTCCAGGGTGGGAATAGAGCTGCCATTCGAGACCTTCACGCTCCCGCATCGGGAACGTGCTCCGGCGTCCGCGCGGGCCCTGGCTGCAAGGTGCGAGCCATCCACACACGGCGCGGCGCGCCCCGCCCAGAATGGCTTCGCCGCGCTGCCCGGGGGCATTCTGCAGCGGTCCCAGCTGGCTCACTCTTGCCTCGACGGGGCGGATCGTCCCGGTCGGTGCTGCCCCAGCACTGCCTCGACCTGTCTGCGACGCGCGCCGCCCGCTCAGCGCGGCTCCGCTCTCTTCTCCTTCTCTTCGCTCATGATTTCGATCGTCTGCCCGGCTCCGTGCGCGTTCGGGCCCGCGCTCGGGAGCGTCTGCAGATCGTGTCGTCGGCGCGCAGCGCACTGGTTCGACAGCGTGACGCGCTGGCGTGCCGCGCTCGGGCCCCGTACAGTTGGACCATGCAGCCGGTGCCACTGGAGGCCGAGGAGCTGAAGCGCGTCTTCCCGGAGCTGCGACTGCTTCTGTTGCACGGTTCCCGCGCGCGGGGCGACGCGCACTCCGGATCGGATTGGGATTTTGCGTTCGTGGCGGGCCCTGGGTTCGATGAGCTGGGGTTGCGTGCGGCGCTGGCGCGTGCCCTGCACACCGATGCCATCGACCTGGCGGACCTGGAGCGAGCGGGCGCGGTGCTGCGCTATCAAGTGGCGCGCGACGGGCAGCCGGTGCTCGAACGCGAGCTCGGGGAGATCGAGCGCTTTCGTTTGTCCGCGATTCGGTTCTGGCTGGATGTGGAGCCGGTTCTGACCCAAAGTCACGCTGCCGTGCTGGAGAACCTCGGGTGAGCGCACTGGATGGCCATGTCCTTGCGGAGCGTGTATCTGCCGTCGAACGCCACCTGGCGCGTGTCGAAGCCAAGCTGCCCGCGACGCCCGAGGCACTTCAGCCCGCTACCGACACCTCCGATGCCGTGGTCCTGCATCTCTGGCAGGCGGTACAGATCGTGATCGATCTGGCGGTCACCCTGTGCGTGCGGCTTCATCTCGGCGCACCCGGTAGCTATGGCGACGCGTTTCAGCGGCTCGCGAACGCTGGCCACCTCGACGCAGAGCTGGCAGCGCGCCTGGCGCGTGCCGCGGGCTTTCGCAACCTGGTGGCTCACGCCTACGAATCCATCGACATGCAGCGGGTGTACGCCGCGGCTGCGCAAGGCCCCGCGGATCTGCGAGCGTTCCTCGCGCGAGCTCGCGACCTGGTGCGCGCTCAGCGGCTCTGACGCCCCAGCCGCGCCAGCGCCTCCGGCACGTAGTCCGCCACTTCGTGCGCCAAGAGCCCCCGGTCGGCGCCGCCGCGCGCGTCGACCCAGAGCCGGGCGGCGTGGCCGTGCAAGAGCGCGCCCAGGGCGCCCGCGCGCAGCCGCGGCAGCCACACCAGGAGCGCGCCGCAGATGCCGGAGAGCACGTCACCCGAGCCGCCCGTGGCCAGCACGGGGTGCCCCTGCGAGACGACGATCGGCGCCGCGCCGGGCTCGCCGACGAGCGTGTGCGGCCCCTTGAGCAAGAGCGCCTGTCCGGTGAGCGCCAGCGCCTGCTCCAGCGCGCCGAAGCGATCGCTCTCGACCACCGCCGCCGTGACGCCCAGCAAGCGCCCCAGCTCGCCGGGATGAGGCGTGAGCAAGCACTTGCCGGCACCCTGCAGCTCGCTGGCTCGCCCCGCGAAGTGGCTGATCGCGTCGGCGTCGAGCAGCTTCGGCCCTTGCCACTTCAGCACCACGTGATCGACCAGCGCGCGCGCCGCGCTGGACATGCCGAGGCCGGGACCGATCACGACCGCGGAGGCGCCGTCGAGCAGCTTCTCCAGCGTCGCGATCGGCCGCTCGGGATCGAGCGCCTCGGTCATCACCTCGACCACCTTCTGGTCGAGCGCGCGAGCCGCCTCCGCGAACGTGCAGACCGTGACCAGGCCGGCGCCGGAGCGCAGCGCCGCGACGCTCGACAAGAGCGCCGCTCCGGTCTTGCCGGGTGAGCCCGCCACCACGATCACCCGCCCCGAGCTGCCCTTGTGCGCCGAGGGCCGGCGCGCTTCGAGCCAGCTGGCAGCGTCTCCCGGCTCCAGCCACCAGGCGCGCGGCTCGCGCGCGGGACCACGGTCGCGCGGCGCGCCCAGATCCTGGATCGCGATCTCACCCGCCGCGTCCGCCCCCAGGCTGGTGAGCAGCCCGGTCTTGGGCTGCCCGAACGTGACGGTCAGCTGCGCGCGCACCACCGCGCCGAGCGTGACTCCGGTATCGGCGTGGAGCCCCGAGGGCACGTCGATCGCGAACACCTGCTTGCCCGCCGCGTTGATGCTGTCCACGGCCGCGCGGAAGCGCCCGCTCAGCTCGCGGCTCAGCCCCGTGCCGAACAGCGCGTCCACGATCACGTCCGCGTTCGCGGTCAGCTCATCGAGGCGCGCCCGGGCGCCGCTCTCGTGCTCCAGCTCGATCAGCGCCCCACCGAGCCCGCGCCACGCCTCCAGGTTGACGCGCGCGTCTCCGCTCACCTGCTCCGCCCGCCCCAGCAGCACGACGCGCGGGTCGTGGCCGAGCCCGAGCAGGTGTCGGGCCACCACCAGCCCGTCTCCGCCGTTGTTGCCGGTGCCGCACACGCACAGCACCCGCTGCGGCCGCCCCAACCGTTCGTGCACCACCCAGGCCGCGCCGCGACCCGCGTTTTCCATCAGGAGCAGGCTCGGGACCGCGCAGCGCTCGCTCAGAAAGCGATCGAAGGCGCGGGCCTGAGCCGAGCTCACGATGGGGATCAATTGTCGTCCTCGAACTCCCAGTCCGCGGCGAAGGCGTCGCGCTTCGGCGTGGACAGGGCCTCTCCGTTGGGGCCGTCGCGGCGCACCACCAGGGTCTGCGCCGTGGCCGTGTCTTCGCTCTCGCGCGCCACCACGGTGATGATGTTCACGCCGGGCTGCAGATCGGCATCGAACGAGAACGCCATCTTGTGTGGCTCGCTGGCCTTGCGGTTCGACTGGTAGAAGACCTTGCGCGAGCCCACGAACACGTAGGCGTCCCGCACCTGGTCGGCGTCGGTGACCACACCCGCGACCTTCACCTTGTCGGCGCGCGTGGCCAGCGTGCCGGGCGCGACCTCCAGCGAGGGCGGCGAGCGCGTGAGCACCGGCTCGAAGGCGATGCTCTCCGGATCCTTGGTGCCGCCCACGTCGTCGCTGTCGACGTAGCCGACGCGGCCGTCCGTCAGCTGCACGCGGCTGTACGACTTGTAGACGCCCGTCCGCTTCAGCTTGGAGCCGGCGCGCAGCGTGCCCACGATGGCGCCCGCATCGAGGGGCTGGGCGCGCACCGGCGTGTCCTTCTCCACGGCCACGCGTTCGTTGCGGTCTTCGATGATCAGATCCGCCTGGGCCAGGGGGATGTTGAGCTTCTCGTTGGAGACCACGCGCAGATCCTGGTCGACCACCGAGACCTCGACCTTGGCCAGGTTGTCCTTCAGCACGTCGAGCACGTCGAATGTAAAGACCACCTGGCGGTGCTCGCCCGGCTTCATGTTGGACACGTCGAAGCGCCCGTTGCGCAAGAGCAGCCCATCGCCGGTCAGGTTGCGCAGCAGCGCTTGCGTCTCGTGCGAGGCGCCCTTGCCGGTGTTTTTGATGTCCAGATAAATCGACACGCCCTCGCCGCGGCTGATCTGGCCGTCGCCGTTGCCGGGACGGTTGTCGAGCACCTGGTAGCTGTAGGCGAAGTTGGGTTGATCCAGCTGCTGCACCGTGGGGCGGATCTCCGCGTCGGCCGGGGCTTCGCCACCCTCCGCGCTGAAGCGCAGCTTGACCACGTCCTGGCGGGTCACCGAGTCGAGCGGCAGCTTGCACTCGCGCGGCGCGGGCTCCTTGTCCTTGTGCTCGGCGTCGCGCTCCGGCACCGCGCAGATCCCGAGCGGGGTCTTGGCCGTCTTGGTCTGGCCGGGGTCGATGCGCCCGAAGATCAGCTCGCGCTCGTCAAAGATCGGGTTGTCGCTCTTGGTGATGGCGCGCAACCGGTAGATCGGGGCGCGACCGCGGTTGGTCACCTCGGCCTGCAGGGTCAGCGGCTGCCCCGCGATCACACGATTGTCGCCGTGATCGGTCGAGACCTTGACCGTGTAGTCCTCGGGGTTGGGGCCCTTGGCGTTCTCGGGCGCCGCCGCCCAGTCCACGCCCAGCTGGCGCAGGTCGGCGGTGATCTTCTCGACCTCCGCCTGCTGGGTCTTCTCGATGAAGGCCTGGGCGCTGGTCAGCTGCTCCTGCCGCCGCGCGCGCGGCAGCTGAGCCACCAGATCGCGCGCGAACTTGACCGGGAAATCGAGGCGGAAGTCGTCCACCTCGTTGCCCAGATCGCGGAGTTCCTCGCGCTCGCTCTCGGGCAGGTTGAAGCGCAGCGTGACCCAGGGCCGCTCGTCGCGGCGCGCCGCGCCGTTGGAGAGGCTCTTGGACAGGTCGCGCTCGCTCAGATGATTTTCGGCGCGATACAGATCCATCTCCAGCGGGTCGACCGTCATCGGGTCGAGCTCCACGTCGGGGGTCACGCCGACGCCCTGGATCGAGATGCCGCCCGGCGTCAGGTACTGGGCGATGGTCAGCTTGAGCGCCGCGCCCCCGGCGATGCGCGAGAACACCAGCTGGACGCTGCCCTTGCCGAACGTGGTCTGCCCCACGAGCACGGCGCGGTCGTGGTTCTTGAGCGCGCCGGCGACGATCTCGCTCGCGCTCGCCGACGAACCGTTGACCAGCAGCACGACCGGATAGTTGGGCTCGGTGCCGAGGCGCTTGGCGCGCTTCTCCTCGCGGCCCTCGCTGCCGCCGACGGTGGTGACGATCGCGCCGCGCTGCAGGAAATGGTCCGCCACTTGAGCGGCCTGATCGAGCAAGCCGCCGGGGTTGCCGCGCAGATCCAGCACCACGCCCTTGGCCGGCCCGTCCTTGCGCAGCGCCGCCAGCGCCTGGTCCAGCTCATCGCTGGTGGTCGACTGGAACTGCTTGATCTGGATGTAGCCGATGCCCGGCGCCAGCTGGTGGAAGTCCACCGAGTGGATCGCGATCTCCTCGCGCTCCAGCTCGAACGCTCGCGAGCCCTTCCAGCCGTCCTTGCCCTCGCGGTGCACCCAGATCGTCACCTTCGAGCCCGGCTTGCCGCGCAACCGCTTCACGGCGTCGTCGAGCGGCATGTTGATGGTCGACTCGTTGTTGATCTTGGTGATGCGATCCAGCCGCTTCAGGCCGCTGCGCCCCGCGGGGGTGTCCGGCATGGGGCGAATGATGGTCAGCTGCTGGTCGCGCACGGAGATCACGATGCCCAGGCCGCCGAAGTGGCCCGAGGTGGAGAGGTTCATCTCCGCGTAGGCATCCGGGCTCAGGAACACGCTGTGTGGGTCGAGCGTGTGCAGCATGCCGTTGCAGGCCGCGTACTCGACGTTGCGCAGGTCGATGTCGGTGTCCTTCAGGTTGTCCTGCAGGAAGCCGAACACCTCGCGCAGGCGGGCCGACACGTCCCAGGGCCCCACCACGGTGTCGACCCGGAACTCCTTCTCTTCCGTGTCCACGCGCACCTTCACGCGCGGCGACTTCTCCTCGTGCAGCACGATCACGGGCGCCACCTCGCGCTGCACCTGATTGAGCGCGCTCAAGAACATCTGCCGCGGGTCGACGCGCGAGGGGTCGACGTACTTGCTGCGGATCTTCTTCAGCGTCTCGTTGACGGCCTCCAGCCGCGTCAGGTCGTAGTCGCCCTTGGGTGACGCGGCGGCAGCGACCGCGTGTGCAGCACCCAGCCCCTGCCACAGGCCGCCCGTGCCGAACCGGGTGGCGAAGAACTGAGCCAGAACGGCGAACCCGGCCACGACCGCAATGCGGGCGGCACGCTCGTACAAACGCATCGAGCTCAGTATAGGCGACTGCCCCCTCACGCGGCAGGTCATCCAGTGACCACTCGAGTGGTCCAGATCACCCCGAACCCGCCACGCCGGCCCCACCGGCCCGCTGACCCGCGGACCTCCGGCCTCGCTCCGGCAGGAGCCGGCGCCGCGAGAAACAAAAGGGAAAAGCGGGCTTTGCGGCGCGGGTGGCGGTGGAGGGGTCCTCGTCCAGGCCGTAGGTGGGGTCGATCGAGACGGTCGTGCCCGTGCTGCTGAACGCGAGGTATGGGTTGGAGGAGCCGCCCACGAACATCAGCTTGTTCTCGAGCTGATCCGGATGGGCGAGGTTGCCGCCGCTCGTGGACTTGGCGTCGAACGTGAAGCTGGTGTCGCAGGCGCCGGCCTTCGACGACTTGAACGTGAGCACGTGCTGCTCCGCGGTGCAGTTGGACGAGCCGCTGCCGCCGCGCAGCTCGCAGTTCTTCTGTTCATTCCAGCGCGCGGTGAGCGTGCTCACGAAGTTGTTGGCGTTGAACACGACGCTGCCGAACTCGATGGTGTTCGGCGCGGACTTCTGCAGGTCGAGGATGGCCTGGGTGTTCCAGCACTTTCCGTCCGAGCAGCGCGCCTTTCCGGTCGACGTCGAGGTCGTGTTCCAGCTCGTTGCCGCGGTGCCCGGGGCAACGAGCTGGTGGGATTCCAGCGCTCGAGCTCCTTCGCGGCGGCCACCGCCAGCGCCGCCAGCGCCGCCAGCGCCGAGTTCACGCCATCGCCGAGTTCACACCGTCGCCGTTGCTGCACAACGGCTGCCCGAGCTCACCCAGCTCCCCGAGCTCCTCGGACATGCCGCCGAGATCGGGGTCCTCCGTTCTCCTTTACGTTTACGAACGTTAAGGGCCGCCGCTTTGCAGGGAGCGCGCCAACTCGCGTGCGGCGCTGGCCGCAGCTGTGCCGGGCACCCAGAGCGTGGGTGCACAAACGAGCTGCACACTCCGACACCGAGCGGCGCGGGCCGTGCAGCTGCTCGGAAGCACAAAGCGGACGGGCTCCGTGCCGTGCGAAGCGGCACAGAGCCCGTGTTCGAAGCCACCACGCCGGCGTGGTGGCGCGCTGCTCAGAGGCAGCTCACTGGCAGAGGTAGGTGTTGGCGTTGACCGTCGACTTCACATACGTGCTGGTCTTGCCGCTGCAGCTGCAGCACTTGCCGGCCCAGCTCGTCGCACTCATCTTCGTGCACGCAGCCGAGCAGGTGGCGGTCGAGGTGGTTCCGTCGTCATCGAGGCCGTAGGTGGGGTCGATCGACACCGTCGTACCGGTGCTGCTGAACGCCAGGTACGGGTTGCTCGTGCCTCCGTAGAACAGCAGCTTGTTCTTGAGCTGGTTGGGAGCGGCCAAGTTGCCGCCCGTCGTGGAGGTGGCGGTGTAGGTGAAGACGGTGTCACACGCGCCGGCCTTCTGCGAGTTGAACACCAGCTTGTGTTGCTCGGCGCTGCAGTTGGTGTCGCCCGTGCCGCCGCGCAGCTCACAGTTCTTCTGGTTGTTCCAGTTCGACGTGAGCTGGCTGACGAAGTTGTTGGCATTGAGGACGACGCCCGAGAGCTTGACGTTGTTGGCGCTCTTCTGCAGGTCGAGGATGGCCTGGGTGTTCCAGCACTTCCCGTCCGAGCAGCGCGCCTTTCCGGTCGACGTCAGGGTCGTGTACCAGTTCGAGGCAGCGGTGCCCGGGGCGAAGTCCACCGTCGGGTTCCAACGCCCGAGCTCCTTGGCGGTGGCGGCGGCCAGCGCAGCCATCGCGGAGGGCACGCCGTCGCCGTTGGCGCACTGCGCGAACTCGCCGCTGCCCAGGTCGGCCATTTCCTCGGGCTGGTCCGCGGAGTCGGGCAGGCTCGCGCCTGGCTCCGAGCTCTCCAGGCCCGTCATCTCTTCACTCGTCATCGGGGCATCGGTGCAACCGACGGCAGCCGCGGCAGCACCCAAGGCAATCAGCGAAAGCCCGACGAACTTCATTTGCTTGAACACGAATCCCCTTTTGAATCTCGAGGTCTGATCGATCGCGTCCGCTTGGTTTGCGAACGTTAAGGCTCTTGCAGGTTGCGGGCCAAGCGCGCGCGGCGACGACGACGCCGTCCTCGTGAGCACGCATCCACCAGCGCTATCCAGCGCTTGCTCGCGTTGCGCGCCGGCGCGAGCAGTTGCGGGGCGACGAGCGCCGCACCGCTCGTCGCGGGCGGGCTGCGCAAACGCGATGCACACTCCGGCGCTCGCATACGCGGTCTGCGCAATACGGCCAGAGCGATGTTTGGAGTGCGTTGAGCTGCGCGCTGCGACTGCGCTGCGTTTGGAGTGCGTTCAACTGCGCTGCGCGCTTCCACTGCGCTGGGTTTGGAGTGCGTTCAACTCACTCGAGCGACGCAGCAAAGAGCGCCCCCATACGCTTTCGCGGAGTGCGACCAGCGATCAGCGATCGCGACCTCGAGGGTGATGCGCGCTGCGAGACCAGCGCCTGGCCCCGCTGCGGCGGACGTGATCCGGACGCTAACGCCGCGGCGGCGCTGCCGCTTGCAGCAGCTGGGCGAAGCCGCTGAGGAGCTGGCTCAGCGCCGCCGCGGCGTCCGGTGGCGCTTCGATGCGCAGTCCTCCCTCGGCCGTGGTGCTGACGGCCACGCTCGCGAACAGCCGCGCGATGTCGGGAGCGCCGGGCGCTGCCGAAGCCGGAGCGCCGGAGGCGGATGGCTGCTCGCTCTCGCGCGCGGCGGGTGGGAGCTCGCGCGCTTGCTCGGTCGCGACGGGCGGCGCAGGCTCTGCTTCCAGCGCGGGCTCGAGATCGGCGTCGGGCGCGCTCTCCAGGCTGTCGTCCCTCGCCTCCAGCTCCGGCACCTCGATCGGCTCCAGCAGCCGCTCGATATCGCCGATGAAGCTCGCCGGGCCTTCGAAGCGCACGGTGTCCGTTGTGCCGTCGAACAGCCCCGAGAAGAGCGCGTGCTTGTTGCCGACCAGACCGGCGATGCGCGCCTCGATCCCGTACTCGCTGACCAGGTTGATCACATCGATCGGGTCCTTCTGTCCCAGGCGATAGATGCGACCGATGCGCTGCTCGAGCACCGCCGGGTTCCAGGGTAGCTCCAGGTTGATGCAGGCGTTGGCGGCGTGCTGCAGGTTCAGGCCCACCCCGCCGGCGTCGCTGAGAAACATCACGCACACGCCCGGCTGCTCGTGGAACGCGGCCACGTTCGCGCTGCGCGCGCGCTGGCTCTCCTCGCCGGTGAAGAAGACGGACGAGAGCCCCGCATCCTCGAGCAGGTCGCGCACGGCCCACTCGGCGAGCCGCAGCATCTTGCGCCACTGGCTGAACACCACCACCTTGCGCTTCTGCTCCAGCACGAGCTGGGACAGCACGCGCCGGAATTCGGCCAGCTTGGGCGAAGCGCTGCTCACCAGCAACGCCTCGTCGGCGCGCGCGGCGCTGTACACCGGCCACACCTCGTCGAAGCGCAACAGCGCCAGGCCGTTGGAGACGATGCGTTGCTGGGCGAGCAGCTGCATCAAGGCCAGAAACTCCGGCTGCCGCAGCGGGCGGCGGCGGGCGCTCTGCACCAGGCGCGCGATGGCGGGGACGCGCGCGTCGTGCTCCTCGCGCTGCGGCGCGCTCACCTCGACCGGCACGCGCACGTCGCTGCGCGGCGGCAGCTGGCGGAGCACCTCGCGCCGTACGCGGCGCAGCAGGCAGGGAGCGAGCCGCTCGCGCAGCGTATCGAGGTGGCGCGCCCCGGTCCGCTCCGAGGCGGCTCCGGGGGCCCAGCTCGTGTGCCAGGGAGCGAGCCGCCACTTGGGCGCGAGCGCGCTGTCATCGACCCAGTCGAGCAAGGTGGCCAGCTCCTCGAGCCGGTTCTCCAGCGGCGTGCCGGTGAGCACCAGGCGCCACTCCGGCTGCAGGCTGGTCACGTAGGCGCTGGATTTGGTGGTCCAGTTCTTGATGCGCTGCGCTTCGTCGAGCACGATCAGCGAGGGCGCGAAGCGCCGCACGGCTCCGAGGTCGCGCAGCAGCTGCTCATAGCTCATGACCAGAAAGCCGCGCTTGGTTTGCTCGAAGCGGCGCGCGCGCTCCTCGGCCCGCCCCTCCACGACCGCCAGCGGGGCGCGGTCGGTCGTGGCCTGCCACTCGCGCTGCCACTGGTCGCGCAGCGGAGCCGGCACGATCAGGAGCCCGCGCTCCACGCGACCGGCGCAGTACAGGGCGTGGCACGCCGCGATGGCCTGCGTCGTCTTGCCCAGGCCCATGTCATCGGCGAGCAGCAGCCGCTGCCGCTCCAGAAAGCGCTGTACCCCCTCGATCTGGTAGGGATAGAGGCGCCGCCGCAGGCTCTTCAAATGCGGCAACGCCTCGCCGGCCGCCAGCGCGCCGGCAGAGAGCCGGGCGAGCAGGTCGCGCTCTTCGCGCAGCAGCGCCAGCGCCGCGGGCTCCGCGCTGGCCGGTTGCGCCTCGTAGCGCTCCAGCAAGAGCTGCACGAGCGCGCCGCGCGCTGCCTCGTCCTCCAGCGCGCGCCGCAGGGCCGCGCCTCCGCCGAGCGCCTGCGCCGCCGCTCGCTGCGCGCGCGCGCTCGCTCCGCGGCCGCCGCGCGGAGCCGGGGCGGCGCTCGCGCCCGCGCCCCAGCGCAGCCCCTCCAGTCGATCGCCGCGGCCGGTCCAGGCGCGCACCGGCTCCCAGCACAGCTCGGGCCGCGCCGCCGGCGGCAGCCCGGCGGGGTCGAAGCTCCTGGCGCTCCTGCGCTGCTGCGCAATGTCCTCCAGCACCACCAGCAAGTGCTTGCACAGCCCCAGTGACGAGCGCAGAAAGTCGGCGCAATTGCAGCTCGCCGCGAGCGGCTCGAGCCCGTACACGTCGACGTCGTACGGGCGCCGCTCGGACTTGCGCCCGCGCCCGGACTCGCTCCGGCGTTGCCCGGCCAGCACATAGCGGCCCCAGAGCGCGCCTCGCGCCGGCCGCTTCTCGACGCTCAGCGCATCGCGCGACGCGAAGCCGATGCGCCGCAGCAACGCCTCGAGCGCGGCCCGCTGCGCCGCCCAGTCCGTGCCCTCGCTGACGCGCAGCGCCTGAGCGACGAGCCACTCCGCGGGCAGGTGCCCCGACTTGCGGCGCGCGAGCTCGAGCAAGGCGGCGCGCGCCTCCCGCAGATCGGTGGGAGCCCGCTCGTTGCGCAGCACTTCGTTGAGCCGCCCGAGTGGCAGCGGGGCGACCCCGGGAGCGGTGGGGGTGGTCGGCGAGGCTCCGGACAGCATGCGCTCGCTCGTACCCGACGCTCGCGCGGGCACCAAGCGGGAAGCGCGCTCAAAGCGACAGACCGCAGCGCGCTTCGGAGCTGAGCGCGTTGACGAACCAGGTCTCCCCCAGCGTGGAGAGCTGCGTGTTCGCCGACAGGCCCACGAACAACAGCGAGGGCAGCGGCGAATACCAGACGCCGACGCCGGGCGTCAGCTGGCGCTGCCGCAGCAGATCCTCGTGAGGGCGGTCGGGCGTCACCCAGGAGACCTCTGGACCCGCGCCGAAGTGCGCCGCCGGCAGCAGATCGAGGTGCACGAAGCCCCCCTGCCCGATCGGCTGAGCCCGCCGCGCGGCACGCGAGCTGCCGGAGAGCCCGCGCAACCAGGCAAAGGAGGGCGCGGGCGAGCTCGGGGCGAGGGAACCGCAGGGCAGCGCCCAGTGGCTCGCGACGCCGCCGCTCGCGACCTCGCAGCCCCGCAACACGGAGCCCGCGGGCAGCGCCAGCAGATCGGCCTGAGCTCGGGCTGGCTCCACCGGCGGGAAGGCGGTGGGCTTGGCGAGCGATGTGATCAGGATCAGGAAGAAGGGCAGCATCACGCGCGCGGGGAGGGGCTCAGCTTACCCGAAGCGGCGCTCGATTTGACGCCTTGGAACTTGCCAGCCCCGGCGTACGAGCCACCCCTCGGGGAGTGGGCTTGGTGACGCAAACTGCGGCACAGAGCCCGCTTTCCCCAAATCCAAGGCGCATGCTCGGGCTCCGCTGCGATCCGCGCGTGCGCAGGGATCCGCGAAGGCAGCACAGAAGGTGACTCGGCGCGGGCGACGAGGTAGCGCTAGCAGAGTCCCATGCTGGCACACTGCCCGAGCTTTCGCCCGCTCTCCCACGCCGTCTGGATCGACCTGCTTGAGCCCACGGACGAGGAGCGGTCGCAGGTCGAGCGGGCGCTGGAGCTGCGCATGCCCGCGCGTGCCCAGCTGGAGGAGATCGAATCCTCCAGCCGCGCCTTCATCGAGAAGACCGCGCTCTATCTCTCCACGCCGGTGCTGGAGGGCAGCGACTGCCGCAACGAGGTGCTGACCACGGTCGGCTTCGTGCTCTCGAAGAAGACGCTGGTGACGCTGCGCTTCGCTCAGATCGCTGGCTTCGATGCCGTCCGGCGCAGCGCGGAGCAGGACCGGCTGGGCGCCAACGACATCCTGCTCCGGCTGCTGGAGGCGATCGTGGACCACACGGCGGACGCGCTGGAGCACGCCAGCGTGGACCTGGAGCAGATCTCCAGCGCCACGTTCCACGCGGAGCGCCCGCGCCGGCGGCAGCTGAAGACCGCCAGCGACGAGCTGTACGCGGGCCTGCGCAAGCTGGGCAAGATGGCCGATCGCGCCTCACGCCTGCGCGACACGCTGCTCGGCGTCGGGCGCATCGCCACCTTCGCGCTGGAGGCGGACGAGGGCAAACGCTTCGCCTCGGGCAGCGCCAGCCTCCAGGTCGTGCGGCGCGACGTAAGCTCGCTCAGCGACTATCACGCGCACCTCTCGGGCAAGATCCAGTTCTTGCTCGACGCCACGCTCGGCTTCATCAGCATCCAGCAGAACGACATCGTCAAGGCGCTCACCATCGCCTCGGTGGTGGGCGTACCGCCGGTGCTGATCGTCGGCATCTACGGCATGAACTTCAAACACATGCCCGAGCTCGACTGGGCGCTCGGCTATCCCTTCGCGCTGATCCTGCTGGTGCTGAGCGCGCTGCTGCCGCTCGGCTGGTTCAAGTGGCGGGGCTGGATGTGAGCGTCAGCGCTGCGCGGCCTTGTTCGCCGGCGTGCCGATCGCCGCTTCGCCCTTGCCGCTCGCCTTGGCACCGGCCGCGTTGGCACTCGCGGCCTTGGTGTTGCGCGTGACGGGCGTGGCCGCCACCTCTTTGTTCTCGGCCCGTTCCGGATCGATGATCTCGACGCCGGGAGCGTCATCGCGCTTGATGGAGTAGCGCACGAGCGCGCGCAGGGCCTGGTTGCGCTGCACGTTGCCGAGCAGCATCTTCAGGTCCTCGTACACGGAGGGGTCGACCATCAGCGCGCCCAGCGTGCCCTTGCCCTGGCGCAGATCGCTGACCATGGCGCGCAGGTCGCTGCTCATGCCGGAGAGGTCGCCCGCCAGCTGATTGCCGAGCACGCTGTCGCCGTCGCTCGCGCCGTACAGGATGCCGTGCGCGAGGCCGTTGCCGGTGCGGATGCCGGCCAGCGTCTTGCCCAGCTCGTCGGCGGCGCCGCCCACCTGCGCCAGCGCGCGGCTGCCGGACTCGCCGTAGAGCACCTCGTGCGCGAGCCCCGGGCCCTCGTTCACGCGCGCGACCGCCTCGTCGACGCCGGCGAGCACGCGGTCGAGACGCGCGCTCACGTGCTCCAGGTTGGCGAGGGTATTCGAGAGGCGGTCGGCCTCGTCCTTGTCGTGCATCAGCCGCGAGAGGTAGCCCGGGCCGGAGTCGAGCGAGACCAGGATATGGCTGAACGCGGACACGCCGCGCCGCAGATCTTCGCGCAGCTGCTGGTCCGCGAGCGTGCCCGTGGCTGCGTCCAGGTTGGCCAGCACGCTCTGGGCGCTGGTCGCCAGATCGTCGATCTTGCCGAAGGCCTGGGTGAAGTCCTGCGCCGGTTCGGTCGCGATTTCCCCGCCCTCCGGGATTTGAGGCCGGTCGGGAGGTCCAGCAGTGATCGAGACCATCTTGTCACCCAGCAGGCCCTTGGCGGCGATGCTCGCCTTGCTGCCCTCGCGGATGCGCGCTGCCTCGCGTTTGACCACGCTCAGCTCGACGTCGATCGACGTCTTGCCCGGATCTTCCGGGTACTGGACCCGGGAGACCGTGCCGATGTCCACGCCGCCCATGCGCACGGTGGAGCCCGGCTTCACTCCCTGCACGTCATCGAACTGGGTGCGGAAGGAGACCTTGCTGTCGAACAGGCTGCGATTGTCGCCGATCAGGAAAATGATCCCGCCCGCTCCGATCAGGCCCGCGAGCACGAAGCCGCCGACCTTCATTTCCCGAGAAAGCGCCATATCTCGAATAAATCTAGCGCCTCGGCAGGGCCCTGTCCCGAGCTTTCCACGGCGGGCGGGCACACCTGGCCCTACCCGGCGCTCGGTCCGCTTCGCGTCACGCCTTGAGCAGGGTCTCCACGTCCTCGTTCACCGGCGCCCGGCCCTCGATGAAGTCGGCGATGCGCGGGTCGGTGGCGGCGCGAAAGTCCCGGGGGCTGCCCTGATAGATGATGCGCCCGCCGTGCACCATGGCGATGCGGTCGCTGATCGTGAACGCGCTCTTCATGTCGTGGGTCACCACGATGCTGGTGATGGAGAGCCGCTGCTGCAGGCCCATGATCAAGTGATTGACGCGCGCCGTGTTGATCGGATCGAGCCCGGTGGTGGGCTCGTCGTAGAGCACCACCTCGGGTTGCACCGCGATCGAGCGCGCCAGCGCCACACGCTTGCGCATGCCGCCGGAGAGGTCCGCCGGGTCCATGTCCTCGATGCCGGGCAAGCCCACCAGATCGAGTGCCCACGCCACCCGGTCGCGCCGGTCGTTGATGCTCATGGTCTCGCGGAAATGCTCCTCCAGCCCGTAGGCGACGTTCTCGCCGACCGTCATCGAGTCGAAGAGCGCGCCGGCCTGAAATAGCATCGCGATGCGCTGCCGCAGCTGGCTCAGCTCCCGCTCGTGCATCTCGGTGACCTCCGCGCCGTCGAAGCGCACCGAGCCCGCGTCGGGCTTCAGCAAGCCGATCAGCATCTTCAGCATCACACTTTTGCCCACGCCGGAGCCGCCCACGACGGTGAGCGCCGCGCCCTTCTCGACGCTGAGATCGAGCCCCGAGTAGACGACCTTGGGCCCGAATGCTTTGCGGACGCCACGGAAGTGAATGAACGAGTCTTTGGGCATCGCGTGAAACTCTGTCTTGTCGTGGGGCGCGGGGTGTCCCCGCAATAACTGTTATTGAAGTTTGGCGCGCGGGGAATCGAGAAGCGTCAGCACGCGAGGACAAAGCTGCGGCGTTTCTCTGCACGATGCGACGGCCGCCCCCGCGGAACAATACGGGGGGTGCTGGAGCCGGCCCCGCAAAACCATGCGCGGGCGCCCCCGCGGAATGATGCGGGGGGTGCCGGGGCCGCCCCCGCAGAATCTAACCGTTGCCCAATTTGTCACGGCGGCGAAAGACAGCGTAAAGTGTCGCCCAGCGTTTTGTCCACGGACCGCGAGCGACATCCTGCTTCGCTGGCGAGTTTTCGGCTTCTCTTACCCGGGTAGGTCATGCGTTTCCTCATTCCTTCCGTCGTTTCGAGCACAGTGTTCGCGGCCGCGCTGGCCTCTTCCAGCGCACACGCGCAGGGGCTCGAAGCCAACGCCAGCCTCCAGGCAGCACCCGCTCCGGTCATGACCAGCGGCGCCAGCGAGGACAATGTCTTCGCGCCGCGCGGCAACCTCTGGGAGCTCGGCATCTTTGGCGGCCTGCTCTGGGTCTCCGAGCGCAGCGCGTTCAACGAGGGCACGCGGCCTTACGCAGACTTCAAGCAGCCGGCACCGGAGGTGGGCTTGCGCGTGGCGTACCTGCCGCTGTCCTTCCTGGGCCTCGAGATCGAAGGCATGGGCGCCGCGGGAGAGCTACGCAACAGCGACAAGCAAGGCGCCACCATCTGGGCGGCGCGCGCGCACCTGCTGCTGCAAATCCCGACCACCTACGTGATCCCCTTCGTGCTCGGCGGCGCGGGCCGCATGGGCGTGATCAGCGACGACTCCGCTTCCGGTAAGGACGACGACCCCGGCGTGCACTTCGGAGCGGGTGTGAAGTTCAACCTGCACCGGCGCCTGGCGCTGCGCGTCGAGGCGCGCGACACTATCACCAAGGAGCGCCCCGCGGCGGACACCGCGCACACCTTCGAAGGCTTGCTCGGCGTGTCTCTGGTCTTCGGCCGGCCCTCGCCCAAGCCCAAGGACAGCGACGGCGACGGCGTGGTGGACCTGCAGGATCAGTGCCCCCTGGAGCCGGGCCTGCTCCCCGATGGCTGTCCGATCCGCGACGCCGACGCGGACGGCTTCCCCGACGCCAAGGATGCTTGCCCGCAGGAGGCGGGCGTCGCGCCCGACGGCTGCCCGATCCGCGACGCGGACGGTGACGGCGTGCTCGACGACAAGGACGAGTGCCGGGAAGTGCCGGGCGTCGCGCCCACGGGCTGCCCTGACACCGACAAGGACGGCATCCTCGACCGCGACGACAAGTGCCTCGACGAGCCCGGCGTCGCGCCCGACGGCTGCCCCCCGGACAGCGACGGCGACGGCTTCATCGACTCCAAGGACAAGTGCCCGAACGAGCCCGAGACCAAGAACGGCTTCGAAGACGACGACGGCTGCCCCGACGAGCTGCCCGTTGCGGTCAAGAAGTTCACGGGCGTGATCAAGGGCATCGAGTTCGACAACGGCAAGGCCACCATCCGCACCGTCTCCAAGTCCACGCTGGACGAGGCGGCGGGCATCTTGAACCAGTACCCCTCGCTCAAGGTGCAGATCGTCGGCCACACCGACAACGTCGGCAAGCGCGAGTTCAACATCAATCTGTCGGCGAAGCGCGCTGAGTCGGTCAAGGCCTACCTGGTCGATCGCGGCGTCGCTCCCGACCGCATCCTGACGCGCGGCGAAGGCCCCGACTCGCCCGTCGCCGACAACAAGACGCGCCAGGGCCGCCAGCAGAACCGCCGCATCGAGTTCAACATCGTGAAGTGACGGCGGAGGGGGGGCTTCGGGGGGGCGGGCTCCAAGGGGGGGATTCTCGGACGGATGGGTGGGGGCTCGGCCCTCCACGACTCCGCGCGACTCCAGGACTGCCCACCTTCGACTCAGCTCAGCTCTCGCGTCGCCTGACTCGAGCTCGCCCGCGACTTGTTGCTCCATGCGCACCCCGCCGGCGACTTCGCACCCGTTGTGTCTCGAGCTCTCGACCTGCTGATCGCCGCCCTCCAGCGACGCCGCTTCGGCGCCGGCGCTCGGCCGAAGCCCCCGAAGGCCTCGTCAGGGAGCGAGGTGCCCCGTGCTGAACGGCGGATGGTCCTGGAGCGCGACGGCCTGGCCTGCAGTTGGGTCAACGTCGATGGCACTCGCTGTGCTTCGCGCGCCTGGCTGGAGATCGATCACCGCCATCCTCGAGCGAAGGGCGGAGGCTCCGAGGCGGACAACCTGCGCATCCTGTGTCGCGCCCATAACCAACTCGCTGCCGAGCTGGAATATGGTCGCGCGCACATGGACGGTGTCCGGGCCCGCCGCGCGCGTCCGTGACGCTTCGCCGCAAGATCGCGCACTGCCGCGGATCCGCGCGCAGGGCCTGCGGCCGCGAACAGCGTATCCGCGCAGCGCGGATAGCGTTCAGTGGGCATATCCTGGTGCTGGGCAGGGCCCGGATGGGGGCGAGCCAAACCGATCGGGGCGATGGATTGCAGGGGCCGATCCAGCCTGCGCTGGCCCCGGACGGCGCCTCGGGGCACCGACCGGCCCTCGCTTCTGTCGCCGGGCGATCGGGCAAATCGGCGGGACGCGCCCGGAAACGCGCTTAGACTCACCGGTCTGGCCTCGCTCAGCGAGAGCGAACGCGCCGAATTGCCCGAGCTGGTGCTGGACGACGCCGAGCACCGCGCCGTCATCTTCGGCCTGTTCGGGGTGCTGCCCGAGCACGCCGCGGAGTTCGGGCTGGAGGACGTGTATACCGCGCAGACGACCTGGGATGAGACGATGGCCGACAGCGCCGCCCGCTGGCTGAACGCCAGCGGCGAGGGAGCCCGCATCGCCATCCTGGCGGGCAACGCGCACTGCCACGAGTCGGCGATCCCGCGCCGCCTCACGCGCCGCACCCAGCTGGCGGCGACCAGCAGCGCCATCGTGCTGCAATCCGAGCTCGACGCGCCTGACTTCAGCGCGGAAGGCTACGACGTCCTGATCGTGCTGGAGGACACCGGCAGCCCCTAGTAAACCCCCAGCGATGCAAGCGCGCTGGTTCCGGCATCTGATCAATTTGTGGCCGCCCTTCGTCGGCGCGGGCATCCGCGTGACGCGGATCACGCCCGACTGGCGGCGCCTGGAAGTGGAGATGGGCCTGCGCTGGTACAATCGTAACTACGTCGGGACGCATTTCGGCGGCAGCCTGTTCGCGATGACCGACCCGTTCCTGATGCTGATGGCGATCCACAACCTCGGTCGGGAGTACGTGGTGTGGGACCGGGCGGGCGAGATCGAGTTCGTCGCGCCCGGGCGCTCGCGCGTCACGGCGGTGTTCCAGCTCGCGGAGAGCGACCTGGAGGAAATGCGCGCCCACACCAGCGGCGGGGAGAAGTATCTGCGCTGGTTTTCGCTCGAGATCCGCGGCGAGGACGGGGCGCTCGTCGCCCGGGTCCGCCGCCAGCTGTACGTGCGCCGCGCGCGGGAGTCGGAGGCCCGGCGCCAGACGGCTGTGTGGGTAAGCTGCTGACACCGTCTCAGTCCCATCGAGCGGCACTGCAAAGCATCTCACGGACTGGTCCGATCGCGTTCGATCGCCTACGCTCAAAGTGTGGCGAGGGTGCAGACCTCGAGTGGAAGCTACGTGGAGGCAGCAGCTGCCGACCAGGCGGATTCATCCGCCACTGCGTCGCCGGAGGATCGGCGCGTCGCGCCGCGCCGGCCGCTGCATTTGCAGGTCGAGTTCGAGTCGTTCGATGAGTTCGTCAGCGCCTACACGCTGAACGTGAGCCGAACAGGGCTGTTCATCCCGACAGAGAAGTTCATGCCCATGGGCGCCGTGGTCAGCCTCGACCTGGAGTTGCCGGAAGGCGGGCCCAAGATCCGGGCCATCGCCCGCGTCGCTTACATCCTGGACGCGGCCAAGGCCCAGGAGAGCGGGCGCGTGCCGGGCATGGGCATGGAGTTTCTGGACGTGGGCGGCGTGCCCTTCGCCGAGCAGATCGCCACCTATCTCGATGACAAGGCCACCGCGGGCGAGCAGCGCAAGCGCAAGCCGCGCGCGACGGTGCTGGTGATCGACGACTCGGACGCGCAGCGCACGATCGCGATCCAGACCCTGCGTTCCTCCGGCTTCGAGGTGCTCTCCGCCAGCGACGGCCTGGAGGGCCTGGGCGTGGCGATCCGCGAGCGGCCCGACATCATCCTGAGCGACGTCAACATGCCGCGCATGGATGGCTGGAAGCTGCTGCGCATGATCCGCGCGCGCCCCAACCTGGCCACCACCCCGCTGATCTTCCTGACCACGCAGAGCGACGACGCGGCGCGGCTGCGGGGGTACCGCCTGGGGGTGGACGACTTCCTCTCCAAGCCCTTCCAGGGCGCGGAGCTGGTGGCGCGCGTCGAGCGCGTGCTCAACCGCAGCCGAGCGCAGGCCGGCGCGGGCGGCAACCGCGCGCTGCGGGGCGATCTCTCGCAGGTCGCGCTGACCAGCGTGCTCTCGCTGGCGGAGATGGAGCGCCGCACCGGCAGCTTGCTGCTGGTGCACGGCGACGAGACGGTCACGCTGCTGCTGCGCGAAGGCGCGGTGCTGCGCATCGACCTGCCCGCGAAGCACGCCCACAAGCAGGGCATCGAGCGCTTCTTCCACGCGCTGGACTGGAAGGAGGGGCAATTCGAGCTGTCCGCGATCGAGGTCGACGCGCCGGATGAGCTGCAGCTGCCGATCTCGTTCGTCTTGCTCGAGCACGCGCGCAAGCAGGACGAAGCGGATCGCTTCTAGCCGCTCGCCAGCGTCTCACAGCGAGCGCGGATCACGCGCAGGATGCGCTCCTGCACCTGCGCTGGCGCCGCGCTCTCGATCCTGTCTTGCACGAGAGGACACTCAGTTGCAGGACAGCCCGGTGAAGCCCACCTGGTCGGGAGCGCAGCCGGTCAACCCGAACGGGGAAGGATTGGCCGCCGTGAAGAATGCGCACGTACCGGGGCCGGCAGAGACCCCGCACACCACCGAGCCGTCCGGATGCTCCGCGCTCACCTGGATGTCGACCTGCGGTGAGGGCACGATGTTGCTGATGGCGCAGTTCGCCTGGCTGCGGCGCGTGCAATCGATGATCTGCAGGCCGTCGTTGCGGCCGTTGCAGTTGTAGTCGTGGTCCGCGGCCGCGCTGCGCACGCACTGCGCCGGGAGCGCGGGCAGGAAGAAGCGCTGCGTCTGGCCGGGGAAGGCGTTGGCCGCGTCCGGGTTGCCTGCGATGTCGCAGCAGTCACCGCCCTGGCGCACGAAGGTGCCGCCGCCGGCGGGGGCGGTGGTGGGCGGGGTGGCACCGCAGCGATTGACGGCGGCGGTGGCGCTGTCGCCGAAGCCGTCGCCGTCGCGGTCCGTGAACCACTGCGTGCAGCCGTTGAGGCACGGCGTGCCGCCGTTCGGGGTGCACACCTGACCGTCGTTCAGGCGGCAGGAGCCGCCGCTGAAGGTCTGCCCGGCAGGGCAGTTGCAGCGGCCCGCGCTGCAGCCCAGCGTGCCGCAGGTCACGCCGCAGGCGCCGCAGTTGGCGCTGTCCGTCTGCGTGCTCACGCAGCGGCCGTTGCAGGCGGTGGTGCCGCCGGAGCACTGGCAGATGCCGGCCACGCAGGTGCCCACCGAGCAGTTGTTGGCGGCGGTGTTGCACTGCTGACCGAGGCCCACGTTGTTGAGCACGCAGGCGCCGTTCTGGCAGACCTGCCCGCCGCCGCAGCTGCCGGGCTGACCGTTGGGGACCGTTCCGCACACGCCCGTGGCCGCGTTGCAGGTCGAGCAGGGCCCGCCGCAGTTGCAG
>DASTRX010000051.1:0-12830 GCA_035760985.1 Polyangiaceae bacterium
AGCGGCGGCGAGCGCGCGGTCCATCAGCGGCGCCTTCTTGACCGGGCGGATGATGAGGGCCTCCCCGTCGGTGCGAACCTCGAGCGGGGTATCCTTCGTGATGTCGAGCAGCTCGAGGATCGGGCGCTCAATGATGAGACCGAGGCTGTTGCCGACCGCGGAGAGCTTCTTGACCATCATGGTGGGACACCGTTCGTACGCACGTAATACGAAAAGTGTAACGTAGGGGGTCGAGAGACGCCAGCGGGACCATGGACCAGGACCGCGCCCGCTCCTTGCGACAGATCGTCCCGAGCCCGGGCGCCCCGGCGGTTAACACAACTTCCATCGTGATTACGGGCACTTGCGTTGTTGATAGTGAGCCCTGAGGCAGTCAGAATTTGAGCCATTTTATCTCGTCGCCAACCGACGGCGAGAGTCGGTAAACAGAAGCCCCCAAGGAGCGATCCGAGGGGCCTTCGCCGTTTCTGCCCAGAAGTCCGAGCGTTTCGCGCGCTGCGCGTGCTGCGACGGCGCCCTCGCGCGTGCTCGCAGAGAGCGCCGAGCGAGCTCGCTGAGCGCCGCGTGGGACAGCTCTCCCGCTCTCTCTCCTGTCCCGTGGGAAGAGAGAAGCCGAGAGGCGTTTACTGCGTACCCGTTGATCAACAGTCGGCACCGTTGATCAACTTCGCGGCGGTGAGGGCGGTCGAGCTGTTGATCATCGGGGCGGACGTTCGCGAGAAGGAAGTGAACGGGCCGAGTGCGGCTCACGGGCGCGACGCGTCGCTCGGCTCGTCGTCGTCGAGCGCATGACCAGCTTCGAAGTCAGCGCCTCGCTCATCGCCGGAGACATCGCCTTGCCGCATGACCCGCAGGTGAGCAGGCCACGCAGCGTGAACGGGGGCGAAGCGTTCGAGCTCCAGCGCTTCACCGGACTCGCGCGCGTTGCGCTTGGTCGGTGTGCGCGTGCGGCGACGCTCGATGAGCGCGTGCACTCGCTCGAACAACTCCGGCGCGACGATCGGCGCGTACACGCCGGGCGCGCCATCGGGTCGGTGCTGCCTCGAGAGCCGGCGGCGTGCTCGTATTGGTGGCACGCGTGTCAAAACATCGTCACGCCTGCTGCGATAGCTGCAGGTGGTCAAACAGCGCGTGCACGCCCCCCACGCCAAGCCGGGTGCCGAACCCCGCGCGTCCGCCGACCAGCGGCGCGCTGCCGCTCGCGATGTGGAGCGCGTCGTCGGTGACGCGGGCCATGCCGTCGACGGGCGACCACACCGGCGAGGTGACGCCGTTGGGTTCCAAGTCGCTCGCGTAGACGTTGACGACGGTGTCGGTGTCCACGTTGCAGACCAATCTCGAGCCGAACGTGAAGCCACGCGCCCGCTGCGACGGGCGCTGTGCTCACGCGCAGCACGCGGACTCGCCTGCAGGCGCGACCGGCAACCCGTCCGCCCAGGACGCGACCTTGTTGAATCGGGATGCCTCGTCTCGGGCGTGAAGCTTTCCAATCCGCGGCTGACCCCCACCAGGGCTCGTGCTCCAAAAAGCAGAATGACCGGCACCGCTTGATCCTCGCACCGAAATCTGGGCACGACCCCAGCAGGGGTTCCTGCTAGAGAGCCGCGCAGAGAGATTCATCAGTGCCAGGAGCGCTGCAGATGCGGATCGCGATTGTCACTTCCGGAACGACTGGGGACGTGTTGCCGTACCTCGCGCTCGGCCGTCGTCTGCTGGCGGCCGGCCACGAGGTTTGGCTTTGCAGTGCCGACAGATACGCCGCGGAGGCGAAGGCGCGCGGGGTGCCGTTCGTGTCCTGTTGGCCCTGGAGCGACGACCGCCATCGTGAGCGCATGGAGGCGCTGCTCGTGGAACCCGATCCCGTGCGCCACCTCGACATCATCTACGGGCGCGCGCGAAAGGACATCGTCGCGGCGCTCCCGGCGGTGGTCGAGGCCAGCTCTCGCGCCGAGCTGATCGTGAGCCACTCGCTGGCCTTCGGAGGCTACGCGGCGGCTCGGCGACACGGCACGCCGCTGGTCACGGGTCACCTGTTCGACGGAATCATCCCCTCGGCAGCGATGAGCCCGTTCGGCGTGAACCTGGGACCACTCAATCGTGCGCTTTGGGCGATGGTGGGTCGCACGGTGAGGCAAAAGACCGATCCCGTCTTCAATGAGGCGCTGGCCGCGATGGGACTCCCGCCGGAGCGGGACGTCTTGTTCTCGGCGAGCCACTCGCGACTCCTCAACCTGGTGGCCACCAGCCCGGCCATCTGCCGCCTCTCGCCGCTCACCGATCGCCCGTATCAGCTGACGGGGAGCTGGTTCGACGACGACGAGACGGGGCCCGATCCAGCGTTGGCCGCGTTCGTCGAGAAGGGGCCGCCGCCGGTGGTGATCGGCTTCGGCTCGATGATAGGCATCGATGCGCGAGAGTGGACCCGCCGGGTGGTGAAGGGCGTGGGCCGGAGGCGGGCGGTGTTGCAAATGGGGTGGGCCAACCTGGGCGACGTGGAGCTACCACCGAACATCTTTCGCGCCGGGGCGGTGTCGCACCGGTGGCTGTTTCCTCGCGCCTCGGGGGTGATCCACCACGGCGGGGCGGGCACCACGGCGGCGGTGATGCGCGCGGGAGTGCCCTCGGCCGTGGTGTGGTTCCTCGGCGATCAACCCACCTGGGGGAAGCGGATCGCGCGGCTGGGCATCGGCCCCCCTGCGGTGCGCTTTTCCCGTTTCTCGGCGAGCTGGCTCGACCGCACCTTGCACCAACTGACGAGCGACCAGCAGATGAGAGCGCGCGCCGCGGAGCTGGGGGCGCGCATCCGCGCCGAAGATGGCCTGGGCGAGGCAGTGGCCGCCATCGAGCGGCTCGCGGCATCGCTGCGTAGACGCTGAGTTTGTGACTGAGCGCCCTCCAGCTTCGTGAGTTGTTTGTCGACTCATCCGGAAGGAGTGCGCCATGAACGCGACGAAATCCAGGAAGCATGCGAATGCCATCATGCCATCAAGGTCTCGCTTCTGCTAAGCGCCGGACGGTGTGGGCTCGCACTACGATCTGACGAGGCATCCGCACAGGTGACGGGGTTCGGCTCGTGTGATTCAGACGTGCCTGGATATTGCTTTGCCAACGCGCAAAACCGTTTCCGGAACGGGGTACGGAGAGGCGGAATATATCGTCGACTCGGGACACAGCTATGTGACAGTGACCAACTACAGTGGCCAGCATCCGACAGGCGCGTACGCCACTTATGCGGTGGTCTATTCCGATGCCGGGATGACAGGGCCGCAGGGGAAGAGATTTACCTGCAAATCCTTGGGCGCTGGCGAGCGCCCGTAGCTCAGCTGAATCAGCCTACGGTCTCCGGAGCCGTAGGCTGGCAGCGCGCACCAGAGACGCCTTGGGCACCGAATCCGCTCGATGTCCCCGCGAAGCTGTCTCCACGTCGTGATCATGGCGGCTGCGGTGATTGTGTCGGCGGTCGTGGCAGTGGCGGGTCGTGCCCGCGGGACCCGTTCCCCGCACTCCCACCACGCCCCGTGTAACAGAGCGAAAACTTTTGTCATTCCGCCATTTTACGAAGTTCCGCATCGAGTGAACCGCAGCGCCTCGAAAGCGGCTATGACGCCGCTCGTGAAGGCTCGACCCAAGTCCTCCCGCAACACCGCCACGAGCAAGAAGGCAGCGCCGGCCGCACGCGCCAAGAAGGCGGCGCGGCGGATCGTGCAGAGCGCGACCCGGCTCGCGAAGAAGCTCGCGCCAGGCGCCCAAAAAGCCGCCAAGAAGGCAACCAAGAAGGCCGCTGCCCCGCGCCCCCGCGGCCGCGCCAAGCACGCTGATCTCGAGCAGTTGCTGGAGCGCATCCAGCGCGCCATTCCGGATCCGCACGTGGAGCTGCGCTTCGAGGATCCGTGGCAGCTCTTGATCGCGGTGATCCTGAGCGCGCAGAGCACGGATCGCATGGTGAACCTGGTGACGCCCGAGGTCTTCCGGCGCTGGCCCACGCCGGCTGCGCTGGCCGCCGCTCCGCAGGAGGAGGTCGAGGTGGTGGTGAAGTCGACGGGCTTCTTCCGCAACAAGGCCAAGGCCATCCGCGGCGCCAGTCAGATGTTGGTCGAGCGTTTCGGCGGCGCCGTGCCGCGCACGCTCGCAGAGTTGATCGAGGTGCCGGGCGTGGCGCGCAAGACGGCCAACGTGGTGCTCGGCGCGGCCTACGGCGTCGCTTCTGGCATCGTGACCGATACGCACGCGATGCGCGTGGCGCAACGGCTGGGCCTGACCCGCGAAGAGACCCCGGAGAAGATCGAGGCCGGTCTGTGCCGGCTGTTCCCCGAGCAGCACTGGATCGCGCTCAGCCATCAGCTGGTGCTGCACGGCCGTCACCTGTGCACGGCGCGGGCGCCCGCCTGCCAGCGCTGCGCGCTGAACGAGCTGTGCCCGTCGCGGCAGGCTCCGCCGGTGGGCGACTGGACGGAGCGCGCCAAGGCCGAGGCGGCGGACATGGCCGAACGCAGCCTCGGCTTCTCGCGAGCGCTGGCGCGCAGCGCGCGCTTGGACTAGCGTCGCGCGCATGGGCGCGAAGGACAGGCAAAACAGCGCGGTCTCCGAGATTTTCGATGCGAGCCTCTGGCGTGAGGTCGAGGGCTTTCGCTTCGCCGATATCACCTATCACCGCGCGGTCGACTGCGGCGCGGTGCGCATCGCCTTCGATCGGCCGGAGGTGCGCAACGCCTTCCGCCCGCAGACGGTCGATGAGCTGTACACCGCGCTGGAGCACGCGCGCACCTGGAGCGACGTCGGGGCGGTGATCCTCACCGGCAACGGCCCTTCGCCGAAGGACGGCGGCTGGGCCTTCTGCTCCGGCGGCGATCAGCGCATCCGCGGTAAGGACGGCTACCAGTATGAAGGCGCGGGCGGCATCGATCCGGCGCGGCTCGGCCGCTTGCACATCCTGGAGGTGCAGCGCTTGATCCGCTTCATGCCCAAGGTCGTGATCGCGGCCGTGCCGGGCTGGGCGGTGGGAGGCGGCCACAGCTTGCACGTGGTCTGCGATCTGACGATCGCCAGCCGCGAGCACGCGCTGTTCAAGCAGACCGACCCGGACGTGGCCAGCTTCGACAGCGGCTACGGCTCGGCATTGCTGGCGCGCCAGGTGGGGCAGAAGCGCGCGCGAGAGATCTTCTTCATCGGGGACAACTACACCGCCCAGCAAGCCTTCGAGATGGGCATGGTCAACGCGGTGGTGCCGCATCGCGAGCTGGAGAGCTTCTCGCTCGACTGGTGCAAGCGCATCCTGCAAAAGAGCCCGACGGCGATCCGCATGCTCAAGTACGGCTTCAACCTGCCCGACGAGGGCCTGGTGGGGCAGCAGCTGTTCGCGGGAGAGGCGACGCGGCTCGCCTACGCGAGCGAGGAGGCCCGCGAGGGCCGTGACGCCTTCCTGGAGAAGCGGCGCCCCGAGTTCGCCAAGTTCCCCTGGCACTACTGAGCACGGACGGCACTAGAGATACAGCTTCATCCCCACGTGCGACGGCTCGAACCCGAGCCGCTGATAGAAGCGATGGGCGCGCGCGCGCCGCACGTTGCTGGTGAGCTGCACGCGCAGCGCCCCGCGCTGCCGCGCCAGCTCGATCGCGAAGCGCATCATCTGCTCGCCGATGCCCGCGCCACGCTGACTGGAGTGGACGTGGACCGACTCGATCTGCGCCACCAGACAGCCGCCGTAGCTGAGCTGGCGGATGAAGGTGAGCTGAAACGTGCCCACGACCGCCCCGCCGCGCTCGGCGACGTACACGTCGTTGTCTGGCTGTCGCTGGATGGCGTCGAACGCGGCGAGCTGACCGGGCCCGAGCGTGATGTGCTCCGGTGAGGAGTAGCCGCCCTGATCATCGGCAAAGAGCCCCACGATAGCCGGCACGTCATCCCGGCGCGCCAGACGGACCACAACGCTCATGCTCGCACATTTTGGCAACGGCGCGCTGCGCGTCAACACGGCCGCGCTGCGTGACTCCGCGCAGCGGGCTGCCTATAGTCGGGACCATGAGCTCTTTGCGTACGCCCGAGTTGTGGTTGGCCCTGTCCCTCGCGCTGGCTTGCAAGTCGTCCTCGTCGACGGCGCAGCCGAGCGCCGAGAGCTCCCCTGCTGCGGCCAATCCACACGCCGGTCTCGATCCGGCCACGGCCGCTCGCGCGGAGAGCGCCCGGGCGGCGGGGGCAGCCCCGCACGCGGCCGGCGCCGACACCCTGCCCAGCGCGCGCATGGTCGACGCGCACTCTCTGACGCAGCTCCCCGAAGGCCGCTCTGGCCTCGGGCCGTTCTCGTTGACCGTCCCCGCCGACTGGAAAGTGAAGCCTTCCGTATCGTCGATGCGCGCGGCGGAGTTCGAGCTGCCCGCGAGCGGCGGACAGGCGGAGGTGATCGTCTACTACTTCGGCGAGAGCGGCGCGGGCAGCGTGCAGGCCAACATCGATCGCTGGGTGGGGCAGTTCACGCAGCCCGACGGCTCACCCTCGAAGGACGCTGCCAAGGTCGAGAAGGCGACCTTCGCCGGCCAGGAAGCGAGCATCATCACGGTCTCCGGGCACTACGCGGCGCGCGCGATGCCCGGTGGCGAAGCGGTCGACAAGGCGGATCAGACGCTGATGGCGGCGATCGTGCCCAGCCCGAAGGGCCCCTACTACTTCCGGCTGATCGGCGATCGCGCGGCAGTCGCGGCCCAGAGCGGCAAGTTCCGCGAGCTCCTGGACTCGCTGAAGCTGCAGTCAGCGCAGTAACTTGCGGATTCGGACCCTCTGGGGCAGAGTTGCGCGCTGCCGCCTCAGGCGAAGGGAACCATCCATGTATCTGTCACGCGCTTTCTCGTATCGAGCGACCATCGCGGCGGCCCTGTCGGCGGTGATCGGGTTCGCTGTTGCACCGGCGAGGGCTCAGAACGCCGCGGCGACCGCCCAGCCAGCGGCCAAGCCCGCGAGCGCGCCTGTGGCCAGCAAGCGCAAGCACCTGCGGGCCTGCCCTCCGCACATCCCGGAAGAGCTGAACCCTCCCGCCGATGCCACGCTGGAGCTGGTGCTGCCCGCGAGCGGCGTGCAGAGCTACGCCTGCGGCGTGGACAAGCCGGGCGAGGCTCCCGACTGGCAGCCGAAGGGTCCGCACGCCAACCTGGGGGAGGGCAACAACATCGTCGGCGTCCACTTCGGCGGCCCCACCTGGCAGCTGCTCGACGGCAGCTCGGTGAAGGGCACCAAGATCGCCTCCGCTTCCAGCCCCGACAAGTCTGCCACGGTCTGGCTGCTGATGTCGGGCGCCGCCACGGGTGAAGGCGGTCTGGGCAAGATCACGTACATCCAGCGGCTGGAGACCGTCGGCGGCAAGGCCCCGGCGACCGGCTGCGACGCGAGCCACCTCGATGCCAAGGTGCTCGTCCCCTACCGCGCCTACTACTATTTCTACCGCCTGAGCGAGCCCGGCGAAAAGGTCGTGCAGTGCCGCGGCACGGAGAAGAAGGCAGCATTGGTCAAAAAGGGCGACAAGGCGGCCGCCGCCGAAAAGAAGCCCACCGAAAAGAAGCCGGCGGAGAAGAAGTAACGCCTTCGGCGTCGCCTGCTGCGGGTGGGCTCGGTTCCTGCGCGTCCCCCCAAGACCCCAGGATATGCCCACCCCGCGACGGGGGTCGATCAGCCGTCGGAGACGGGGCCCGCATCGGCGAGGCCCGCGTCCGTGGCTGCGGGGCCCGCGTCGGAGCTCTCCAGGCTGAGCGGGATGTCTCCGTCGAGGTTGCGGCGGCCCACCAGCGTGAAGATGGCGTCGATGCTCTCGGAGGGGCAAGCGTCCAGGACCATGGCTGCGCCGCCTTCGGCGCCGGCGCGGTTGTCGTGGGTGGCGCAGACGAGGCTGGCGTGGGTCGTGCCCAGCTCATTGGCGACGCGATGGAAGCCGCTGATCACGGCAGCGCCGGTGAAGGAGCGGAACGAGATCGAGCCGTCCGTCTCGGTCGAGATCGAGGAGATCTTCGCCAGCTCCGGCGGCACGCTGGTGCCATCGCGCGCGACCAGTGACTTGACGTCGACGCCGTAGACGCTCTGGTTCGGGTCGCCCTCGACCGAGTAGAGCTCGATGCGCGCGTCAAACACGTTGCCGCTGACGTTCAGGTGCGCGAGATACGACTCGCGCAGCACTTGCTCGGAGGCGCGGTGTGGCACCGGAGCCAGGTCGAGCATCGGCACGTTGATGCCGCGCAGGCTCGGACCCGCTTCGCTCTGCTCCCGGATGTTGCTGCGCGTCGTGCCATCGCCCGAGAAGCCCTTGACGATGCCTTCCGGATTGAACACCAGATCGAGCACCCACTGCCGCTTCTCATCGATGTCCGCCTGACGGATCGTGAGCGGGTTCTGGAACCTGAACCAGTTGCCGCCGTTGCCCAGGATCACCACCGCCTTCTCCGCCGGCCCCACGTCGAGCTCGGAGTTGGGCGCGGTGTAGTAATCGCGGTAATTGTCCACGCCGATGGTCTGCACGCGCGTGGGCCCGTCGTGCGTGTACAGGAAGCTGCCGTCGCCCAGCGCCACCGTGGCCTTGACCTTGATCGGCAAGCTCCAGGTGATGATGCCGTAGTTGTAGGAGCGCACGTGCTCGGCCTGCAGCGGCGTGGTGCCGCTCAGCGCGGCGCGCGAGCCGGGATCGAGCAGGTTGACGAAGCCGGTCTCGCGAGCGCGGGCCGCGTCGGCGAGCGCAGTCCAGTCGCCATCGAGGTCGTAGCTGAGCACCGAGCGATCGCCGGAGTAGAGCTCGAGGCAACCGCTCGCATTGCTGAAACCGCTGCCGCTCGGCGTGAGCGACTCGCAGATCTGCACCGAATAGATGTAATACTCGAGGCTCTCCAGCCCCGGTCGCACGGCGCCACCGCCGGAGAACGCAAGCAGATGTTGCGCGCCGCTGGACGAGGCCACCGGTGCCGTCAGGCGCATCTCGATGCCCGCGTGCGTCACCTCGCTGCCCGACCCGCTGGCACCCGCCGAGGATCCGCCGGCGACGCCGGTCGCGCCACCGCCGCCCTGCCCTGCGATCTGCCCGCCGCCACCGCCGCCCGCGCTGCCGCTCGGCTCGTCCGTGGAGCTGCCGCAGCCCAAAGCACAAACCAGGGCCAACAGGCCCGCCCCACCTCGCGAAATCATACGGCGAGGAACGGATTCGGAAGCTGGGGCTTGAATGATGGCAGCGGGCCCGGCTCGAGCCGCGCACCGGAATGGCACACCCTGGGTGATCCTGGCTGGACGCCGAGAAACACGGCGGGGGCCTCATCCCGCGCTGGAGGCTCCTACCGGTTGGTCATAGGTAGGATCTCTGCAAGCAGGCTTTCGTAGCGCCGGCGAGCGCCGCGCGTCCGCCGTGGGGGGCGCCCCCCCTTCGAGCGAATCGAGTTGAGGGCTAGGTCGCCCCGGGGGATTACTCCCCCAGGGCTCCCACGACCCGTACGTGCGGATTTCCCGCATACGGTTCTTCCGCTCATGGCTTCGCTGCGCGATCATCGACATCGATCGCGTATCCAGATTCGCTATCCGATCCAGTTTCGTTGAGAGGTGACGCGGGCTCGATGTCCCGCTTGCCCCTTTCCCTTGAACGGGTCCATGTGCGGACAGCCCCTTTCCTCCACAGGGTCGCTCGGATGGCTGCCCCTGTTTCGTTGGTACTACGAGCTGCTACGACTCCTCACCGGCCCTCTCGCTCCGTCGCGGTTCTCCCTTGCCTCGGCGATACCGTCGCTGCTCCTCGCAGCTACGGAGACGGTGAGGCCTCCCAGGTTCCTGGGGAGCCCTCTTGCTCCTTTGCCGCCTTCTTCGACCCCGGCCGGACCTCCGTGCCTAGCCCTGAGGACGACCCTTCGCGGGGAGTTGCCGTTGACCGGTGGCCCTCGCCTCTGCCGGTGCCTCATTCCGCTCGGGTCGCTGGCTCGCCGCCTCGCGGCACTTCGGTTCTGCCCCCGCTCAGGAAAACGACGAGGGCTCCAGCGATGAGTTCCATTTCCGGGCTCTATCACGCGGCCTCAGAGCTCGCTGTCTACGCTTCGCAGTCCGCCTCGCGACGGCCCACGCAAGACTCGCTTGCAGCCGGTGGCCAACCTTTCGCTGCACGGGATTGGTTACCCGCAGGGCTCCATCGAAGTTTCAACCATTCACCTCATGGCATCCTCTTCTCCAGGCTTGGCCTGGCGCAATTTCCTGAGGAACCTGTCGTCCCGGCGCGCGCCCTCCTGCGTGGCGAGCGCCGCTCGTCCGCCATAGGCGGCGCCCCTCTTCGAGCGAATCGAGTTGAGGTTTCCTGGGCAACCTGTCGTCCCGGCGCGCGGCCCCCTGCGTGGCGAGCGCCGCGCGCGCGCGCTTTCTGCTCGCTTTCGTTTCCTGTCCCCCCCAACGCGCGACGCTCCCATCTCGCCGCGAGCGTCGCCGCGGTCGCCTTGCCATCGGGATCGACCCGGTCGGTCTACCTGGGGGGGGGCGTCGCCTAAAGGGATCACTTATGACCGGTTGGTAGCGGCTGCTACCGATCGGTGCAGCGCCCTGGGCCCCGAGGTTGCGAGCAGCTTCGTGTGGCTGAGGGCCGGCCACAAACATCAACCGGCAGCTGTCGTTGGCGCACGGGGTGTCGCGCGCGCTGGAGCGCGCCGTGCGCCGTCAGCGCGCGGCGTTGGGAATCGCGCTGCGCGCGAGCACCGGGGCGAGGATGCGCCAGAGCGTCGCCAGGAGCACGATGGAGGCGCCGGCGAGCGCCCAGGGTCCGGGCTTTTCGCCCGCGAACAGGAAGGTCCAGACCGGGTTGAGCACGGGTTCGAGCAACACGAGCAGCGCGGCCTCGAGCGCTCGGGTGCGCGCGACGCCGCGCACGAAGCACAGGTATGCGAGGCCGAGCTGGAAGATGCCGAGATAGATCAGGATCGCGAGATCGGTGGGCCGCGCAGCGGGGCCGCTCGACCAGAGCGGCGCGGCCGCGAGCGCGGCGATGCCGTTGCCGAGCACGAGCGCCGCGCTGGAGCCGGCCTGCCCTGACGCGGCGCTCTCGGCCATGCGCCGGAAGCCGATGATGGTGCTCGCGAAGGCCACGCCTGCCGCGACCGCGACCAGGTTGCCGGTGACCTGCCCCGGCGAGAGCTCATCGAGGAAGAACAGGCTCAGACCGAGGCCGTAGATCGGCACGGCCAGCAGCTCCGCGCGCGTGGGCCGTTCTCCGAGCAGCTTGCCCGAGAGCAACAGCACCCACAGCGGCGCCGTGGACTGGAGGAAGATGGCATTGGCGGCGGTGGTGAGCTTGTTCGAGATCGCGAACAGGCCCACGGTGGCCGCATAGGCGATCGCGGTGAGCCAGACGCGCGGCGTAGGGCGGCGGCGCGCCTCGGGCACGACCAGGAACAGGAACAGCCCGGCCACGAGCGAGCGCCCGCAGGCAATCTGCACGCCCGAGAGCTGGCAGAGTTTCATCGCGGCACCGGCCGTCGACCAGAGGCAGGCGGCAGCGAGCAGCAGGAGGCGACTTTCGAGCATGAGGGTCAGCCGGGGGCGCGCGCAAGGTAGCACGAGAGCGGGGGTGAACTAGCGGGCACCCCCCAGCGGCGTCAGCTCGAGATAAGCTGAGGTACGCTGGGCTGTTTGGCCGCCCTGCGATCCACATGAACACCAAGCTGCTCGTCGACTCGATCGTACGGCAGACGACCGTGCTGATCGCGCAGTTGTGCACGGCGGCGGGCGTGCGCGCACCGCTGGCCCAGATCGCCGATCAGGTGTTCCTGGGGCTATCGCGCGAGCTGGAGGCGCAGGGCGTGGGGCGCAAGGTGGCCGCCGACATGTTCGGGCTGGCGCTGCGCAGCTACCAGAAGAAGGTACAGCGCCTGACCGAGAGCGAGACGCAGCGGGAAAAAACGCTGTGGGAGGCCATCCTCGATTTTTTGCGCGACCAGGGCAGCGTGCCGCGGCGGCGCATCTTCGAGCGCTTTTCGCGCGACGACGAGTCGGCGGTGGCGGCGATCCTGAACGATCTGGTCAGCAGCGGGCTGGCCTATTCGACGGGACGGGGCGGGAGCGCCGTGTTCGGGCTCACGTCGGCGGTCGACCGCGAGCGCATGGCGGGCGAAGATCTGCGCGCGACCTTGCCGGCGATGGCCTGGCTGTTGATCTACCGCGAAGGGCCGCTCGATGCCGCAGCGCTGGAGGAGCGGCTGGGTATCGGCGGAAGCGAGCTGGCGGCGATGCTCGCCGAGCTGGAGCGCGAGGGGCGCGTGCAGCGCGAGCCGGGCACCGGGCTCTACCGATCCGGCACGATGACCATCGCCGTGGGCGATCGCGCGGGCTGGGAAGCGGCGGTGTTGGACCATTTTCAGGGCGTCGCCAAGGCTATCGCCGCCAAGGTGCGGCTCGGGCCGCAGTCGGAGCTGCGCGATCGGATCGGAGGCTCGACGCTGTCGTTTGACGTGCACCCGGGGCATCCGCTGGAGGCCGAGGTCTATGATCTGCTTCGCTCGGTGCGGACACAGGTGAACGAGCTGTGGAACCGGGTCTCCACCCACAACCGCGCGCACCCGATCCCCGATCAGGAGAAGACCAAGGTCACTTTCTATCTCGGCCAGAACGTGGAGCGGCCCGAGGCGGAGGCCGCGAGCGAGCCGGCACGGGAGAGCGGGGCCGCGGAGCCGCTAGACGGCAGCGAGGGAGAGGACGAGACATGAGCATCGGTAGGCTGCGTGCTGGGCTGTTGCGAGCAGGAGTGCTGGCGCTGAGCGCCCTGGGTGTGACGCTCGCTCTGGGCTCTTGCGGCAAGGTCGCTGACGGCGGCGAAGCCCTCTTCGACAGCAACACCAAATGCGCTC
>DASTRX010000052.1:0-24825 GCA_035760985.1 Polyangiaceae bacterium
AGCCGCCCCAAGCCCTTCAGAGCGACGAAAGCGATGGGCGATGAGTTTTCGCGCGAGTTGTCAGCGAACACGCGCCAGAAGGGGCACTGCAGTCTCAGACGGGGCATTGCCGGCGCGCTCGGCGCCGCCGAGCCGGCGCCCGTCAAAATCCCGTCAACGGAAATCGACGCGCGCCCGACGACTTGAAACGATACTGTCGCGCTGAAAGCGCTCGCGGATCCGCGACGTCGCGGATGGAGGAGGACAGCGCGCGCGGCGCGCGGGGGTAGGGCGCTCGCGCGCGGATCCGCGAGTCGGATCGAGGACGATGATGTGCGCGCCGCGCGAGGGTAGTGCGGCTAGCCGGCAGTGCGCGGATCCGGGAGTCGCGGATCGAGGTCGACAAAGCGCGCAGTGCGAGGGTAGGGCGCGTACTTGCGGATCCGCGACGTCGCGGATCGATGACGATGAGGTGTGCGCCGTGCGAGGGTACGACGGCTCGCCGGCAGTGCGCGGATCCGGGAGTCGCGGATAGAGGCTGACACAGCGCGCCGTGCGAGGGTAGGTCGCTCACCTGCGGATCCGCGACGTCGCGGATCGAGGACGATGATGTGCGTGCCGTGCGAGTGTACGACGGCTCGCCGGCAGTGCTCGGATCCGCGACGTCGCGGATGGATGCACAGGGCCCCGAGGTGCCGGCAGAAGACGTAGGTGTGAGGCCCGGCCCCAAACCAGCCGCATCGGTTCGCCAGCAGTGGTTCGGTCTGCGCCTCGGGTCTGCGCCTCGGGCTTGCGCCGAGGTTTGCTCCGCACGTTGGCGCCGTTTGACAAGCTCGCTCGCCGGTGCCAGGGTGATGTTGCGCGCAGGGCGCATCCGGGTCCGCGGGAAGGGTTGAACCCACCTCTCTCCGAGTTCGCTGCAACTTCTTGCTGCCTGTCTGCGGACCACAGGCCACTGCTCACCCGCTCGGGTGCAAGCAAGAGGTTGTCATGTCATCAGAAAAGGGAAGAGGGAACAGGTCTGCTCAGGGAGCTGCTGCCCAGCGCGCTGCGGCGCGGCGCTTGCCGGAGCGGCCGAGTCTGGAGCATCTGAAGACTCAGGCAAAATCCCTGACACGATCCGTGAAAATGGGAAACGCGGCGGAGAGCACTCCCCTGCGCTCTCCGACCGGGTTTTGCGGGCACGCGGCCCAGGCTCAGAACCTGCAGCTCAGAACCAGAAGAACTGAGCCTGCAGGTTGATCGCGTTGTAACCGTGCGGCGCCGGATCTGGATTGACGCGCGTGTAGAAGGCCTTGAGGTTGAAGTTGTGGCCATGCAACCAGTAGGCGAGGCCACCGCTGATTCGGGTCTCGTCTGGGCTGGCCGCACTCGATTCGTCCATGGTCCGCGTTTCGAAGCGCACGATGGGCGAGAGGCGGGCCGCAGCGAAGGTGTACCCGGCCTCGGCCATGATCGCCGTCTGCTTGGGCAGCGCCGCGATGTAGTCGCCGCCGTCGTACTGGACGAGGTTGGCCTGCGCCGTCAGCGCGCCAGGGCCGAGCGGCATCTCGAAGAAGCCGTCAACGCCCCAGTGCTTGTAATCGTCCTGGAAGTCGTAGAACGCGCCGAACGACAGGATCTGCTTGGCGCCGAAATAGGTTCCTCCGTAGAAGAACCCGGTCTCCGGATCCAGCACGTTGACCTGCACGCGCGCCGCCAGGCGGAACATGTTCTGGGCCTGGACGTCCGTCATGGTCGCGGGCTCGCGCAAGCCCTGCAGAGCGCTCAACCGGTACTCGAGCTTCTTGTCGAGCAGCAAACCGCGTAGCTGCAAGCCCAGGTCACGCCCGACCGGACCGGCGCTGGTATTGAAGGAGTTGCTGTTTCGGAAGCTGTTGGCGTAGTAATCCCAGCCGTACAGGCTCGCGGCGCTCTGCAGGCCGTTGTGGCTGGACGGCGGCAGGATGTAGCCGAAGTCGACCTTGAGCGGGTCGCCCAGGCCCTTGTACGTGAAAAAGGCGTCCTGGATGTTCATCCCGGGCGTCGATTTGACGCCTTCCGCATTCGCTTTGTGCAGGTCGGCAAAGTCCGTTTCAAAGAAGAACTCCAGGTCGTCGAACAGCGTGGCGCCCAACAGGATGCGTGCGCGCCGCATGAACAGGTTGTTCGACATGCCGTCCAGGCCGGAGCTGCCCACCGATTCGAACTGCCCCTGCATCAAGGCGCCGAGCTTGACGCTGCTGGTCGCCGTCTCGATCTTCGTGGGCGAGGCCACGGGCTCGTACCACTTGGTCTCGGCCGGAGGTGGTGGCGTGCTCGGCGTCACCTCCGGTGGAGCTGGCGGGGGCGCGCTCGGCGCCGCCTCGACGGGAGCGGGAGGCGGTGGCGCGCTCGTCGCCGCCTCCGGCGGAGCTGGAGGCGGTGACTCGCTGGGCGCCGCCTCCGGAGCCGCGGCGGGAGCCTGCGCCAACGCCTCGCCGGAAAACGCCAGCAGAGCAAGGAAAGCAAGAGAACCGCTGAGCGTCATTCGTTGCACGGAAATTTGCTTCATGGATGACCCTTTCGCGCCGCCGCGCGGACGGTGCCGGACGCGAGCTTCTGGAAGGTGTGGCTGATTGCTTCAGTTGCTCGAAGCAACTCAGACGGATAAGGGGAAACGATTTCCGCCCGCACATTGGCACGAATCATCGGCGGGATGTCACTGAATATCGACGAGCGCTCGGAGGCGGGGTGCGGGGTTGCGCCGCGCGATGGATCCGCACGATAGTCCCCGCAACAGACTCCAAGATTGAGCGGGGAGAACCTCGAACGACCGCCGCTGGAAACGTTTCGAAGCACCGGGCCAAGGCGTAGGCAACCGGCGCTGCGAATTCAACTGCGTTCGCCGTCGGCGCATTCGAAACTGCCTTTGGCGGGTGTTGCAGCGACCGGCACCGGGCACTAGAGATGACGCTTGGGGCAGACTGCCGCGGGCGTTCCGCTATATTTTGCGGGGGCACCCCGCACCCCGCTAGTTTGCAGACACCCCGCACTCCGCTAGTTTTGCGGGGACACCCCGCACCCCGCTAGTTTTGCGGGGACACCCCGCACTCCGCTAGCGTCACTTGTATGAGCGCGCCGCAAAACGTCACGTTGGAAGCGCTGCAGCAATACGCCGATCGCTGCAATGCGCTGGCCGCTTTTCAGAATTTCGGCGTCAAGGTGCATTTCCCTGATGTCACGCGGTTGCAGATCCGTGTGGACTCGGTTCCACCGGCGATGCGTGGTGGTCTGGGGGACACGGCGATCGTCAATGGCGGGGTGCTGTCCGCGCTGTGCGACGTGCTGATCGGCTGCTCCTGCGGCCTGGTCGACCCCACGAGCCGGTCGGGCACCGTGCAGCTCTCGATCCGCTTCGAGCGCCCGTTGCGCGGCGCGCTGATCCTGGGCGAGGCGCGGCTCGACCGCGCCACCAAGCGCCTGGTGTTTGCCTCTGGGGAGCTGAGGGACGAGCAGGGTGAGGTCTGCGTCCGCGTCCAGGGCATCGCGACCTTGATCTCGGAGCGTGACAGGCCTGCTTCGATGGCGTAACGCCCGGGAGTCGGTCGCTGACTCGAGCGCGATAACGCACTCCGGCATGCAGCTGCGGCGCCGGCTCGGGGATTCTGCTACTCCAGTCGCCATGGGCTTCGCCTTCACGCTCGCGGTTCGTTATCTGCGCTCGAAGAAGCGGGGCTTCATCTCGTTGAGCACGTTGTTCGCGGTGATCGGGGTGGCGCTGGGCACGGCCGCGCTGGTGGCCGTGATGAGCGTGACGGGCGGGTTCCGGGCGGAGTTTCAGAAGAAGGTGCTGGGCGTGAACGCGCACGTGATGGTGCTGCGCATTCCCTTTCGCGAATACCGCACGGTGCTGCAGCGCGTGAGCGACATGCCGGAGGTGATCGGCGTGGCGCCGTTCTCGATCAACCCCATGCTGATCACGCACGGTCATCGCTCGGCGACGACCATGCTCAAGGGCATCGATCCGGAGCGCGTCGGCAGCGTGCTCGATCTGCCCGAGCAGATCGTGGCCGGGTCGCTCGACGGGCTTCGTGCGCCGCCTCCGCCGGCGCTCTCGGAGCAGGAGGCGGCGGAGCAGGAGGCGGAGCAGCTCGAGCAGGCAGCTGCGCCGGCCCCCGCGCGGCCGCGCTCGGCGGCGCGCCCGCTGCCCGCCGGCTCAATTGTCCCGCCCGGCGGCTACCAGAGCGAGCTGCCTCCGGATGATCCGCTGCCCGACGAGCTGCTCGGCGATCCCTGCGCCGGCGGCGGGCAGGACCTGCCCGGCATCGTGCTCGGTTACTCGCTGCAAGACACGCTGCGGGCGCAGGTCGGCGACTGCGTGCAGGTCACGTCCCCGACGATCGGCTTCAATTACGAGGGCCGGCAGGTGGTGCCGGCAGTGGCCAAGCCGTTCCGCGTGGTCGCCACGTTCCGCGCCGGCTTCGAGCAGTACGATGCGCGCTTCGCGTACGCGGACCTGAAGGAAGCGCAGGCGTTCTATCTGCGCAGCGACTCGGTGACAGGCGTGGAAATGAAGATCTCCGACGTCGATCAGGCGCACGAGGTGGCGCTGCGCGTGAACGAGGCGCTGGCGGGCAAGCCCTATGACGTGATCGACTGGATGGAGCTCAACCACGGCCTGTTCACCGCGCTGCGCATCCAGCAGATCTTGATGAGTCTGGTGCTCGGCATCATCGTGCTGGTCGCGACCTTCACGGTGGTCGCCACGCTGATCCTGATGGTAATGGAGAAGAAGCGCGACATCGCCGTGATCAAGACCATGGGCGCGAGCGACGCGCAGCTGCTGCGGGCGTTCCTGTATCAGGGGCTCTTGATCGGGCTCGCCGGCGCGGTCTCGGGGTTGAGCCTGGGCTACGTGGTGTGCCGCTGGATCCTGGGGCACGCGATCGCCCTCGATCCCAAGGTGTATTTCATCGATCACCTGCCGGTGCTGCTCAGGCCCGAGGAGTTCGCGATCACCTTTGTCTTCGCGCTGTTCGCCTGCCTGGCGGCGACCATCTGGCCCGCGTTGCGCGCCGCCCGGCTGCGGCCCAGCGACGCTTTTCGCGGGGCCTGAGGCCCGAGCTCAGCGCGTCCAGCGCCCGCTCGCCAGCTCGCGCAGGTTGCGCTCGTCCCCCAGAGCGATGGCGGCGCGCTTGGCATCGACTCCCGACACCGTGAGCGTGCCGGTGCTCAGGCCGCTGCGGAAGCTGGCGTCGAGATCGACGCGCGTCGTGTCGTCGGCGCCGGGCACGTTCGTCTCCTGCTCGGGCGTCTGCACGCTGATTTCACCGATCGTGCCGGCGCCGTCGGCGCTGATCTCCACGGGCAGCTGCGCCGAAAGCTTGCCGTCGGCGGTGCGCACGCGCACGCTGGCCTCGAACACCAGCGCGCCGTCCATCGACTGGCATAGCTCGCTCGGCGGTGGCACGAAATCGAGCTCCAGCGCCGTCACCTCACCGGTGGACCAGGTGAGCTCGCGCGGCCCGCTCGGGCCCAGCGCCGACAGCACGTCGGCGACGCTGAAGCCGAGCACCTTGGCGTCGCTCGGCAGCCGGCTCATGCTCGCTCCGCCGCAGGGCTCCGCGCTCGGCCACTGAGCGAGATAGGTGGGCTCGCCCACGGCCAGCGGCACCGGAGCGGCGGCGCGCGCCGCCGCGCTCGCGCTTTCGCTGTAACCGCCCAGGACTTCCGTGCTCAGCGAGCCCTGGCTGCCGCCCTCCCAGAGCGTGGCCTGGAGCAGCAGCGGCCCGGCGGAGAAAGAGCGCTGGGGATCGAGCGAGCGCAGGTCGGTGTCGAAGGCTCCCGAGCTGCGCGCGAAGCGATGCGTGAGCTGCGCGCGGTACATGGTGCTCGCCTCGAGCTGCGCCGGGAACGTCTCATCCAGCGCGCCAGCGCCGCTCCGCACGGAGACCGTGACCGGCACCAGCAGCACGTCCTCGCCGCACTCCAGGTCATCCGGCGCGTCGTCGGCGCGCAGCTCGTGCCGGTACAGCACCTCGCCCTCGGCGGGCATCACCTGCACGCGCAAGCTGGAGCTGCCGTTTTCGGGGCCATACGCCAGTGTGTATTCGCTGCTCGGCTCCGGCGGCAGCCAGGCCAGGGGCGAGCTGCTCTCGCCGGCGACCCGCGCCAGCAGCTCGACCGCGGAGAAGCCGAGCGCGCTCGGTTGATCCAGGTGCTGGAGCCGCTCCACGACCGGCGTACAGGGCGCGATCGAGAGCGGCACCAGGGGCACGTCCGGCACGATCGGCGCCTCGGCGCAGGCGGCGGCGCCCGAGAACAGGACGAGGAAGAAGAAATCAGTGCAGCGGGACATCGGGCGGTCTGGAGGGCAGCTTGCGCAAGGCTATCAGACTGCGGGCGCGCGCGACGGTCTGATAGCGGCCCGAGGCGGACAGCTCGTCCACGAACGCGGGCACCCCCGGGAAGTAGTCGGCATAGTCGTGGAAGGCCACCAGCCCGCCGTCCACCAGGAAGCTCTCGAAGTGGGTGAAGTCGCGCAGCACGCTGGGGTAGTCGTGCAGGCCGTCGATCAGCAGCAGGCACACCGGCTCCGACCAGGGCACGTCCTGCGCGCGACCCTGCACGATCTCGACGAAGGGCGAGAGCTGGGCGCGCTCAATGTTCTGCCGCAGCAGCTCGAGCGTGGGCTTCGCCACGCGCTCCAGGCCGTGGTCATGCGCCCCGACGAAGCCATCATGCGGATCGATCGCCCAGACGCGCGCGGTGGCCCGCACCGCGCGCACCACGCCCCCGAGCACGGTCGTGGCCTTGCCGCAGTAGCTGCCGACCTCGACCACCGCGCTCACGTGGGGGCAGTCGGTCAGGGCCTGCTGCGCGAGCGAGATCAGCAGATCCGCTTCGGCCGCGGTCAGCCAGCCCTCGATGTTGCGCATCTGCTCCAGGATCGGCCTGCGGATCTGATCATTGACGGGCGAGATCGTGGCGCGCAGCGCCGGCCGCGACGGGATCGAGACGGCTCGCCGGTATTGGTCGAAGTGCGCGCGCACGGCCTTGCGCGTGAGGTCGTCGTAGCGACGCGGCACCGGGTGCATCCAGTACACCTGCTCGTCCTCGAGCGCCGCGTGGGTCTGCTCCTGGTCGTACTTGACCTGATACTTGACGAACTCGCTGCTCCCCGGGCACGGCACCACCTTGAAGCCGAGCAACGCGGTGAGCGTCGGAAACACCACCTGCTCCTTGGCCCACACCCGGGACTGCGCGACGATCGTGCGCAGCTCCTCGTCGCGCGCGAACCAGGCGCACAGCTCGCGCGCGGCGGGGGCCGTGAACACCGCGGAGGGCCAGGCGATCCAGCGCGGAAATTGGCTCTCTCCGTCCTTGAAACGGCGCAGCAGCGGGCGCCACAGCGCGAGCTCCTGCCAGGCGCCGATGGCGGGGGTGACGCGCGTCTGCGGGGGCAAGGGCTGCGCGGCCTTGCCGCCGATGCCTTGCCCGAGCAAACCCACGCCGCCAGACTCGTCAGGGCCGCCGGCAACGCCGGTAACAGGGCCGCTAGCGCTCGCCAGCTGCTGGGCCACCGCTTCGGTCCAACCGCTCTGCAGCGACAGCTGATCCGAGTCCACGATCGTGAGCACATCGAAACCCAGCTCGTCGCCCGCGAACTGCATGCAATCGAGCGCGAACTGGTAGACGTTGCCCGCCTGGATCGGGCGCGCGCGCGGATGGATGCGCGCGCCCAGCTTGTCGAAGCAGGAGCGCGGCGAGAGCAGGCTGCCGTCTTCGCCGCCGTTGTAGAGCAGGATGGTGGAGTCGGGATCCAGGCAACGCAGGTTACGCACCAGGTCCACCACGCATTCCTGGGACTCGTGCACCAGGCAGGCGTACACGTTGCGGAGCTTGCGCGGGTGGCCTGGGAACAATTGCGGGTCGGGGCGCGCGGCCTCCCTGCCGGGCGGGACGCTGCCGCTCGATTTTTTCGCTGGACCGATGTGGCTCACTCTCGGGCTCCTGCTGGGGATGCGGGGGTGCCCCACGGAAGGGGCGGCGGCCGCCGACCGCGCCCGCCGGAGCCGAGCATAGCCTCCGATGCAACGCCAGGCGAGCCCGCGTGCAACGCGCGCGAACTCGAAGCGCCAGCGATTGTTACCGACTATGTCCGACGCGCAGCCCGCGGATTGTCCCGCGTTGCTCCGACACGGGCCGATCGCTCCGATCAGGAAGCGACCGGCGGCGGGGCAGCGCTCTCGGCGTCATAGCGCCGAAACTCGCACTCCAGCGCGCCGTTGAACACCGGCAGCCAGCGCCGCCCCGACCTGGACGAGGCGGCGCCCCGCCAGTGCGGAAAGTCCACGGGCACGATCAGCGCGCGCTGGTGCTCTCGAAAGCGCTCGAGCAGCCGTGCGAGGTCCTGCTCCAGCTCGGGCGTGCGCTCCAGGCGTTGCCCGTACGGGGGATTGGTGATCATCGCTCCGGGCGCGGCGCTCGGCTCGACCTGACGCAACGGCACGCAGCGCGAGCGCAGCTCGAAGCCCGCGCGCGCCGCGTGTGCCCGCGCCTGCTCCAGGGCGCGCGGATCGCGGTCGGAGGCGAACAGCTCGGGCACGGCGCGCGCGGCCGCGCGTGCCTCTTCCTTCAGGCTGCGGAACCGCTCCGCCGCGCCGCTGTCGAACGAGGCCCAGCGCTCGAAGCCGAAGCGCTCGCGCTCCAGCCCGGGCGCGCGGCGGCCCGCCCAGCCCGCTGCCTCGATCAACAGTGTCCCCGTGCCGCACATCGGATCCACCAGCGGGACCTCGCCGCTCCAGCCCGAGAAGCGCACCAGCGCCGCCGCCAGCGTCTCGCGGATCGGCGCGGCGCCGCCCGCTTCGCGCAAGCCGCGCGCGTGCAGCGAGGCGCCCGAATGGTCGAGGTGCACGGTGGCGCGGCCGCGCGCGAGGTGCACGAACACGAGCACGTCCGGGTCTTCACGATCCACGCTCGGGCGATGGCCGTGCTCTTCGCGCAGCTGGTCGACGATCGCGTCCTTGGTGCGCACGGCGATGTACTGCGTGTGCGTCAGCTCCGCGGCTTGCCCCGCCGCGCGCACGGCCAGCGTGCGCGCCCCGCCAAAGTATGGCGACCAGTCGACGCTGCGCACGCCCTCGTACAGCTCGTCGCCGCTCTCGCAGGGGAAGCTGGACAGCGGCTCGATCACGCGCAAGGCGATGCGCGACCACAGGCAGGCGCGCATCGCGTCCTGCGCGCTGGCTCCGAAGTACACGCCACCCGGGTCGGCGGTTACCCCCGGCAAGCCGAGCTCGACCAGCTCCTCCGCGAGCAGGCGCTCCGTGCCCTTGGCCGCGGTGGCGAAGAACCGGGCCCGTTCGGCCCGGGCGCCTCCAGTACGCTTTCTACGGCGCGTCACGCGAGCTCCGGAAGAGGCGCGAAAAACCCGCCGCGGAGCAGGCAAATGGCCATTGAATTCGACCGCATTGGCTTGCCGGGGGCGGGTTCAGCGCGCAGAGTGCAGCTGTAGCGAGGCATGGATCTCCTCTACTTCGTCATTCTGGTCAGCTCGCTGATCTTTGTTCACGAGCTGGGCCACTTCCTGCTCGCCAAGGCCTTCGGCGTCAAGGTCCTGACCTTCAGCCTGGGGTTCGGTCCCAAGGTGCTGCGCCTGCGCGGCCGTGAGACGGAGTATTGCGTCGGCGTGCTGCCGCTCGGCGGCTACGTGAAGATGCTGGAGGCCAACAAGAGCGACGCGGTGCTGCCCGAAGATCGCCAGCGCACCTTCGAGTCCCTGCCGGCGTACAAGCGCGTGCTGATCGTGCTGGGCGGCCCGCTGATGAACATGCTGTTCCCGGTGCTGCTCTACTTTTCGGTGTTCGCGGGGGACGGGCCGTTCCTGCCGCCGACGGTCGGCGTGGTGCTGCCCGGCCATCCCGCGGAAGGCAAGCTGTTCCCCGGCGACCGCATCATGGCCGTGAACGGCGAGGAGATCGGCACGTTCGACGAGCTGAAGCGCATCGTCGCCAAGAGCCCGGGCAAGCCGGTCACGTTCAAGGTGTTCCGTGACTTTCGCCACGTCGACGTGGAGATCGTCGCGTCCGAGACGCTGGCCAACGCCTTCCTCAGCGAGACCGAGCAGAGCCCGCTCGACAATCCGGACGAGCGCATCGGCACCGTCGGCATCCAGCCGAGCGCGCCCGCGGCGGTGATCGGCGTGCTGGCGGATTCGCCTGCTTACCGCGCGGGCCTGCGCACCTTCGACGTGATCACGCACGTCGCCGGCAAGCGCGTGGAGCGTTACATCGATCTGGAGGCGGAGCTCGCGCACAACCACGGCGAGACCGTGCCCGTGGCGTACCTGCGCCCGAACGAGGTGCCGGACGCGCTGGGTGGCCTGGCGGAGCTGGCGGTGTTCGAGCCCGGCGTGGTGGCGCTGACGCCGCTGCCGCCCGTGCAAGGGCAGGGGCAGAGCGTGCTGGATCGCACGGGCATCGAGCTCGGCGACATGTACGTCTCGCAGGTGCCGCAGGACTCGTACCTCTATCGCGTCGGGCTGCGCCCGGGCGACAAGATCACGCGGCTCGATGAGCAACCCGTGCCGGCATGGTCGGTGTTTCTGGAGCGGGTCTGGGGCCAGCGCGACGTGGCTCACCGCATCGAGTTCTTGTCCGAGCGCGACGGCCGCCTGCGTTCGGGCACGTTCCAGATGCGGCGCGAGGACTTCAGCGACGAGCACGGGCAGACCTTCGCGCGTTACGTGTTCGGGGTGCGGCACTGGGTCCCGCTCGCGGCGGCGGGCTGGGTGGAGCATCCGTATCCCGTGCGCTACGCGCTGAGCAAGGCCGTCGAGGAGACGATCGACGTCACGCACTACATCCTGATCGGCATGCGGCGGCTGGTACAGGGGCGCCTGAGCCTGGACACGCTCTCCGGCCCCATCACCATCTACGAGGTGGCCGGCGAGGAAGGGCGCAAGGGCACCGACTACTTCATCTGGGTCATGGCCCTGATCAGCATCAACCTCGGGCTGTTCAACTTGCTGCCGATCCCGGCGCTCGACGGAGGCCACCTGATGTTTCTCGCGGCAGAAGCCGTGCTGCGGCGCCCGTTGCCATTGCGCGTGCGCGAGGTCGCGCATATCGTGGGCATGACGATCGTGATCAGCCTGATGGCCGTGGCGTTCAAGAATGACCTGGAGAAGCGCTGGGACGTGCTGCTCGGCCAGGTGCGCGAGATCTCCGGTTGAGCGAGCTGGATTCGGCGCCCATGGGACCGACGGAGAAGGAGGCGGCGGAGCGCGAGCCGCCCGCGACCAGCGCGCGCGGCGTGGCGGCGCGCGTCGTCTACCGCGTGCTCACGCAGCAAGCTTTCGTGAGCGAGACGCTGGATCGCGAGCTCGGTCGCAGCGAGCTCGATGAGCGCGACCGCGGCCTCGCCACCGAGCTCAGCTACGGCGTGATCCGCTTGCAGCGCGTGCTCGCGGAGCGGCTGGACGCGCTGAGCAAGCGCGGCGCCGCCACGACCGATCCGCTGGCGCGCTCGCACCTGCTGGTCGGCGCGTATCAGCTGCTGGCGCTGGACCGCGTGCCGGCCTTTGCGGCCATCAACGAGGCGGTCGAAGCGCTGCGCCGGACGCGCGGCGCGCGCGTGGCGGGCTTCGCCAACGCGATCCTGCGGCGGCTGGCGGGCGAGCCCAAGCTCACGTTGCCCGACGCGCTCGCGCGCTCGGTGCCGGGCTGGCTCTGGGCGGAGCTGGAGCGCTCGGTCGGGCGCGAGTCCGCGCTGGGGCTGCTCGGAGCGACCGGCGCCGCGGCGCGCCGCGGCCTGTGCGTGCGGCTCCGGCCAGGGGCGCCCAGCAGCTTGCCCTGGCTGGCCTCGGCCGAGCCCGGTCGGCTCGCGCCCGGCGCCTTCTGGCTGCCACCCTGCGGGGACCTGCGAAAGCTCGAGGGCTTCGCCGAGGGCCAGTTCGTGGTGCAGGAAGAAGGCGCGCAGTGGGCCGCGCTGGCGCTCGGGGCGCAGCCGGGCGAGCGCGTGCTCGACGCTTGCGCGGGGCACGGCCAGAAGTCAGCCTTGCTCGCGGAGCGCATCGGCCCCAGCGGTCGCCTCTGGGTCAACGATCTCGTGCCGCGCAAGCTGGAGCGGCTGAGCCAGGAGTTCCGGCGCCTGGGATTGCCGTTGCCCGAGTGCCGGAGCGTGGACCTCGCCGTGACGGCGGGGGATTTGCCGGCCGACATGCAGCGCGTGCTGGTGGATGCGCCTTGCACCGGAACGGGCACCTTGCGCCGCCGGCCGGAGATCGCCAACCGCCTTTCGGAAGGCGATCCCCGGCGCCTGGGCGAGCAAGCTCTCCGGCTGCTGTGCAACGCCGCGAGCCGCGTGCAACCGGGCGGACACGTCTTGTTCGTGGTCTGCAGCGTACTGCGGGCCGAGTGCGAAGACGTCGTGGAACGCGCTCTACATCGCGGGGACACCCCGCACCCCGGGCAGCTGCTCGAACCGCTGCCGTTCCAGGCTCCGGAGGCGCAGCGCGTAGCGGGCCCAGGCGAGTGGCAGTGTCGGCTCTTGCCCCAGATCCACGGTACGGATGCGTACTATGTCGCCAGTTTTCGGCGCCGTGCGTGATCGCTGACGAGGGCCTCTGGCCAGCGCGTCGCGGCCGACTTAAGGTGTGCGCATGCTCGACGATCTTCGCGATGGCGCGGCAAAGACTGCTGCGGGGGCACCCAGCACCCCGAATCCGCTACTGAACCTGGGCTTCAACATTCCCTTCGAGTCGCTGCAGCCGGCGCACGTCGAGCCGGCCGTGCACGCGCTGCTGGAGCGGGGCCGCCGCAACATCGAAGCGATCGAGGGCGAGACCGCGCCGCCCACCTACGCCAACACGCTCGGGCGGCTCGACACGGCCACCGAGGAGCTGGAGGTGGCGATGACCGTCGTCGGGCACCTGGAGAGCGTGATGACGTCGCCGGAGCTGCGCGACGTGTACAACCGCGTGCGCCCGGAAGTGAGCGCCTTCTACGCCGGCATTCCGCTGCGTCCGGCGCTCTGGGAGCGCCTGAAGGCGTTCGCGTTGACCGAAGAGGCAGCGGCCCTGAAAGGCCCGCGCGCCCGCTTTCTGCACAAGACCCTGGAACAGTTCCGGCGCGAGGGCGCGGATCTGAGCAAGCCCGACAAGGAGCGCCTGGAGGCGATCAGCCGCGAGCTCTCCGAGCTCACCTCGCGCTTCGCCCAGAACGTGGTCGCCTCCAACGCCAGCTACGAGCTGCTCGTGAGCGACGAATCGCGCCTGGCCGGGCTGCCCGAGGCTGCCAAGCAACGCGCGCGCGAGGACGCCAAGGCCCACAACCAGGAGGGCTACCGCTTCACGCTCCAGGCGCCCAGCTTGATCCCGCTGCTCACCTACTGCGCTGACGCCGGGCTGCGGCGCGAGGTCTACAACGCCTCGGAGTGCCGGGCCACGACCGGCGAGCACGCGAACCCGCCGCTGATCTCCAAGATCCTGGAGCTGCGCAAAGAGCAGGCGAAGCTGCTCGGCTTCCAGAACTTCGCGGATCTCGTGCTGGCGGATCGCATGGCCAAGAAGGGCGAGGTCGCGCGCCGTTTCGTCGACGACCTGAGCGCCCGCTGCCGCGAGCCCTTCGAGGCGGAGAAGAAGGCGCTGCTCGAGTTCCGCCGCAAGCTCGAGGGCGAGAGTGCCCCCGAGCTCGAGCGCTGGGACGTCAGCTACTACGCCGAGAAGCAGCGCCAGGCGCTGTACGACTTCGACTCCGAGCAGCTGCGGCCGTACTTCCCCCTCGATCGCGTGGTCGGCGGCCTGTTCGAGACCGCGCATCGCCTGTACGGCGTCGAAGTGCGCCCGAACGACGAGCTCGGCCGCTGGCACCCCGACGTGCGCGCTTACGACATGTTCGACGAAGCCGGCGTCAAGCTCGCCTCCTTCTACACCGACTTCTTCCCGCGCGAGAGCAAGCGCGACGGCGCCTGGATGAACTGCCTGATCTCCGGCGTGGCAGCGCCCGGCGCTTCGCCCGTCCACCTCGGACTGATCTGCGCCAACGTCACGCCCGCGGCGCCGGGCCTGCCCTCACTGCTCTCCCACGGCGAAGTCGAGACGCTGTTCCACGAGTTCGGCCACCTGTTGCACCTGTGCCTGAGCAAAGTCGAAGTACGGCACCAGGTCGGTACCAACGTCGCCTGGGACTTCGTGGAGCTTCCCTCCCAGATCATGGAAAATTGGTGCTGGGAGAAAGAAGCCCTCTCCCTGTTCGCCCGCCATCACGAGACGGGCGACCCCATTCCCGACGAGCTGCTCGCCAAGATGCAGCGCGCCCGCACCTACCGTGAAGCCACGGCCATGACCCGCCAGCTCGGCTTTGCCACGCTCGACCTCGCGCTTCACGTCGAATACCAGCCCGAGCGCGATGGCGACGTGCTGAGCTACGCGCGCCGCGTGGCGCAGCGCTTCGCCCCCGCGAAGCTCGGCGACAACCACGCCATGATCGCCTCCTTCAACCACCTGTTCTCGAGCTCCGTCGGCTACGCCGCCGGCTACTACTCGTACAAGTGGGCGGAGGTGCTCGACGCCGACGCCTTCACGCGCTTCAAGCGTGAGGGCGTCTACAACCGCAAGGTGGGCGAAGCCTTCCGTTGCTCCGTGCTGGAGCGCGGTGACAGCGCTGACCCGATGGAGCTCTACACCCAGTTCATGGGTCGCGAACCCTCCCTCGACGCCCTGATGCAGCGCGCCGGCCTCGCCGCATAGACGAGCCGCCGCCGCGCGCCTCGAGCATTTTCCTCGTCGATAGCGCCAACGAGCGGCGCCTGACGCCCTCCGGGCGTTGTCCGAGCTCCATGCCCCACGTGCCTCGGCTCACGGCTCGAGAGAGAGTGGGCCGGGCCTCAACCCCACGGCCGCTCCAGGCCCCTCGGGACACTGTCCGACCGGATCCGCGACGTCGCGGATCGGCATCGCAGACTCGTTCACCACATGCCGGATCCGCGACGTCGCGGATCGGGCATCGCGGGCTCGTTCATCACGTGCGCGTGCGCGCCGCTGGCGTTCCTGGATCCCGCTCGGCATCGCCCTCGCGCGGCGGCGGCGCGGCGGCGGTGGCGCGGCGGCGGCGGTGGCGGCGGTGGCGGCGGTGGCGCGGTGGCGAGGACGGCGCGGACGGCGCGGACCGCGCGGTGGCGGCGATGGAGGCGCGCTCGACTCAGTCCTGCGGCGTGTGGACCTGGAGTTCTGACGCCGAGTGCCGCTGTTCTCCGTCTGGTTGAGGTTTCCGGGGGAACTGAGGGGGTGTTGGGAACGGTTTTGAGGTTTCCGGGGGAACTGAGTGGGTGTTGGGAACGGTTTTGAGGTTTCCGGGGGAACCTGATTTTGCGCTGTGGAGGGGGCACTCGTGGGCGCGAGGGGGCGGGGCCTGAGGCGCGGGCTGCGAGCGCACTAGCGCGGCCTGAGGGGCCTGAGGCGCGGGGCTCCGAGCGGATTAGCGCGGCGCGAGGGGGCTGGACCGGAGGCGCGGGCGAGCGGATTAGCGCGGCGCGAGGGGGCGGGGCCGGAGCGCGGGCTGCGAGCGGACTGGCGTGGCGCGAGGGGCGCGGGCCGCGAGCGCATTGGCGTGCCGCGAGAAGAGCCGCACCGGGACGGGCGAAAGGCCCGATCCCCGCGAGTGCCCGCTGGTAGCTTGCGGGAGTGCGCAGCTTTCTCGGGCATGGCGTGGGGCTGCGGGTGCCGCACTACGAGCGCGCGCTTTCGGGCGGGCTCGATGTGGATTGGATCGAGGTCATCAGCGAGAACTTCTTTGGTGGCGGAGGTCGACCGCATGCGGTGCTCGAGCGCATTCGGCGCGAGCTGCCGCTGGTGCTGCATGGGGTTTCGCTGGGAATTGGTTCCGCGGATCCGCCGAGTGCGCACTACCTGCGGCGGTTGAAGGAGCTGGCCGATCGTTATCAGCCGGCGTGGGTGAGCGATCATCTGTGCTGGGGCCAGGTCGGGGGTGTGTTCTCGCACGAGCTGTTGCCTCTGCCGTACACGGAGGAGGCGCTGGCGCACGTGGTCCGGCAGCTGGGGCGGGCGCAGGAGCAGCTGCAGCGGCCGTTGCTGCTGGAGAATGTGTCGAGTTACGTGCGCTATGCGCAGAGCCAGCTGACGGAGTGGGAGTTTCTGGCGGAGGTGGCGTGCCGTTCGGGGTGCCTGATTTTGCTCGATCTGAACAATGTCCTGGTGAGCGCGTACAATCACGGCTTTGCCCCGGAGCAGTATCTCGCCGGAGTGCCCGGGGAGCGTGTGCAGCAGCTGCATCTCGCCAATCACAGCACGCGCGTTACGCACAAGTTTGACGATCACCGGGGGCCGGTGCCGGAGGAGGTGTGGCAGCTGGCGGAGGCAGCCTGGCGGCGCTTCGGGCCGGTGTCGTCTTCGATCGAGTGGGATGAAGAGGTGCCCAGCTGGGAAAGGTTGCGCGCGGAGCAGCGCGAGGCCGCGCGGCGCGCGGGCTGCGCGCGAGCGGAGGCCGCGCCCGGCGGGGTCTCGTCTCGTCCCGGCGCGGTGCCGGACGTGCCAGCGGGCGCGAGCCTCCGCGCAGTGCAGGAGCTGTTCTTGGACGCCATTCGCTGGCCCACGGGAGCAGCGGGCTTCCTGGAGTCGGCAGGGGACGAGCGGCGCCGAGCCATCCAGCAAACTTTCGAGGGCAGTGACGGGTTCGGGGTCGTGGAGCGCCTGGAGGTGTACGCGAGTTCGTATTTTTATCGGCTGCTCGGGGCGCTGCGTGAGCTGTTTCCGCGGCTGTGTTTCTTGTGTGGTGAGCCGGCGTTTCACGATCTGGTGACGGACTATGTGCTGGCTTGCCCGTCGCGGGATGCGGACCTGCGGCGGCTCGGGCAGGGCTTGCCGGAGTTCCTTCGCCCGCAGGTGTTGCTCGCAGAAACGGCGAGCCTGGAAGCCGCCTTGAGTGCAGCCCTGGATGCGCCCGACGCAAGGCCGCTGAGCGAGGCCGAGCTGGCCGCCGTTCCGCCCGAGCACTGGCCGGAGCTGCGCTTCGCGTGGACCCCGCCGACGCAGCTGCTGTCTGCGAGCTGCGATCTGGAGCGACTGGAGCGTCACTACGTCGCCGGGGAGCGCAGCGCCGCGCTCGGGCTGGAGCCGGATGGCTCGCACGCGCTGGTGGTGGGCCGGCGCGGGCACGCGACGTATTTTCGTGGGCTCGGGCGGGGCGAGGCGATCGCCTTCACGGCGCTCTGGCAGGGCGAGAGCTTTGCCGCTGCGTGCGCTCGGCTCGAGTCCGCGGGTGAGCAGCCGGCAGAGCTGGTGCAGTGGCTGCGGCGCTGGCTCGCGGACGGCATGGTCGCAGCGATCCGCTAGCGCGCGGCGGGGCGTCGGGTTACGTCCGCGAGATGACTCGCGATGCCCTGTTTGACGCGACCGCGCTGACTCGCCTGCGCCGCGTCAGCTCCGCCAGCCCTTCTCCGTGTGGCCGTTATCTGGCAGTCTCCGTGCAGCGCCTGGACGCCGATGAGTCGGCGTATGTCTCGGATCTGTGGCGCGTGTCGATCGTCGATCCGAGCGCGCCGCCGCTGCAGCTGACGCGCGGCGCTTCGAAGGACGTGGCTCCGCAGTATCGTTGTGACGGGGCCCTCGCGTTTCTGAGCAACCGCAATCCGCGCGACGGTAAGCCGGAGGAGGGCGACGAGGAGCGGCAGCAGGTCTGGCTGTTGCCGGTCGAGGGAGGTGAGCCGGTGCCGCTCAGCGATGAGCCGCTCGGCGTGAGCGCGTTTCGTTTCGCGCGGCGGGTGCCGGAGCTGTTCGCGATCGCGGACGTGTTGCCCGGCGTGGCACACGGCGATCAGCGCAAGCGGGCCGCGGAGTTGAAGAAGCACGGTCCGTCGGCGTTGCATTTCGATCGCATGCCGGTGCGCTTCTGGGATCACTGGCTGCCGCGCGCGGCGCCGCACGTGATCTCCTATCGTGGCGGCGAGCGGCGCGATCTGACGCCCGATGCCGATCGCGAGCACCGGGAGCCGGAGTGGGACGTCTCGGCGGACGGCCGCTGGCTGGCGGTGACGCGCGTGCGCGGCATCGCCGCCGACGGCGTGACGGATGTCTCGCTGCTGGTGATCGACGTCGATTCGGGCGAGGCGCACGAGCTGGGCAGGTACGAGCAGAGCTCGAGCGAGACGCCACTGTTCTCCCCGGATGGGAGCAGCATCGCCTGCGTGCGCGCGGACCGCCGCGACGGGCAGCTGCCGCACCCGCGGCTGTGGCTGTATCCCGCGCGTACACCGGATCATCCCGGGCGTTTGCTCACGGACTGGGAGCCGTGGCCCACGCCGTGCTGCTGGACGCCCGATGGTCGCGGTGTGCTGGTGACCGCGGACGTGCGGGGTGAGGTTCCGGTGCAGCTCGTGGATGTCGAGACGGGCGCGGTATCGCGCATTACCTCGAGCGACTGCGGCGGCAGCCACTCGTCCGTGCAGGTGTCGGGCGATGGTAGCGCCGTGGTCGGGCTCCGCCATCGCACCCGTCACCCGCCGGAGCCGTTTGTCGTGCCGCTGTCCGGCGGCGAGGCACGGCTGCTCGCGCCGCTGAGCGGCTTTGACGCCGCGCTGTTCGATCAGCTGGCACGGCTCGAGTCGTTCGAGGTAGCGGCCCCGGACGGCGGAAGCGTGCACTCGTTTCTGCTCACGCCGCGCTCGGCGGGCCCGCATCCGTTGCTCCTGTGGGTGCACGGCGGCCCGATGAATCAGTGGGCGGATGGCTGGCACTGGCGCTGGAACCCGCTGGTGGCGGTGGCCGCCGGCTATGCGCTTCTGCTGCCCAATCCGCGCGGCTCGACCGGCTTCGGGCAGCAGTTCACGGCCGGTATCTGGAACAATCAGTGGGGCGGCGCCTGCTATCGCGACCTGATGGCCGTCACCGACGTGGTGTGCGCTCGAGCGGACATCGACGGGCGGCGTTGCGCGGCCATGGGCGGCTCCTTCGGCGGCTACATGGCGAACTGGATCGCCGGCAGCACGGATCGATTTGCGTGCCTGGTGACGCACGCCGGCATCTATGATTTTCGCGCGTTTCACGGCGTGACGGACCATCCCGGTTGGTTTGCCCTGGGTCAGGGCGGGCCGCCCGAGGCCGATCCGGAGAGCTTCGGCCGCTTCTCGCCGCAGCGCCAGCTCTCGAACTGGCGCACGCCCACGCTGGTCGTGCACGGGGAGCGGGACTACCGCGTGCCGATCAGCGAAGCACTGCTGCTGTTCGAGGCGCTGCAGCGGCGCGGTGTGCCTTCGGGGTTGCTGGTGTTTCCGGACGAGAATCACTGGATCCAGCGCCCGCGCAACACCCGCCACTGGTACGAGGCCTGCCTCGGATTCCTCTCCCGCCACCTCGCTTCGACGCGCTGAGCGCAGCCGAGCATTATCCATCTCGATAGCGAAACACGCTGATCCCTCGAGGTAACGCTCAGGAGCGGTGTCGCAATTGGCGTCGGCTCCACAGGACAGCGTTACGATCGGCAGTCTCATTTTCAGGACACGCGTTCCGCCGAGACTGCTTGCGAGAAGGCGGCACGGCGTTGCATGGATCCGCCGGCAGCGCCGCGGGTGGCCGCGCGCGTCATGAGTTGCAGCGGATGGAACACAGCGGAACAGCTCGCGTGCGCACATCTCCGCACGCTCTTTTTACGTCGCAGGGAATACGGATCCGGCGCGATCCACGGCTTCGCGGGTATGCAGCTGCATGGAAAAGAGTGAGTTAGCCCGAGTTCTTGACGAAGAGAGGTGCTAGGATCACACTGGCTGGTTGCTTCTTAACGCTGCTTCCATGTCAGCTTGTCGGTGGCTCTACTGAAAAGCGCGTGGAGGTGGGAAACATCCCACATGGCTTGGTTTCAGCCAGGGTGGAGGCCGCAGCTGTGGCCCGAGGGTTGCTTTCCCCGCCGGAGCGCTCCCCAATGATCAATTCCCCGGACCCCCGCACCAGAAGCGATAAAGCATCTGCTTTCAACGTCTTCGGTCGTTACCGCCTGATCGCGGACGTGGGTCGCGGCGGCATGTCCGACGTGTACCTCGCGGTGACGGAGGGGACGGAGGCGGCGGCGCGTTTCCAGAAGCTGCTCGTCATCAAAATGCTCAAGCCGGAGCTGAGCGAGGACTCCGAGTTCGTCGCGATGTTCCTGAATGAGGCGAGGCTCGCCGCGCGTCTGAACCACCCCAACGTGGTGCAGACGATCGAAGTGGGCGAAGCGGGCGGGCGCTACTTCCTGGCGATGGAATACCTCGAGGGGCAACCGCTGCACCGCGTGCTGCGCAACAACGAGGCTCGTTCGCGGCTCGGCCTCGACATGCGCCTGCACATGCTGATTCAGGCGCTCGCCGGCCTGCACTATGCGCACGAGCGGCGCGACTACGACGGCTCCCCGCTCGACATCGTGCATCGCGACGTGTCACCCGCCAATTTGTTCGTCACCTATGATGGCCACGTCAAACTGATGGACTTCGGCATCGCCAAGGCGCGCGACTCCAACAGCGAGACGCGCGTGGGCGTGTTCAAGGGCAAGGCGGCGTATGTCGCGCCGGAGCAAGCGCGCGGTGAGCTGGTGGATCGCCGCGCCGACGTCTATTCGGTGGGCGTGGTGCTCTGGGAGTTGCTCACCGGGCGCCGCCTGTGGAGCGGGCTGACCCAGATCGAGATGTTGCGGCGCGTGGTCGCCGGTGACGTGACGGCGCCGCGCAGCGTCGATCCGCGCATCCCCGCGGAGCTGGAAGAGATCTGCATGAAGGCGCTGGCCTTCCGCCGCGAGGATCGCTATGCGACCGCGGCCGACCTGGCCGCGGATCTGGAGAGCTTCGCGCAGCGCAGCTTTCCGCCCGTCGCGGGGCGTGACATCGGCGGGGTGCTGGCCGCCGCCTTCACCGAAGATCGCGACCGCATCCGCGACGTGATCGAGACCAGCCTGTCGCATCACCCCGCGCTGAACTCATCGCTGCCCGCGCTGAATCTGGCGGTGGACACCGGCAAGAGCCTGGCTCCGGGCGATAGCTCGGACCAGAACTCGTCGCTGAACCGCGAGGTGGTCGTCACCGAGACGATGTCGCGCGAGCCGGTCGTGGCGACCTCGGCGAGCGGCACGGTGCTCAAGCGCAGCGGCGTGGGTAAGGGTCTGCGCGTGGCGGCGGTGGCAGCGCTGCTCGCCGCCAGCGGCCTCGCCGGAGCTGGCTATTTCCTCCGCCGCCCGCTGCCCGCGGCGCAACCCTCCGCGGCCCGCCCCGCGGAGGCGCTGCCGGCCGAGCGCGGCGTGAGCGAGCACGAGATCAAGATCGGCATGAGCGCCGTGTTCTCGGGCCCTTCGCGCGATCTCGGCCAGAACATGAAGCTGGGCGTGGAGACGGCGTTCGAGGTCGCCAACGAGGCGGGCGGCGTGCACGGCCGCAGCTTGACCTTGACGGCGCTGGACGACGGTTACGAGGCCACGCGCGCCGAAGCCACGATGAAGGACCTGCTCGATCAGCGGCAGGTCTTCGCCCTGGTCGGCAACGTCGGCACGCCCACGGCGGTGGTGGCCGCGCCCTTTGCCGCGCGCCACAAGGCGATCTTCTTCGGCGCCTTCACGGGTTCCTCGGTCCTGCGCCAGGATCCGCCGGAGCGCTACGTCTTCAACTATCGCGCCAGCTACAAGGAAGAGACGGCCAAGTCGATCAAGTATCTGCTGGAGATCCGCAAGCTCGCGCCCGAGAACATCGCGGTGTTTGCGCAGGATGATTCGTACGGTGACGCCGGCTACGAGGGCGTGGTCAAGGCCATGCGCGCCCTGGAGCACACCGGCGCGGACACGCTGCGCGTCGGCTACAAGCGCAACACGGCCGACGTGGACGCAGCCGTGGCGGCGCTGGTCAAGTACAACGAAGACTCGGAGAGCCCGGGCAAGGGGGAGCGGCGCGTGCAGAAGCACCCGCTGCAGGCGGTGGTGATGGTGGCGACCTACCGCGCCGCGGCCAAGTTCATCCAGAAGATCCGCGCCGTGCCCGCGCTGGCGAACACCCTGTTCTTCAACGTGTCCTTCGTCGGCAGCGAGTCGCTCGCCGATGAGCTGGCGAGCGTCAGCCCCTCCCTGTGCAACAACGTGTACGTCACGCAGGTGGTGCCCCTGTATGACTCGGGGGCGACGGGCGTGCGCCGCTACCGCGAGGCCCTGGCCAAGTACCAGCCGCAGGCGACGCCGGGCTTCGTCTCGCTGGAGGGGTTCATCGTCGGTTCGATCTTCGTCGAGGGGCTGCGGCGCGCGGGCCCGCAGCTGACGACGGAGCGGCTGGTGGACACGCTGGAGCAGATCGACGGCCTCGACCTCGGCTTCGGCAGCAAGATCTCCTTCTCGCTGTCGGAGCACCAGGGTTCGCACAAGGTCTGGGGCACCCAGCTGGACCAGAACTGCAAGTACAAGGTCCTGGACCTGGAGTAGCTCACTTCGCGGCCAGCGCGCGCTCCAGCCAGCGCGCGCTGCGCAGCAAGGGCCCGTCCGCGCGGCGGGCGGCGACAAGCTGCACGCCGAGCGGGAGGTTCTCCGGGGTGCAGAGCAGCGGCAAGCTGAGCGCCGGCATGCCGCACAACGTCCAGGGCGTGCAGAACGCGGGATCGCCCGTGGACTCCAGGCCGCGCGGCGCGGCGCCCAGGGTGGCCGGGGTCGCGATCGCGTCGTAGTCGCGTTCGAGCAGCTTCGCGAACCAACTGTACAGGGGTTTGATGCGCGCCAGGGCGGATTGGTAGTCGAAGGCGCTGAGCTGGCGCCCGCGCTCGAGCTGCTGGCGCAAGATGGTGCTCAGCTGGGCCGCGCCGGTGCGCCACTCACGATCCAGCTGGAACGCCATCTCCGCCTCCATGATGGTCTGATGGCAGCGCCAGGCATCGAGCGCGCCAGTGGGGAGCTCGACCTCTTGCAGCTGAGCGCCGAGCCGCTCGCGCAGCGCCGCCCAGGCGGAATGCGTGGCGCTGTCGGCGCGGGGCCAGTGCGGCGTGGCGATGAACGCGAAGCGTGGGGGCCGCGGCGGTTCGCTGGCTGCAATCTCGCACAGCGGCGCGCGCGCTCCCGACCAGCAGCCGGCGTCGCGCTCGTCGAAGCCGCCCAGCAATTCGCCGAGCAACGCCAGATCGTCGATGCTGCGCGCGAAGCAACCCACGTGGTCGAGGGTAGGGGAGAGCCGGAGCATGCCGGCGCGGGAGATCATGCCGCGCGTGGGTTTGTAGCCGAGCACGCCGCAGAACGCCGCGGGGCGGATGGTCGAGCCGTTGGTCTGGCTGCCGAGGGCCAGCGGCAGCATGTGCGCCGCGACCGCCGCCGCGGATCCGCTCGAGGAGCCGCCGGGCGTGCGGCGCGGGTCGCGCGGGTTGCGCGTCTTGCCGGGGCCGAAGAAGGCGAACTCGGTGGTGACCGTCTTGCCGGCGATGATCGCGCCCGCCGCGCGCAGACGAGCGACCACGGTCGCGTCGCTCGCGGGGACACGCCCCGCGTGCAGCGCGGAGCCGTGCTCGGTGGGCATGCCCGCGGTGTCGAAGATGTCCTTGATGCCGATCGGGATGCCGTGCAGTGGCCCGACGGGCTTGCCGGCGCGGCGCTCCGCATCCGCGGCGCGCGCCGCGGCCAGCACCGGCTCCGGCTCGAAGAAGCTGAACGCCCCGATCTCCGGCTCGAGCTCGCGGATCCGCTGCAGGCATGCCGCAACCAGCTCTTCCGAGCTGAGGGACCCGGCACGGAGACGGAACGCGGCTTCGGTCGCGGAGAGTTGGTGCAGTGCCTGTTGCGTCATCTCGCGGCAGCAGCACTTGTAGCTGATGCGTCGCCGCGAAGACAACGCTGGCGGATGCGCGCGGCCGCGAGGCGATCGCCGCGAGCGCGTCGACGCTGGCAGCGAGGTGCGATCCGTGAGCGATCGGTAAACGGTTCCAGTGCGATCCGCTGGAGCACCTTGGGGCAGAGCCTCCCACTCCCGCCCGATGCTGCGCGCGAGGACGCTCGAGCGCAGGGGCTGTCGCTTCCTGCAGCTACCGGAGAGTGCTAACGCGACGCGCGCGCCGCCTTCGCTCAATGCGATGAAGTATGCGGCGCTCGAGCAGAGGTGTGTGGGAGCGAGACGCCGTGCGCGAGCGCCACGGTGCTTGGTGTTTCATCAGTGGAATGGATGAGCGCGCGCATGCGAAGCGGCTTCCAGTGCCGCGCGATCGCGCGAGCGATGCGCGAAAACTGAGGCGCGCTTCCGGCGTGGCTGAGCTCTTCGTGTTAATATGGTTAGCCGGCGAGGGGTGCTGCACTTGCCGGTGCTTGTAGGCGAGCCCGCGGACACGCGAACAAAGGCCGCTGGGCAGCCGACTTTTACATTTTCGGAACAGGTGTGCCGTGAGGCGTAAGTTCAACTGGGCGCTGTCTGCCTATGTGACCCTGGGGTTGGTTGCTTGCGGAGGTGGGAACACACCGCCAGGATCGGTCGTGACCACGGCGGGAGCCGGGGGCACCAGCGGCGGCAGCGACAGTGGCGGAGATGGCGGCGCCGGCGATGACACCGGCGTGGCCGGCAGCTTCATCGTCCCCGAGGGCGGTTCGAGCGGCGACTGCGCCGACTCTTCCTGCGGCGGCACCGATGACCCCGGCGGCAGCGGCGGCGGCGGGACCCTGTGTGGAAACGCCCAGCTCGATCCGGAGGAGCAGTGTGACGACGGCAACGCCTCGCCCGGTGACGGCTGTACCGGCGCCTGCAACCTGGAGCCGAACTACGCGTGCAACACGGTGGGGCAAGCCTGCACCTCGACCATCGCCTGCGGCGATGGCACGGTGGCCGGCACCGAAGCTTGCGACGACGGCAACCATGACGACGACGACGGCTGCTCGGCGGACTGCACCGTGGAGGCGAACTACG
>DASTRX010000053.1:0-28710 GCA_035760985.1 Polyangiaceae bacterium
CGCGGCACTCTAGACGCGACACTAGCTTTTTTCATGCGGCGCCTTCGGCGCCGACGTGTTGCGTCTCCGCTCTCCACGAATCTGGCACCAGCACTGGGCGACATCTTGCCGACGATTGTTACTTTCGAGACGCAACACTAGGGCGCTTGGGCAGATGACCCGATGGTCACCCTCCCGGGTAGGCCCTCACAGCCCGCCCGGCAGAGCCGCCCAGCGCAGCGACTCGCCGCTCTGGCTCGAGATCTTCTGGGCTGGCTTCTTGCTCTTGAGCGACTTGACGTACAGGCCGGAGTCCTTCGAGCGCTTGGAGAAGTAGGCCAGCAAGCGCCCGTCGGGACTGCACGCCGGGTAGGAGTTGGAGCCTTCGTTCTGGGTCAGGCGCGTGAGACTGCCACCCGCTTCGGGCTGCATCACCAGATCGTGTCCGTTGCCCACCGCGACGGCGTAGATCAGGAAGGCACCGTCTTCCGTGTCACAGAAGGTCGGCGCCGCTGCCGAGAAGCCGGCGGGCGAGATGGCTTTCCCGTCCAGGTACACGCGGTGCCCCACGTGCGCCACCGAGCCGCCGATCCACGCGAGCTTGCCCGAGGGGCTGAACACGGGGTGCGTGGCGACCTCGCTGCTGGAGACCTTGCGCATGTTGCGGCCGTCGGCGCCGCCCACCCAGATCGAGCTGCCCTCCGCGTTCGCCACGGCGACCGCCAGCTTCTTGTGATCGGCGCTGAAGGCCGCACTGTAGATCGAGTCCTTGAAGTTCAGGCCGGGGGGAGAGGCGCCGCCCAGCTGCACCAGGCGAAACGGCGAGTAGTTGTGGCTACGGGAATAGAACAGCGTGCCGTTCGGACCCCAGAACGGCGCGACGCTGGTGTCATCGGCGCTGGTCATGGCGCGGATGTTGTGGCCGTCCGAGTCGATGGTGTAGATGGCCGGGTTCCTGCCGGCGCGCGCGGCGAAGGTGAGGTGGCTGGAGAAGCCGCCGTTGCGACCGGAGATGGCACCCAGCAAGGCGTCGGCGATGCGGTGCGCGGTGACGCGAGCCTGGTCTTTCTTGACCACGAACGACTTCTGATAGACCGGCTCGCGACCGTGGCTCAGGAAGTAGCAGAGGCCCGACATCCTGACCGTGTTGGCGTCGTTGGCGCGCGCGGCCACCTTGATGATCACCTCCGCGCCCAGCGCCGACCAGGCCTTGATGTCGACCGGGTCCTCGAAGCCGTACAGGCCTTCGGGGGCCTTGGCGTCGGGGATCACGTTGAACAGCCCGGTGAGCTCGAAGTCGCGCCGCACCACGCTGCGCACGATCACGTCTTCCATGTCGGGTGAGAGCGACGGCAGGATCGCCAGCGAGGTGATGTGCTCACTGGCGTCACCGGTGATCAACAACTCGCCCAGCACGCTCTCGTCGGGCTTTTCCTCGCCCGTCTGAGCGCGAGCCGCGGACGCCAGAGTACCGATCGCCAGCGCCGCCGCGCAGGCGATCGCCCAGGTGCGTGTCAGAAGTCGCGCTATTTGCATCTCTCGTTCTTTCCCTGGAAGGTGGGGAACACCGTCGGTTCCAGCAACTGCGGATAGTTGGGCGGCGGCGGCGGCACGCTCTGGCCCACGTGCATCTCCATGGCCGCGCGCACCCGCTCGTCGAAGATCTGATTGCCGCTCGACTTCATCGTGTAGCTCAGGACCTCGCGGTTGGGGCCGATGCGAGCCGTGACCTTCGCCTCCAAGCCGACCAGCGTCTCACACTCGATCTCGTCGACAGGCGCCGAGAAGCCCTGCCGGAACCAGGCGATCAGCTTGGCGCTGTACTGGTCCACCGCGCGCGCCTTGAGCGGATCCGTCTCCGTGCCCTCTTTGACGCCGTCTTCCCCGCCCCGCTCCGTGGACGATGGCCCGTCCTGTTCCTCGGCCTCGCGCTGCATCCGCTTGACCATGTCGTCGATGCGGCGCTCCTGCGGGGTCTCCGGAGCCGGTTTCTCCTGGGGCTTGGTCGGCTTGGGATCGGCCGTGTCCGAAGGCTTCTTCGGCTGCGGCGTGGGCACGGCCTTGGACTCCGCGCGCGGCTGGACCGGCTCCGGCGGCTTCCACATGTCGGGCAGCTTGGGGGGAGTGGCGGCGGGTGCCTGCGTGCCCTTCTTGAGCAGCGGCGCGTCCAGGATCGGGTTGACGGCGATGCGCATCTCGCGCGGCGGCGGCTCGCGCCGCAGGGTTTCGTCGCCCGTGACGCGCGCCAGGACCATCGACAGCACCATCCCTGCCTGCACCAGGCTCGCGAGCGAAAGCGCCCCCACCACCTGACCGGGTGAGAAGGCGGCCGGCTTCACTTCGGGCTCTCGTTCTTTGCCGGCGTCTCGGGGGTCTCGTCCGGCTGGACCAGCAGGTTCAGCGAATCGACACCGCTGCGCCGTGCTGCCGCCACCACCTCGGCGACCACACCGTACAGGGCGCTCTTGTCTGCGCGGATGTAGAGCTCGCGCGTGGCCTGCACCTTGGGGTTGACCTGGAACTCCTCAAAGGCGTGCCCCGTCACCTCTTTGTCGTCGAACATCACCTTGCCCTCGGCGGTGATGGTCACGATCAGACGCTCATCTTCCACCGGCGTGTTGGGCGCCTTCACGTTGGGCAGATCGATCTTCAGACCGGTGGTCAAGAGCGGCGCGGTGACCATGAACACCACCAGCAGCACCAACATCACGTCGACCAGCGGCGTGACGTTGATGTCGCGAAACCTCCTGCGGCCGCCTCGACCGACGCTGGCGCCCATGCCTAACCTCCGAAGCGGGGCTGGTGCGTGGGGCGCTGACTGGGATTGTTGATCGGCACGCCGCTCTGGCTGCGCCGCTCGGCCGCGTCCGTCGCCAGGATCTCGACCCAGGTCTCGCTGGAGGCCTCCAGCCCCGCGAGCAGATCGACGATGCGCTGATCGATGTAGTTATAGCCGATCGTGGCGGGAATGGCGGCGACCAGACCGACGGCGGTGGCGATCAGCGCCTCGCCGATCGCCGGGGCCACCACGGGCAGCGAGGCGCTGCCCTCGCTGCCGATGCGCAAGAACGCATCCATGATGCCCCAGACCGTGCCGAACAGGCCGATGAACGGCGCGGAGGAGGCAATGCTGGAGAGCGTCGGCATCAACACACCGGCACGCTGCTGCTCACTGACGATGGCGCGCTTGGCCACGCTGGCCAGGAACTCCGCGGTCAGGTTGGAGCGGGGCCGCTTGGCCATCTCCACCACCACACGGCCGCCAGGCGCGGCCTTGTGCTGGATGCCGAGCGCGACCAGCGCGGAGGCTTCAGCAACCCCCGCGGCATCGCGCTCGAAGCGATCCTGCGCCGCCTGCAGGCGACGCAGCTGCATCGACTTCAAAAACCAGATCAGCCAGACGGAGAAGGAGCACAGGATCAGCAGCGCCAACACCACCAGCACGACCCCCGACGACTGACGGATCAGCGACAGAGGATCCAGGCCCGCGCCGGACTTTGCATTGGCCGCGAGCGATGCGGCTCCGAGTGCTCCGAGTGCTCCGAGGGACAGTGATGCAGCTGCAAACATCGAGCTCGATCAATCCGCCAGGATGACGTCGACCCGGCGATCCTCGGTCCAGCCGGACTCGTCTGTGCCCGTCGCGTCCAGCTCGCCGCGCGAGGTCGTCTCCGCCTGGCGCTCGGCGAGCCCCTGCGCGGTCAGGTACGCCTTCACGTTGTCCGCGCGCTTGCCGCCGAGCACCATGTTGTATTCGGCTTCGCCGCGCGGATCGGCGTGGCCCACCAGGCGCATCGTGCGACCGCTCAGCTTGCCGGTGGTGAAGCAGTTCACCAGCTTGTTCAGCACGGGCTGATCGCCCTTCTGCACCTTCGCCGAGTCGTAGGCAAACTTGGCCTCCGCCTCGGTGATCCCGCAAGCGACCATGATCTCGTCCGAGACGTTGATCGTGCTCTGCCGGGGGTCGTCACCCGGCTTCTGCGGGGGCGGCTCGGGTGGGGGCGGGGGCGGCGGTGCCTCCGCCACGGGCATAGGAGCCGCCGGCGGTGGTTTCGGATCCGATCCACACGCCAGGGCGGCGAACGCCACCAAGACGCACAAGCTACGCTGAGCTGCCATCTCCTGAATCCTCCTGAACAGTCTGCAAAAAACCAGTGTCGTCCCGTAGTCGCGGCGCGGTCAAAGAAACGTCAACGAAGGGACGGTGCGGCGGGGTGGGACCGGTGCCCGTCTCATCCAAGCGCCCGCCCGGGGTCGGATTCGACCTGCACCTCCAGGGCGCTCTCCGGAGGGAAAAGCGTGAGGGAATTCATGCTCTTCCGCCCGAGGAAGGCGCTGGGCTCGCGGGTTTATAGTACCAAAGGCGCCGGCCCGGCAAGCGCACGGCAGAGATCGTCGAGCCACGTTCCAGCATACGCTTCAGCGGCGCGCCTTACTCCCGGCGTCGCCGCCTCAGCGGCTTCAGTGCTACTGGAGCGATGGGTGGCGCAGGTCGGCTCCGGCGGGCGACGGCGACCCGGCGCGCCAGCGCGGGCGTGGTAGCCCCCCGGGGCGTGGCCCCGCCGGAAGCGGCATCCCCCGGGCGCGGCGGGGGGCTGGTCAGAGCCGCAGCTGGCGCAGCAGCTCGCGGCTGATCTCGAAGTACGACGAGCGGTCGTAGGGCTCGTTCAGGATGTGGTAATCGCGATGGCTCAGGCCGACGCAGCCCAGGCAGTAGTTGCACTGAGCCATGCCGGAGCAGCGGATCAGGTAGGTGCTGCCCATCGAGCTCTGGCTGTCCAGGCAATGGTGGCACGAGAGCAGGCCACGGCTGCCCTGGCAGTGCGAACAGTCCGTGCACTGCTCGCACTCCACGCAGTAATGGCAGCGGATCAGCAGCTGCGAATGCCGGCAGAAGGTCGACGCCGAGCAGCCCCGGCAGTGCTCACACTGCACGCAGCGGTCATTTGCCGTGGCAGCTTCCCGAGCGCGCAACAACTCTCTGTAGCGGGCTTCAAACTCCTCGAGCGTGAAGCCAGCACCAGACCGCCCAGCATCGCGGCCGTCCGGGAGCCAGCGCATCACATCCCGTGATGCACCCGCATCGAGCGCCGCAGCGCACGAGCCGCATCACGAGTGATGGGATCCTCCGCGAACTCTTCCAGCCGGCGCAAGCGCTGGTCCAGCACCGGGCGCTGGATCGGCGACTCTCTCTGCAACAGCTCCGCCATCACGAACACCGCATCGCGCGCGCGATGCTCGTTCTCGTGCTCCAGCAGCTGGATCTGCACCTCTTGCTGCCGCGGCGCCTTGAACTTGCTCTCCCAGAGGTCGTCGGCTGCCCGCGAGATGGCCGCGCGCCCCTGGCTCCGCATCAGCCGCTCCAGCAGGCGCTGCTCGCGATTATCCGTCGCGACCGCCTGCTCCGGGGCCTTGACGATCCGCACCGCCCGACGGCGCACCTCCGCACGCGGAGCGGAGCCGTTCGGCGCTTCCTGCTGCGCAGAGCTGCCGTTGACGGCAGCTTCGCCCGCGGACAGATTCTCGCCTTCGTCCTCCGGCTCGACGCCGTTCAATTCCGGCTCGTCCGCGTCCGCCATGGCAGCGGCAAGGCCATTCGCGGCAAGGCCATTCGCGGCAAGGCCATTCGCGGTCTGCACGTCGCTGGCGGGCTCCGACGCGAACGCCTCGCTCAGGTAGACGCTGCTGCGCCTCGAGCGCTTGGGCTCCGCGGACGCGATCACCGCGTGAAAGCCGTTCTTCAGCAGCGGCGAATCGGGACGTCGCGCGGCGATCAACACGGGTTCGACCGTGATCTTTCCGCGTGCGTTCTTCGACTTGCGCCGTTGCCGACGCCTGCTGCTGGTTCTCTCTCGTTGTCCTTCCATTCGTGTTTCCTCCGGCGCCTCGCGCCGAACTTCCTCTGAGCGGCTGCTCCTGTGCCCGCTCTATCCAATCACTGTGCCCGCTCCATCAGCGCGGCAAGGGCCTTTGTTCCCAGCGCATGTGCCGGGGGAATACCGAGTTCCCGTGGGCTCACGTTGTCCTGCTCCGGCCTGCGCCGCACTTCCCGACTTGCGCCATATCTCGACTGCCTGGCCCCGGGCTATGCGGATCGCTGCTGGTCTTGCTCGATGCTCACCATCTCATACTGCCAGTCGCGCGGGTCTGGGGTGCGTTCGTTCGAACCATTCACCGGGTTGCCGCTTCCCTGCACCGTTCCCGCCAGGGCAGCTGCGATCGCAGTCCGCTGGGGCGGCTGCGCCGAGGCGGCCGTGCCGTGCTGGTGCTGTTCGGTCGTCTGCTGCCCCAGAGCTGTTTCCTGAGGCGAACTTCCCTCGGATCCTCGTTTCCCTTCGATCCCTCGTCGGCGTGCCGCCCAGCTTTCAGCGGGCGGCTTGCGTTTGCTTTCTCGATCGCGGCCCAGCGCCGCTCCCAGGCCGCTCACCCGCCAGGCGCTCGCAGCTCGGATGCACCGGTTTGAGCGCCCCGGTTCGAGCCGAACCAGACTGTTCGCGCACACGGCGCGCCGCCGGCGCTTCGCTCGTGACTTCCCTCAATGCCCCAGTAGTCGACACACGCTGCCTCGAAACCACGACGACCGTGATCAGACGATGACTGAAAGCCGCGCTTTCAACATAGCTCGAGAGCGATCCGTCAGGACGAACCGGTCCTCGTGAGCAGTGGCGCCAGTGGCGCGGTGGCCCTGATGGGCCCCTAGAGTGGTCCTAGACAATCATGTCCTGGGCAGCTGTTTCTAGCTGTTTCTAGGTGTTTGCAGGTAGTTCTGGGCTGCTTCTGGGCAATTCGTCTTCTAGCAATTGTCTTCCAGCAATCGTCCGAAGACAGCCCGTAGGCGGAGTACGCTACTCTTCTAGGCGACCGTTGTAGGCGGCCACTTTAGGTAGCCCTTGTCGGTACCAATCTTTCAGTACCAATCTCGCGGTACCCGTCTTTCAGGTACCAGCGCCCGGCGGTACCTCGTTGGGAGACTGCTCTTTAGATAGCCCAAAGTTCAGAGCACGCCCAGCCCATAGATTAGATAGCACACCGCTTTGAGGGATGCGGAGTAAAAATGTCCGCGGCTCTGGCTTTTTACTCAGCTCTACCACCCGCTCACCACCCGCTCACCACCCGCTCACCAGCAGCAGCACTCCGGCAGCCTGATCCAACTCGACTGTCAACGGCAGCCGTTTCAACGGCAAGCCGTATCAGCGTCGCAGTCTTCGCGACCGCCCGCGCCAGGTGCTCGTCGCGTCAGAGCGACTACCCTGCAGCGACAACGGATCGCAGGTCAGCAAAGCTGCTGGCCAGCATCGATCGACAGGACGCTCGGCGATCGATACAGCGTTACCTGCTCACTACTCGCCCCACTGCTCGCCACTGCGCTCGATCCCCCTGCTGCCGCTCGCGTTACCCGGCGGTGCCCGTGCGTTCGGGGCGGGTCGTTTTGCTGCGCGCCGATCATTTCGCCGCGCGACACGCATTTCGTGGCGTAACCCCAGGTGCTCGAGTCAAATTTGCAGGCGCGGCTGCCCGCTGTCCTGATTCATGATGGAACGCCGAGTTGAACCGGCGGGCCTCATGTCGGGCACGCCCGCTCAGTCACCTGACTGGGTCACCTGACTGGGTCACCTGATTTGGTCACCTGATTTGGTCACCCGACTCGGATCAACGGCCTGCCCACGCGGCCTGGAAGGCGCCCGCCCCCCGATTCGCTTTTTGCGGAAACTTTTCGGCAGACGCGCCGCTATTTGGTGTGGGTCAAACGAGCCCTACCTCCACACCTTATTCTTTCCCCCTTTCTTTCCCTTGCCCTCCTTCCCCCGCTCCCCTCGCCAGGGGTCATACCCGGCGCAAATTGGGGTCAGTCCGCTGCTCGTATCAGCTCGGAAAAGATCAGCATGTCAAACATCGGCGCCCAGGTCTGGTTGGACGGAAAGCTCATCGACCGTGGAGACGCGGCTCGCATCTCGATGCTCACGCACACGCTGCATTACGGAGTGGGCGCCTTCGAGGGCATCCGGGCCTACCGCTCTACTGCGGGCGAGACTACCATCTTTCGGCTCCGCGAGCACATCGAGCGGCTCTTCGACTCCTGCCGTCTGGTCATGATCGAGCCGACCGTCTCCGTCGAGGCGGTCTGCCACGGCTGCGGAGAAGTGCTGCGCGTCAACCAGCTCGCGGAGGGCTATCTACGGCCCATCGTCGTGCTGGGCGAAGGCGCGATGGGCTTGTTTCCCCAGGGCAACCCGGTGCTCACCTTCGTGGCGGCCTGGTCGTGGGGCACCTATCTCGGGCAAGACGCGCTCGAGCACGGCATCCGCTGCAAGGTCTCCTCCTATGTGCGCCCGCACCCCAACAGCGCCTTCTCGCGCGGCAAATTGACGGGTCAGTATATCATGAGCGTGATGGCCAAGCGCGAGGCCAAGAGCGCCGGCTACGATGAGGCGCTGCTGCTCGATGTCAACGGCATGCTCGCCGAAGGCTCCGGCGAGAACCTGTTCATCGTGCGCGACGGCGTGCTGATCACACCGCCGCTCACCTCCGCGATCCTGGCCGGCATCACGCGAGCTACCGTGCTCACCCTGGCGCGAGAAGAGGGCATTCCAGTGCTGGAGCAGCCCTTCCCGCGCGACGCCTTGCTGCTGGCGGACGAGGCCTTCCTGACCGGCACGGCCGCGGAAGTGACGCCCGTGCGCGAGGTCGATGATCGCCCGATCGGCAGCGGCGGCGTCGGGCCGATCACCAAGCGCCTGCAAGAGCGCTACTTCGCTGCCGTGCGCGGCGCCGCGCACCCCGAATGGTTGACGCGCGTGTGAAGCGCGCGCTCGCGCGGCGCCAGCGCGCGCGCATCGGAGTCGGGCTGTTCTGTGCCACGCTGCACGCGGCCTGCGCGGCGCAGCCCGGCCCTGCCCGTAGCCCGGCGGCAGCAAACGGCAGCGCGGAGGCGCCGCCCGCCACCGGGTTCGGCGCGGGCCTGCGCACCATCGAGGCTCGCGGCCAGGGGCTGGCCTTCCCCTTGCCGGATCCCGCAGGCTGGCGCCGGGACACGCGCGAGCAGCACAGCTGGGTGGCGCTGCATCAGCGCAGCTCCTCGCGGCTGGTGGTGCGCGCCTGGCGCTTCGACGGCATTCCCGGCGCGGACGGCTGCGAGCGCCAGGCCCGCCTGTGGCGCAAGGACCTGCCGCAGCTCGCGCCCTCCGAGCTGGTGGCGCAGAGCGAGCGGCTGCTGGCGGGCGCCTACCGCGCCCGGATCACGGTCGGGGTGCGCGAGGCCGCCAGCTCCACGCCCGAGCGGCTCGTCGGCAGCGCGCTCGGCTTCGGCAGCGACGCGCGCGAGTGCTTGATGATCGCCTTCTCCACCAGCGCAGCGGGGCCCGGCGCGCGGCGGGTGATCGCCGAGCGGCTGGCGGCGATCGCGGGCACGGTGTTCGAACGCGCCCGGCGCCTGCGCATCGAAGAGCGCGTGAGCGTGCCGCCGCTCTAGCCTTCGCCGCTCGAGCGCCGCGTTCGGGCGCTGGCGCTCGGCGCTCAGGCGTAGCCGAGCGTCAGCTCGCGCAGCTTGTCCCGATTGCGCCGCCCGTGGGCGCCGACGGCCACCACGTTCAGCCCGGATGACTGGAACAGATTGCGGGCGGCGTCCATCACCTGGTCGCGGTTCACCGCGGCCAGCTGATCGCGGCGCTCCGCCGGCGTCTGCTCGGTACGCGCGAGCTCGCTCATCGCGTAATGGCTGGCCACCTCCTCCGGATCGTCGAGCATCATCTGCAGCTGCCAGCGGTGACGCTGCTTGGCCTTGTCGAGCTCGGCCTGGCTCGGGCCTTCCTCGCGCAGACGGTTGACCACCGCGAACAGCTCCTGCAGCACCTCCGCCGCCCGTTCGTTGGCGCTCTCGGCGGATAAATCGACCATGCCGACGTCCTCGTAGGCCTCGTACACGGCCGCGACGTCGTAACACAGCCCCTTGCGGTCGCAGATGTGCTCGTAGAGCCGCGTCGAGAGCCCGTCATCGAGCACGCGCACGAGCAGCTGGGTCGCCGGCTCGCGCGGATCGAGGAAGCTGGGCGCGCGGAAGCCCACGCGCAGGCAGGTCTGGCTGGCGGCGTGCGGCACGAAGCGAAACGCCGCCGCGCTCTGCCCGGCTGGCGCCGCCACGCTCTCGCGAGTGCCGCGCGGAAGGTCTCCGAACAGCCGCTCCAGCTCGCGCAGGATCAGCTGCGGATCAAACGGCCCCGCCGCCACCAGCGTGGTGCTCTGCCCGACGTAGAAGCGCTGATGGTGGCGCTTCAAGCTCGCCGTGTCGAAGCGCTCGATCTGTTCGGGCGAGCCCGTGATGGGCCGCCCGAGCGGGTGCCCGGGGAACGCCACCGAGCCCAGCAGATCGTCCGCGTCGATCAGGTTACCGCCTTCATCGAGCGTCTCCAGAATCTCCTCGTGCACGATGCCGCGCTCGATCTCGATCCCGCTCATCAGCGGCTCGCGATACACCTCGGCCAGCAGCGGCAGCATCTCCAGGAAGCGCTCCGGGGGCATCGCGATCTGCAGCGAGCCGAAGTCCTTGGCGGTCGCGGCCAGCAGCGTACCGCCCAGGGTCTCAAAGGCCAGCGCCTGCTCGTGAGCGCTCGGATGGCGCGGTGTGCCCCGGTACAGCATGTGCTCCAGGAAATGGCTGATGCCGTTCTCCTCCGCTTGCTCGAAGCGCGAGCCGATCCGGATCTGGGCTTCGATCACGGAGCGGTGGACGTGGGGCATGGGCACGGCCAAGATCCGTAGCCCGTTGCTGGCGATGCAGCGGTGCGGCGCGAGTTCTGACAGCTCCAAGGGGTACTCAGGAATCGTCTGCGGTGGTCTTGTCGTCGAGGAAACGCTGGTTGACCGAGATCTCCTTCGCGCGCGCCTCGCGCAAGCGAGCCACGTGCGCGCTGAGCGCCTCGGCCTCCGCCCGCGCCTTCATCTCGCGCATGACGTCGGACTTTTCCTTCTCGAAATCCTCGCGCTTGGCCGGCTCTCGATCCTTGAGCTGCAGCACGGCCAGGCCGTCGCGGGTCGGGATCGGCTCGGCATACACGTCACCGACCGCCGGCAACGAGAAGGCGATCTGCTTGGGGTTCGCGCCCTGCGCCGCGTTGAACACCGGCGTCGCGACCCCGCCGCGCGTGAAGCTCGGGCTGACGTCGACTTGCGGGCGCTCGCGCGACTCGCGCGCCGCGGCCAGGAACTCCGCCCCCAGCCCTGCGCCGGCCTTCTTCGCCTCGGCCGCGAGCGGGCTCTGCGCCAGCGCGGTCTGCGTCATCGCGTCCACGCTGTCCTGCATCGGCTTGCCCGCGCGGACGCTGGCGATCAGCCCCTTGGCGAACTCCTGCGCGCTGATCTCCGCCCCGGCGCGCGTCGCGAGCGGCCGCGCCACCCACAGCCGGGTCACCTCTTCCAGCTTCTCCTTCGGCACGCGCTGCTCCAGCCGCAGCAGGTAATAGCCGCGCGACTGCTGCACGAGCTTGCTGGTGCTGCCCGGGGCCACGCCGTCCAGCGCCTTGATCAGCTGAGCCGTCTCTTCGCCCTCGGCTTCGCTCAGGCAGCCCCGCTTGCCGCCGTACTCGGCGCTCGGCGCCGCGCTGTGGATGCGCGCCAGGAGCGCGAACTCCTCGCTCGAAGCCCGGGCGGCCTGCGCCGCCACCTTCTCGGCGCGAGCCTTCGTGTCCTGCTCGTCCTGCTCGTCCGCCGCCGGCGGGTACTGGAAGTAGATCTCGCTCACCAGCGGGCAGTTCTCGCTGTATTTGCTCTGCTCCTGAGCCACGGCGGCGTCCACCGGGGCGGACTGGTTGGCGGCATACTTGCCCACCTGCTCGTCCGAGAGCGACGTGCCGAAGCGCGCGAACCAGGCCGTGCGCACCTGCGCCACGCGCGCCTGCGCGCGGCTGCGATCGCGCTCGAACTCGCTCCAGGCCTCGGCCTCGGAGACGCGCGCCCCGAGCTTGATCAGCTCGCGCATGCGCGCGGCGATCAGCTCTTCCCTCTGGTTGACCTTGAAGTCCTTGGTGCTCATGCGCGCGCGGTTGCGCACGGTGCGCTGGTACAGGTCGTAGTTGAACTCGTCCGTGTCCGGATTGCGCACCTGCACCAGCGTCATCATCGGCAGCTGACCGTCGCGCACCGCGGGCATCGAGAAGTGGAACCTCCCCAGCGACAGCTCCTCGTCCACCTTCTGCTCGCTGATCGAGACGCCGAGCTGCCCCGCTTCGTCGACCAGCAGCTGGCGCTCCACGAGCCCATCGAGCAGCAGCTGGCGCACCCCCAGGCGCTTGAGCTCCTTCGCGGTCAGGTCCGGGCGCACCGCGAGCGAGAACGCGGTCGTGAAATCGCGCGGCGGCACGCAGGTCCTGCCGACCTCGACGGCGCACTCCGACTGGAAGCTGCGCTTCACGCCGCTACGGCGGTAGTCGAGCATGAACGCGATGATGATCGCGACGATGACGCCACCCATCAGGAACTGGATGACGCCGCCCTTGCGGAAGCTGCTGAGCATGACTTGGGATCGACTCCCTGGGGTTCGGTCGAGCGCCGGAGCGCCCTCTCACGAGCGCGGCTGATAGCATGCCACCGGAGACGGACCAAACGTCGCGGCGTCGGCTCCCGACACGACAGCTAACCCAGCCGTCCGGCCAAACATCGATCCACAGGCTGCTGCACGGGAGCCCGCTCGAGAGCGGGGTTGCCGCCGGCGCCGGCTCGGTCGAACATCCCGGACGAAATGGGCGCGGCAGAGCTTTTGGGCCCCGCCGGGCCTTTCGCGAGGGCGATGGCCGGCTACGAGTCGCGCCCGAGCCAGCTGGAGATGGCCAGCGCGGTGGAGCGCTGCCTGACCGGCGAAGGCGTGCTGCTGATCGAGGCGGGCACGGGCACCGGTAAGACGCTCGCGTACCTGGTCCCGGCGCTGCTCGAAGCGGGCCGCAAGCGCGTGGTGATCAGCACCGCCACGCGCGCCCTGCAGGACCAGATCTTCCACAAGGATCTGCCGCTGGCGCTCGGCGTGCTGGGGCTCGAGCTGGAGGTGGCGCTGATGAAGGGCCTGCCCAACTACGTGTGCCGGCGGCGCCACGAAGAGTTCCGCACCAGCGCCGAATCGCTGAAGCCAGAGTGGGTTCGCTCGTTGCCGCTCGTCGATGCCTGGCTCCAGGAGAGCCAGACGGGCGCCATCGAGGAGCTCGGCAGCTTGCCGGAAGACGATCCGATCTGGCCGCGCATCACCGCCTCCAGCGAGCGCCGCATCGGCAGCGGCTGCTCGTACTACGACCGCTGCTACGTGACGGCGATGAAGCGGCAGGCGGCCAGCGCGCGGCTGATCGTCGTCAACCACCACCTGTTCTTCGCCGATCTGGCGCTGCGCGGCCCGCACCCGAGCAGCGTGCTGCCCGACTACGACGCCGTCATCTTCGACGAGGCGCACCAGCTGGAGCAGGTCGCCACCGAGCACTTTGGGCTCAGCGTGTCGAGCGCGCGGCTGGCGCGCCTGATGGCGGACGCCGCGCGCTTGCTGGAGCGCGAGATCGGAGCCTCGGCCGTGGACGCTCTGCAGCGCATCGCCAGGCTGGGCGAGGAGCTGTTCGACGCGCTCGCGCGCGGCGTCTCGACGCACGAGGGGCGCGCGCCCGTGCCGCCCGAGGCCTGGGCGGGCGAGCTGGAGGAGCGCTGGTTCGCGCTCGATACCGGGCTGGAGGTGCTGGCGGGGCGCATCGACGTGCTGTGCCAGACGCAGCGCGCGGAGGGCAGCCCGGGCGAGGCGCTCTCCGCGCTGGTCCGGCGCGCCAACGGCTTGCGCGAGGATCTCGCCAGCATCGCGCGCGGCATTCCGGGACGGATCGTCTGGTTCGAGTCGGCGGCCCGCTCGCGCAAGCTGAGCGCATCACCCGTGGATCTCTCGGAGCTGTTGCAGACCCGGCTGTTCGACGTCACGCCGAGCGTCGTGCTCACCTCGGCGACCCTCACCTCGGGCTCGCAGCTCGCCGTCACCTCGGAGGCGAAGCCAGCCCCGGCGGAGCCCAGCGTGCAGCTCTCTCTCGATCCAGAGGCGTGGCCCGAGCTCGACGCCGATCCGGAAGCGGCGCCCCCACCCAGCCTCGTGCCCAGCGGGCCCTTCGCGTTTCAGCGGCGCCGGCTGGGCCTAGGCCAGGACCTGTACCGGATCGACGAGCTGGTGGTGCGCTCGCCCTTCGACTTCGAGGCGCAGGCGCTGCTGTACCTGCCCGACGATCTGCCGCCGCCGGACGAGCCCGGCTTCGCCAGCGCCAGCGCGGAGCGCACGCGCCAGCTGATCGAGCAGTGCCAGGGCGGAGCGTTCGTGCTCACCACCTCGCTGCGCTCGCTGCACGCGCTGGCGCAGGCGCTGGCGGGGCGCGTGGGCTCCCGGCGCCTGTGCGTGCAGGGAGAGGCGCCCAAGGCCAAGCTGCTGGAGCGCTTCCGCGCCGCCGGGGACGGCGTGCTGGTCGCCACGAGCAGCTTCTGGCAGGGGGTCGACATCCCGGGCTCGGCGCTGCGCCTGGTGGTGCTGGAGAAAGCGCCCTTCCCGACCCCGAGCGACCCGATCCTGATGGCGCGCTCCCAGGCGCTCGAGCTCGCCGGCGAGTCGCCGTTCCAGCGCCTGCACCTGCCGCTGGCGCAGCTCACGCTGAAACAGGGCTTCGGGCGGCTGATCCGTAGCCGCTCGGACTACGGCGTGGTGGCGCTGCTGGATACGCGCGTGCACCGCCGCGGCTACGGCCGGCGCTTGCTCGCGAGCTTGCCGCCCGCGCGGCGCGTGACCGCGCTGGCGGATGTGGCGGCGTTCTGGGCCCAGTTCCGGGATATCTCCGCGTGAGCACGGGCGCGTTCGTGGACTTGCTCGGCGCCGAGCCGCGCGTGCGCGTCGAGCTGGCACGCCTGCGCCAGAGCCTGACCTTCGCCTTCAGCTCCGGCGGCACGCAAGAAGAGCTGGCTCGCGCGCTCGCGGAGGCCAAGCCGGGCCCCTCGCTGTGGAGCGCCGAGTGCTTCTCCGAGGATCTGTTCCTGTCGCCCCTGATCGAGCGCTGCCTGTGGCGAGGTCGCGGAGCGCCGCGCTCCTCCGCCAGCGCCGGAGTGCGCCGCTACCTGCTGGGCGTACTGGCGGCGCCTCCGCGGGGCCGGGGAGCGGGCGCGGTGCTGGCGTTCCGGCAAGCGATCAGCGCCGAGCTCGACCGGGAGCCAGCGCTCGCCGAGCGCGTGCGCGCCTTCGCGGCGCGCATCGAGGCGCTGTTCGAGCTGCTGGAGGCGGGCGGCGTCGGGCTGCGCCTGGATCCGATCCGCCGCGGCCTCGACATCCTGGACGCGCTGCGCGGGATCCTGGAAGCGGCGGCGCAGTTCGAGAGCTGCAGCTCCGGGCTGCGCCGGATCGCGGACTGGGCGCGCGCCGAGCAAGCCGGGCCGGGCTACGCGCGGGTGAAGGCGCTGCTCGAATACGACGGGCGCTCGGCGATCGTGCAGCTCAACGTGCAGCTGGGGCGCGAAGGCGACGTGCGCGGCCTGGCGCTGGTGGGGATCCAGGACAACCGCGACAATCCCTTTCACGTGCCCTGGTGGCAACGCGCGCTGGCGCGGCTGAGCTTGCTGCTGCGCGGGGTGCGCATCCGGCGCGAAGAAGTCTTCGGACGGCTCGTGCACGACACCTTCGACGGCGTCATGCATCTCCTGCCGGCGCTGCTGCAGCTGCTCGGAGACCTCGAGTTCTATCGCCTGGGCGGCGCGCTCGCCCGCTTCGCGCGCGAGCGCGGGCTCGAGGTCTGCTTGCCCAGCTTCGGCGCGGGCCCCCGCCGCTTGAACGAGCTGTTCAACCCCTTCCTGCTGCTGGAGGAGAACGCGCCGCGCCCCTGCGATCTCGACAGCGACGGCCTGGTGATCATCACCGGGCCCAACTCCGGCGGCAAGACGCGCCTGCTGCAGGCGCTGGGCATCACGCAGGTGCTCGGGCAAGCGGGCTTGTTCGTGCCGGCGCGCGCGGCGCAGCTGCCGTGGCACGACGGCCTGTTCGCCTCGCTCTCGCTGACTCCGGAGGTCGATCAGCGCGAAGGGCGCCTCGGCACCGAGCTGCTGCGCATCCGGCGCATGTTCGAGAAGCTGGAGGTGGGCTCGCTGGTACTGGTCGACGAGCTCTGCTCGGGCACCAACCCGGCCGAGGCCGAAGAGCTGTTCGGCATGGTGCTCGACCTGCTGCGCGAGCTCTCCGCGCAGGCCTTCGTGACCACCCACTTCCTGGAGTTCGCGTCGCGCCTGCAGAGCACGCAGTCCACGCCGGGCTTGCAGTTCCTGCGCGTCGGTCTGGACGCCGCGAACCGCCCCACCTACCGCTTCGAGCCGGGCGTCGCTCCGAGCGCGCTGGCGCAGGCCACCGCCAGCCGCCTGGGCGTCACGCGCGCCGAGCTCGCCGGGCTGGTGCTGGCCGCCCGCGAGCGCAAACAACAGCGCGAGCGCGCGGGCTAGCTACCGGTCACGCGCGCGCGATGGGGCGTTGTACAGCGGGGAGTCCTGGTGGGCTCGCCTCCGCCCGGCTCCGAGCCCACCAGAATCTGCCCACTGCACGCTCGCACCGCGGACGGCGGTTGTGCACGGCCTGCGCGCAACTAGATCCTGGAGATGAACGCAGAGCACCACAGGGATACCTCACTCTACCCCCTTTCGAGCCCTGAGCTGTCGAGGAGGCGCCAGGAGCTGGCTCCCGAGACCGAGCAGGCGTTCCGGGCTTTTTCGAAGCAAGTCTTCAGCGACGGAGCGCTGAACACCAAGACGAAGCAGATCATCGCCGTGGCCGTGGCCCATGTCACGCAATGTCCGTATTGCATCCAGGGTCACACCAAGGCCGCGCTCCGGGCAGGGGCGAGTCCTGAAGAGCTGATGGAGGCGATCTGGGTAGCTGCCGAAATGCGCGCCGGCGGCGCCTACGCGCATGCAAACATCGCGCTCGCAGCCATGCAGGCGGCGCAGGCGCCAGTCCCTGGCGAGAGCAAGTAGGCGGAGCGCCGCGGCCCTGCGCCCCTGCCCATACAGCGCTGCTAGCCGGCGCCGCAGCCTCGAGCTGCGACGCCGGAGCTCCCGCGCCAGCGCTCAGCGCTTTCCGCGCTTCTTCTTGCCCGCCTTCTTCGCGGGCCTGGCAGCGGCCTTCTTCGCAGGCTTCGCAGCAGCCTTCTTGCTGGCGGCCTTCTTGCCTGCCTTCTTGGCAGGCTTGGCAGCAACCTTCTTGCCGGCGGCCTTCTTGCCTGCCTTCTTCCCGGGCTTGGCAGCGGCCTTCTTCGCAGGCTTCGCAGCGGCCTTCTTGCCGGCAGCCTTCTTGCCTGCCTTCTTCCCGGGCCTGGCGCTCGGAGGCTCCTCTTCGTCCTCGGCAGCGCTCTCCTCGTCGGCGGCTTCCCCGTCCTCGTCCCTGTCGAACGCGGGCTTGGGCGCCTTCTTCTTGCCCTTGGCGCCCTTGGAGAAGCGCTGGGTCACCGGTTCTTCTTCCCGGTCCTCGTCCTCCGCTTCGTCCTCGTCCTCGTCTTCCGCTTCGTCCTCGTCCTCATCCGACTCGGACTCTTCGTCCTCGTCTTCGTCGGATTCTTCGCGCTCCTCTTCATCCTCATCCGACTCGGACTCTTCGTCCTCGTCTTCGTCGGACTCCTCCTCATCCTCGTCCTCATCGGACTTGGCGGAAGCTTCTTCGTCCTCCTCCTCGTCGCTGCCGCCGTCGGGGCGCCCCAGCGTACCGGCGCGGCGGCGCTCCAGCGTCTCCCGGATGCGCGCTTCCAGCTCCGCGAACTCGAAGGGCTTGTCGATGTAAGCGTCGGCTCCGTACAGCGGCGAGGTCAGCTCGTTCAGGCTCTCACCGATGCCCGTCAGCATCACGACGCCCGTGTGCGCGAGCGAGACCGACTCGCGGATCTTCTTGCACACCTCCCAGCCGCTCATGCCGGGCATCATCACGTCGAGGACGACTACGTTGGGCAGATGTTGATGAGCGAGCTGCCAAGCCATGTCGCCATCGGAAGCTTCGAGAACTCGATAACCCTTGGAGCGGATGTACGCACTGAGCAGGGCCAACATGCTGGGCTCGTCGTCGGCGACGAGCACCAAAGTGTCTTCGTTTCTTGGTGACATGATCCTACTTTCGAGAAGGCGGCGTATTCGAAACCAGCTGGGGTTGACGGTCAAGCTCTGTGTTGACAAGCCGTGCTGCAGGCAGCAGCACACGCGACGGGCACGTGCCGCTGACACGCCTCTGAGTTGCACCCCCGTCGGTCGGGGCACGGGGTGCCCCCGCAGCAGCGCTGCACCCGGGAACGCACGGCGAACGCTGCAGAGCCGCCGCACCCCCTTCGGGGTTCGGGTGTTCCCCGAGGATTCGTGCGACACCGACGCGCGCGCGGGGGGCGAGCGGAGGCCGGGCCACGCGCGCATCCTGACTTGCTCTCCGTTGAAATAAAAGGATTTTTCTGCGACACCAGAAATCGGCGGGTCGCTGTCTGCATTCACGCTACCCTTAGTGCATGCTCGATGGGCCGACAGCGGGGCAGGTGCAGCGCTTGCTTCGAGCCGCGCGGGCCGCGGCTCGGCGGCAGCGCATCAATGCTGCCTTGCGTCGGCTGCTCGTGTTGCTGCCGTTACCTCTCGGCTACGGCGCGCTCGCGCTCGCATGGGTGAAGTGGTGGGCTCCAGGCGCCGGGGCGCTGGCGCTGACGGACAGCCATGTTCGCTGGCTGGGTTGCGGCTGGCTGGTGACGCTGTGCGTCCCCATCGTCGGCGCCATTTCGGGCTGGTTATCGCAGGGGGCCGAGCAGCGCGGGGCGCTGGCGCTGGATCGCCACCATCGCAGCGCGGACCGCATCACCAGCGCGCTCGCCTTCGCCGAGATCGGCCCCGAGCGGCGCAGTCCGTGGATGGATGCGGCGATCGCGGACGCGCTGCGCACCGTGCAGCGCCCGAGCCCGGCACGCGCGGTGCCGCTCCACATTCCGCGCTCCACTTGGGTAAGTGTGGGGCTCGCGCTGCTGGTGGTCGGGATCAGCCGGCTGTCGCCCCTTGCGGGCCCGGTGCCGGCCCCGGCGCCCGTGGCACACGCCATCAGCTCCGTGGAGCTGAGCGAAGACGATCTGGCGGCGCTGCGACAGTCGGTAGACGAGCTCGCGCGCGGCAGCGAGAGCCCCGAGCTGTCGAGCGCCATCGCCCGCTTCAATCAGCTCGTGGAACAGCTCGCGGAGCACCAGCTCGACCGCCGGGAGCTGTTTCAGCGCCTGGCGGAGATCGAACGCTCGCTCGGCGCCCCGGCTGAGCTCGAGGCCGCGCTGGAGACCGGCCTGCGCGATATCGCGACGGAGCTGGAGAAGAGCCCGCTCGCCCGCCCGATCGCCGAAGCCTTGAAGCAACACCGGCTGCCGGATGCAGAAAAGGCCCTGCGCGAGCTGGCCGACAGGCTGGCGCGCAAGGACAAGGTCGCAGACAGCGAGCTGGAGCGCCTGCGCAAGGCTCTCGAGCAGGCCTCTCAACAGTCCTCGGGGCGGCTGCAGCGCCTGGAAGAGGCCCGGCGGAACCTGGAGCAGGAACAGCGCCGGCTATTGAACAAGAAACAGAAAGACGGCTCCCCGGCGGCGCCGCCGGAGGCGGCCCGGGATCACAAGCGGCGCCTCGATCGCCTGGAACGTGAGCGCGCGGAAGCGGCGGGAGCGCAGCAGGAGCTGAGCCAGCTCGATCGCGACCTGGCGAAGGCGGCCCAGGACCTGATGCGCGAAATGGGCAAGAGCGCCGAGAGCCTGCGCTCCGGCGCGGAAGACATGAACCGCATGGCCCGCAAGCAGATGAGCGAGCGGGACAAGCAGGAGCTGAAGCAGAAGCTGGAAGAGCTCAAGGAGCTGCTGCGCCAGGGCGGGCCGGGGCGGGAGGAGCACCTGCGGCGGCTGCGGCAGTTCGCCGAGCGCGCACGCGGCAAGGCCGGCCAGGGCTCTGGCAACGAGCCGCCGGGCGGCGGCAACGGTCAGGGCGGCAAGGGCCAGAAGCAGCTCGTGCTGGGGCCGGGCGGGCAATCCATCCCGATCCCCATGCCCGAGCAGAGCCCGGGCGGCTCGGGTCGTGCCGGATCCGGCGAGGGCGCGGGCAAGAGCGAAGCCGGCAGCAAGGACTGGGGCAGCGGCAGCGATCCGAAGCTGCAAGGCGACCCGAGCGATCTGAAGGGCAAGACCGAAGACGTGACGGCCGCGGCCGTGGACACCGGCCAGGGCACGAGCACGAGCCAGGTGGTCTATGGGGCCGCGGAGCGCGGCTTCACCGGCGCCCGCTACAAGAACGTTTACACACAGTATCGCACCGTGGCGGAAGACGTGCTCGAGCAGGAAAACATCCCGGCCGGCTACGAATTCTACGTGCGCCGGTATTTTCAGCTGATTCGTCCCAGAACTACGCCGTGATGGCGAGCGCGGGGCAAACTGCCCCATGAGCGCCGGAGCTCCTTCTGCGGGCAGCCCGCACCCGGAGCGCCCGCCAGCGAGTAGAATGGGCAGACGGCAATGACGGATACACGGGAAGTCGAGCGCGAGGCCGAGCAATTTCGCCAGAGTCTGGCGGCCCTGCGCGAAGAGATCGGGCGCGTGATCGTGGGCCAGAAGGCGGTGATCGATGGCGTGCTCACCTGCATGCTGGCTGGTTCCCACGCGCTGCTCGAGGGCGTACCCGGGCTGGGCAAGACGATGCTGGTGCGGACCCTGGCCAAGGCGCTGGGCCTGAGCTTTGCGCGCATCCAGTTCACGCCCGACCTGATGCCCGCCGACGTGATCGGCACGACCGTGATCGATGAGGCGCAGAGCGGCGCCAAGGCCTTCGAGTTTCGGCCCGGCCCGATCTTCGCGAACATCGTGCTGGCGGACGAGATCAACCGCGCCACTCCCAAGACCCAGAGCGCGCTGCTGGAGGCCATGCAAGAGCGCAGCGTGACGGTGGGCCGCAAGACCCACAACCTGGAGCAGCCTCATCTGGTGCTGGCCACCCAGAACCCGCTGGAGATGGAGGGCACCTACCCGCTGCCGGAAGCCCAGCTCGACCGCTTTTTCTTCAAGCTGAACGTGCCCTTCCCGGATCGCGAGGAGTTGCACCGCATCCTGGAGCGCACCACGACCGACCATGCCGCGGAGCCGCGCACCGTGCTCTCGCGCCAGGAGCTGCTGGCCTTGCAGGCCCTGGTGCGCAAGGTCCCCGTCGCCCAGCACGTCCAGGATTTCGCGGTCCGGCTGCTGCTCGCGACCCGCCCGCAGCATCCCGACGCTCCCGCCAACGTGCGCCGCTTCGTGCGCGAGGGAGCGTCGCCGCGCGGCGCCCAGGCGGTGCTGCTCGCGGCCAAGATCCGCGCGCTGATGGCAGGCCGCTTCGCCGCGGCGCTGGAGGACGTGCGCGTCTCGGCGCTGCCGGCGCTGCGCCACCGCGTGCTCTTGAACTTCGAAGGTGAAGCCGAGGGCATCAAGACGGACGCGCTGCTGGAAGAAATCCTGAAGGCGCTGCCCGAGGCATGATTTCGAGCAGGCCCGTCACCCCGCGGTCCGAGTGCCCGCGGCCCACCCCGAGCCGGCCATGTTCGAAGCGCTGAAGCAAACCCTGTTCTCCCGCTCGCGCGCGGCCCGCCCCGCGCCCGAGCGGCCCCGTGCGAGCGGCAAGGCCACGCCGCTGTTCGATGACGAGTTCCAGCGCAAGCTGGAGAGCCTGGCGCTGGTCAGCCGGCGCGTGTTCGCCGGGCGCATGCGCGCCGAGCGGCGCTCGAAGAAGAAGGGCAGCGGCGTCGAGTTCGCCGACCACCGCGCCTACGCGCCCGGCGACGACTTCCGCTTCGTCGACTGGAACGTCTATCGGCGCTTCGGCAAGCTGCTGGTGCGACTGTTCGAGGAAGAAGAAGATCTGAGCATCTACTTCATCCTCGACTGCTCGGGCTCCATGGCCTTCGGCTCGCCCAGCAAGTTCGATCAGGCGCGGCGGCTGTGCGCGGCGCTGGCCTACGTGGGGCTCGCCAACCTGGATCGGGTGACGCTGGTGGCCGCGCACGAGAGCGGCGGCTCGGTCATGCCGTCGACCCGCGGCAAGAACCGGATCTTCAAGGTATTCCAGTACCTGAACCAGCTCGAGGCGTCCGGGGTCACGGACCTCGGGCAGAGTCTGAAGACCTTCGTCGCGCAGCACAAGCGGCGCGGCCTGGCGCTGCTGCTCAGCGATCTCTACGACCCGCACGGCTTCGAAGCCGGCATCAACGTGCTGCGCTACAACAAGTTCGAGCCGTACGTGCTGCACCTGGTGGAGCCGCTCGGCGGCTCGCTCGCGCAGCGCGCGTTGCTGGGTGACATCAACGTCTACGACTGCGAGACCGGCGAAGAGCGCGAGGTCACCGTGACCGAACGCATGCTGGAGCAGATCGTGGATGCCCACCGCGAGTACGACAGCGCGATCCAGCGCTTCTGCACGCGCTCGCACGTGCCCTACTTCGCGGCCCCGCCGGACGTGCCCTTCGATGAGCTGGTGCTGCGCGTGCTGCGGCGCGGGGGAGTGCTGCGCTGATGCACCTCGCGGGCTATCCGCTGTCGGCCCTGCTGGGCATCTTCGGCGCGGCGGCGGCCTGCACGGTGGTGCTCTACATCTTGAAGCTGCGCCGCCGGCCCGTCGCGGTCGCCTTCTCGCCCATCTGGCAGCGCGTGCTCGGCGCCCGCGAGTCCTCGCGCCTGTTCTCCCAGCTCAAGCGCTGGCTCTCGCTGCTGCTGCAGCTCGCGCTGCTGGCGCTGCTGGCGCTGGCGCTGGGAGACCCGCGCTTCGTGGCGCGGTCGAGCGAGGCCCGGCACCTGGTGGTGCTGCTCGACGGCAGCGCCTCGATGCTCGCCGGCGATGTACCGAGCGGGCGGCTCGGCGCCGCCAAGGCGGCCGTCGCGCAGCTGATCGCGGGCCTGGGCCCGAGCGACAGCATGTTGCTCGCCCAGATGGACGCGGGCGTCACGCCGCTCACGACCATGACGGACGACGCGGCCGAGCTGGGCGCCGCGCTGGAGCGCGTGCGCGCCACCGACACCCGCGCGGATCTGGGGCGCGCGCTGGCGTTTGCGCTCGACGCCACCAGCGGCCGCAGCCGCCCGGAGATCATCGTGGTCAGCGACGGCGCCTTCGGCGACGAAGCGCGCCGGCACGCCCCGGCGCTGGGCGACACCCCCCTCACGTTCCTGCCCGTCGGCAAGAGCGGGCACAACGTCGCGATCACCGGCTTCTCGGTGCGCCGCTATCCGCTGGATCGCTCGCGCTACGAGGTGATGCTGGAGGTGCTCAACACCAACGACGCTCCAGCCGACGTGGAGCTCTCGCTGCTGGGTGACGGGCAGGTGGCAGAGACGACCCGGCTCTCGCTCGGGCCCGGCGAACGCCGGGCGCAGTTCTACGCCAACCTGGCCGGCGCCGACCGCACCCTGGAGGCGACGCTGAGCGCGCCCGCCGGCCTCGACGACCTGGCGCGCGACGACCACGCCTACGCGCTGATGCCGGAGCGGCATCGCACGCGCGTGCTGGTGGTGACGGCGGGCAACACGTACCTGGAGGCCGCGCTGCTGCTGGACGAGTTCCTGGAGGTGACGCGCGCCACCCCGGACGCGCCGCTGCCGCCCGGGCGCTTCGACGTGACCATCCTGGACGGGGTGGCGGTGCCCGCCGAGCAGCGCCTCGGCGGCTTGCTGTACCTGAACCCGCCCGCGGCGGGCGGGCCCGTGGAGCTGGGCCGTACGATCGAGGACTTCGGCTTCGATCGCTGGGACGAGAAGAGCCCGATCCTGCGCTGGACGGCGCCGGAAAACGTGCAGGTACGCAGCGGCCACGCGCTCGTGCCGCAGGCGCGCGATCAGGTGCTGGGTGCCAGCGAGCAAGGCCCGATCCTGGTCTCGGGGCGCCGGGGCAACCAGGCCTTCGTGGCGCTCGGCTTCGACCCCCGCCAGAGCGACCTGGTGCTGCGCGTGACCTGGCCGCTGTTCTTGCTCAACACGATCAACCATTTCGTGGAGGAGGACACCGGCTACGTATCCTCCTTCCGCACCGGCGACGTGTGGCAAATCCCGGTGGCGGGCGACGTACAGCTCGCCTGGCTCACCGAGCCGGACGGTACGCGCTCCCGGTTGGCGGTGAAGGAGGGCAAGGCGACCCACCTCGGACTGCACGCCGGGTTCTACGAGCTCACCCCCGATGGCGAGGGGCACGCTCCGCTGCGCTTCGCCGCCAATCTCGCGGACCCCGACGAGAGCCGGATCGCGCCGCAGACCACGCTGGAGCTGGGCGGCACGAAGGCCGGCGAGGCACACGGCTTCGAAGCGCGCGCGCGGCATCAGATCTGGGGCTATCTGGTGATCGCCGTGTTATTGCTCTCCGCCGTCGAGTGGTTCACCTATCACCGCCGGATCACGGTGTAAGGGTCAGCCGCCCATGCGACGATGGCTCGGCATCTGCCTGTTGGCTCTGAGTTGGCTCGCCCTCGGGCTCGCCTATTTGCGCTGGCTCGCCCCGCTCACGAGCCCGCTGGTCTGGGAACAGGGCGGCCGCCACTACCAGCTGCTCGAACCGCGCGCGCTCGGCTTCGCGCTGCTGGTGCCCGGCTTCCTGCTCATCCTCTACCGCTCCCTGGCCGACCTGCCCTGGCAGCAGCGCCTGCTCTCGGCCCTGTTTCGCTCGGCGTTCGTGCTCTCGCTCGCGCTGTGCGTGGGGCGCCTCGTGCGCAGCGTGGAGAGCTCGCGGGTGTGCACCATCTTCCTGGTCGACGTCAGCGACTCGATCTCCGACGCCGCCCTGCGCAGCGCCAGCCAGACCATCGAACAGGCCCGCGCCGCGCGCCGCCCGGACGACGAGCTGCGCGTGATCAGCTTCGCGCGCCGCCCGCGCCTGCTCGAGCCGGGCCCCGACGGCCGCTTGCCGCCCTGGCGGGAGCCCGCCGCGGGGCGCCCGGACGCTGACCCGCGCTACTCGGAGACGGACCTGCAAGCCGCTCTGCAGCTCGCCTACGGCGTCTTCCCGGAGGGCTACCTGCGCCGCGTGGTGCTGCTCTCGGACGGCATCGAGACGCGCGGAGACCTGCTCGCGGAGGCGCAGCGCGCCGCCCGCTTCGGCGTGCAGCTCTCCAGCTTGCCGTTCGAGCAGCCCCTGCCGGCCGAGGTGGCCGTGCAGAGCCTGGTCGTCCCGAATGGCATCAAGGTCGGCGAACCCTTCTACGTCACCGCCAACATCTACGCGAGCCAGCCCAGCGCGGCGCGCGCGCGCCTGTTCCAGGGCGAAGCCCTGAACGGCCTCGACTCCGTGCGCAGCCTGCAGCTCGAGCCGGGTCGCAACGAAGTCCGCTTCCGCTCCGTGGTGCGCGTGGGCGGCCCGGTCAGCTACCGGCTGGAGCTGGATGGCGTGCAACACGACCAGTTCCCCGAGAATAACCGCTTCGTCACCAGCCTGGACGTGCCCGGACGCCCCACGCTGCTGTACGTCGAAGGCCAGCCGGCGCGCGCCACGTACCTGGCCAGCGCGCTCGGGGCCCAGCAGTTCGACGTCGACGTGCGCAGCCCGACGGCGCTGCCCCGCTCGCTCGCGGAGCTCGAGCGCTACGACTTCTTCATCCTCTCCGACGTGCCTGCCGAGCAGGTAGACCCGAGCATCCAGGACCTGACCGAGCGCTACGTCCGCGACCTGGGCGGCGGATTCCTGTTCGCGGGCGGCGAGTCCGGCTACGGCCTGGGCGGCTGGAACAACACCACGATCGAGCGCCTGCTGCCCGTCAGCATGGACAACGAAAACCAGAAGGACATGCCGGGCGTGGCCATGTCGCTCGTGATCGACCGCTCTGGCTCGATGACGGGCTTGCCGATCGAGATGGCCAAGGCCGCTTGCCGCGCCACGGTCGAGACCCTGCGCGGTGACGACCTGGTGGAAGTCATCGCCTTCGATTCCCAGCCCAAGCGCTTCGTCAAGCTCCAGCCGGCGCGCTATCTCAACCGCATCCGCGCCGAAGTGGCCACCATCCAGCCCGGCGGAGGCACGGCCATCTTCCCGGCGCTGGACGCCGCCTATCAGGACATCTCCGTCGTTCAGGCGCGCAAGAAGCACGTCATCCTGCTCACCGACGGGCGCGCCGACAGCGACGGCATCCGCGACCTGGTCGGCGCGATGATCGCGGAGGGCATCACCGTCACCACCGTGGGCCTCGGCGACGGCGCGGACGCCGACTTCCTGCGCCTGATCGCCGACGCGGGCGGCGGCCGCTACCACCACGTGCCTGACCCCAACAGCCTGCCGCGCATCTTCACGCGCGAGACCGAGATGATCACCCGCCAGTCCGCGGTACAGGAGTGGTTCCCGGTGCGCCAGACCTCCAGCGCCGACTTCCTGCGCGGCCTCTCCCTCGCCGGGGCGCCGCTGCTGCACGGTTACGTGGCCACCCAGCTCAAGCCCTCGCCGGCTCAGCAGATCCTCGCCAGCGACCAGGGCGAGCCGATCTTGGCGCGCTGGCGCGTCGGGCTGGGCTGGGCGGTGGCGTGGACCAGCGACCTCAAGAACAACTGGGCTGTCGACTGGCTGCGCTGGGGCGAGTTCGGCCGCTTCTGGGGCCAGCTCGTCCGCGAGCACATGCGCACCAAACACCGCCGCGAGCTCGACATGACGGCCGAGCTCGTCGGGCAGCGCGTCCACGCCAGCGTCGACGCCGTGCTGCCCGGCGGCGGCTTCGAAAACGACCTACAATCCGTGCTCGTGGTCACCGGCCCCCTCCCGGGCGGCGACCGCCGCGAAATCCCGATGCGCCAGGCCGCCCCTGGCCGCTACCAGGCCGACTTCGAGCTCGACGCCTACGGCTCCTTCCTGCTCCGCGCCGACCACTACCGCCTCGACAGCGACGGCAAACGCACCCTCTCCGCGGTCAGCTTCGGCCAGATCTCCCAGCCCTATCCCGGCGAATACGCCCGCCTCGAACCCGACCGCGCGCTGCTCGAGCGAGCCGCCCTCACCACCGGCGGCCGCCTCGATCCGCCCCTGGAAAGCCTCTTTGATCCGGCGGGCCAGGTCGTCACCTCCCGCGAGCCCCTCTGGCAGCGCTTCATCCTGCTCGCCATCGCCTGCTTCCTGCTCGACCTCCTGCTCCGCCGCGTCCGCATCTTCGACCGCCAGTTCCAGCGCCGCGCCCAGCGCACCGGCTGAGCTCCCCCACCGGAACATGAGGAAGAGGGGTGCAAGCGGGCGCTCCACGACCCCGCCCGTCCTCGAGCCCACTCGGCGCCTGCAGCCCACTCGACGGAACCATCCCCCCGCCGGGACCACAAACCTCGCGCCGGGGGCGAGGAGCCCCTCACGCGTCGGGCCGCGCCGAAGCGTCCGGCCCCTCGACGCCTTCGACCGCCTCGGCAGCGCGCCGACCGGCGCCGCATCGCGGGCCACCAAACGACAAAGGGCCCCAGTAGCAACTGGAGCCCTTGTGCCCTCTTGCGCGGGACTCTGCCCGCCGCGAACTGGCCGGATACCACCATGGGCCTGCGGCTCGCAGAACACGTGCCCTGGTGGTCACCAGAGGCTTCGTGCACTGCTCCTCCCGCTGACTCCGCTCGCGCAAAGTCCGTGGATGCGCCGCGAAGGGCTCTCCCCGCGGCCCGCTGGCGGCCGCGTCTCGGCCGCAGGGCGAACAACGGGGCGCCCGTTGTGCTGGAACTCGTGCGCAGGTCCCCGTGCGCTCCCGCTCCCCGAAGCTGTGAACGCCGGCGAAGGGCTTCTCGCCCGCCACATGGCGCCGCGTCGTCGCCACAAACGACGAACGGGCCCCAGTGATCACTGGAGCCCGTCTGCCGCTCTGCCCGGCGACTCCGCTCCGGCGAAGTCGCGGATGCCAGGAGGGACTTGCTCGCGCGCCGCGCGGCGGCAGATTTTCGAGCACAAACGACGAACGGGCTCCAGTTTGTCCCTGGAGCCCGTCGTTGGGCGCTCACTCCGTTCTGCTTTTCACAGCAGCTCGGCGGCAGCCCTTTTTGCCAATCACGTTGGCTGGCCATCATTTGGCAAGATAGCCTGGCGACGTCCTACTCTCCCACACAGTCGCCCATGCAGTACCATCGGCTCTGAAGAGCTTGACTTCCGAGTTCGGGATGGGATCGGGTATGGCCTCTTCGACAAAGTCGCCAGAAGTTTGGGCGTCTAGTTTCGCACTGTGCATCACCATCGCTTCTCGAGCGATGGCACCGAGCTCAATTTCGCGAGCTCCGTCCGTCACAGCGTCTCGTAGCGTAACTCGTACGCAATATCGTCGCCCGACTCCGGGCGCTACTCTCAATGTTTGCCTTAGCGGATATGGTCAAGCCGCACGGCCTATTAGTACTGGTTAGCTCCGCTCGTTACCGAGCTTCCACACCCAGCCTATCAATCTCGTAGTCTACGAGGGGCCTTTAGTGACTTACGTCAGGGACACCTAGTCTCGAGGCCAGCTTCCCGCTTATATGCTTTCAGCGGTTATCTATTCCGAACATGGCTACCCGGCTATGCCACTGGCGTGACAACCGGAACACCAGAGGTCCGTCCATCCAGGTCCTCTCGTACTATGGATAGCTCCTCTCAAGTGTCCTGCGCCCACAGCAGATAGGGACCAAACTGTCTCACGACGTTTTAAACCCAGCTCGCGTACCGCTTTAATTGGCGAACAGCCAAACCCTTGGGACCTGCTCCAGCCCCAGGATGCGATGAGCCGACATCGAGGTGCCAAACCGCGCCGCCGAT
>DASTRX010000054.1:0-10174 GCA_035760985.1 Polyangiaceae bacterium
GAAGCTGAAAGCGTCTACCGATAGCGTCCCGGATTATGCCGCATACGAAAATGCCTCCCAGCTAGCCCAGAGCACCCGGGCGGCCGTATGCGGCATAAAACCGAACTCGGCATAATGCTCGTTATGCCGAGTTCGGCATAACGAGCACAGCGTGACCAGATTGTCGGCGCTCCGGCTGCCGCCTTCGGAGCTGGGGCGGACGGGATGGAGATCGAGGAAGGTGGCGTTCCGGCAGCCGGCGACGCGACAGCGACGTTCATCGCGGCGCAGCACCGCTCGACGCAGCGCCGGTGGGATGTCTTGTCGGGCCCGCTTGCCTCGGCGCGCAGGAGCGGGAGTGCCGCCAGCGTTGCCCGCGTGGGCGTCGGCAGCGGGGTGCAGCTCGCGGTCGATCGGCCCTCATCACGCCGTTCGCTGCGGCACGGCGCGGCCCACGCCCGCTTTCGCCCGGATCCGTTGGCTCCGCGGCACTGTCCGCGCATCGACGTCCGCTTCTGCAAAGCCAATGTGTCGCGCGAGAGGGGTGTCACAGGTGCTTCGCGTATGCGCCCGCCGCCCGCCGTCGCGCGGCGACTGCGCCCGTCGCGCGGCGACTGCGCCCGCCGTCGCGCGGCGACTGCGCGCCCGCCGTCGCGCGGCGACTGCGCCCGCCGCCCGACGTCGCGCAGCGACTGCGCCCGCCGCCGCCGCCAGCCGCCCAGCTCCCCGCTCGCTCGTCTCGCCAGCGCTGCCCATGTCGCTGCCACGCTGGCGACAGTCCCGGGCCGCCGGGCGCCCCGAGGTTTGGCACGGTGACGGGAAGGTTGAGGCCCGGCCCCATTCTCCCGGATGCCATGCACCCAGTGCCGCACGCGCCGCCAGCATTTCACGGCCCAGGTGCCGCTCGCTCCCGTCTTCTCGGTGGCGCCGAGCGTGACGCCTCGCGTTTGGTCCGCCTCATGAGACAGCCCGGCCATGGCGGAGAACCTTACGGGTGCGGATCTTTCCTGGAGCCCTGGTGACGTGGTGTCGAGCGATTCCGCCATTCCGCGATTTCACCTCGAGCGGCGCGTTCCTGGTCTGACCTTGCGCGCGGCGTCAATGCCGCGGCGCGCTTCACTCGTGCAGCGCGCTGCAGTGCGAGCAGCGCGCTGCCGCCTCGGAGCGAGACAGAAGCGCACGGCGGACGGCACGCGGGCACCACTCACGCGGCGAATGCCGGGGCGCTCTGGCGCTCGCGCGAAATGCGCATAGATTGTGGTGCGAGCACGGTACGCTCATGAGATACTGCCGTGCATCGACGCTCGCCTCGCCGTCGCGTGGTACGCAGCAAGTCGTCAAAGCGTTCTGCGCAAAGCGGATACAGCTCAGCCTGGTCGGTGGCCATGTTGGTCGTCAGCCTACGCTGTGCTGTCTAGCGGCCGGGGCGCAGCGACCAAGGACTCAGAGAGACTCAGCATGCGCTTCTCTTTCTCTATTGTCGGATGTCTGGCTGCCTGGTTTGCCGTGAGCGGCTGCTCCAGCGACAGCGACGAGGGCGGCAAGGGCAGCACTGTGACCGGCTCCCTGCAAGGGCAGGACGGGCGGGGCCCCACGCCGCGTGACCCTGACGAGGGGGATCCGCGCGGTGGCCCGGGCGGCGCAACCGACTTGACGGGGTTGATCGACGGCGAGCCGCAGCTGCCGGAGTGCTCCGATCAGTTCGCGCCCGCCGCCGCGCGTCCACCGCTGATCCAGTTCGTGGTCGATACCAGCGGCTCGATGAACTGGGTCGCGGGCACCCAGAGCGCGCCGCGGGCCGGCGAGCAGAGCAAGTGGCAGATCACGCAGCAGGCGCTGGCGACGGCGATCAACGCCATGCCGGACGACGTCGCCGTGGGCGTCAGCTACTTTCCCAACGTGCGCGACGGCGATCCGCGGTCCCAGTGCTTTCGTCCGGAAGAGGCCGCGCCGCTGGCCCCGCTCGGCGCGGCCCAGCGCGCCCTGATCCAGCAAGTGAACGACGCGGCGGCCCCGTTCGGCGGGACGCCGACTCACGGCGCGTACCGCTTCGGCATCGAGCAGCTGCGGGCCTCGCCGCTGGAAGGCCCGCGCTTCCTGCTGCTGATCACCGACGGCATCCCCACGTACACGCTCGAATGCCAGGGTGACGGCCGCACCCGTGTCGACGGCAAGCCGCTGGTCGCCGACGTGAAGGCAGACTACGACTCGAGCCAGATCCGCACTTTCGTGATCGGCTCACCCGGCAGCGAAGACGCGCGGGACGAGCTCTCGCAGATGGCCTCGGTCGGCGGCACGGCGAGCCCGGGCTGCGACGTCGCCGGGCCCAGCTTCTGTCACTTCGACATGACCGCGGAGCCGGACTTCTCGAAGGCGCTGAACGCGGCGCTGGCCGAGATCACGCAGTCGACGCTCGCCTGCGACTACGCGCTGCCCAAGCCGCCGGGTGGGCTGCGGCTGGACTTCAACGACGCCAGCGTGGTGCTGGAGTCCGGCGGCAGCAGCCTGCGCGAGTTCGAGCGCGCGACGTCGAGCGACTGCGCCTCGGGCTGGGAATACGGCGCCGACCGCAGCTCGCTGCATCTCTGCCCCTCGACCTGCAGCGAGCTGCAAGGCTTGCTGCGGCAGGATCCGAACCTCGACGTGCGCATCAAGTTCGGCTGCAGCACCACCCCGCGCTGACTCGCAGCCGCGGGGTGGCGTCGCACAGACTGGAACGTTACTTGGCTTCGGCGGTGGTGTTGGCCGGCGCCGTCGCAGGGCTGGCCGCGGCCGTGAGCTGCGGCACCTTCCGGATCTCGATCGCGTTCTCCGTGAACAACGGTACCAGCACCTGGTTGCGCTGCGTGTCGTAGCCGATGTCCGCGGGCGCCTTGAGATCGGCGACGAGCGGCGAGAACTGACCGTCCGCCGACTCCAGGTACACCATCGACTTCTCCCAGCTGGTCACGAGCGTCTGCCCATCGGAGGTGCGGATCAAACCGTCGAGCTGCGCGCCCGGCGCGCTGACCGCCGCCTCCTGCTTGCCGTCGGTGGTCACCTTGTACAGCTTGCCCTGCCAGGTCGCGACCCACACGCCCGAGGCGTCGGCGAACAGTCCGTTCGGTTGCAACAGCTGCTCGCCCTTGATCAGGGTCGAGAGCTTGCCATCGGTGGTCACCTTGTAGATGGCGTCCTTCTTGTCGCCCTCCAGGCCTTCTTTGCCCGCCTTCAGCCCGGTGTCAGACACGTACACCGTGCCGTCGGGAGCGACCGCGACGTCATTCAGGAACGAGGCCGAGGGCACCTTGATCTGCGTCAGCGGCTTGCCCGTGGCGAGATCGAAGGTGCGGATCACGTCGATGTCCGCAACGAACAGCTTGCCGGCGGAGATGCCGAGGCCCTTGGGGGCGTTCAGCTCCACATCCGACTTGCTGCCGTCGATCCACTTCAGCTCCAGTACCTTGCCCTCGGGCGAGAGCTTGGAGATGAAGCCGTTGTCGTCCTTGTCGAGCGGACCGCCGTTGATGTTGCTCACGAGATAGACATCGGAGCTGGCGTCGTACTGGACCGACTCCGGAGTCTGCAGACCGACGTCCTTGATCACCAGCGGACCGGGCGCTTCCTTCTCGACGGACACCGCGGCAGGCGGCTCGGACGGCGGCGCGGGCTGCGCCGGGGCCTCGGGCGGAGGGGTTTGACTGCAAGCGAAAGCAAACCCCACCGCGAGCGCGCAGGCGCTCATTTGGACTGTAGTCAATCGGTTCTTCATGATTTCAAACTCCCTCGGGATGATGCCCTGGGACGTGGGGCGACGCCGCTGGCGGGCCCGACGGTCAAGAAAAGGGCGGATAGGAAGCCCTCTCTAACACCGTCGGCTCGGCGTCCCCACCGTTTTTGTTGCATCCGCCCCGGGGAGCGGGCGGCGGCGCTCGATTGCAATCGCTCGTCGCTGGTCGCTAGTGCTGCAATTGCTAGGCCGGAAGCCAGACGTGGAACGTGGCACCTGCTCCGGGTTGCGATTCGCAACGCAGCCGCCCGCCGCTCTGTTCCACCACGATGGCATACGCGACGAAGAGCCCCTGCCCCATGCCTTGACCGATGGGCTTGGTGGTGAAGAAGGGCTCGAAGATGCGTTGCTGCAACTCCAGCTCGATGCCCGGGCCGTCGTCGCTGAAGCGCACCTCGACGCCGCCCGCGGCCGGCGCGGACGCGATCACCAGCTTGCCCCTGCGGCCCAGGCTCTGCACGGCTTCTACGGCGTTGGTGAGCACATTGAGGAACGCCTGCTTGATCGGGTGCGGCGCGCAGCGCACGCTGGGCAGCCGCGGATCCAGGTCCAGCTCGACATCCAGGCTCTTGCTCCAGGTCGAGCGCGATACCTCCACCACGTTGCGCAGCGCCTGATTCAGGTCCAGCGGCGCGGCGTCCGCGTGAGGATCGCCCGCGAACTCCTTCATCTCGCGGATCACATGCGCCATGCGCCGGATGCCGTCGAGCGCCTCCTCGACCGCGAGGGGCGCCTCTTCCAAGAGCTCGCCCAGCCCGATCTGCTCCGCCAGAGCCCGGTACTTTGCCGCGAAGGCGTGCTCGGGCTCGCTCTGCGCCCACTGCTGCGCCGAGAGCAGCAGCGGGCGCACCGCGCCCAGGGACTTGGCGAGATACGACAGATTGCTGGTGGCGTATTGCGCGGGGTTGTTGAGCTCGTGCGCGACGCCCGCCGCCAGGCGCCCGACCGCCTGGTACTTGCGCGCTTCCAGCAGCTGCATGCGCGCCTCCAGGTTCTCCTGGATCGCGAGCTTGAGGTCGAGCTGGCCGCGCACGCGCGCGCACAGCTCGGCGGCCTCGACGGGCTTGGTGACGTAGTCGTTGGCCCCGTAGCGGAAGGCCAGCACCTTGGTCTCCGTCGCCGAGTTCGCGGTCAGCATCAGGATCGGCAGCTCCAGCTGCGACCAGCTGTTGCGCAACATGCGCAGCAGCTGGATGCCGTTCAGGCCGGGCATCTCGTTGTCGGTGAGCACCAGGTCGGGCTTGCTCTCGCGTGCCAGCGCCAGCGCCTCCAGCCCATCGGCGGCAACCCGCAGCTCCACGCCGTCCAGTGTGCCCAGGATCTGCGCCAGCTTCATGCGAATGATCTTCGAGTCCTCGGCGACCAGCACGGTCTGCCGAGCGCAGCCCGCTACCGCCCGGGTACCGGAGAAGGCGGGACCGCCGTCGGCGCCGTTGCGATCATCACTCGCGGGGTTCACTGTCACAGCTCAGAGGGGCGTAGCCGGGTCCGGCTCGGGAATGGTGATGTCGCTCAGCACGATCAAGACGCGCCGCAGCTGGCCGTTGCCATCGCGGACAGCGCGGTATTCGACGCTCAGATAGCGCTCGCCGACGGCGAGTGTCCGCGGCAGGCGCCGCAGATCGAGGTCCTGGGGCCGCTGCATCTGCTCGTTCCAGACCGCTTCGAAGCGTGGACCCGCGCCGGGCGCGGCTTGCTCGAAGTAGTCCCAGAAGCAGCCCTGATGCGGCGCAGGGCCGAGCCACTGCGCAATCACGCTGGAGAGCTGGCCTACCAGCTTGCCCTGCAGATTGACGCTGAACATGCCGCGGGAATCGCCGAGCACGCGCCGCAGGTCTTCATTCTCTTCGCTGAGCTCGCGCGTGCGCTCGCGCACCAGCGCGTCCAGGCGCCCCTGCTCTCGCTCACTCGCCCGATCCTGATCGGCTCTGAGCTCGTGCCAGCGCTCGGACATGCGCGTCAGGCAGCGCGCCAGCGAGACGATGGCATCCGCCGACGCGGCATCCTCGGGCTGGGCTCGACCGAAAGCGAGCTTCCGCGCCGCGACCGCCAACGCTTCCAGCCGACGGGCGAAGGACAGTGTGATCAGCACCGCCATGGACAGGCTGAAGATCAGGGTGATGGCTGCGGCCACCCAGGGCAGCGAGGACTGCCAGCCAGCGCCGTCGTGCGCATGCGACGAGGCGAGCAGCCCACCAAAGCCGAGCGCCACGCCGGCGATCACGAGCACCAGGCGGTAATTCAGGCTGGGCGCGGGCTCGTGAAAGCGGGCCAGGGGCGACTCCAGCACGGCCGCGCGTTCGGGCTCGCGCTCCAGCGCAGCGGCGGGAGGCGCGATGCTCGGCTTGGTGGGCGGCGTGGACTCTTCGCGCCTCCGCGTGCCCGTCGAGCGGCTCGAGGGCGGCCCCGAACGCACCGACATGCCCGAGCCCGGAGACGAGTAGTCCGTGGCCGTCGAGCCTGGCTGGGCGTGCTGCTGCTCTGCCCTCACCTCGAGCCTGAACGGTGCACTGCGAGTGCTCTTGAGCGACGGCGCCAGCGACCGCCCGAGCTGTACCGATGCAGGCGCTCCCGCGCCTCGTTTTGCAGCAAATCGCCCGCTCGCCCGCGGTCCCGACCTCCACTTCACGACAACGCGGCGCAGCACAGCACGTGTGGCGAGCGCGGCACCGATCCGCGGCCTCCGGCATGTGCGTACGGGGAGCACATACACGGGCTCTCGACGCAAGGCGCGTCGGATGTTTTGCTCCGCGGCCAACGGCGATCGCACATTTTGTCCCCGTACGCATCGCTGAAATCGTTTCCAGCCTGCTGTCGACTTCGCAGCAGCGATCACGCGCTCGCAAAGCGTCGCGTCATTGGCGGCGCGCTTCTGCTTTTGCTTCCACCCGAGCAACGAAGCATGCGAAGGTCCGCGTCGCGACCGCGAGTGCGCGCGGCGGCCTCCAGAGTGCGCTGTGAGGCGGCGCGTGTCACTCGCAGCTACCGTGTGTCTTTGCGTTCGCTGGCGCAGCGGTGCGATCTGCTGACTGCTGCTGACGACCCGTGGACTGCGGCGCCAGCTCGGCGCTGCTTCCCCGGGCGTTGCACCGCCCTGCGGGGCGAGCGAAATCGCCACGCTCCACGAGCCTCGAGCGCGTTGCAGCGCTGCGAATCTGCGCGCGCGAAGGGCCTTCCGTGCTCGTTGCACGCGCGCACCCACACTTGACTCAAAGGTTGCATCCCAGTACCACCGGCAGGCCACGCAGTGTTTGCTTAGGACGGATGATGACGATGAAGATCAAGGTCGGAAGACTCGGGATGAGACTCGGGAGCAGGCTTGGGAGGCGCAGCGGAGCCAGCACTCTTCTGGGAGCTGTCGGCTTGTGCTTGCTGTCGGCAACGGCTGCAGCGCAACCAGCAGCCAATCCCTCGGCAGAGCCCGCGCCGGCACCGGCAGAGCCGGCCGCGCCTGAAGCCGCTGCCCCTGCCCCCGAAGCGGCCGCCCCCGAAGCTGCGCCGGAAGGTGCCGCTGGGGCGATTCAGGACAGCGACACGGCTGCGGCCGCCGCTGCGGGCGAAGCCGATCTGGAAGTGGGTGACGCTCCGGCCGCCACGGGCGGTCTGGACGAAGTCGTCGTCACCGTCGACCGCCGCGCCAAGAACCTGCAGAAGTACTCGGGTACCGCCGCCGCGTTCAGCGAGGCCCAGCTGTCGACGGTCGGTATCACCAACGTGCGCGAGATGTCGTCGATGGTGCCGGGTCTGGCGATCGGCGTCCAGGAAGGCAACACCGAGGTCTATATCCGCGGCGTCGGCTCCGACAACAACACCGAGCTCGGCGACGAAGCCGTCGCGATCCACCTCGACGGTGTGTACCTGCCGCGCCCGCGCGGCGTCGGTTCGATGTTCTTCGACGTCGAGCGCGTCGAGGTGAACAGCGGCCCGCAGGGTACGCTGCGCGGCCGCAACGCGGTGGGCGGCTCGGTCAACATCGTGAGCAACAAGCCCAAGCTGCAGGAGTTCGGTGCCAACGCGGAAGCCACCTTCGGCACGTTCGCGCAGCGGCGCTACCAGGGCATGGTCAACATCCCGATCGGGGACACGCTGGCCATTCGCCTCGCCGGCTTCTCCGAGGTACACGACCCGTACTACGAGAACGCGGGCCCGGTGTATGACATCCCGGCGGCGGAGAACGCGGACTCCTACGCGCTGCGCGCGCAGCTCAAGTGGCAGCCCGTCAAGCAGTTCACGGCGCTGGCCGCGTACGACTACACGGCGGAGCGCGGCACCGGCTACCTCGGCTCCAACATGCAGACGCCGCTGACGCTGGAGGAGACCAACGCGGCCGAGGACGCGGCGAACGCCGCCGCGGCGATGGCCGCGGGCACGATGGCGCCAGACCCCGATGACAACGACATCGCGACGCCGTACGACATCAGCAAGCTCGATAATCCGCGCCGTATCTACCAGCGGGGCATGAACCCGACCGTGAACATGCGCCACCAGGGCGGCAGGCTCGAGCTCACCTACGACGCGGGGCCCCTGCTCGTCACTGCCACGGGCAGCTATCGCTACCTGCAGTACGACCAGTACGGCACCGGCAACGCCGGCGTGGTCTACCCGGGCTTCGATTTCGCGGGCACCAACCCCGATAACTTCAGCGGCAACGAGTGGCACACCACCAGCAAGTCCACGATCGCCGAGCTACGCTTCTACGCGCCGGACGACGCGCGCTTCCGCTGGGCGCTTGGCGGCTTCTACTTCAACGAGTCGCAGTACGCCTTCCTGGGCCAGGTCAACGACCCGGCGAACGGCTTCGGCGGCGGCGAGTTCAACATGCCCGACGTGAAGGGTGGCTCGATCGCTGCCTACGCGGACGGCACCTTCGACGTGACCGAGGACTGGCGCGTGCTCGGCGGCGTGCGCGTCACCCACGAGACCAAGTCGCGCAAGAACGGTCTGTGGGCGCTCTGGTCGGGGTTCGGCAACGGCGGCCGCTTCGGCACCGAGGGCTTCAAGTACGCCCAGGAGGATCGCACGATCTTCACGCTGTCGCCGACCTCCACCGTGACGGATCGCGTGAATGCGTTCATGGACGGCATCAAGAGCTTCGGCGCGCGCGACACCGTACCGCAGCTGCTGTGCGCGGATCCGCCGGCGGCGGGGCCCGGCGAAACTCAGCAGCCGCGCGTGATCCCCAACGGCAGCGGCGGCATGAAGTGCAACATCGGAATCAATCCGAACCTGCTGCAACAGGAGCAGGACTTCAACGCCGGCGTCATGGGCTCGTCGAAGCCGTTCGACATCAACATGATCCCGCAGAATGACGAGATCAAGGGGGCGACGTTCTTCGACTGGCGCGTCGGCACCGAGTACGACCTGGCGAAGGACAACATGCTCTACGCCACCGTCACCACGGGCCACAAGGCGGGCGGCTTCAACGACACGATCCGGGGCCCGGATGGTCAGCCCCAGAACCCCCCGCAATATACGCCGGAAGAGGTGATCTCGTTCGAGGTCGGCACCAAGAACATGCTGGCGGATCGCCACATCCGCCTGAACGCCTCGGCCTTCTGGTACAAGTACAAGGACCAGGTGTTCCAGACGATCGTGACGGTCACGCCGGATAACCCCGACGAGCCCGGCGATCAGTCGAGCAGCATCGCGGTCCGCCAGAACGCCGCCACCAGCAACGTGCTCGGTCTGGATCTCGACTTCACCTACAGCCTGCCGCTGGGGCTGGAGGCGGGGATCCACGCCCTGCTGATGGACGCGCGCTTCGGCGACAACACGATCGTGAACGACAGCCGCATCGGCTTCGACGTCACGCAGTACAAGGTCGACATCGGCGGCAACCAGCTGCCGCGCGCGGCCCCGCTCACCATCAACTACTCGCTGTCGCAGTTCTTGCCGACCGAAGCGGGTATCTTCCACTGGCTGGTCTCGGCGCAGACCGTGTCGACGCACTACATGAGCGTCTACAACGGCGACGGCAAGCTGCTGCCCGCCGTGCCGGGCACGGATCCGGCATACATGAACACCCGGTCGTTCAAGGACCTGAACCGCCCCAACGGCTCAGCCCGCCTCACGGACGAGATCCCCACCTATACCCGCTTCGACATCGGCGGCGGCTGGAAGCACCCGGACGGGCGCCTGGCGATCGAGGGCTTCGTGAACAACGTCGGCAACATCGCCTACGCCACGAGCATCATCTCGACCCCGGGCCTCAACCTGCGCTTCTTCAATCCGCCCCGCACCGCCGGTGTGCGCGTGCGCGTGGACTGGTGAAGTCGAGCGGCTGACGCAGCCCGCACACGAGCGGGGGCTGGAAACGGCCCCCGCTCTTTCTTTGTGCAGCCCTGTGTCTGTGCAGCCCTGTGTCTGTGCAGCCCTGTGTCTGTGCAGCCCTGTGTCTGTGCAGCCCTGTGTCTGTGCAGCCCTGTG
>DASTRX010000055.1:0-38194 GCA_035760985.1 Polyangiaceae bacterium
CTGCACGACCTCCCAGCCTGCGCGGCCCGCGTTGCAGCGCTCCAGCTTGCCGTCGGGGCTGCAGCGCTGCTCGCCGGCTCTGCAGCGGGGCGGCTCGCAGCGCTTGGCGGCCGCATCGCACAGGGCCTCGCTCTCGCACGACTGCACCGGGATCCAGTCCGTGCCGTCGATGTTGCAGCGCTCGAGCGAGCTGCCATTGCAGCGATACTGCGTGACCTCACAGACCGCTGGACGACAGCTGCCGCCTCCAGTCGGATCGCACTGGGCGGCGCCCGCGCAGGTCTCGCGCCGCTGCCAGCTGCGCTCCGGCGTACACACCTGCAGCTCGCTGCCGCTGCATTGCAGGCTGCCGGGGACACAGTCTTCCGCGCTGCAGCTGCCGGTCGAGGCGCTGCAGCGCCCGGGGCTGCCACAGTCCTGCTCCACGATGTAGCCGGTGCGGTAGACGTTGCAGCGCATCAGCTTGGAGCCGTCGCACGCGAACCTGCCGGGGGTGCAGGTGGGCGGCGTGCAGCCGAGCTGCGCCAGGTCCGCCAGGGACAGATTGGCGGCCCGCGGATCGCCGACGACCTGCCGCAGGTCGTTGCAGTGCAGCAGGTTCAGGCAGGTCTCGACGAACTCGAACTCGGTCTGGTCGTCGTTACAGCGCAACAGATCGCCGTTGTTGCAGCGAAATGGCGAGCTGACGGTCGCGGCGTTCTCGCCGCGCACATCGACGCAGCCCGTCTTCAGGCAGGTCGGCGGCGAGGAGCTGTCGTCGCACAGCGCGCGCGTGGGGCAGCGCTCACCCGGGCTCCAGCCGGAGGCCACGCAGCTCTGCAGCTGCGCGTCGCTGCACTGCACGTCCGGAGTCGCCGGGTTGCAGGGCAGATCTTCGCAACCGCCGCGCTGGGCGTTGCACTGCGCCGCGCTGGCGCAGGTGCTGAGCGGCGTCCAGCCCGTCTGCCCTTCGTTGCACGCGCTGAGCAACGGCCCATCGCAGCGGAAGTCGCCGGGCGTGCAGGCCGGCGGCTGGCAGCCGGGCGTGGCGCACTGGCTCGCATCGTCGCAGCACAACTCGGGCGTCGAGCACACGCGCGCCGTGCGAAAGCCGCTCTGATCGGCGCGGCAGATCTGCAGCGCGCGGCCCTCGCAGCGCAGCTGCTCCGGCTTGCAAGCGGGCGCCGGGGCAGCGTCCGCGACGACGACGCCGCGGGGCCCGACGATCTGGATGCCATCGGTGTCGAGGATCTGCGCGCAGGCCAACCCCAGCAGCAGCAGGCCCCCGGCACCTCGAAACGAATGTCGGCGCGGCGCCGCTTGCCGCATCAGAAGCTTCCCACGGCACCCACCGTCCCGAAGCCCACGTAGGGCCGCAGCGTGGTGGCTTGCATGGGCTTTTCGGGCTCGTCCGGAGCCGTGATGAGCAAGATGAGTCCGGTCGCTGCCAGCGCGCCGCCTGCGACGAAGCCCACCGTGGCGATGGTGGCGTACTTCTCCATGTCGTCCTTCTTCTGCAAGGCGGCGGCGTGCTTGGTGCCCCCCGGATCGGTGACGTAGCAGCGCTTGGAGTTTCGGTCGTCGCAGTAGTCGAGCAGGTCTTCGTGCGCGCTATAGGCGAGGATGCCGGACACGCTGCCCACGATCAGACCCGCCCCACCGAGGCCGAGCGTGACGTAGCCGAGCGTGTTCTGTGTGATCAAGGTGCTGTTCTCGCCGCCGTCGTACGTCATGACGGGGCCGTCCGCGGCGGGGTTCGAGACCGCCACCGCGCTCGCCGCCTTGGGCAGGCGCTTCATGCTCAGCTCGATCGCCGGCAGGTGCTCGCCCTCCGCGAGCCGCACATCGACCTCGGCCGGGTGGTATCCCTCCGCCGTGGCCCGGACCTTCAGCGTGCCGGGATCGACGGGCCGCTGTGCGCCCAGCGCAGCGCTGGGGATCACGGCGTTGTTGAGCTTGACCTCGACCTCGTCCGGGTTCGCGCCGACGACGTTCACCGATACCCAGGCCAGCCGGGGCTCGACGGTCTTGACCTCTTGCTTGGCCTCGGCGAGCGCGCGCTTGAACGCATCCGGAGCGTCCGACTCGACGCCGTCGCGGATGATCTTGCGATAGATCTCGTAGGCTTCGACCAGGCGCCCCTGACCGATGCGCGCGCGCGCCAGACGCACCAGGAAGGTCGGCGCGGAGAGCAGATCGTTGGCGCGTTCGAAGCGGTCCGCCGCGGTGTCGTAGTCGCCCTTCTTCAGGGCGATCTGACCCTCGGTGGCGAGCCGGCGCGCGGTGGCTCGGTCCGCCGCCGACGGCCCGTCTTGTGCGACGGCTGGCCCGGGCACGAGGCTGGCCAGGACAAGCAAAGCAGAAGGGAAGAAGTATTTCATGGCTGCCTATGGGAATTGCTGCCTGAAGGATTGCTGCCTGGAAGAATTGCGAGTGATCGATGGCTGGCGTCAGATGCCGAAGTCGAAGTCTCCGCCGGCAGGGCGGGGCGGTGCACCGGGTTCGGGGGCGAGCTTCTTGGGAGCTGCCCGGGGGGCCACTCCGTGGAGATCGGTGCCGGGGGAAGCGGGCTGCGTGGAGCGAGCGTCACCGGGCGGCGCCGGGTGCCCGGCGGGGGCCGGCACGGCGTGAGGGGACGGCGCAGGAGGGGCGGAGGACACAGGGTGGGGGGACGACGCAGGGGGCGAGCTGGGCGGCAGGGGACTGCTGGGTCGCGCACCGGCGGGCGTGCCTGCCGGGCTCGCTCCGGGCTTCGGCTCGCCACGGGCCGGGGCCTCGCTCGTCGTCGAACGCGCAGGGATCACCAGACCCGGTGCCAGCTCCTCTCCTTGCAGCCCGGGCGGCGCCGGATCCGGAGCGACCGCGTCCACACGCGGAGCGGGAGTGGCTGCGGAGGGCGGGAGCTCGCGGCTTCCGGTGCGCTGCGGTGACTCCGCCGCTGCGGGGGGCGCGGGTGGCTCCAGGGAGCGCGTGGCCTGCCCCAGGACGCCGGTGCCAGCGACGGGCGAACGACCCGCGGCGAAGATCACCAGCGCGGCGGCTGCGCACACCACGATGCCCGCGATCAGGTGCGGGCGGTGATTGGGATTGGTGAGCACGATGCGCAGCGTGTGACCGGTGCGATCGCGCCAGCTCTGCGGGATGGTGTCACGCCCCGGCGGATCTCCCGCGCTCGGGTCGATCTCCCAGGGCATCGCTCGCGAGGCGGCGCGCGGGCGAGGGAAGGGCACGGTGGGACTGCCCGGGCGGCGCAGGGCCGCGATCGAGGGCGGAAGCTCGTCATCGCCCTCCGCCGAGACCTCGATGCTCTTGCAGGGCGAGCCCGCGATGACCATCGACTCCGTCTTGCGCGAGGCGGTGGCCGGCGCCGGGGCGCTCGCGGAGGGCGCGCCGGGCACGGAGCTCGCTCCCAGCCGTGCCGGCGGCACGATGCCGACCAGCGTCTTGCGGCTGCCCAGGCCCAACAGCTGAGAGGGCACGGCGCTGAACTTCTCGGAGTCTGGCCCGACGGCGCGCTCTCCGTCTGGAGCCGTGACCCGGATCTTCGCCGGGGCACCGGATGCTGCCGCTTCGAGGGCGCGCATCATCGTGAGCGCGGCGGGCCCGATGCCCGCCACCGTGGTGGACGTGACATTGGCGCCCGTGACATTGGCGCTCGGCACATTGCCGCCGGGGCTTCGCGCCGGCTCCGCCGCGCTGGCGGCTACCGTTGCGCTGGCGGCCGTGGCGCCTGCCGCGCCAGCGGGAGCAGGCGTACCCGGAGCAGACTTGCCGGGACCTGATGCGTCGTCACCGCGACTCAGGCTGGGAGCGGTCTTTGCGGCCGCGGAGCTGGCCTCGCCCGCCGCGGGGGTGCCGGCGCTGCTGGCCACCCCGTTCGTGGACTCCGCTTTGCCCGCGACGAGCGTGCCCGTTCCCGCTTTCGCGGCCTCGTCGCTGAGCTTCGCGGCGACGGGCTTGCGCGCCGGGTCCTGGGCAACGGACGCGCGCGGGACGGCGCTGGGCCTGGCGTCGGCCTTCGACACCACGGTCGCCACCAGCGGTGTGGAGACCTGTGGCCTGCCCACGCCCAGGGCCGTGATGCTACCGACCGGGGACGACGGCTGCAGCGCGGGCGGGCCGCTGGCGGCGGAGCCCATCGCTGCGCCAGTGCTGCCGGGCAGGGGCTGGGCGGGGGAGCCGTTCCTGGCCTGCCCGGATGGCGAAGCTGGCGACGCGCTCGCGCCGCGGCTCACCGCTGCCGGACGGCTCGGCGCGAGCCCACCGCTTACAGGGTTGGCAGCAAGAGAGCTGGCAGCAGCGGGGCTGTTGGGAGCAGGGCTTCCGGCAATAGTGCTGCCTGCAACAGGGCTGCCTGCAACAGGGCTGCCTGCAACAGCGCGGCTCGACGCCGCTGGTACGAGCGGGCTCTCCCCGGGCTGTTGCCCGCCCCCGGCGTGCGCCGCCCAGGGCACGACGATTTCCATCCCCGGTGCCGTGCGGTCGGGCAACGACGCGGAGCGCTGCGTGCGCGAGCTGCGCAGGGCCGGCGCCAGCGCGCGAGCCAGCCCGGCGGAGAGCTCCGCCGCGGTCGCGAACTGCTGCTCGAGAGCCTGCTGCCACCACAGATCGAACGTGGCGGGCAGGTTGTTGGTGATGGCGCTCGGACGCGGCGCCTGACGATCGAGGATCTTCTGCAGCACCTCGGCCAGGTCGCTGCCGAGGAACGGCGCGCGCCCGGTCAGCGCCTCGTACACGATCACCGACAATGCCCAGAGATCCGCCTGCCCCCCGCGCGGCACCCGGCCGAGGATCAGGTCGGGGCTCAAGTACAGCGGCGTCCCGACGATCTGGCCCGGCGTGCGGCGCGCTTGCGCCCCCAGCAGCGGCCGAGCCAGCCGCGACGCCACGCCGAAGCCGATCAGCTTGAGCTGGCGCGCCGACTCCTTCTCGCTGCGCTCGGCGAAGAACAGATTCTCCGGCTTGAGATCGCCGTGCGTGTAGCCGGCGCCGTGCACGATCGCGAGCGCCTGACACGTCTCCTGCACGATCGAGTACACGGTGTGTACGTCCTGCTTGGGATTGCGTTCGAACAGCGAACGCAAGCACTCCCCCTCGTACCAGCGCCAGGCGATGTAGCGCAGCGAGTGCCAGCTGCCGGAGCCGACGCGCTCGGCGAAGTAGTCGCCCGTGAGCTCGCGCGATAGGCGATCTTCCAGCGAGAAGCGAGCGAGCGCTTCCGGGTGGTCGTTCATCGAGCGATGCAGCAGCTTGATGGCGCACGTGCCGTCGGTGACCTGATCCCGAACACGCCACATCGCCGAGACGCGCCCGCCGCCGACCTTGCGCTCCAGCCGATAGCGATCGGCGATCATCGTTCCTTGTCGGGGCATCATGTCGCGCACCACGCTATCGGCAGGGCCGGTGCCGGCAGTCCCGGCAGCGCCGGCACCAGCGCTCGCGGCAGCGCTGGTATCAGCGCTGGGTTCAGCGCAGGCGTCATCGATAGGGCCGTCATCGCTCGCGTCGCAAGCGTGACACGCTTGTCATGACCCGCCCGAGCATTCCGACCGACTCCTGCCACCACCCTACAGTAAAGGGCAAGGCACACTCCGGCGTCCAGCGGTTTTTCCTCCGGATTTGTATCATTTCGATGGCTGTATCATTTCGAGGCTGTAGTGACCCCGGATGGGCGCGATCCCGCAAATTCACGCGCTGAGCTCCCGCAGCCGAAGGAGGGGATCCACGAGTGCTCGTGTGTGGATGTAATCCCACACTCTCGCTTTGATCAGTGGCTTCCGGCCGCCTCGCTCGCCGCCTCGCCGCCCATGGCGGCGCGCAGGGGACGGTTGAACAACCAGATGGCGACGCCCGCCGCCACGCCCAGGAACGTCAGCAACAAGAAGAACGCTTCGGGCGACCAGCGCGTGTAGAGCAAGCCCAACACGCCGCTCGCGAAGTTGCCGAGGAAGCTGGAGAGAAACCAGATCCCCATCATCATCGAGACGATGCGAGCCGGTGACACCTTGGTCACGAGCGAGAGGCCGATCGGCGAGAGATAGAGTTCTCCCACCGTGAGCAGGGCCGTGCAGAACAGCGGCCAGAGCGGGCTACCCTTGCCCGAGCCAATGGCCTGGGCGCCCAGGATCATCACGATGAACGACAGCCCCAGCAGCACGCAGCCGATCGCCATCTTGCTCACGCTGCTCGGCTCGGTTCCCCTGCGCTGCTGCCAGCGCCAGAACCCGTCCAGCAGCGGCGCCAGCAGGATGATCATCATCGGGTTGAAGGACTGAAACCAGGTGGAGGGGATCTGGAAGCCGAAGATCACCGGCCAGGCAGTGCGCTCGTCGGCCCAGCTCTGCATGGTGTTGCCCTGCTGCTCGTAGACCGCCCAGAACACGACGTTCAAGGCACAGAGCGCGACCAGGGCCAGCACACGCTTTACCTCAGACGAGTCGAGCGGCGCCTTCGCCGTGTGCGCAGCTTCGACCTGGCTGTGCTGATCCGGGGCCAGATAGCGCTGGCCCGCCAGGTACACGCCCAGGCCGAGCAACATGCCGAAGCCCGCGGCGGCGAAGCCGTAGTGCCAGCCATAGACCACGGCCAGCGTGCCGCACACGAAGTTGCAGATGAACGCGCCCAGGTTGATGCCCATGTAAAAGATGGTGTACGCGCCGTCGCGGCGCGCGTCGCCCGGCGCGTACAAGCCGCCCACCTGGGTGGAGACGTTCGGCTTGAAGGCGCCGTTGCCGATGATCAACAGCAGCAAGGCGATGAAGAACGAGCTCTCGATCGCCATCACGAAGTGACCGAGCGCCATCAGCACAGCGCCCACCACCACCGTCTTGCGCTGCCCGAGCCAGCGATCGGCGATGATGCCGCCCACGAAGGGTGTCAGATAGACCAGCCCGGTGTAGGTGCCATAGAGCAGCGACGCCGCCTCTTGCGGGTTGTCGGACAGGAACCCGCGCAGCTGGGGCCAGAACAGCACCTGATTGGGGTCGCCCGCGATCAGCTCGCACGGCGGGCTCCACTGCCGGCAGCCTTGCAACCCCTCGCGCGCCGTGACGAACAGGTAGTTCGCCATGTACAGCTTCAGCAGCCCGCGCATCCCGTAGTAGCTGAAGCGCTCCCACATCTCCGCGAAGAACAGGATCACCAGCCCCGGCGGGTGCTTGAAACGGCGTTCGAAGCTGGTGAGCGGCACGGGGCGGCTCGGGCCCGGGGTGCGGGGTGCCCCCGCGTGAGGGTCCTGCGACGCGAGGGAAGCCGTCATGTGGACGTCTTTTACTACCCTCCCGCGCGGACCGCTACTTGCCGCGCAGAGGCGTAAATGCCGGCGGAGAGCTGCGGATCGGTAGCCCGTGCCCGCTCAGGTAGCTCTTGATCTCCGCTACCGTGTGGCTGCCGTAGTGCAACATGGAGGCAACCAGAGCCGCGTCCGCGTGCCCCTCGCTCAGCACCTCGCGCAGGTGCTCGCATTCCCCGCCGCCGCCCGAGGCAATCACCGGCAACGACACGGCGTCGGCGATCCGGCGCGTCAGCTCCACGTCGTAGCCCTGGCGCGTGCCGTCGGCGTCGATGGAATTGACCACGATCTCGCCCGCACCCAGCTGCTCCGCGCGCCGCGCCCAGGCGATGGCGTCGATGCCGCGGCGCTTCCGGCCGCCGTGTGTGACGACCTCGAAGCCGGACGGCAGCTGCGGCGTGGGAGGGGTGCGCAGCACGTCCATGGACAGCACCACCGCCTGCACGCCGAACGCCCGCGCGGCCTCCTCCAGCACCTCCGGGCGCTCCACCGCGCCCGAGTTGTAGTTCACCTTTTCGGCGCCTGCCTCCAGCACGCGCCCTGCGTCGGCGACGCTGCGCAACCCGCCGCCGACGGAGAACGGGATGAACACCTGCGCGGCCACGCGCCGCACGACATCGAGCATGATCCCGCGCCCCTCGTGCGAGGCCGTGATGTCGTAGAACACGAGCTCATCCAGCCCTGCCTCGTAGTACTGGTGGGCCTTCTCCACCGGGTCTCCGATGTCGATCGTGCCCTGGAACTGGATGCTCTTGGCGAGCTTGCCATCGCGCACGTCGAGGCAGCTGATCACGCGTTTGGTCAACATCAGGGGCTCCAGCGCGTGAAGCGGTCGAGCAGCGTCAGCCCGAGCGGCCCGCTCTTTTCCGGGTGAAACTGCAGTGCCGCCAGGTTGGCGCGGGCGAAGGCGGCAGCGAAGCGCAGGCCGTGCTCACTGGTCGCGAGCACCGTCTCGGGCTCACTCGGGTCGAGATAGTAGGAGTGCACGAAATAGAACTCGTTCTGTGCGGGCAAGCCCGCGAGCAGCGGGTGTTCGGGGCCGACCGGCTCGATGCGGTTCCAGCCCATGTGCGGCACCTTCAGCTCCGCTGGCAGGGGCGGGAAGCGGCGCACCACGCCCGGCAGCAGGCCCAGGCATTCCGTGTCGCCCTCCTCGGAGCGCGTCAGGCTGAGTTGGGCTCCCACGCATACGCCCAGGATGGGAGTGCCTCGGGCGTAGGCTTCGCGCAGCGCCTGATCGAGCCCGCGCTCGCGCAGCACCTCCATGGCGCTGCGCGCATGGCCGACGCCCGGAAAAATCACGCGATCGGCGCGCCGCACATCGTCCGGGTCGGGGCTGAGGCGGGATTCCGCTCCGACAGCGGCCAGCGCACGCTGCACGGACGTCGGATTGCCGGCGTCGTAGTCGACGATCGTGATCACGGCCCTGGTGATACGTCTGGGGGCCTTGCCCGACAAGCCCGGAGCTGGTGCCTGGGCCGATAAGCCGGAAAGCGATTCCGTTCGCCTCGATGGATTCGGCGTACTAGAGCCGTTGGCCGATGCTTCTGGGATGGCTTTTGCGGCGCGGCGCGCCGCGCTGGGTCTGGTCCGTGTTGCTCTGTCTCTCGGTCAGCGTGCTGGGCAGCGCGTGTCACCGTCCGGTGGATTCGAGCGGGGGGCGCAACCTGCTGCTCGGCAAGAAGCCGAGCGCGCTGCAGGGGGTGAGCGGCGCGAACCGCCTGACGGACGGCGCCACCGCGCTGAACGGGGACGACTGGGAGACGAACCTCAGCGCGCGTTTCGCGGATGAAGAAGCGACCGTCACGTACGACCTCGGCGCGGTGGTACGCCTGCGCGGCATCTGGTTCAACTCGGATCACAACGACGACTACCGCTTTCTGATCTCCGAGGATGGAACGGTCTTCGAGGAGCTCTGGGAAGCGGTGCCCGTGAGAGCCGGCGGGATGCAAGATCGCTTCACCAGCAAGCTCGATATCACCGGCCGTTATCTGCGCATCCAGCCCGTGAACGGCGACGGGCGCTACGCCGTCTCCGAGCTGGCCGCGTTCAGCGAGCTGCCTGCGGTGTTTCCGCCCGATCCGCCCCGCCAGCGCGGCATGTCGCTGGAGACGGTGGTGCGCACACGGGTGCTGCTGTTTGCGGCCGCGGCGGTCGCCTTCCTGTTCCTGAGCTTCGAAGGCGCGCCGCTCTGGTGGCTGTACGCCAGCGCCTTGTTGCCGCTGATCGCGGGCATCTCGGCCTTCGAGAGCATCCGGGAGGCCTGGCCGGTGGAGCAGCAACAGGTCTCGATGGTGCGCGCGGCCGCGGCGGCGATCGCCGGATTTGCCGTGCTGCGCGAGCTGTACGCGCCGCCCCGCTTTCCAGCGCTGCGCGCCGCGGTGCTGAGCTGTCTGAGCGTGAGCGGGCTGTTGGCGGTGCTCGCCTTCTACAACCTGGGGCGGCCCCAGTTCTGGGATGGCCAGACGGGGCAACCGACGCCCGTGCACCTGCTCGACCTGCGGCAGTACTACCAGACCGCCAAGTACTTCGACGAGATCGGCTACCGCGGCATGTACCTGGCGGACATGGCGGCGTACGTCGAAGACATTCCCGGCGCCACGCTGGACAGCCTGCGCGACACGCCGATGCGCGATCTCTCCAACCACCGCGTGACCACGATCGGCGAGCAGCGCGACAAGATCGAGGCGATCAAGAAGCGCTTCACGCCCGAGCGCTGGCAGGCCTACAAGCGCGATGCGCGCTACTTCCGCGAGATGATGGGGCGGCAGGACTACCTGCGCTACATGCTCGATTACGGCGGCAATGCCACGCCCGTGTGGATGAGCATGGCGCATTTCCTGTTCAGCGCCTTTGACGCGAACACCACCGCGTTCTTACTGACCGCGCTGCTCGATCCGCTGCTGTTCGTGATCACCTTCGCCGCGATCGGCTGGTGCTTTGGCTACCGCACCATGTGCGTGGTGATGGTGGTGTTCGGCGCCAACGATTTCATCATGTTCGGCAGCAACTGGGGCGGCGCGACACTGCGCCACGACTGGCTCATGTACATCGGGCTGGGGGCCTGCGCGCTGCGGCGCGGGCGGCCAGCGCTGGGCGGCTTCTTCCTCGCGCTGTCGAGCATGATCCGGGCGTTCCCTGCGCTGACGCTGGTCACCGCCTGCTTCCCTGCGCTCTGGTGGCTGGTCGAGTTCTGGCGCCGGCATGAGCGCTGGCCCACGCGCGCCGAGATCTGGCAAGAGCAGCAGCCTCTGTTGCGGCTGCTCGGCGCCGCCGCGGCGACGGCGCTGGTGCTCGTGCTCGTCACCGCATTGCGCTGGTCGTGGCCGGCCTGGGGCGATTGGTTCTGGAAGGTGGAAAAGCTGAACGCGGATCCGCACGCCAACTCGGTCGCGCTACGCGGGCTGATCGCCGGGTGGGAGCCGGGCCAGTATGCGCTGCTCCGGTCGCGCTGGCCCCTGTACACGAGCATGATCGCCTTTTACGTGCTGGGGATTGCGCTGGCGGCGCGCCGGCGGCAGCTCGAGCAGGCGGCGATCGCCGGGCTGATGCTGGTGCCGGTGCTGTTCTATGCCGCCAACTATTACATCCATGTGATCTGCCTGTTGCCGCTGCTGGCGCTGGAGCGCCGCCCCACTCGCGGCGATCGGCCGCACCTCAGCGTCAGCGACGGCTGGATCTGGCTCACGCTGCTCGGCCTGTGCGTGGCCCAGTACTGGACCGTTTTGGTCGAGGACATGCCCCTGCATTTCCACCTCGCCACAGTGCTCTTGTTCGGAGCCCTGACCGCCATCATCGTGGCGCTGGTGCGCGGTGATGTGCGAGAAGGTCGGCTGGACTTTCTGGTGCGCTACCTGTCGACGAAGCCGGCGGCGTGACCCGGCGCCGCGGCTGCGGCCTCCGTACGTCGAAAAGGAAAGGGCAAGTGAAACGGCCCCGGCAGCGGCCAACGGGCATGCGACTGCCGCGCTTGGCTGGCTGGCTTCGAACTTTTCACGGACCCCGTTCGCAGGCAGATTAGTGGTAGGTGATGCCCGTGGTGAGTCGAGCGTCGCGTCCGCCGGGGTTTGACATGACCTATCGACCGCGCGAAGCGGTCTACAGCATCCCCTGGCTGGAGCGGGTGCCCTCCTTCGTCTATCTGGCCGCTGCGCTGGTCTCGGTGGTGCTGGTGCTCGTGGGCGAGCACAGCGACCCGGGCAGCTGGCTCCACAATTACGTGGTGGTGCAGGACCACGTGCGGCTGATCAGCTCGCGCACCTTCGCCGTGCTGCTCAGCCTGGGCGCGATCGCCTCCGTCTTGCGCGGCAACATGCGCGGCGTGCGCATCTTCGGCGACGGGGTGGAGGCGCGCGAGATCACGCAGCTGTTCTTCCCGCGCGTGCGCCGCTATCGCTGGCCGCAGATGGCGCTGATCGTGCTCGATCAGCGCCACGTCGCGGTCGAGCTCTGGGACGGGCAGCGCGCGGTGCTACCCGCGGTCGGCGATCGCGAGGGGCTGGCGGCGGAGCTGGAGCGCGTGGCGGCGGCGCGCGACATTCCCGTGCAGGGCGGGCGCGGGCTCGACGAGATCCCGGATCCGATCGCGGACGACGAGGAGGTGACGTGAAGCAACGAACGAGCGAGTACGAACGGCGAGGGCGGCGGGGTGTCTCGCGCGTGGCGCTAACCTGGGCGTGCTGGGCAGCGGTCTCGCTGCCGCAGCCGGCGCTGGCGGCGGGCCCGATCTGGCGCGACAGCGCCGAGCTGCCGGTGAAGGTGTTTGATCACTCCTTCCGGCGCGTGGACGCCAACGACGTGGACTGCGTGGTGCGCGTGCGCCTGCATTTCGACGCGCCAGCGGCGGCGTACCAGGAGCCCTCGCCGGTGCGAAACCACTATCGCTTCCTCGCCGAGGTCAAGCTCTCCGGCGGCAACCGCTTCCAGTCCGAGGTGTTCAGCAACACCGAGCCCGGCGCGCGCGTGTTCGCCTTCAGCCACGACACCGCGCTGGAAGGCTGCTGGGCGAAGCAGCCCCTCAAGCTGCGCAAGGTAGACGTGCACGCTTGCCGCGGAGCAAAGTGCGTGCCCCAAAAGTTCGACTGACGTCCGACAGGGGTTCAGGGCTCGCCCCGCCCGTCAACGCGCGACTTCAGCATGTGCCCGCTGCCCGTCAACGCGCTGCCGGCGGCCTTGCGCGCCGCAAAACCCAGCTACCGATCGCTAGTGGCTCCTTCCGATCGCTAGTGGCTCCTACCGATCGGTAGTGGCTCCTGCCGGTTGGTAACGGGTGCCACGGGTTGGTGGAGGTCCCGGGCTCGCCCCACCCGTCGGGCGCCCGACTCCAGCATGTGCGCCCCCGTCACACGCGCTCACATGCCCGTTGCACGCCGCCAAAACCTACTACCGATCGGTAGCGGCTCGTACCGGTTGGTAGTAGCGCTTCGGTGCTCGAAGGCCCCGCTCGTACCGATCGGTAGCAGCGCTTCGGTTCTCGAGGGCCCTGCGGCGCGAGCCACGCGCGTGCAGCGGGCACATTCTGGGGTCGGGCGGTGCGTGCGGGGCCGAGCCCTGAACTCCACTGAACCCGAGCGGCTTTATTTTTGGCAGCGAGGGCAGTAGTGCGAGCTGCGCGCGCCGATGATGACGCGGCGGATCGCGGTGCCGCAGGTGCTGCACGGCTCTCCTTCGCGGGCGTACACGCGGCGTTCGAGCTGGAACTCGCCGTCTCTGCCGTCGGGCGCGATGAAGTCGCTGATGCTGCTGCCGCCGGCCTCGATCGAGCGCTCCAGCACGGCGCGGACGTGTTGCGCGAGCCTGTCGCACTGCTCGCGGGTGACGCGCTGGGCGGGTCGGGTCGGGCGCACGCCGGCCAGAAATAGCGCCTCATCGGCGTAGATGTTGCCCACGCCGGCGAGCACGCCCTGATCGAGCAGCAGGGTCTTGATCGGCACCTTGCGGCGCCGGCTGGCCTCGAACAGCAGCTCGCCGTCCACGCTCAGCGCATCGCGGCCGAGCTTCTCCAGCCGGCTGTCGCTCTCGCCGGGCGCCAGCAGCCGCACCTTGCCGAACTTGCGCACATCGCGAAAGCGCAGCCCCGGTTCGCCGTCCTCGAACTCCAGCACCAGGTGCGTGTGCGGGTCGGGCGCGGGCGCCGGGGCGTCACGCTCGATCCTCCGAACCAGGCGCGGGCTGCGCGCCCCGGCGATGAAGAGCTGACCGGTCATGCCCAGGTGCAGCAGCAGCCGGCGGCCTTCACCGAGGCCCATCAGCAGATACTTGCCCTGCCGCTCCAGCGCCGTCACGGGCTCGCCCACCAGGCTGCGCTCCAGCCGCTTCGGCGGAGTCAGGAAAAAGTAGCTGGGCGGACCGCACACCACGCTGGCGATGCGGCGCCCGACGACCTTGGGCCGCAGCAGCCGGCGCGTGACCTCGACCTCCGGTAGCTCCGGCATCAGCTCGCCTCGATCGACGCCACCAGGCCGTCCAGGATATCGCGCTCCGAGACCGTGATGCGCGGCAGGTCGAAGTAGCGCATCACCTCGACCAGCACGATGCTGCCGCCGAGGATCACGCCGGCGCGCTGCGGCTCGAGCAGCAGGCGCGCGCGCCCCTCGTGCGGCAGGGCGCACAGCTCTTCGTGCAACGCGAGCACGCGCTCGCGCGAGAGCACGTAGCCGTCGGTGATGCTGGGGTCGTACTTGCTGAGCCCGGCGTCGCGCGCGGCCAGGCTGGTCACCGTGCCGGCCAGGCCGAGCCAGGTGCGGGCGCGCCGGCAGGGCACGCTGCGCTCCACCTTCGAGAACTCCGCGCGCAGGAACTCGCGCGCTTGCCCGAGCTGCTCTGCGCTCGGCGGATCGCTGCTGAAGAAGCGCTCGGTCACGCGCACGCAGCCGAGGTTGAGCGAGATGCTGCTCTCCGGCGCGTCCTGACCGTAAGCGAACTCGGTGGAGCCGCCGCCGATGTCCAGCGTGACGAACGGCCCCGACTCGGGGTCGCGCCCGTGCGTCGCGCCGCTGAAGGCCAGCGCCGCTTCTTGCTGACCGGAGAGCAGCTCCGGCTCCGTGCCGACCGCGCCGCGCACGCGCGCGAAGAAATCGGAGCGGTTCTCGGCGTCGCGCGCGGCGCTGGTGCCGGTGACGCGCAGGCGGCGCACCTGATGGCGCGAGAGCTCGCTCGCGTACTTCTCCAGCACCGCCAGCGTGCGTTGCATCGCTGCTTCCGCGAGCCGCCCGCTGCGGTCGACACCCTCCGCCAGGCGCGTGATGTTCATCTCGCGACAGAGTTGCACGCCGTCGCTGCCCACGATCAGCAAGCGCACGGAGTTGCTCCCGATATCGATGGCGGCGATCGAGCTCATGCGCGCTGAGGTAGGCCGAGCGGACCTGCTCCGTCAAGGAACGGCGCGTCCAGGTCAATAGGCCGGTGCGCGAATCTCGCCGCAGATCGCGCTGCGTGGCGAAGATTCGCGCGGGTGGGGGTGGAGGCGCCGGTTCGCGCGCGAAGACTCAGAGCGTCTTCGAGAACCAGACGCCCGCTTGCTCGCCGTCGACCACGTTGTAGAGCACGCCCGGGCTGGGGAAGGCGACTTCGCGCGCCTCCGTGACGTTGCTGTTGAGGATGAAGCTCTGATCGGAGTCGAGCAAGCGGATCTCGAAGGTGCTGGTGTTGCTCTCGGGGTCGCGGTTGGTGAGCATCATCACGCCCTTGAACTGCTGTGCGAAGCGGAAGCTGCCGCGCGAGACGCCCGTGCCGAGCAGCTGTGAGCTGCCGTCCTTGCGGTTGAACAGCCGCAGCTCGCCCTGGGCGCCGTCGAAGTTGGCGAGGAAGGCGTCCTCACTGGCGGAGCGCGTGGGGACGCCGCTGGCCAGCAGCTCGGTGCTGAGATCCGGATGCAGGTGCAAGAGATCGCCAGTGACACCGTCGAAGTTGGCGAGCAGCGTCAGGTCGCGATTTTCGAGCTGACCGAGCGGGGCGATCTCGATCACGCGCTCGGCGATGTCGGTCAGCGCGTCGCCGCCGCGCCACTCCACCAGGCGCCCGCCCGTGTTCGACCAGTCGAGCATGGTGAGCAAGCCGCCGCCGTCGGGCGTCACCGTGCTCAGGTTGGCGCGGGCGTTGTCCGCGATCGCCTGGGGCTCGGCGCCGGGCGTGGCCTTGCGCATCCAGAGCGTGCCGGTCGGGGTACTCGGCGAGTCGGTCGTGACGTACGCCAGCTGCCAGTCGCGATCGATCAGGTACGCCACGGGCGGGCCCGCGACGCCATCCGCGATGTCCAGCGTCGTGTCGTCGGAGCGATCGCGCAGCACCAGGTGCCGCGCCGCGCACGGGGAGAGGTAAGCGAGCTTGCGGCTGTTGCCGATGTCCAGGTAGCGCAGGCCGCACACGTCTTCCGCGATCGCTTGCGGCTCGCGATCGATGGCGCCCGCCACATACAGAGTGCCGCCAGCGCCCGCCGCTCCCGCTTCGATGTACGCCAGCTCGCCGTCGCGCGGAGATAGACCGAGCTCGGAGACATTCTGGCCGAAGCTCGCTTCCTCCACGCCCGGCGTGTGCTGCAGGTCCTGGATCACGATGCGGCCGTTGTCCACCCACAGGTAGTAACCATAGGCCTTGATCGGGTCGCTGGAGCGCACCGAGGCCGCCAGCAGTTGCGAGGTCTGCTGCCAGGGATCGATCAGCGCCAGCCCTTGCTGGGGCGTGCGGATCAACAAGCTCGTGCCGGAACCGCTGGGCATGCCGTCGAGCTCATCCACCGGCAGCCCCGCGGACGGCGCGCGGAAGGGGAGCACGTCACAGTGAAGGGTGCTGAAGCCGAGCTGGAGATCACCCCGGGCATCCTGCAGCAAGAGCGGGATCAGTGGCTCCTGGCCCTCGGCGAGGAGCGCGTTGCCGTAGCGCAGCACGCTCTCGGTCTGGCAGGTCGTCTTGGCGGCAAAGTCGACGATGCTGAGCGCGCCGGACTCGTTGCGCGCGAGCGCGTAGCGCGCCCCCACTGCGTCCGCCTGGATACTCAGATCGAAGTACGGCCCGATCAGCAGCTGCTTGCCGGGTGTATCGAAACCCTGGACGTCGGGATCGAGAAGCTTTTCCCCCAGGTCGCTAAAGTTGCTATCCAGGTTACAGCCGGAGATGCCGAGGCCGATCGCGAGCAGGTGGAGGAGCGCACTCTGGGTCGCCGCGGGCCTCGGGGTGCGGGGTGCCCCCGCAGCGACCCAGGCGGTCCGCGAAGCGAGGCGGCGGAGCAAATCCAGCATCGGCAGGCAGTATAGCAGCCGGGTCGAGGCGCGCTCTGGATCCACCCCCGGGGTGCCCGAAGTTCGCCGGCAGCACCGGATTTTTCACGGCAGGGCGCCCCGCGCCGCGCGCCTGGTCTGGATCGCCTTGCGAAGCGTGCCGTTGTTCCTGCCGGCGCTGTTCGCCGGGCCCGCGCTGGCCCAGCCGGCGGAGCCCGCTGTTCCAGACGCGGTCGTCCCGGCGTTGCCGCCGTCCGAGGCGCCCGCCGAGGCGTCGGGGGCGACCGAGTCAACCAGCAGCGACTCGAAGGACAGCGCCGACGTGACGGGGGTTCCCGCAGAAATCTCGCCGCCACAGCTGCCGCCGACCGCGTTCCCGTATCCGGCCGGAGCGAGCGGCCCCGGGCGCGTGCTGCTGGAGTTGGTCATCGAGAAGGACGGTACGCTGCGATCCGCGAGCGTAGCGTCGGGCGTGGAGCCTTTCGCGAGCGCCGCCCTGGAGACGGTGCGCTCGGTCCATTTCGAGCCGGCGCGGCGCGCCGGGCAACCGGTGGTGGCGCGCATCTTCCTCGAGATCAGGTACACGCCGCCCATGGATGCGCCGCTGGAGCCGGCGGAGCCGCGCTCTGCAGGTCCTGGGCCCGCGCCGGTGGAGCCGGTCAGCGTGCAGGTGCTCGGTGTAGCGGAGCCCGGCGCGCTGGGTCTGTCGAGCAGCGATGTGCGCATCTTGCCGGGCGCGTTCGGCGATCCGTTCCGAGCCGTGTCCGTGCTGCCGGGCATCGCACCGCTCGTCACCGGCCTGCCCGTGTTCTACGTGCGGGGTTCGCCTCCGGGCAACCTGGGCTTCTTCATCGACGGGATCCGGGTGCCGCTGCTGTTCCACGCCTTCCTGGGCCCCGCGGTGGTGCACCCGCGCTTGCTGGAGCGCACCACGCTCTACGCTGGCGGCTACCCGGCGAGGCTCGGGCGCTTTGCGGGCGGCATCGTCAGCGCCGATCTGAGCCAGCCGCGGGGCGAGTTCAATGGCGAGTGGTCGGCGCGGCTGATCGACGCGGGCCTGTATCTGGACGTGCCGTTCGCCGAGGGCAGGGGCAACCTGATCGCCGCCGGGCGTTACTCGTTCACGGCGCTGTTGATCTCGCTGCTGAGCAATGCGCGTCTCGACTACTGGGACTACCAGGTGCTGGCCAGCTACGATCTGACACCGCGCGATCGGCTGAGCATCTTCAGCTTCGGCGCGTACGACTTCGTCGGCAGCCGGCGCACGCCCGAACCGAATCAGCAAACGACCGTGGGGGACGGCGACAGCGCGGTGCTGTTTCACCGGCTGGACCTGAGATACGACCACCGCTACAGCCAGGCGACGCGCTTGCGCGTGGCGGGGACGCTGGGCGTCGACACGACGCGCGGCGCCCAGGGCCGGGTGCGCGATCGCATGGCCGCGTTGCGCCTGGAGCTGGAGAGCCGGCTGGGCCCGCGGGCGCTGCTGCGCGCGGGCGCGAGCGCGGGCGCCGATGCCTATGATCTGAAGCTCGATCCCAACACCGAGCATTTTCTGGACGTGGTCGAGCTGTTCCCCGGCCGCACCGACTCGGTCGCGGGCGGCTACGCGGATCTGGTGCTCGATGTGGCGCGCGGTGTCACCGTCACGCCCGGGCTGAGGCTCGATCGCTATGCCTCCAAGGGCAACACGGCGTTCGGCATCAGCCCGCGGCTGAGCGCCAGCTTTCGCATCCGCGACGATCTGACCATCGAGCAGCAGATCGGCATCGCCGATCAGCCGCCCAGCTTCGTACCGGGCGTGCCGGGGGTTGCGGTCGCGGGCTTACCGGGCGGGTTGCAGCGCAGCCTGCAGACGAGCGCCGGAGTGCGCGCGGAGCTGCCCGCGTCGATCCAGGCGCGCGCCACCGTCTTCCAGAATGCTTACTTCGATCTGAGCGATCCGATCGGGCAGACGCAGGATCTCGATCTGGACGCGGACGAGGCCAAGATCCGCTCCCTGGGCCACGCCTACGGCCTGGAGCTGCTGTTGCAGCGACCGCTGAGCGGGCGCTGGGGCGGGATGCTGTCCTACACGCTCTCGCGCTCGACGCGCGCCCACGACCGGGTCGAGACGCTGTCCGGCTACGACCGCACGCACGTGTTGAATCTAGCGGCCAGCTACGATCTCGGTCGCCACTTTCTCGTGGGCGCGCAGGGCGTCTTCTACAGCGGGGTGCCGGGCAGCCGCACGCTGGGCGAATATCGCGTGTTCGATCGCTCTCGCGCGCCGCCGTTCGTGCGCGCCGACGTGCGGCTGGAGAAGCGCTTCCTGCTCGACAGCGGCAAGTGGTGGGCCATCACCGCGGAGGTGATGAACGCCACGCTCAGCCGCGAGGTGCTCCGGCGCCCGTGCTCGCGCACCTGCAAGAACGACTACGTGGGCCCGATCGTGCTGCCGCTGGTCGGTATGTCCGGTCAGTTCTGAGGCGCAGGCCAGCGCGCGCTGCGGCGCAGCGAGCTCCAGCGACAGCTGCTCCAGAGCGAGGCCAGCAGCAAGCTGCCGATGCCGGCGTAGAGCAGCCCGTCGTGGTCGAAGGCAAACTTGCCGGCGAGGGTGGCGATCGCGGCCGAGCAGGCGAGCCACCAGGGGCCGTAGCGGTGCTGGCGACGCGCTTGCAGCCCGAGCGCTGCGAGCGCCAGCGCGAGCAGGGCCACCGTCAGCGGCAGCAGGTAACGCGCTTGCACCACGAAGCTCAGCCCGAGCAAGCTCGACAGGCCGGCGTAGGCGGACCAGCAGGCAGGGCACTTCGGCAGCAACGCGACGGCGATGGCGCCGAGTGTGGTGCTGCGGCGCCACGGCGCTCCGACGCGGGGCAGTGTTTCACCGTGACTGTCAGGCCGGGGCGGAGCCGCGCCGGGCTCTCCGAGGTTGTGCTCTACGACGTCGCAGCAATCCACTGCGCCGCTGTATAACACAGACCGACCTACAGGCCGCGGAACTGTAAGATTTTGCAACAAGGAAAACCTTTCCTGTGCCGGGGTGATGCTTTTGTCGGGCGTTGACCGCAACTCGCATTGAACCCGTGCGATGCTGAACCGTTCTAGCTCCTACCCGGGCTTTGCATCATCGCCCCAAACTGGCATCGTGTGCCCTTCATGAACTCCCGAGTACTGGGTCTATTGGCCGTGGCCGTCACGGCGGTGGCGGGAGCCAGCACGACGTTCTGGGCGCGCTCGGCCAGTGTCTCCGAGGAGGTCCGGGCGCTCACGTCCGAGCCCGAGCGCGGTCAGGCAGTGGCCATCTCGCCACCGGATGTTCAGCCACCCGTCCCCGTGACGGAGGCGGTGGTCCATCCACTCGCTTCGCTGACGGACGATCAGATCGGGGAACTGGTGAAGAGTGACCCGAGCGCGCTCGGGTCGATGTCGCTGGGATTGCCCAATCGCGGGATGCTGTTCAACGCCGTCGAGTTTCCCGAATCTCCGCTCTGGAAGCGGGCCGATCCGCCCCACTCCTGGGGCACCCGCGAGTCGGTGGAGTTCGTCGAGTACGGGATCAAGAAGGTGAACGAGCTCTTTCCCGACACGCCGCCGCTCTACGTGGGCGACTTCAGCGCTCGCAACGGGGGCCGGCTGCGGCCGCACAAGAGCCATCAGTCCGGTCGGGACGTCGATATTGGCTACTACTACCTCGACCAGGCCGTTTGGTACCGGCGCGCGGACTCGCGGAACCTGGATCGCGCCCGGACCTGGACGCTGCTCAAGGCGCTGATCACGCACTCGCCCGTCGAGTATGTGTTCATGGATTCCGGGATTCAGCCCTTGCTGAAGGAGTACGCGCTGGCGCAGGGGGAGGACCCCGAGTGGCTGGCGCGCGTCTTCGGTGGGACATCCAAGCTCGGCAATCCGATCGTCCGCCATCGCTCCGGGCACGCCACGCATTTTCACGTGCGTTTCGAGAACCCCACCGCGGAGCTGACGGCGCGCCGTTCGATCGCCTGGCTGGAGGACGCCGGACTGTTGCCCGGGCACCGGCGCAAGAAGAAGAATGGCCGGCACCCGCTGGACGTCACCGCCGCCGAGAACCGCGCCGCCACGCCTCTGGAATAAGCGCTTCGGCAGCGCCGCAGAGCAAGACCGCGAAGCCCGTGGCAAGGAGGCCGTGCCTTGATTCGACGGGATCGAGGCACTAGCGTGCACGGCCGTGCCGACCACGACCCTGTCCGAAGCAGTCACGCGCGGGATCCGCGTGACCGTGCGTGCTCGGTTCTCGGAGCAGAACTCCGATCCGCAGGCGCGTCAGTGGGTGTTCCTGTACACGATCACCATTCGCAACGAGGGCAGCGAGCGCGTGCAGTTGCTCAGCCGCCACTGGATCATCACCGACGCGAACGGTGAGATCGAAGAGGTGAAGGGCCCCGGCGTGGTGGGCAAGCAGCCTGTGCTCGAGCCCGGGCAGGGCTTCGAATACACCTCCGCCTGTCCGCTCAAGACCTCCTTCGGCTCGATGCATGGCACCTATCAGATGCTGGGGCCTGCCAACGAAACGTTCGACGTGCAGATCGCCGGCTTCGCCCTGCGCATGCCGGGCACGATGCAATAGGGGCCGACCCACAAAATGACGAAAGGTGGCTGCCCGGAGGCAACCACCTTCGCCGGCGGCGAGGGGGTCTAGTTCAGACCCCCTGAAATCACCGCTGCGTGCCGATCACCTGCTTGCCGATCCAGCGGTTCTGGCGGCTGAAGGCCTGGCTCTGCGCCTCCTCGGGACCGACCGTCGACTTGTCGTTCTTGTGGTTCTTGGTCATCGTGATCATGAACAGCGCCGAGCTGCCCTGGCCTCCGATGATCACGGACCAGCCCAGGAACATCAGCCACAGGCGGTACCAGCGCTGGCCGTACTTGGCGACGATGGCCGCCTCGTTGCGCTTCCAGTTCTGGTACCACTTGGCGATGGTCACGCCGTAGTGCGTGCCGGTGTTCTCCACGCGGTGGACCTCGAAGCCCGCGCGCTCCGCCTGAGACACCACGAAGCCGAGCGGGCAGCTGGCGTCCGCGCCGGGGAAGATGTACTTGGCCATGAACAGGCCCCAGACCAGATCTTCGAACTGCCAGGGGCGGCGCAGGCCCGCGATCTGCAGGTAGAAGATGCCGTCGTCCTTGAGCATGCCGCGCACCTGCAGCAGGAACTTCTGAAAGTTCTTGATGCCGACGTGCTCGGCCATCTCCAGGCAGGTGATCTTGTCGTACTTCTTGCTGGGCAGGTTGCGGTAGTCGTCGACGATCACGCGCACGCGATCCGCCACGCCGTTGCGCTCGGCGCGCGCGATGGCCCAGTCCGCCTGCTCCTGCGCCAGCGTGATGCCGGTGCTGAACGTGCCGTGGTGCTTGGCGGCGTGCGTGATCAACGGGCCCCAGCCGCAGCCGATGTCCAGGTGCTGATCGCCGGGCTGCATGTGCACGTACTGGCACACCAGCTCCAGCTTGCGCTCCTGCGCGGTCTCCAGCGACTCGGCGGGATCGTGAAAGATGCCGCTGGTGTAGGTCATCGTGTCGCCCAGGAACCAGTGATAGAAGTCGTTGCCGCGGTTGTAGACGTGCGCGATGTCGGCTTCGTCGCTGCGCTTGCTGTGCGTGACGTTCTGGGTGAGGAAGTCCTTGAAGTAGAACTTGATGTCACCCCAGGTGAAGCAGAAGCGGAACAGCTGATTCCGCCGCAGCATCGTCTCGTAGACGTCGTGTTTGAAGTCGAGCTTGCCCGCGATGTAGGCCTCGTAGAGGATCTCCATCGGGATCTTCTTGCCAAACCACTTCTTGCCTTCGGCCTCGTCCTTCCACTCGATGGCCCAGCGCCAGTCGACCGAGCCGGCGTCATGGGTATACGAGAGGTAGACCAGGTACAGGAGCGGCAGGATGACCCCGAACAACGGCACCGCGAGCCAGGCCGCCACCATGCTGGGCCAGTGCAGGTGAGTGGCCGCGCCGACGATCAGCGCGAGCACCGTCGGCACGGTGAGCAGCACCCAGATGTTCTGCTCCAGCAGCCAGAAGATGAGGGAGAGGCCATGGGTACGGCCGCGTTCGGCGTGTTCCGAGGCGGGAGGCCCAGCCAGGGGCACGGACGCAGTGAGGGACGCGCTGGGCGCGGTGGTGTCGTTCATCGCAAAGTCCTGTTGGGGAGAGCCGGCTGTGGATGAGCCAAGCGTGGGCGGACGAGCCCTATAGGCTGGAGGGCAACCCCAGGCCAAGCGTCAGGTGTGGCGAGTTGGGCTACCGGGCGGCCGGCGGCTGGGTGCTCAGAGACCTGCTACGATGCGCTCGGTCGCCTCCCAGAGCTGGCGTGCCAGCGCCGGGTCGCTGCCGTAGGCGCTCGGCGTTGCGAGGTTGCAGTGCGAGAAATAGCGCCCGTTGCTCTGCATTCCGGGATGCACGGCCACGTAGCACTGGGTGGCCGCGCCCTGGGCCGGGCTCTTCAGGGCCAGGGGTTCGAAGGCCTTCAGCAGCAGCTGGAAGGGGCCAGGCGAGTTGCGGGCGAGGTTGGTCGCGATCACTCCGGGGTGAAGCGCGTTCGAGCTCTGGCCCTGTGGCAGGCGGCGCGCCAGCTCGTTGCTGAACAGCAGGTTGGCAAGCTTGGATTGCCCGTAGTTGAGGAACGGGTTGTAGCCGGCCTCGCCCGACAGGTTGTCGAACTGGATGCCACCGCGTGGCGCGCGCCGGTGCGCGTTGCTGCTGACCATCACCACTCTGCCCTGCGGAGCGAGCCGGTCCAGCAGGCCCGTCACCAGCAGGAAGTGCCCCACGTGGTTGGTGAAGAACTGCTTCTCGTAGCCGTGGACTTGCTCCAGCTTCGGCAGCGCCATGATGCCCGCGTTGCAGATGATGGCATCGAGCGGAGGCGCGCTCTTGCGCAGCGTATCGCAGCAGGCTCGCACCGATGCCGGGCTGGCCAGGTCGCAGGCGATCGGCTCTGCCCGCGCAACGCCGGCGCAAGCTTCGCGCGCGCGGGCCTCGCTGCGCGCGGCGGCGAACACGCGCGCGCCGCGGCGCGCGAGCGCCCGCAAAGTTTCCAGGCCCAGACCCGAGGCACAGCCGGTGAGCAGGATGGTGTGCGCGCTCAGATCGAGATCGCGTACGACGTCGTCCGCGGTGGAACCGTAGCCGAAGCCGTTCGCTTGCAGCGGCAGGAGGCGAGAGAGCAGTGACATGCTGCGCTGCTTGCCCGGTGCGCCGGGATTGTGCAAGCGGCGTCGAGCTACAGCGCGCGGCCCGGCTTCGGAAGCGGCAGAAAACGCCGCCTGTCCGCCAGCGATCGCGGCGGCCAGGCGCCGGATCGCTTGCGCCCTGCAGCCTCACCCTTGTGGTGCAGCGAGCCGGTGCGAGAAAGACGTACTCCTGCATCCGCTGCCTGCGATTCTGCCGTCATTTTCGCAGCTGCGTGCCATGTCGGTGCGGCGGAGAGGCGATTTAACCGGCTGAAACTCGCTTCGTCCCGTTGCTACGAGCGAGCAGGTTCGCCAGTCGTGGCCCCCCTCATGTGCGGCTCGGTGAACATGTATCCGAGGTGGGGGCCGGTGAGACGTCAACGACGGCTCGCCTTTCAGCTCGAGTGAGATGCATGAACCCCAGTAAGTTCCCTCGCGACGCCGACCGCCCCTCCCAGCGCGCAGCCACGCCGGATCACGCCGAGAGCCTGTTCGCTCCGCAGAGCAACACCTTCAGCCCGGAGGACTACGCGGTGGGACAGGTGCTGTCCGGGAGGTTCCGGATCGAGCACGTGATCGGCGTCGGTTCCATGGGAGTGGTGCTGGCAGCTCGCCACCTGGAGCTCGACGAGCGCGTGGCGATCAAGTTCATCCGCTCCGAGATGCAGCAAGTGCCCGGCGTGCTCTCGCGCTTTGCGCGCGAGGCCAAGGCGGCCGTGACGATCAAGAGCGAGCACGTGGCGCAGGTCTTCGACGTCGGCACGGCGGACGGCATCGGCCCGTACATCGTGATGGAGTACCTGGAGGGGCGCGACCTGGGGCAGGTGCTGGAGCTGGAAGGGCGCCTGACGATCCGGCGCGCCGTGCACTACGTGATGCAGGCCTGCGAGGCCCTGGCCGTGGCGCACGCGAGCGGGATCACGCACCGCGACATCAAGCCGGAGAACCTGTTCCTGACCCAGAAGGGCGATCTGGAGCTGATCAAGCTGCTCGACTTCGGCATCTCCAAGTCGGCGCTCACGGGCAAGGTGTTCGGTGACGAGCTGTCGGGCAGCGAGGCGCAGTGCCTGCTCGGCACGCCGCTCTACATGTCGCCGGAGCAGATTCGTTCCACCGCCGAGGTCGATCATCGCGCTGACATCTGGTCGCTGGGCGCGGTGTTGTACGAGCTGATCACGGCGCGCAGCGCCTTCGTCGCCGACAGCGTGCGGCAGGTCTGGACGCGCATCCTGGAGACGTCCCCGACGCCGCTGGCCATGCACTGTCCGGAGGCGCCCCCGTCCCTGCAAGCCGTGATCGATCGCTGCCTGGAGAAGGACCCGGCGCGCCGCTTCCAGAACGTGGCCGAGCTGGCCATTGCGCTCTTGCCGTTTGCGCCCGCGCGCGCGCGCCTGTACGCGCAGCGCGCCTCGTCCATCCTGGGCAACCAGAGCGATAGCTACTTGCCGGCACCTCCCTCCACGCCGGCGCCGATCAGCCGCTCGTTCGTGAGCGCGCCGATCCCCGACTATCGCTCCAGCGCGCACCTGCTCGCGCTGCCCGCGCCCGAGATCAGCGCGCCGCCCGTGTTCGGCCGGCGCGAGAGCCGCGGCCTCGATGATCCGCGCACCTCGCGCGTCGTCACGCTGCTGGCGATCGCCGGAGTGTGCGCCGCGTGCGCGATGTTGTGGGTGGGTTGGCAGCGCGCCAGCACGCCGACGGCGACGCGGGTGGATGCGCCGACGGCCGCTGCGCTCGGTGCGGCGGCGGCACCTCGGGCGCGCGAGGAGGCCGCGGAGCTCTCGCTGTCTCGCATGGTGCTCGTGGAGAGCCAGCCCAGCGGTGCGCTGGTCAAGGTGGGTGGACAGGCCGTGGGTTTGACGCCGCTCTCCACGCAGCTGCCGGTCGGCACGCAGCAGCTCTCGATCTCCAAGCAGGGTTACGCGACCGAGCAAGCCTTCCTGCAAGTCGACCCGGCTCCGGCCGGCGCCAAGGCGGTGCGCACGCGAGTGGTCCTGCGCGAAGAGGCCTCGCCCGCAGCAGCACCCGAGCCCGTGGCGCGCCCGCGTGCCGCTGCGCCTGCACGTCCGCCGGCGCGCAAGACGGCTCCGGCGCGGCGCGCCGAGGCGGCTCGCGAAGAAGCAGCGGCCGCGGTGGAAGCCGCGCCCGAGCCCGTGGCGAAGCCCGAGCCCGCGCCCAGCGCGCCGCTCGTGGAGGAGCGCAGCCGCGTCAAGCTGGTCGATGGCCAGAGCCGTGCCCGCCTGCTCGACTGAGCGCGCATCAGATCATCCAAGTGGAGAAGAACCTAGCCATGAATGCGTCCGCCAAACTCGGAGTCCTGCTCCGCTACCGTCCGGCCCCCGCGCTCCTGCTCGCCCTCGGGCTGTGCGCCGCACCCGCCAGCGCGGCCAACGAGAGCCGCCCGGCGGCGAGCGCGAGCCAGACGAACGTAGCTCAGCTGAACGAAGAAGGCGCCGCGCTGTATGCCGCGCGCGACTATCGGCACGCGATCGAGAAGTTCATCCAGGCCTACGCGGTCGACAGCGATCCAAACCTGCTGTTCAACATCGCGCGCTGCTACGAGGAGCTCGGTGAGACGGACGCGGCGATCGAGAAATACGAGACCTTCCTGAAGACCCCGGGCGCTGATGCGCGCGGCCGGCAGCGAGCCCGCGAGTCGCTGGCGGCCCTGCGCGAGGCCGCGGAGCTGTCGCGCCAGAATGCCGGCGCGCCGAGCGCCCGCACGCCGAGCCACGACAGCAGCAGCGCGGAGCCGAGCAGCGCTCCCAGCCAGGCCGACGCTCCCACGGGCCCGAGCTACGTGCCCTGGGTGGTGCTGGGCGGCAGCGTCGCCGCCGCTGCGCTGGGCACGACCTTCTATCTCATGGGCGTGAGCGATCACAACAAGGTCGAGAACGCTCCGGGCTTCGGTGACCCCACCGCCGTCACGCCGCTGACCCAGCACCAGGCGCAGGATCTGGTCGACTCGGGCAAGAGCAAGAAGCTGATCGGTGGCATCAGCTTCGGCGTGGCCGGCGCGCTGGCGGCGACGTACGTCGTGCTGCTGGTCACCGACGATCGGCCTGCCGCGAGCGAGGGTCCGAGCCTGGCGCTCGACTGGTCGCCACGCGGGCCCTCCTTCAGCGTGCAAGGGAGCTTCTGATCATGGCGCGCGCGATTTCGGGTACTACGGTCGCCAAGCTCGCGGGTGTCGCGGCCTGGCTCGGCGTGTTCGGCTGCTCTTCTCCGGAGCTCGCCGGCAGCAACTTCACCTGCAGCTCGGACAGCGACTGCGGCGCGGGCCAGGTGTGCGCCGACATGAACGGCACCCCCGCGTGCATGGCAGGCAGCGACGTGCCGATCCGCATCGGCATGAGCGCGCCCCTGCAGGGGCCGAGCGAGGCGCTGGGCATCGAGATGCGCCGCGGCATCAACGCCATGCTCGATCGCTTCAACAACGCGGGCGGCGTCGCCGGGCGCAAGGTGGTGCTGGACGCGCAGAACGACAACTACGATCCCGACCAGGCGAAGGCCGTCGTGCAGCAGTTGCTCGACATCCAGGACACCAACCCGGACAAGGACCAGCCCGACACGCGCGGCAAGAACAGCGTGTTCGCGCTGGTCGGCAACGTCGGCACGCCCACCATGCTGGCCACTGCCCCCGTCGCCACCAAGAACAAGGTGATCTTCTTCGGTGCCTTCACCGGCGCGCAAGCGTACCTGCGCGACGACACCAAGTCCCCGTACGTGTACAACTATCGAGCGGGCTACGCGGACGAGACCGCGGCCATGCTCGACTACATCCGCGGCACGCGCATCCCGCGCATCATCAACGACCCGGCGCAGGACTACAAGCGCATCCTGGTCTTCGCCCAGGAGGACAGCTACGGCGACTCTGGTTACGACGGCGTGGTCAACGCCTACAACCAGTCGATCGCGCCCTTGCCGGAGAAGAACGCCATCCATCGCGTGGCCTACAAGCGCGAGGATGTGAGCAGCGTCGATCCCGCCATCGCCGACGCTGCCACCTACCTGCAGGGCGTGCTCGATGCCTCCGGCTCGGCTGACTCGCTGCAGTCGGTGGCGGTGGTCATGATCGACACTTACCAGCCGGGCAACCGCTTCATCCGCGGCGTGAAGGACTGGATCAACAAGGACGCGAAGCGCGCCGCGCGCCTGGACGTGCTGTTCATGAACGTCTCGTTCGTGGGCGGCGACGCGCTCTCCACGGCGCTGCGCAGCACCCCCGAGGCCTATGAAGACATCCGCGCGCCGGGCAGCAAGCGCAGCTACGCGGAGAACGTGATCGTGACGCAGGTGGTGCCCAACTACGACTCGCAGGCGGCCGGCGTCGTGCAGTATCGCGAGGACATCAAGGCCTACGACAGCGGCAAGCTGAGCTTCACCTCGCTGGAGGGTTACATCGTGGCGCGGCTGTTCACGACCGCCCTCGACATGAACGGGCCCAACCTGACCACCGAGAACTTCATGCGCACGCTCGACACGCGCGTGAAGGACCTCGACATCGGGATCGGCACCGAGCTCAATTTCTCGGGCACCAATCACCAGGCGAGCTCGACCGTGTGGGGCAGCCACATCGAGGACGATGGCCGCTTCAGCGTGCCCTTCATCTGGAAGCGCGAGACCGGCATTCAGGACAACTGATCCGAGGGGGCTCGGCCCCGGGCGTCCAGTGCGGCTCTAGAATATGCCCGCTGCCGCAGCGGGTTCACAAGGGCCGCGGCGCGCAGAGCGCCGCGGCGCGCCGAGCGCCGCGGCGCGGCTGTGCTCAGCGGATCACGGCGGGGTAGACGCAGATGCCGGCGGTGCAGGGCACGTCGTTGCAGCAGTCGCCGGTCGCGGAGCACTGCTGGCCATAGAGGGCGCAGGAGTAGGTCGGCTCGTTCGGCGAGCCGCCGGCGCCACCGCTGCCGGAGCCCGCGCTGCCACCGCCGTCGCTGCCCCCACTGCCGGAGCCCGCGCTGCCGCCGCCCCCGCCGCCGTCGCTGGGCGAGCCGCTGCAGGTGCCGCGCGACGAGCCCGGCAGGACCTGGCAGACCGAGCCCGAGCAGCAGTCGGCGTTGACGGTGCACTCGCCCGCGCTCGGGACGCAGGTGCCCTCGCCGGTGTAGCAGCGCAGCTGCCCGTCGCTGGCCGGCACGCAGGGCTTGCCGTCGCAGCAGTCCATCGAGGAGGAGCAGATCTCGCCCGCCGCGAGGCACGCGGACAGACCGTTGCAGCGCGGAACTCCGAGCGCGTCGAGCTGGCAGGCGCCGCTGTTGCCGGTGCCCCCGCAGCAGTTGTTGCGCGAGCTGGAGATGCTGCAGGCGTAGTCCTGGTAGTGGCAGACGTTGCCCTGCGGGCTGCAGCCCATGGGGTTGCGGCAGATGCCGACGCTGCGCCCGGGCTCCTTCTGGCAGGTGACGTTGCCGTCGCCGGGCAAGCCGGTGCCGGCGGCGCCGCAGCAGTCGCTGTCTTCACGGCACAGGTCACCATTGACGTGGCAGCCGTTGGCGGGCTGGCACACGTAGACGCCGGTGTCCCCGAAGGGGGCGCACAGCCGGCTGCAGCACTGGCCGCAGCCATTGCACAGGCTGCCGTCGACGCCGCCGCCGCAGTTGGTCGCGCCCGCGGGCGGAGCCGCGCAGTAGCCCACGCTGGAGCCCTCGGCGATCAAGCAAGCACCTGTGCAACATTCGGAGTCACGCCCGCACACGTCGCCCGATTGTGTGCAGAACGAGCTGCGCACCTGGCACGTGCCGTCCGTGCACAACCCGGAGCAACACTCGCTGTTGCCGCCGCAGGGGTTGCCCGAGGTCTTGCACACCAGGTTGAGCGCCGTGCAGATGCCGTTGTCGCAGCGGCCGCCACAGCACTCCGCGCCCGAGCTGCAGGCGCCGCCGTCCGCGACGCAGGCCGCGGTCGAGCAGGAACCTTCCTGGCAGCTGAGCGTCGAACATTCCGTACCGCTCTGGCACGTGGCTCCGGGCGTCTGACTGGCGACCGGCACGGTCGACGTGCTCTGGCCGCCCGAGCCGGCGCTGCCCGAGGGATCGCCGGTGGAGGAGGCGCCCGCCGTGCCTTCCGAGGTCGGGAACAGATCCGTGTTCGAGAGGTCGCCCGAGGCGCCCGCGGCACCTGCGCCGCCCTCTGTACCCGTACCGTCCGTCACCAGGCTGGGCTTCGGTGGTGCCTTGCTACCGCAAGCGAGCAGCACGACCAGACCGGTGAGACCCAACCCAAAGCGAAATGTCTTGCTCACGAGGACTCCTTCGGCCCTGTTGGGCCGAGCATTGCCAGGTCAGACGACGCTCGCTGCCGAAAGTTCCGGACGCGAGAGCGAAAATTCCTGATGCCGGCAGCCGGAACGAAAAAGCCGAGCCCTACAGCTGGCAGGACCGTCGCTGGTGTGGGACCGCGCCGTCCATCCGCTCTCGGGCTCAGGCGCGGGAACTTTGCGCCCGTATCTTCGTCTGATTGGTTTTGGAGAGCTTGTCTCCAGAAGTGTTTCAAAAGGCCAAAGCGGGCGATCCGCTGGCCTTTCAGGAGCTGATCCGGCCCCACCTGGATTCGCTGAGAAGATTCGTGTATTCGCTGTCCAAGAACTGGCAAGACGCGGACGACATCGCACAAGAGGCGTTGATCAAAGCGTTTCGGGCCTTTCCCACCTACGACGGAAGAGCCGCGCTCTCGACCTGGCTGTACACGGTCGCGCGCAGCGCCAGCATCGATTGGCAGCGAAGCCGCCTGGGCAAGGCCTCGCAGCGCGAAAATCCGCTGCCCAGCGCGCACCCCGCCGCCGATCCCGGGCTGGACGAGGCCTGCAGCCAGCGGCAAGACCGTGATCGGCTGTGGCGAGCCATCTGGCGGCTGGAGGAGCGCAACCGCATTCCCCTGGTGTTGTTCGAGGTCGAAGGGCTCTCTTACGACGAGATCGCCGCCGTCGAGGGCGTGCCGGTCGGCACGGTGCGCTCGCGCATCAGCCGCGCGCGGCAGGCCTTGCGCGACTGGCTGGCCCAAGATGAACCGCAGAGTGGGGTGCGCGGAGACGAGCCGCTGGCTCCTGCCATCGGGAGAACGCACGGATGAACGAAGCAGTGCTGAGCGAACGGCTGCGGGCTCTACGAGAGCCACCGCCGCGCAACGGTTTTGACGAGCGGCTGCAGCAGGCGCTCGCGAGCGAGGCCGCCGTGTTGCGCGCCGAGCCCGCGCGGGGCCGCGTGATCGCGTTCCGCCGCACGCGCCGCCTCGGTGGTCGCGTCGGGCTGGGCATGATCATCGTCTGCGGGGCGACCGCAGCCGCGGCGGCGGGGGGCATCTGGGCTGCTGTGGCTCACTCGCAGCGCCCCGCGCCGGAGCCGCAAGGCGCTGCCGAGGTGAGCGCCGCGGTGGAGAGAAGGGGGGCCGCGTCCGCGGCGCCGAGCGCCGATGCGCCCATCGTTGCCGAACCGCCGGGCGCTGCCGAACCGCCGGGCGCTGCCAAACCGCCGGGCGCTGCCGAACCCATCGCACCGGCCGCGCCGGCGTCGGCTGACGCCCGGGACCGGGCGCCTGCAGCGCCCACGCCCGAGCGGCCGCGTTCGAGCGCTCATCCAGCAGCTCCGTCCGATCGCTCGCCGCCGAGCCGCCCGGCTGTGCTGGTGCCGTTCGATCTTCCGGCACGAGCGAGCGCCGAGCACCCCGATCGAACGGGCGCCGCTTCCGCGCGGCCCTCGCGCGTCGACGCTCTACCGCTCCCGGACTCGCGCGGCGCGGCCGCCAGCGCCGAGCAACGGGCCTTGCCCGGGCTGCCGGCGCGCAGGGATCGGCGCGCGCGCCCCGACCGCTCGGCGTCGGATCGCGGAGCCGCGCCCCCAGGGCTGGAGATCGCCCGCGAGCGCGCCAGCGAGAAAGCCGAGCGCGGCCTGGAGCGCGCGAGGGAAGCGCGTGAGCGCAAGTAGCGGGTCGCTCCGCACGCGTCCATTCCTGGCCATCGCAGCGACCGTCGCCGCCTTGCTCTGCGCGGCAGCGCCGGCGACCGCGGTACCAGCGAAGGCGGCAGCCGCCGCGGCCTCCAGAACCTCGCAGCGCCTGCGCGAGGCGACCGAGCACTTCCGTGCGGGCCGCTACGCCCGTGCGCGCGCGCTGTTCGATCAGGTGCTGGCGCAGGATGGCAGGGCGCCGGAGCGCGCCACCATCGCCTTCAACGCGGCCGTGTCGAGCTATGCGCTGGAGGAGTATGCCGACGCGCTGGCGCGCTTCGACGTCATCGTCCGCACGTTCCCGGAGCTCGCGGAGCTGGCGCGCGTCAACGCCGGCTTTGCGGCGCTGCGCCTGGGAGACCTGAAGGCGGCGCAGGCGTACGCCGAGCCCGTGCCCCGGCAAGCGGACGTGGAACAGCGCCGGCAGCAGCTGCTCGAGGAGCTCGACGCGCGCCGGCAGCGCGAGCGGGGAGAGCTGATCGACAGCGGGTTCGTGGCGGTCTCGCAGCAGCGCTGGCCCGCCGCGCGCGCAGCCTTCCAGAAGGCGATCGCGCTCGCTCCGGCGGACGCGAAGAGCGATCTCGCCGACGCCCACTACGGGCTCGCGCTGGTGGCTTCGGCCGAGGGAGACTGGCCGCGCGCCGAGCAGCACTTCGAGCGGAGCCTCGCGCAGCGGCCCGGCGACGCGCGCACGCTGCTGGCGCTGGGGCGCGCCGCCGAGGAGGCCTCCGATGCTCGCCGCGCCGAGGCCGCGTACGACAGCGCGCTGCAGCTGCCGCTGCAGCCGGCGCAGGTCGAGGACGCGGAGCGCTCCTTGCTGCGCCTGTACCCGTTGCCGCTGACCGGCGCGACCGCGTTCGGAGCGTTCGCGGCAGGCGTGGACGGCAACGCGACGCAGTCCGGCTCGGCGGACGTGCTCGCGACCCGCACCGTAGCATCGCGCGCGAGCGCGTACCTGTCGGGGATGCTGGAGCTGGGCTGGATGTACCGGGCAGCGCGGCGCACCGCGCTCGGGCTGAATTACTCCGGCGATCTGCTGGCGCTGCTGGCGAACGGCGTGCGGGAGCTGAGCCTGCAGAGCCACGAGCTCGTGGGGCGCGTGCAGTGGGCGCCGCAGCCAGGGATCCGCTTGCGCCTCGATGCCGGCGCCGCGTACCTGCTCACGGGCCTCGATCCGATGCTGGCCTTCGAATGGGATGGCGTGCTCGCGCTGGCAGCGGATCTGGCGACCGGGCAGCGCTCGCGCGCGCGGCTGCAGCTCAGCGAGCGCCTGGTGCGCGCCAGCGAGCTCTCCTACCTGGACGGCCACCGGCTGCAGCTGATCGCCAGCGAGCTCTGGTCGCTCCGCAGCTGGGAGCTCTCGTTGCTGGCCCTGCTGCGCTTCAACGCGGCCGGCACCCAGGAGCTTCCGCTGAAGCCCAACGAGTACGAGGACTGCGGCCCACAGTGCGCCCGCAGGGGCTATCGCAACCCGCAGAGCTACTGGTCACCGGGAGTCGGCGCCGGCGCGGCCTGGCAAGCCACGCGCGCGCTGCGCTTCTCGGCGCTCGCCCGCGTCGAGTACCGCGGCTATCTCGATCCGAGCGGCATCCCCGGAGTGCGAGCCTCGCAGAAGAGCCGAAAGGACTGGCGCTGGCGCGGCCAGCTCGGCGGTGAGCTGGGCCTCGATGCCCGGCATCAGCTGAACCTCACGCTGCAACAGACGCTGCTCGTCAGCCGTTCGAACATGGCCTACGACGCGCGCGACGCAGCACACCAGTACGACTACGGCGACCGCAACTTCGTGCAGCCGACGACCGAGCTGGGCATCTCCGCCAGCTTCCCTTAGCGGCAGGCTCAGCCGTTCGAGCTGGGGCCCGAGTCCGTGCTGGCGTCGGGGCTCGAGTCGGGCTGGCTCACGGGCGCCGGCATGGTCGGTCGCACGTAGGGATCATCGGGCTCCTGCTCGGTGCCCTCGGCGGGGTAGCAGCGGCCCGTGTTGCAGAGCAGCCCCGGGTCGCAGCCGCCCGAGCTGGTGCAGCCGCAGCCGCTGCTGCCGAGCACACAGCTCTTGGTTGAGCCGGCGTCGCTGGTCAGGCCCGGGCTCGACCGGGGCGCCTCGTCGGTGCAGCCAGCGATCAGCAGCCCCGCGGGCAGCAGCGCGAGCAGCGGCAACCCGAGCAGCAGCGCGAGCGAGCCACGAGCTAGGGCATGCCTGCGCGCAACCAGGACTGCGGACGGGGCGGGCGGGCGGAGCTCGGGCATGCGCCGAGCCTAACACGCCCGGAGCGCTCGCCCACTCACCCGCGGCGCTCGCCGCCGATTGCACCGGCGCGCGCCACTGCTACGTTTCTCCCCAGCAAGATGCTGCACGTGGCTCCGGACTGGGTCATTCCGTCGGAGGACTTGCAGCTGCAGTCCGTGCGCAGCAGCGGCCCTGGCGGCCAGAACGTGAACAAGGTCTCCAGCAAGGTGGAGCTGCGCTTCGCGCTCGGGGCGACACAGGCGCTCTCGCCCGCGCAGAAGCGACGGCTCGCTGCCGCGTTCCCGTCCCACGTGACGCGGGCGGGCGACTTCTTGATCAGCGGCGACCGTTTTCGCTCACGCCTGCAGAACGAGCGCGACGTGTACGAGCGGCTGGCGCAGATGCTCCTCTCGGTGCGCCGCGCGCCGCCGCGACGTGTGCCGACGCGCCCGAGCCGGGCGGCGAAGCAGCGCCGGCTGACAGCCAAGCGAGCGCGCGGGGACACCAAGCGCGAGCGCCGCGCGCGTGGCGACAGCTGAGGCTGCCGCGGACGTTTGGGCGTTGGGCCGGCCCTGTCGGGGCGCGGTACTCCGAGTCACGTGATAGAAGTGATCATCGCATGACCCGCTCCATCCGCCCCTCGTCGCGCGCACCCGCCGGAGGACCCCGCAATGCGGGAGAGCCGGCGCCTGGAGGGCGCCCCAGCTTACCGCCGACTCAGCCGTTCTCCTGGAAGGCCTGGGTGTTCCTGGCGCTGCTCCTGGGCGGCATGGCGATCTGGCAATCGGCGAACCAGGAGCAAGCCTATCCGGCGATCGATTACTCCGAGTTCTTCCAGCTGGTCGAGCAGCAGAAGGTCGCGAGCATCACCTGGAAGGGCGACACGGTCATCGGCGAGCTGAAGAAGCCCGAGACGCGCCAGAACCAGAGCTTCGAGCGCTTTCAGACCGTGCTCCCCGAGGCCGACACGGAGCTCCTGCCGGTGCTGCGCAAGAATGGCGTGAACGTGAAGGTGCGCAGCCAGGAGGCTCCGCTGCCGCTGCAGATCGCCGGCGCGCTGCTGCCCTGGGTGCTGATCATCGGCGTGTGGATCTGGCTGTCGAGGCGCGCGCAGCAGATGATGGTGGGAGGCGGGCCGCTCGCGGGCGTGCTCAAGGGGCGCAGCCGGCGCTTCGACAAGCAATCGGCGGTCTCGATCAGCTTCAAAGACGTGGCGGGGCTGCGCGCCGCCAAGCAGGACCTGAAAGAGGTGGTCGCGTTCCTCAAGGCACCGGAGAAGTTCCGGCGCCTCGGCAGCAAGGTGCCGCGCGGCGTGCTTCTGGTGGGACCGCCCGGCACGGGCAAGACGCTGCTGGCGCGCGCGGTCGCGGGTGAGGCGGGCGTAGCGTTCTTCTCGATCAGCGCCTCCGAGTTCATCGAGATGTTCGTGGGGGTGGGCGCCTCGCGCGTGCGCGAGCTGTTCGCGGAGGCCAAGAAGTCGGCGCCCGCCATCATCTTCATCGACGAGATCGACGCCGTGGGCCGCTCGCGCGGCGCGGGCCTGGGCGGCGGCAACGACGAGCGCGAGCAGACGCTGAACCAGCTGCTCTCCGAGATGGACGGATTCGACCGCAGCGACCTGACCGTGGTGCTGGCCGCCACCAACCGCCCCGACGTGCTGGACCCGGCGCTGCTGCGCCCCGGGCGCTTCGATCGGCGCGTGCTGGTGGACCGCCCCGAGCTAGAGGCGCGGCGCGCGATCCTGGACGTGCACGTGCGCGACAAGCCGCTCGGGCCCGACGTCGATCTGCAGCAGATCGCGCGCGACACGCCCGGCTTCTCCGGCGCCGATCTGGCCAACCTGGTCAACGAGGCGGCGCTTGGCGCCACCCGCAATGAAGCCGACTACATCGCGCAGCGCGACTTCGACGCGGCCTACGAGAAGATCGTGCTGGGTGATCCGCGCGAAGGCAAGCTACAGGCCGCGGAGCGGCGGCGCGTGGCGGTGCACGAGAGCGGCCACGCGGTCATCATGCACTTCAGCCCCCACGCCGAGCCGCTGCGCCGCGTGAGCATCCTGCCGCGCGGCATGGCTCTGGGCGTGACCCAGCAGACCGCGCCCGAGGATCGCCACATCCTCACCCAGCCCGAGCTCGAGGCGCAGCTGCGCGTGCTGCTCGGCGGATACGCGGCGGAGCGCAGCGTGCTCGGCAACATCTCCTCCGGCGCCGCGGACGACCTGAAGCGCGCCACCGAGATCGCCTTCAAGATGGTCGCCCACTACGGTATGAGCGAGAAGGTGGGCCCGGTGTTTCACGAGCACAAGGTCGAGCACCCGTTCCTGGGCCAGCGCCTGGCGACCGAAGGCGGCACCAGCGACGTGACGGTGCGCCAGATGGAGGACGAGGTGCGCAGCCTGCTGGTGCACGCGCAGCGCGAAGCAGAACGCCAGCTGGGCGAGCATCGCCCTGCGCTGGATCGCCTGGTCGAGGCCCTGCTCGAGAAAGAGACCCTGGAGACCGAGGCGCTGCGCGCTCTGCTCGGCCCCTCCGTGCGCGACGAGCGAGAAGCCCCGGAAAGCGGAGTCCTACATTGATCCAGCTATCGGTGAACTTGAACAAGGTGGCCCTGCTGCGCAACAGCCGCGGCAGCGACAACCCGGGTGTGCTGTTCGCTGCGCGCACCGCCATCGAGGCGGGCGCCGCCGGCATCACGCTGCACTGGCGGCAAGACAATCGCCACGCGCGCGCAGAGGACGTGCGCCAGTGCGTGCGGCTGTGTCAGGAATCGCGCGTGGAGTTCAACCTCGAGGGCGACCCCCGGCCGGAGCTGGTGGCGCTGGCGCTCGAGCTGCGGCCGACTCAGCTCACGCTCGTTCCGGTCACTCCAGGCGAAGTGACCAGCGACCACGGCTGGGACTTGCCGCGGCACACGGCGGCGCTGGCCCCGGTGGTGCAGTCCGCGCGAGCCGCCGGCATCCGCGTGGCGGTGTTCATGGATCCGGAGCCCGAGCGCATCGCGCTCGCGAAAGAGACGGGCGCCGACCGCGTCGAGATCTACACGGAGCCGTACGCATCGGCGTTCGGCACGGAGCGCGGCGCGCGCGAGCTCGAGCGTGTGCGCGAGTCGGCACGCGCCGCCAACCAGGCGGGCCTGGGCGTGAACGCCGGCCATGATCTGAGCCTGCTCAACCTTCCCGCGCTGGCGCGCGAGGTGCCCGAGATCCTCGAGGCCTCGATTGGGCACGCTCTGATCGCCGATGCCTTGTACCTGGGCCTGGCTGAGGCGGTGCGGCGCTACCGGCGCGCGGCCGAGGGGCTCGACGTCCAGAGCGTGCGCACGAAGTAGCGCGCTGGGCAATCGGGGCTACGCTTCTCGGGCGCGCACCACTCTGACACACCCTGTAGGCCGACAGCGCCGGTTGGGCTCAAGACTGCTCTCGTCCCGTCGCTCACAGGATGGACGCTGGCCGCACAAAGCGAACGACGCTGACTTCGGCCCACGCAGCCCTACACGAGACACCGCATGCGATCGCCAATGCCCCCCGCCTCTCGTAGCAACGCCGCGCCGCGCAAAGGACTCGACCTGCTGCAGGTGCAGTGGGACGACGCTGCCGGCGTCGCCTTCGTCTCGCACCCCCAGGGCTTGCTGCTCGAGACCCCGGAGGAGGTCGAGCGCTGGCGGGACGAAGTGTTCGCCAAGCTCACCGAGGTGGAGCAGCGCTGCGGAGGCCGCTTTCCGATCGTCATCTCGCTCGACGGCGTGACCATTCGCCCCAACGTCGCCGAGCTCTACGGCGGCGTGGTCAGGACGTACGCCGAACGCTTCGCGAGCGGCATCGCCCGCTACACACGGCGCCCCAACGGCGTGGGCCAGGTGGTGGCGGTCACGGCCATGAAAGAAGGCTTCAAGGCGAACCTCTTCACCAGCCGCTCGGACGCCATCGCCCACGCCCTGTCCGGCGCCGAGAGCATGACCTCGCGCCCCCGCTCCTGACCGCTCAGCGCTCTCCGCTGGTCCGTTCCCCGCGCGCGCTTCTTCGGGGCTCGCCCCCGAGCGGGCATCCCGCGGCCCCAGAATATGCCCACTCTTCGGCCTTGCCATCGCCGGGGGGGCGGGAGCGATCCCTGCTACCGATCGTCATCTGCGCGTGGTGCGCCGGGTTCTTGGCGTTGAACATGGGGGGGCGGGAGCGATCCCTGCTATCGATTGTCATAGGTAGGATCTCTGCAAGCGGGCTTTCATAGCGCCGGCGAGCGCCGCGCGACCGTCGTGGGCGGCGCCCCTCTTCGAGCGAATGGAGTTGAGGTTTCCCGGGGAACCCGTCGTTCCGGCGCGCGCCCCCCCGCGTGGCGAGCGCCGCGCGACCGTCGTGGGCGGCG
>DASTRX010000056.1:0-26501 GCA_035760985.1 Polyangiaceae bacterium
CGCGCTTGCAGTGGGGGCCGTTGCCATTGTTGACGCAGTCGGTGTCCTCCAGGCACACGACGCAGTCGCGGATGCGCGGGTCGCAGGCGGGGAGGGCACCACGACTGTCGCTCACGTCCTTGCACTGGCTGCTGTCCAGGCAGCGCACACAGCGCTGGCTCGCCTCGTCACACATCGTGCCGGGGTCACACGCCGGATCGCCGCTGCGACAGGGGCCGACCCCGATCGGACCGATCCCAGCGTCACCGGCAGTGGGCGTGCAAACCAGCCCCTGCGTGTCCACTTTCTTGCCATTGGGCCACACCCAGAGCCCGTCCACCTGCCGCGGCCCCTCCTCCCAGATGCCGCCGTCTGGATAGTACCAGCGACAGTCAGGCCCGAGCTGCGGCGCGGGCTGACAGGTGCGGGTCTTGGTGCAGTCGTCCGAGAGCGACTGGAGGCACTGGAAGCTGAGGACGGCGACGGAGAGCGCGAGCCAACGGAGTAGATGTGAACGGTGCATGCGTGTCCGGCGTGGCGAAAGGAAGCGACGAGCGAGGCTAGAACTGACCCTGCAGGCTGACTGAGGCACCCCGGGTGCTCAGCGCGAACCCGGGCTGGAGAGACTTCGTGGAGCGGGCTGCCGTGGGCTTGGCGCGCTCGTCGTCGTCATCGAGGAGCAAGTACAAGCCATAGCCCAAGGTGGCCGCGCCGGCCACGCCTGCGCCGATGAAGCTCACCGCGGCGCGCTGCCGGTCGTTATGGGCGTTCGACTGCTCTTTCCAGAAGTGCTCGCAGTCGTTCACCAGGGGGGTATCTTTCCCGCAGGGGCTTTGCCCGGTCAGATTACCGCCGATCTGGTCCGCCTTTTGATCGTGGTGATCGGCCGAGACCGTAAAGGCAATGCCCGCGATCAGTCCCACCGCGGTCAGCGTGCCGGTCGTGATCAGGGTGGCGGTCGCGGCGGTCCCGATGCCGCGATCGCGGGGGGTCTCTCCCTCTCTGGTGCCCATCAGCTGAGCCGCGTGGGCATCGCGCTCCTGCTCGCGACGCAGGCTCTCCAGCGAGACGTTGATCGGCATCGCCACGCCCGCGAGCGCGTAGATCTGCCGCGTCTCGTTGGGATAACCCTGCTTGCTCACGATCACCTCGTGCTGGCCGGGCTCGATGTACCAGCTGCCATCCAGCGGGGTGCGCCCCACGGGCGCGCCATCGATGTTCACCGTGGCGCCCGGCACGTCGACCGTGATGTTCAGCTTGCCGATCTGCGCTTCCGCTTGCTCGAGCCGCTTGGTCGCTTCTTCCCGAACGTTGGGTGGCAGGTCAGAGCCGGCGAGCAGAGTGGTGAGGTGGCGCGCGGCCGCGACGTAGTGGCCGCTCTGGATCTCCGAGATGCTGAGGTTGCGCAGCACGTCGCTCTTGGGCATCAGCGCGTAGCACTCGGCGAAGGCCTGGCGGGCTTCCTCGTAGCGCCCGTTCCGGAAGGCATCGACGCCCCGGTACCAGAGCTCGCGGGCCTTCTTCACCTGGGCCGGGTCGGGAGGAGGTGCTGGAGGTTTGCCGGGCTGGGCGGGGCGGGAGGCAGCGGACGCCGGGGGCAGGGCAGCCGTGGATGGCGCTGCAGCGCCGGACGACGGCGCCGTGCTGGTCGCGCCCCCGGGGGCGGCGCTGGCTTTCGGCGCGGAGCTGCTCGAAGGGGCGGCAGTCGCGGGGGCAGTGGGCTTGTCGGTGGGGGAACGACCCGGAACCGGGGCCGCTTGCTGCGCCTGCGCCTGCGCGGGGACCGTCAGCAGACCGAGGGACAGCGCGAAGACGGAGATAGGGCGAAGGACCAACACGGATCAGTCTTTCTCGGTGGTCGTTGATCCGCACCTCGCGGAAACGACGAGCCCGCCGCTCTCAGAACGACGGAGTCTCAACCAACAACGGACCCATACCGGATGCTTCGCGACCGGTCTCCTTTTTCGGATCCGCGTGTTCGGCGGCAGCTGTTTCGGGCCCGCCCGTGTTCGCGGCGCCAGCGGGCGGGGCAGCGCCCGGTGCGGCGGGGGCGACCTGTCCACTCGAGCCCGGCGCGGCCTCGCTCGCGATGACTGGGGTCGGCGCGGGGTCGCTGGCGCTCGGCACGGTGGGGCTGGCGCTGCCCGGGCGCGTCGCCACGAACACGCCGACGGCGGGTGCAGCAGCAGTGGCGGCGCCGACTGCGGCACGGCTGGCCGCGGCAGGCGTCGGAGTCGTGCCCGCGCTGGGCCGTGCTCCCGGAGTGGACGCCGCCGCTGGCGGCGCCACGGGAGCACGCCCCCCAGCCGCTGCGACGCCTGCGCGCTCCTGCAACGAGGCGAAGGCCGTCGCCCCCGCGCTCGGCGGAGCCGCCGCCGCAGCGACCGTCGCCTCGCCCGGTGCCTCAGGCTGAACCTGTGGCAGTGCGGGCGGCGGCTCGGGCGCCGGCACCAGCTCTTGTTTCGGCTCGGCGCCGCTGGTTGCCGAAAGCTGCGTCGCTGCAACGGGCGCCGCGCGCCGCTGCACTGCGGGCTGATTGCTGAGCACCGAGGTGGATACTCCACTCGAGCTCGCGCGCGGCAGATCGGGCTGGTTGCCGACCTGCACGATCAACACCCACACGCTCAGCCCGAGGAACAACGCGACGCCCGACCACAGACCAAACTGTCGCTTGAGCGCGCGACCTTCCGCGCGGCGTTGCGCCTTTGGATCCCAGGGGAACTCCGCGTCTGGCTCGGCGAGGATCTTGCCTTTGAACGGCGGAAGATCCTCTCCACGCGCGACCCGATCGGCATAGCTCCGGAATTCCTCGGAGACCTCCAGCCCCTTCCAGCGCAGGCGCGCGTTGGCACGCCGTGCCGAGCCCGTCGATGCGGAAGCGGCCGCGGCTGCGGCAGCGAGCGAGGTCGATGCACCCTCGCTGGACACGAGGGCGAGCGCTTCCTGTGCACTGACCTCGCGAGGCCTTCCGTCGCGCGCGGCTTGTTGCTCGCGCGCGATGCGGTCGATGGCTGCATCCACCATCTGTTCCACTGGATGAATCCCCCGTTTTGCCTCGTCAGCGCGCAACGGACCTGGCCCAGGGAAGGTCTCATGTTCCGCCGCGTCCGGCATTTCACGGTTTGCCATGCTCATCCCACCACTCGGGGTGCGGGGTGCCCCCGCAGAATAGTCCCGCAGTTTAGCGACCTACGGGAGCAACGCCACGACCACAACGGCATACACCATACCAGCGCGACCAGGATTGCAAAGGGATGACCGCTGCTTGCATAGGTACTTCTGAGCTCGATTCGAGGTCAACGAAACGCCGCAAAAACAGCGGTCCCCAGAGCTCTGAAGCAACCTCGAGAGTGGCGCATAATTATCGAAGCTGGCGTGGAATTTTGCCGCTGACGCGCGCGCATTCTAGACTCCGACGGAGCGCAATCTGCGCGCGCGGGCATTCGGTCGACCGGCATGCAATGGCTCGTCCCGCGTGCGTTGCAGGACTCAGGGCGGCGCGCGCCAGCCCCCCGAGGCAACACAAAACTTCCGACCCGAGCTCCTAGTCCGGCAGCTCCGCTGCCGAGCCGCGGCGCGAGCCAGGCGCCGCGGGAGCGAGCGTTCGCCGCGAAGCTTCCCACGGCCTGCGTGAGAAACTCTCAACCCCTCCGTTCTTCCCTCCTCAGTGATTCTGCGTGCTTTCTTCCCCGTGCGTCACGCTGCGTGCGCGCGACGACACGCTCGTCACAGTCCCTTGGGGACTCGATCGAGATCGACTTCGCCGAGCGCGTAACGGATCAGCGCGCTGCGATTGGCCTTGGTGAGACCACGCGCCTTCAGCGCCTCCACCATGCTGTCGAGCCGCTTGAGATCGTCGGTGTACATGGAGATGCAAATCACCTTGTAGTGGGACGGCTTTGCATCGCGCTTCGAAGGGGCCTCTGGCACCGATTCGGTTGGAGATGGAGCGCTTCCGGCGTAAAAACCGTTCTGCAGGACGCGTCCGACGTCCTGCTGCGCGCCCTGCGGCCTAAGGTCTGCTCGTTCGCTCACCGGTCAACGCCTCCTGCTCATGGTTGGATTACCGAAATGAGGTGCCCAGAAAGGTAAAAGCACGCCCATCGGATGACATGGCCGCCGCCCGGCGGACAACTTTGGGGGTCATTAAATCTCCGATCGCGTTTACTTTTCTTTTCACCCGCGGCGCCTCCCCGCGCGCAGGTCTCCCCTCGACCGCCTTCTCACCCGCGCGCGTTCTCAGAGCGCTGCATTCTCAGGTAGCTGTGGTCCAAGCTCTCCGCGTCCCCCGGAACTCGCCGCGCACTCGAGCGCTCCACCACCATGTGACCCTGCGACCGTGTGGCGGACAGCGGGCGCAGAGCTGATAGGAGGGCCCACCGAAAGTTCATGCCCACTATCCCGGGTATCGTCTCGACATCACTTCGTCAAGCATTCGCAGAACCGGAGCTGCTGACGGATTGCCAGAAGCTTGCCAAATCCGACGAGAGCGGAGCGCTCAGCTCGAGCGGCTCACCTGTGAAGGGGTGCTCGAGGCGATAGCATGAGGCGTGAAGGGCGTGCCGTGGCAGCTCCAGCCGCTGCAGATCCTCTGCGGTCAAGCAGCCATCCGCGGCACGGGCGAGCAAGCGGTCATCCGGCCCGTAGAGCTTGTCGCCCACCACTGGGCAACCGAGCGCCGCCAGATGGACGCGGATCTGGTGCTGCCTGCCCGTGAGCAGCGAGCAACGCACGAAGCTGTAGCCCGGGCAGCGCTCGATCAGCTGGAGCTGCGTCTGCGCGCGCAGACCCTGGCCGGCCTGGGCGACCCGCATCTTCACGCGCAGCGGGTTGTCGGGATCGGGCTCCAGCGGCAGCTCGACCAGCCCCTCGACAGGTGAGCCCCAGCAGATGGCCACGTACTCCTTCTGCACCAGCCGCTGGCGCTCCGTGCCGATCGCGCCGCGCCCTCGGCGCCGGCCGCGCCCCGCTTCCGGCGCGGGCGCGATCGAGCTCGGCGCGATGCCTTCGAACAACATCTTGAAGGTGCGCTCTGCCTCTGGCCCGCGCGCGATCAGCAGGACTCCGCTCGTCTCGCGATCGAGCCGGTGCACCAGGCGCAAGCGCTCGTTCGGATAGCGCTGCTGGAGCATCTTCGTCACCGTCGCGTGATGGTGACGGGCGGTGGGGTGCACCGCGAGGTGCGGCGGCTTGTTCAGCACCAGCAGGTGCTCGTCGGAATAGACCACCGGCAGTTCGATCTCCGGGTCCGCATCGTCGACCGGCGGCCGCCAGAGCACGATGCGATCTTCCGCACGCAGCCGCTCGCTCGGCTTGCGACGCTTGCCCTCCGGGCAAAATGCGCTGTGCTCGGCGATGCGCTTGGCGCGCGTGCGGCTGGTGTTGCGCAGCGCTCCGCTGAGGAAGACGTCCAGGCGGACCCCGGCGTCTTCCGGCGGCACGCGCAGCACGCGCACGATCGCGTTGTCGGGAACGTCGCTCGGACGGATGACCGTGGGGTCGATGAGCCAGCGCGGCGCGTTCACATGCGGACCACAACGAAGCGGGGGAGTTCAGCGGGCGGGCACCGAGGCGCGCACGTGCTCGCTCTCACCGGGGTTGCCGGGGGCAGGGCTGCCAGGGATTTTGTTGCGCGGCTGGGCGCGTAGCTCCGTGCCGACGCCCGAATCGGTGAAGATCTCCAGCAGCAGCGCGTGGCGCGTGCGCCCGTCGATGATGTGCACCTGGCGCACCGACTGCTCGATCGCCGCCAGCGCGCATTCCACCTTCGGAATCATGCCACCCTTGATCACTCCGGACTGAATGTGATGCCGTGCTGTCGGCGCGTCCAGGAAGTCGAGCACGCGGTTCTGGTCATCCTTCACGCCCGCCACGTCCGTCATCAGCACCAGCTTTTGCGCCTGCAACGCGATGGCGATCTCGGCGGCGGCCGAGTCGGCGTTGACGTTCAGCGGCTTGCCGTCGAGATCGATGGCGATCGGCGCGATCACCGGGATGAGCCCGTTCGAGAGCAGGCTCTCCAGCAGCTGTGGCTTGACGCGCGTGATGCGGCCCACGCGGCCCAGATCGACCAGCGGCGCATCGGCGCCTCGCCCCGGCTGCGCGACGGGCCCGAGCCGCTCCGCGAGCAGCAGCGAGTCATCGCGCCCGGACAGCCCGATGGCGCGCCCGCCCTGCGCGCCCAGCAAACCGACGATCTGCGAGTTCACGCGGCCCGCCAGCACCATCTCGACCACGTCCATGGTCGCGTCGTCCGTCACGCGCAGCCCGGCGCTGAAGGTGGAGGGGATGCCGAGCCGCTCCAGCGCGTCGTTGATCTGCGGCCCCCCGCCGTGCACCACCAGCACCCGGATGCCGACGTAGCGCAGCAGGCACACGTCCCGCGCAAAGCTGGCCTCCAGCTCCGGGTCGACCATGGCGTGGCCGCCGTATTTGACCACGACCGTTTGGTTGTGAAAACGCCGGATATACGGGAGCGCCTCTTGGAGGATCGCCGCCTTGGCCACCAGGGAGTCCATCGGCGCGGGATCCTAGTCGGGATTCTTCCTGATTTGCGCCAGGAAAATCGCATTTCAGTGGCGTTCCGGGGTGCCGCCCCAGCGACAGGGACCCCGGGCCGTGCTACAGGCGGCCGATGGAAATCTTGATGGTAGCCGCCGAGCTGAGCCCCTACGCGCGAGCGGGGGAGACCGCGGACGCGGTGGCGGCGCTGAGCCGTATGTTGGTCCAGCTGGGGCACGAGGTGACCGTGGCTTTGCCGCGCTATGCGAGCTTCGAGGATCAGGGGCTGCTCGTGGCGCGGCGCCTGACGCCCCTGCGCCTGCCCTCCGGCGACTCCGTCACGGTGTTCGACGGGCAGCTCGGCTCGGGCGTGAAGATCGCGCTCTTCGACGCGCCGGAGTTCTTCTCCAAGCCCGGCGTCTATGGCGACGGGGAGCAGGATTTCCCGGACAATGCCCGCCGCTTCGCGCTGCTGGCGCAAGCCTCGGCGGCGCTCGCCGCGCAGCGTGCGGCGCAGGGCCAGGCCTTCGACGTGGCCCACCTGCACGACTGGCCCGGTGCGCTCGCCGCGATCGCGCTGGCGCAGGCGGACGTGCCGCTGCCGAAGGTGCTCACCGTCCACGATCTGCGCCGAGATGGTACATTCCCGAGCAAGGAGCTGGCGGCGCTCGGCATCAATGAGTCGCTGAACACCGAAGCGGGGGTCAAGCTGGGCTCCCAGATCAGCGTGCTCAAGGGTGGCGTGCAGATGGCGGATGTGGTCACCACGGTCTCGCCGCGTTTTGCCCGGGACCTGGCCACGCCGACCTGCGGCGGCTTGCTCGCGCCGGTGTTCGAAGCGCGCGGCGAAGAGCTGCAAGGGATTCTGCCCGGTCTGGACTACGCGATCCACAACCCGACCACCGACACCGCGCTCGCCAGCCGCTTCAACGCCGAGAACGCCGCCAACAAGGGCGTCTGCAAGACCGCGCTCGTGCGCCGGCTGGAGCTCGATTTCGACGTGCGCCGCCCGCTGATCGTGGTGCTCGGTCCGCTCAGCGAGGAGCGTGGCGCCGGTCTGGTGCTGCAAGCGGCCCGCCGCATCATCGATCAGGAGGCGTCGCTGGTGGTGGCGGGCCCCGCGTCGGGAGCGCTCGCCGAAGCCTTCAACGCGAAGGAGCTGAAGGGGCGCGACAACTACGCGTTCGTGTCGAACTACGACGCGGCTGGTGAGCGGCAGCTGCTCGCCGCGGCCGATCTGTTGCTGGCGTTGCCGCAGTATGATCCCAGCGCTTCCCTGCTGCGCAAGGCGCAGCGCTACGGCGCCGCTCCCGTGGCGCTCGCGCGTGGGGCGGTGTGCGATGCGGTGGTTGACTGCGATGTGGATCTCGAGACCGGGACGGGCTTCCTGTATTCGGAACCTACGCCCGACGAGATGGTCGGTGCGGTGAGCCGCGCGGTCGCCGCCTGCGGCTCGCTCGCATGGCCGCGCTTGACGCGCCGGATCCTGCGGCTCGATCTGAGCTGGGAGTCTCCGGCCCGGCGCTACCTCAAGGTGTACAAGAACGCTTCGGCGTGAAGGCTCAGCGGTCCCGAGCTGCCATCAGCTCGGACAGCCACAACCCGTGCAGCATCAGGCGCGCGAACAGCGCGCCCTGGTGCACCAGGAAGCCGGCAGCGGCATCGGTCAGGCCCGCCCACGGCAAGCTGAGCAGCAGCAGCTCGCCGCCGAGGAGGGTGGCGAGAGCCAGGGCGCGGTACACGCCGGCCCGCAGCGTGAGGCGCAGGCCCCCCGCCGAGAGAGCTCGCAGCGCCCGCCGGACGGTGTCGAACGGCGCCGGCGAGCGCACGGCGATGCGCACTGCCGTCAGATCGCGCAGCACGGACAAGACCAGCTGCAGCAGCAACCAAAGAGCCAGGGCGAACAGCAGCGTCAGGTCCAGCAGACGATCCTCTCGCAGCCCGGCGAGTCGGGGGCCATGGACGGCGAGCAGCACGAACAACGTGAGCGTCGCGCCGCGCAGCAGCCAGAGCGCCAGGGTGAGCGCGCCGAGCTGTGCGAGCACCGGGCGCAGCGGCTGCGCGCCGCGCCCGTAGCGCAGGCCCAGGCGCCGCAGCAGCCACCACTCTGGCAGCAGCGCGGCGACCACGACGCAGGCAAACAGCAAGCCGACGGAACGAACGCTGGCGAGCAGCTGCGAGCGCTGTTGATGGATCAGCTCCAGCAACCAGAGCCCGCCGTCGCTGAACAGGCGCTGCGCCGGGTCCGGAAAGCGCCCGATGCCGGAGCGGCTCAGGGCCGTCGCTACCGGCAAGGCGAGCAGGCCGTAGGCAAAGAGTTCGAACAGCTGCCAGATCAGGACGGGCCCGAGCAGCGCGCGCAGGCGTGCCCGCGCCGAGTCTTGCTGCGCCATCATGGACCGAGCAGCCCGCCCAGCCACTGCAACGCTGCCAGCGAACGCTCGTAGGGCGCGAGCGGCACGCTCGGCTCTGCGCTCGCCGCGTTGTCGAGCAAGTTGTCATCGAGCAGCACGCGCACTTCCGGATCGACCAGCGCCGATACGATCGGGCTCGGGCCGCGCACGATGAAGTCATGGAACGGCCCTGCGCCGTCCCAGTCCTCCGTGCGCTGCTCGCCGGCGGCGCTGCGCAGCGCGATGGTGACGGGAAATTGCAGCTCGCCCTGGCGCTGCACGCGCACCCGGCTCTCCACGAGCCCGCCTTCGGCCGGGGCAGACTCCAGCTGGCTGAGCAGGTAGTTCACGCCGTGCCCGTCGAACAGGGCTGCGCGCGCGTTGTCCAGCGCTGCGGGCGGCAGCGTCTCGGCGAGCGCGGCCAGCAGATCGTCGGGCGTGGGGTGGCCGAAGCGCTGGCGCACGGCGTAGCGGCGCAGGCCCTCCGCCACCTGCGCCTCGCCGTAGACGTTGGCGAGCGTCTGAAACAGGAGCGCCGTGCGCTGATAGACGATGCTGCCCAGGTCGCGCAGGCTCGGGTACTCCGTCGCCTTGAGCGCGATCGGTAGCTGGGCGGAGCGGGAGAGCATCACGTAGCGGCGCAGCGCCTCGCCGGACAGCTGGATCCCGAGCGGCGTGGCGGACGCCGTGGCGCCGAAGAACTCGCGCAAGGCCACGCTCTCGGCGTAGGAGTTCAGGCCCTCATCCAGAAACGGCCAGCGATGCTCGTTCGAGCCGAGCAGCCCGTAGAACCACTGGTGGCCCAGCTCGTGAACCGTGACGTACTCCACGGCACGGGACCAGTAGCTCTCGTGCCAGAGGCCGCCCGTGGTGATCAGCGATGGGTACTCCATACCCCCTGCCTCGAACGCCATCGCGGGGGGATGCACCACCGTCAGATCGGGATAGGGATACGAGCCGTAGCGGGCGCCGTAGTGCGGCAACGCACGGCGCAGCACGGCGAGCGTCGCGTCGGCGTCGTGCTCGTAGCCCGGAGGATAGAGCAGGTGCACCGCGGTGCCCGCGATCTGCTCCTCGCGCTGGCGAAATCGCGACCACGCCGTCCAGGCGAAGTCGTGCACACTGTCCGCGCGGTAGCGCAGCGCCCGGCGCCCCGCCGCGCGCTGCTCGGAAGCGAGGTGCCCGCTGGCGCCGACCACCATCTGCTCGGGTACATCCAGGGTAACGTCGTAGTCCCCATAATCGGCGTAGAACTCGCTCAGCGCATCGAAGGGGAAGTGCGCCCACTGCCCGTCGGGCTCCAGCCGCGCGAGCTTGGGAAACCACTGACCCGCGAAGTGGAAGTCGCCGACGAAACCCGTGCGGATGCTCAGCTCGGGCAGCACCGAGGTCCAGCTCACGTCGAGGGTCAGCGACTCGCCGGGGGCGATCGGAGCCGGCAAGGGCAGCCGCCGATCGGTCCCATCCTGGGGGTCTCCAGGGCTATGGGGCTCCAGCGCCGGCAGCAGATCCGCGTCAGCGAGCTGCCGAGCCACGATCCGATCGATCTGGATGTGGCCCCAGCGCCGGGAGACGGCGCCGCCGCGCGCGCGCCGCGCCGGGTTGCGGAACAAGAGCGTGTGCGGCCCTTCGAAGGCGTTCAAGTACAGATGCAGATACAGCTCCTGCACCGGCTGGGCCGAGGCGTTGACCCAGCGGATCTCGCCGCTGCCGTGGATCACGTGCTCGGCGGCGTCGAGCTCCGCGCGCAGCGTGTAGGAAGCGATGGGCCGCGTGGAGCGCGGCAGATCATCGACCGGCGTCGGCCCCGGCGGGGGCAGCTCGGTCCGCGCGCAGCTGACGAGCAGCAGCGATCGCACGGCGGCGTCCACGGGAACACGGCGCCTCCAGGTCGACATCGCGCGCGAGGCTACCCCGGAAGGGGCCGAGGGGCACAGGGGGCGAGCGACGAGAACGGAGTCCGAGCCTGGAGGTGGGCTCTTCCCCCCTCGACTCCTCGACCCCTGGGCCCCTCGAGCCCTTCCTCAGGCGAGCTTGACGACTTGCTGCTCTGCCAGGTCGTGCAAGATCTTGAGCGCGTCGAGCCGCGTCATGCCGCTGATGTCGAGGATCTCGTCCACGGTGGACATGCCATCCACCAGCGAGAGCAGGAAGCCGGCGCGATGGTCGAGCGACAGCCACTGGACCTCCTCCGGGCTGACCACGACGCTGATCACCTGGTCGAGCGGGCCGATGCGCGCCGCGAACATCTGGGTCAGCACGTCGCGGCAGTTCTGCGCGTAGCGGCGCGCCGCCAGATCATCGGGGCTGCGCGCCAGCATCTGCTCGGCGATCTGCAGCGCGCGGCTGTAGTCGCCGACGGCGTAGCACTCTTCCAGCTCGCGCACTCCCGCGCGCGCGGACACGGGCGGCGGCGCCGCCTTCTCGCGGCCCGTCACGGGCTTCACGGAGGGAGCGACCGGCGGCAGCTGGTCGACGAAGTCGAGCGCCGAGTCGCTGATCGGCGGATCGGAGCCCAGATCAAACTCGGGGTCGAGCCTCGGCTGCTGCCCGCCGCGCGCGTTCTGGGGCGTGGCGCGCGCCAGGATCTCGGGGCTCGGCGGACGGTTGCGCGCGGTCTCGGCCAGGAACGCGGGGCGCCCGCGCTGATTCACCGGCTGCGTCAGCTTGTCGGCGACCGGGTGGCGCTGCGGCGAGGGCTGCGCATGGGGCCGCGGGCTCTTCTTGTTGCCGATCGGCGGCGCGGTGGGCACCTCGGACTGCCCGAAGTTGGGCTTGGCGGCGGCCGTGCCCGGCAAGGGATCACCGAAGACGTCGATCGGCGTGTCGAAGCTGTCGAACTCGAGGTCCTCCGAGGCGGGCGGCTCGAGCGTCGCGGGGGTCAGCCGCGGGCGCGCGGGCGGCGGGGTGGGCGCGTGGTCGTCGACCGTGTCCATGGGCGGGCGCGCCGGATCGCTCTCGGTCTGCAGCATGGCCTCGGCGGCGATCTGCTCCGGAGGCGCCGCCGGGATGGCGGTGTCTCGCGCGAACACATCCTCCGACTCCTCCGGCGGCGGATCGGACTCGTCGATCAGGTCGAACTCGACGTCCGCCAGCAGATCATCATCGGGGGTCACGGCGTTTCGCTTCCCATCAAGATCTTCTTGCCGCCCTGGCATCACAGCCCTCGGCTACCGTTCATCGCCTGGCAAATTGCCCGAGCGACGTCCCGGAGCTCACTGCGCCCGGGAGACCACCCCCTTGAACATGCGCTGCGTTCTGGCCAGCCCGTCCACGTGCTGGCGGATCTGGGCGGCGCCTCGGGCCTCGATCGCCTCGCGGGCGTGATCGAGCACGGTGCGCGCCTTGCCGAGCGCGTCACGCCCGAAGTCGCTGGAGCCCACCACGCCTTCCACCTCGGGAAAGAGCCGCTCGATCTCGGCGATCAGGCGCTCGGCCTCCTGCTTGGCGGCCTCGAAGTCCTCGTCCACGCGCCGCTCGACCAGGTAGTCCTTGGCGGTCTCGATCATCTTGTCGATCTCCTCGCGCGTCAGGCCGCTCGTGGCCGTGACCTGGATCGACTGCGCCTGGCCCGTCTCCAGGTCCTTGGCGAAGACGCTGACGATGCCGTCGGTGTTGATCTCGAAGGTCACCTCGATCTCGACCTCGCCCTTGGCGGCGCGGCGCAGGCCGGTGAGGATGAACTCGCCGAGCAGCTCGTTCTTCTCGGCGTTGTCGTTCTCGCCCTGCATCACCAGGATCTTGACCGCCGTCTGATTGTCGCGGCTGGTGGTGAACACCTTGGTGCGGCTGGTGGGCACGGTGGTGTTCTGCGGGATCAGCTCCTCGAAGTGGCTGCCGAAGGTCATGATGCCGAGCGCGTGCGGCGTCACGTCGAGCAGGATCATGTCGGTCTTTTCCTCGACCAGCGCATGGCCCTGGATCGCCGCGCCCAGCGCCACGACCTCGTCCGGATGCACGCCCTTGTTCGGGGGGCGGTTGAAATATTCGGAGACGGCCTTCTGGATCGCGGGCATGCGCGTCATGCCGCCGACCAGGATCACGTCTTCCAGATCCTTGGGCTCGAGCCGCGCGTCACTGAGCGCGTCGCGACAGATCTCGATCGTGCGTTCGATCAGGTCCTCGGTCAGGCCCTCCAGCGTTTCACGGGTGAGCGTGCGCTGCAGGTGCAGCGCCTCGTTGCGGCCGGTCGAGATGATGAAGGGCAGGTTGATGTCCGTCTCGCGCACGCTCGACAGCTCGCACTTGGCCTTCTCCGCCGCGTCGCGCAGGCGCTGCAGCGCCATGCGATCCTGGCGCAGGTCGATGTCGTGCTCTTGCTGGAAGCCGTGCACCAGCCAGTCCACGATGCGCGCGTCGAAGTCTTCGCCGCCGAGGAACGTGTCACCCGTGGTGGCGATCACCTTGAACACGCCGCTGGAGCTGAGCTCCAGGATCGAGATGTCGAAGGTGCCGCCGCCGAGATCGTAGACCGCGATGACCTTGTCGATGTCCTTGCCCAGGCCGTAGGCGAGCGCCGCCGCGGTGGGCTCGTTGATGATGCGGATCACGTCGAGCCCGGCGATCGTGCCGGCGTCCTTGGTGGCCTGGCGCTGATTATCGTTGAAGTACGCGGGCACCGTGACCACGGCTTGCGTCACCGGCTGACCGAGGTAGTCTTCGGCGATGATCTTCATCTCCTGCAGGATCATCGAGCTGATCTCGGGCACCGAGTAGCTCTTGTCGCGCAGGATGATGCGCACGTCATCGTGCGGGCCCTCCGCGATGTTGTAGCTCGACGTGAGCAGCGCGTTCTTGATCTGGGGAGAGTTCCACTTGCGCCCGATCAGGCGCTTGGCGGCGTAAACCGTGTTCTCGGCGTTGGTGATCGCCTGACGCTTGGCGATGTGCCCGACCAGCCGCTTACCCGCCTCGGTGACGGCCACCATGCTCGGCGTCGTCTTGTAGCCGCCGCGGTTGGGGATCACGACGGGCGCCGAGCCCTCCATGACTGCGACGCAGGAGTTCGTGGTGCCGAGATCGATCCCAATGACGGTTCCCATACTCTGTTAGACGCCAGCCCGCTCGAGGCGCTTTAGCCATTGCTTGATCTTGTCGCTGCCCGGGGTGAGCGCGAGCGCTCGCTCCAGCTCCCGGACAGCGCTCTGCGGCATGCCCGCCGCTTCATAGATTTTGGCCAGGCTGAGCCGGAGATCGGTCCGATCTGGTGCCATTTGGACGGCCTCGCGTGCCAGCTCCCCGGCGAGACGCAGCTCCGTGCCTGCCTTCAGGTAACACTCGGCGGCACTCCGGAGCACATCCGGACTGGGCCGCCCCCGCGCTGCGCGCGTGTACGAGCGCGCGGCCTCGACGTGTTGGCCGTTCGACTCCTCGTACTTGGCTCGCTGCAGGTAGCTCTCCGACAGGGTCGTACCAAGCTGTTGTTCCAGCTGCGTGATGCGCGCGTCGGCCTCCGCGTCGTTGCCCACCAGCGTGCGCGCCACGCGCAGGGCGTTCATGGCGGCGACGGAGTTGCCGGCGGCCACGCCCTCTTCGGCGGCCTGGATGAAGCGCTGCACGCGATGGTCGCGGATCGCGGTCTTGCGGTGCTCGTAGCGCTGCTGCAGGTCCTTGGCCACGGCGGATTGCCGAGCCGCTTCGGCGCGGAGCTTCTCCTCGTCGGGAGGGGCCGGCTTCAGCGAGACGGGCGCCATGCCGAATTTGCGCGCCAGCGCTTGCCGCCGAGCGACCGGGTCATTCACCATCTGCACGGGGCGGAGGCTCGGGCGCGGCGCTGCGGCGCCGACCGGAGGGAAGGGCGGCGGCAGGCGCGGAGGCAACGGCGGCGGTGGCGCTGGCGCGATGCCCACCTTCAGCGGCGGTGGCGCCACGGCCACCTTCGGGGGCGGCGCCGCCACTGAAGGGACGGGTGCAGCTGGAGTAGGAGCGGGCGGGGTGGCGGGCGCCGGCGACTTGCGAGCCTCGCTCTCCGCCTGGTGCAACAGCCGCTCCAGGTCCTCGACGCTGGGCGGAGGCTGCGAAGGAGTCTCGAACCCGCGCGTGCGGACGACGGCGCCCAGATACGCCTCGTACTCCTCGCGCGAGCGCGCGTTGCTCAGCACGTCGTGGGCTTCGGTCAGGCGCTGGAAGATCTTCTCCATGCGCTTGGTGAAACCGCCCAGCTTCTTGCCGAAGTAGCTGTCCGGGTGGAACGTACCGATCATCGAGAAGTAAGCTCGCTTGATCGCCGCGCGGTCCGCGCCGCGCGGTACACCCAGCACTTCGAAATGATCGAGATCGGGAAGGCGTGCCGACAGGTCCAGGATGCGCGCCTGCACCTCCACCGAGAGACTCAACGACTCGTCGATCTCGGGGTGGCGCGGGACAGCGGGGGCCGGCGTGGTCACCAGCTTGTCGGTCTGCGCGGGTGGGGCGGGCGCGGTGGTCGCAGCGGGAGCGTTCGTGGGCCGCGCCATGGCCGGCACGGGGCCGGGAGCCTTCGGCGTCGCCCGGACGTCGCCGGAGGCGCCCTTGCCCGGGGGTGGTGGGGCGATGCTGGCCGGGCGCTGCACGGCCCCGAGCTCCTCCAGGCGCTGCAGGTGCAGGAACACCTGCGGAGCGGGAATGCCCGTGGCCCGGGAGATCGCCGCCTCATCGCTCTGCCCGTCCACGCGCGACAGCACGAACGCTTGCTCGGGCAACAACGGAAGAGTGCGTACGTTCACCCCGGCCACGGGGTGGTAACACTGCGTACGCGCGGTCGCGACGCTCGAGCTCATGCCTCCGAGTACTCCTGCAAGCCTCTCTTGGCTTTGACACCGATCCGTTCGAATCTCAAACCGATCGGCACCGATCTCGAACGGAAGCCGGCGTCGGTTGCGGGACCACATCGGTGGAGCGCTCGCACCGGCAGATCAACGGTAGTCCGTTGGAGGTGCTTTACTGCAGCGGCCAGCTTCGGGATAAGGGTAACGTGACGACGCAGCAGCCGGAGCCCGCGCCGCGGGCAGCGCGAGCGGGCCTGGCCGGGGGCGCGCCGGCGACGGTGGGATTCGCGGCGCTGTCCGTCGCCGTTTACTTGGCCCTGATCGCGAGCTCCGGCGGTCCCCGCGCGCCGATCAGCGGGCGCATGGCCTTGCGCTGGGGCGCGCTCGCCGGCGATCTCGGCTGGCGCGAGCCCTGGCGCCAGCTCTCGGCCATGTTCGTGCACTTCGGCCTGCTGCACATCGGCTTCAACGTGCTCGCGCTGTTCTCGTTCGGGCGCGTGCTGGAGCGCGTGCTCGGCAGCGCGCGCTTCGCGGTGCTGTTGCTCGTGAGCGGAGCGCTCGGCTTCGTCGTGAGCGATGTTTGGTACGCGCTCTTTCCACCCGCGCAGATCACCGGCGGGCTGAGCGGAGGCATTTTCGGCTTGCTCGGCGCCGAGGTCGGCTTGCGCTTCGCCGCGGGCGATGCCGGCTGGAAACGCGCCGCCGTCACGGGCGCCGGCTACGCCGTGATGATGGGGCTGATCCCGGGCCAGAACGTGAACAACGCCGCCCACGTGGGCGGCTTGCTCTCGGGTGGCCTGCTCGGCTGGGCGCTGTCTCACGCCGCCAGCCGCGCGTACCACCGTTTTTTCGAGCTGGCGGCGTTGCTGCTCAGTGCGGCGTCGCTGGGGGCGATTGCGCTGTCACGGTGGGGTTAGCCGAGAGGTCTGGCTTGGCAAAGCGGCGCCTCAGAGTGAGGACCAGGGCAGCGCTGTCACCCGCTCGTGGAGCTTCAATGGGTAGGGAGCCCGGCAGATCACGAAACCATGGCGAGCTCGCGGCCCCTGCTCCTCCAGGAAGTCCAGGACATGCCGCGCATCGGAAAGCGTGGGGTGTTGGGTGTGCTTCACCTCGATCGGCGTATAGCGCCCTGCGCGTTCGACGATGAAGTCGACCTCCGCGCCATCCTTCGTCCGGAGATGGTGCAGCGTCCCATCACCCAGGTAGGTCAGCCTTTTCCATAGCTCTATGCCTACCCACTGCTCCAGCAGTGGTCCTTGCAGCGCACGGACGACGTTCCTGGATGGCTTGAGACCGGCAGCCGCGTGCCGTACCCCGAGATCGAAGAAGAAGAACTTTGCCGTGGACAGCAAATTCTTGCGCGGGCTCCGAGAGAACGCGGGCACGCTGAAGCCGACGAACATGTCCTCGAGGAGCTGGTAATATGATTTCACAGTCGGCTGACTCAGGCCCGCCTCCTGCGCGATGTTCGCGTAATTGAGCACGGCGCCCGCCTCGGCTGCGGCGAGCTTGAGGAAGCGGACGAAAGCTCCCCAATCCCTCACCAGCGCCTCGCGGCGAATCTCTTCCTCGAGGTGAACCAGCGCATACGTCTTGAGGAGATCAGCACGGTCGCTCTCGCGAGCCGCAACGATCCCCGGAAGCTCACCAAACGCGAGACGCGTGTTCAGATCGGACTCTGGAAACGGTGCGGGGTTTGCCCTCCGACTGGGCCAGCCAAAGGGTAGCGGCGAAGGGCCTTCTTTTGCGGACGCTGGAGCCGGGTGTTCGACCAGCGTCAGAGGGACGATGCGATGGAACATGCTTCTGCCGGGGAGAAGATTCGTGCCCGTGACCCGCAACTTGCGTGCGGCGCTCCCGCAAAGCACGAAGCGGAAGCGCCGTTTGTTCGCGTCGTACAGGCTCTGCACCGCGTCGAACACCGTAGGCACCGACTGGACCTCATCCACGAATATGAAGTGGCTCGCGCGGCGAGTTGGGAGTGCCTGGCATGCTCGCGCAAATGCGCCGGGCGATGCCAGATGATACGAGCGCTGCTCGGGATCCGACAGATCGAAGATCGACGCATCATGGGGCAAGAGTGAGCGGATTAGCGTAGATTTTCCGGTCTGCCGAGCGCCAAAAATCAGATGGACATAAGGGCGGGCGAGCTTTCGGCGGAGCACTTCGGTGTACCAGCGAGCGAACACGCTGTATATTCTAACCTGGCGAGCCTAAATGTCACTTTAGATTCCTCGCCCAAATGTAAATCGAGGTTTGAGGCCTCGGGTGTCGTGTCGAGGCCGCGCCGTACGAGCGGCAGCGGATTCAGGAAAGTAGGTGGTCGTGGCCGGGCTCGACGCGCCCCCAGCAGAGGAGCCGGAAGACGGCTGGAAACACGAAGCTTCGGCGATGAGCGTTCATGGCTCGGAACCCGAGCGCGGCGCGCGACGCCAGGATGCGCCCATTGCGCGACGGCTGGTCGGGTTACTCCTCAATCGCTCTGTTCGACCGTGGTGACAGGGATCCTGGCGCATCACGCCGGGGCTAGTTCGCGGATTGCCCGCTGATCGGGCCCTCGATCGCAGCGTCGCCGAAATCGCTCAGGGTCAAGCTGCCGATCCAGTTGCCGTCGATCGACTGCGGACGGGCTTCGGTATCGATGGTCACGTGCGTGGCGCCCGTGAGCTGCCAGGGCACGCTCGGCAAGCTGGTGTCTTTCACGCGCGACCAGAGCTCGTTCATCGCTCCCTGGCAGTTCGCCAGCATGCAGTTCTCGCCGCAGCCGGGGTAGGCTTGCCCCGGCGTGGTGCCGGCGTCGACGAGCAGGTCCGCCACGTTGGCGCAGCCGAAGGCTTCGGCCAGCGCTTCGGGGACCGAGTGCCGCGTCGCCGGGCTTTCGGCGATCGCCGCGCGCTCCGCGGCCGCGACCAGAAAGGGGGTGGGCTGCCAGGTGAGCGTCGTGCCCACACGCAGCACGTCGTCCGTTTCGGCGCCGAGTAGCGCGACGTTGCCGGGCACAAAGCCCGCGGCCGCGGCATCGAAACCTGCGACGGTCGCGAGCTGGAGGCTGGCTTGCCCGTCGGCGGAGGGCGACCCGAGAGTGCCCACGATCGCATCCGGAGCGCTCAGCTCGCGGAGGCCCGTGCTCATCCAGCCGTGCAGGAACGTGCGCAGCCCCGCGCCGGGTAGGTTGCTGGGCAGCGCGCGCACGAGCACTCCCACCCAGTCGCGCTCGCTGCGGGCTTGATCGAACGCGACCGAGTCGTTCGCAACCTCGGACATGGCATCGAGCAGCGCGTCCAGGTCGTTGCTCGCGCTGCCGTTGAGCGGCTTGACGGCTCGAAACGCCAGCTCGTCCAGCGCTGGATTGAGCGCGTCCGTCGCGTCGACGCTGAGCGTGAGCCGCAGGCTCAGCTCCGCTAGCTGCACCGGCCGATCGACGACGTCGATCTCGGTGATGGTGTTGGCCCCAGCCTTGAGCGCGCCGATGTTGCGGCAGCCCCCCGCGAAGTGCCCGGCGCGGATCACCGCGGCCAACGGCCTGTTGGCGGGCACGTTGTCGATCTGGACGGTGCCGCCGGCGCCCGCGGTGACGTGATCCCCGTCAGCGGAGAAGGCCGGGTCGGTGAGATCGGCGCAGGTGCTGCCCACGTGCACGCTCGCGACCCAACCCGGGATCGGGCGATGGCCGGGGTAGATGACCTCGAGGATCAGCGTGCCAATGTTCGCGTCCAGCGTCACCACGGGCAGTGCTTGATTGAGCTCGCCCACCGCCGCACGCACCTCGAAGCCGGGCGAGGCAGAGAGCACTGTCAGACTCGTCTTGGCGATGCCATCCGCATCGGTGCGGACGAGATCGTCGCTCAAGAAAGCATTTCTGGCTTGACCGACCAGCGCGAAGCGCACCAGGTGCTCGCCGGGAGGCTGGACGCGCGCGGCGATCTCCTCGGTCGTGCCGGTGACGACGGTCAACTCCGTCGTCGTGGCCTGCCCGTGCAGAAAGTCGATCGCCATCGCGGTCGGATCCGGAAAGGGATCGACGTCCGGCGGAGCCGGAATTGGCGGCGGTGGCTCCGCCGTTTGGCCGTTGCAGGCAGCCACCAGCAGCGACGCCAGCGCGCTCCGCAGGCTACAGCGGGTCCGATGTAACCGAGACACGCCTCGCGGGGCGGGATGTGCTTCCGGCACGCGCTCCGGCGCGGGCACCTTACGACCAGCTCGATTCAACGCCTAAGCCTCGCCCCGATCGTACGAGAACCCCCTGAGGGTGCAAGCCCGGCAGGCCTGATCGCGCGAATTTGCGGCGCGGCGGTCGAGGTCCGGCCCGGCGCGTGCCGTAAGCAGGGGGTAGGACCGACCCGCTGATGGCTTCGATTGTTCCGCCCAAGATCCGCGCCCTTGTCGTCGACGACGAGCCCGGCCTGCGCAGTATGCTGGAGATCCTGCTGGGACGTGAAGGGTATGCGGTGACCACGGCGCCCTCCTACGCGGTGGCGCTCGAAGCCATCAACCAGGCTCCGCAGCCGTTCCCCGTGATCTTGACCGACCTGGCCATGCCCGAGGGTTCCGGCCTCGACGTGCTGGCGGCGGCCAAGCAGCGCTCGCCCGGGACCGAGGTGATCCTGCTCACTGCGCACAACTCGGTCGAGAACGCGATCGGTGCCATGAGCGCCGGCGCTTTCAACTTCGTCACCAAGCCCTTCGATCCTTCCGCGCTCGCCGCGCTGGTGCGCAAGGCGGTCGAGAAGCACGCCCTGGTCGAAGAGAACTCGCGCCTGCGCGCGCAGATGGAGAAGGGCGCTCCGGCGCAGCTGCTGGTGGGCAAGAGCCGGGCGATGACCGCCGTGCTGGACATGATCTCGCGCGTCGCTCCCATGCGCACCACGGTGCTGATCACCGGCGAGAGCGGCACGGGCAAGGAATGTGTGGCGCGCGCGATCCACCAGCGCTCCGACCGCGCCGACAAACCATGTTTGGTCGTCAACTGCGGCGCGCTGCCCGAGGCGCTCATGGAGAGCGAGCTGTTCGGGCACGAAAAGGGTGCCTTCACCGGCGCGACCGGCAAGCACACGGGCATCTTCCGCGAGGCGGACGGCGGCACCGTGATGCTGGACGAGGTCGGCGAGCTCAGCCTGCCGCTGCAGGTCAAGCTGCTGCGCGTGCTGCAGGAGCGCAAGGTCAAGCCGGTCGGCTCCAGCCAGGAGATCCCGATCGACGTGCGCGTGCTCGCCGCGACCAACCGCGACGTCGAAGCGGAGGTGGCGGAAGGTCGCTTCCGCCAGGATCTGTACTACCGTCTGAACGTGATCCGCGTGGAGTTGCCGCCGCTGCGCAACCGCGCCGAGGACATCCCGGCGCTCACCGAACGCTTCGTCCAGCGCTTCGCCAAGGAGATGGGCAAAGACGTGCGAGGCCTCACCGCCGACGCGCTGCGCGCCCTCGAGCGCTACACCTACCCGGGCAACGTCCGCGAGCTGGAGAACATCATCGAGCGCGCGGTCGCGCTCGCCGGCTCGCGCGCCATCGGCCTCGGCGATCTGCCGCGCGAGGTGAGCGGCATGGCCGCCAACACTGGACCGAGTCTCATTTCCTTGCCCGAGGAGGGCTGCAACCTGGACGAGGTGATGGGCGAGGTGGAGCGGCGGCTGATGCTGGAGGCTCTCGAACGAACCGGCGGGGTGCGCAAGGCGGCGGCGCAGCTGCTGGGGATTACGTTCCGGTCGTTACGGTATCGGCTGGAGAAGCACCATCTGGATCCGGGGGATGTGGCGGATTCTTCGATGGAGGCTTGAGGTGGATGCTTGAAACGTAACGATTGACGTGGCTCGGATGTCGTCGATTCCTCCATTTGCGGCGTTGACTGCCAGCGACCTGGTAGAGCAGTCTGCACGCCGACCAGCGGAGCGAGCCAGCCTAGCGGGGCCCTTTCTGACGACTCTGGCGTTGCCTCCGCTCTTCTATCTCACCGTGCAGCATGCGGGGGCGGAAGAGCTGCTCGGGCTGTCACGCCTGCATCTCATTGCTGACGAGCACTGGCTGTTGCCGATGTCGGCCATGTCGACATCGCTGGTACTGCTGCTGCCCGCACTGCTGACCGAGGCACTACTGCAAAGGCTTGGTCGGGTCAGACTCGGCAGACGCTGTTACATCGGTCTGGCGAGTTGTGTCCTGTTCCTCATGCTCGTGGATCTGGACCTGCAGCGTTCGATTGGCCGGCACATGTTCGAGTTGGTTCAGGTGGCGCTGCAGCCACAAGGCCATGTGGCGGGCGGCTCGCTCAGCAACTGGGCCCGCATGCTGTTGCAGTGGGCGGTGCTAGCTCTTGCGGCCACGAGTGCGCTCTCCCTTGGGTGTCGGCAGCTGGGCACCGCGGTCATGGGGCGCCTAACTCCGCTGTTGCAACGGACACTCACCGGCGCTGCCGGATGCTTGCTCGTTGCGTTGAGCATCGCACCCCACGCCATGCTCAGCGCGTGGCGCAATTTCGCTCTGCAAGAGCGAGCCTACGGAACGTTGCTCGTCGACCTCAGACCTGGTTCGGAGCAGGACGACACCGTGCTGACCGACCCGCTGCTTCGCGAGCTGTACCCGCGATTACGGGAGAGCTATCGCAGCGCCTATCCGACCCTCTTCACCGGCAGGCCCGCCGATCCGAGGCCGGTGCCAGTGCCGTCGAAGCCACCCAATGTGATCCTGATCGTCGCCGAGAGTCTGCGCCAAGACGCCTTCGGTGACGAGTTGATGCCGCGCCTGACGCGCTGGGCCCAGGGTGGCATGGTGGCGGGCGCGCACGGGCCCGGGACCATCTTTTCCCAGGCGGCCGCGTTTGCGCTGCTGTATGGGCGCAGCCCCGCGGTCTACCACCAGACTCTCGACGCGCGAGTGCCGCCGCAGTTCTGCGTGACCCTGCGGGCGAGCGGCTATGAGTGCGACTACTTCACCGGTCATCCGAAGGTCTGGCTGCGGCGAGAGGAGTTTCTGAATCCGCAGACCATGGACCGCTTTGTTCACGATGATCGGGGGACGTGGCCGGAGTGGGACAAGCGAGCACTGGACAATATGGTGAACACCGTTGCCACGAGCAGCAAGCCGGTGTTTGCCATCGTGCTGTTGATGTCGACTCACTTCGAGTATCAGTATCCGCCGGAGTACGAGATCGATCGTCCGGTGGCACACAGTACCTGGTTGGTGACGGATTCAACGACGCTGGGACCGGACGTACAGATTCCACACAGAAATCGCTATCGCAACAGCGTGCGGTTCATCGATGACGTTGTGGCCGACGCCATCGGCAGGTTAGACCCCCAGCGAAATCTGGTGATCTTCACGGGTGACCACGGCGAATCGCTGTACGACGATGGCCACTACGCCCACGGCTACGGCTTCTCGGAGATCGTGACCAAAACGCCGTTTGCCATGGTCGGTCCGGGGGTGGAGCGGTCGCGGATCGAGCATGAAACGGAGCATGTCGACGTGCTACCCACTGTTCTACATGTGCTTACGGGACAGCACCAGCCGCTGGAGCACGTGCACGGGATTGACTGGCTTGCCGGTGAAACCCGCGACTCTTTCTTGGAAACCTACTCGACCGAGCGTAAAGGGATCATTCGGGCGCAGTTGCGCATCGACGGCATGTTCTTACGCATGGATATGGAAGTGGCGGCGCCTCGCCTCACCTTGCTGGGGTTCGAGGATGCCTACGGCAATCTGTTGCCCAGCCCGACGATCGCGCCTCACAAGGTGGACCACCTGGCTGCGGCGTTTGACGAGCAGCTGGGGCTACTGAGGCGCTGAGCTTTTTGCCATATCTGTCCAAGCCACCAGCATTGCTCATGTCGTCTTCGGCTACTCTCGAAACCGCTAGATCACGCTGCCGCCTGTGTGGCGGGAATGCGCGTCTGTCCTTTTCGCAGCACTGTGGATTCCAAGCCCCGGCGCGCTACGACCTCTACGAGTGTGACGAGTGCGAAACCAGCTTCGCAGAACCTCTGCGCGTCGATGCTTCGCTGTACGAGCGCGTGTACCAGGTGGCCGAGCATCTGCCGGGTTACGAGCGATACCTGCGCTACCGCGAACAGTTACTGACCTCGCCTGATCCACTCGCTGATCTGTGCAGGCAAGAAGACGTGTACTGGGGCGTCCGCGAGGCGCTGGGTCAGGTGGCGGGAGGGCGGTCGCGGCCGTTGCGTCTGATGGAGCTCGGTTCGGGGTTTGGCTATCTCACGTACGCTCTCCAGCGCGCGGGCCACGCTTGCACGGGTGTCGACGTGTCCGAGACGGCGGTGGCGGCGGCGCGTGCTCACTTTGGAGATTACTACCGAGTTGCTGATCTCGTCCAACTGGGGGCGGCGCGCGAGCGTGTGGATGTCGTGATAGCGACCGAGGTGATCGAGCATCTCCCGGACCCCAAAGCATTCCTGGTGCAGGCGACGAGGCTGCTCGAACCCGGTGGCGCGCTGATCCTGACCACGCCCAATCGCAGTATCTATCCGCTTCGGCACGCGTGGGACACGGATCCGCCCCCGATCCACCTGTGGTGGTTTTCGGAGACGTCGCTGCGCCGGCTCGCCTGGGAGCTCGGGCTGTCGCTCTCGTTCGTGGACTTTTCGAGTTTTTATGGGCGGCCTCGTGCAGACCAGCCGCGTATCGCGACGAAGCCGCAGAGCTTGGACGAGCGCGGTCAGGTTATCTTTAGCGATACACGTGCCAAGACGCTGGCTCGGCGGGCATTGCGGGCGGCGCCGCAGTTGTTTCGTCTGCTGGGCAGCGCCTATTTGACTTCTCTGTGGCTGCAGCGTGGCCGCGAGCGGTTCCGCAAGAGCCTCAGCCTTTGCGCTGTGCTCCGCCCGCGCGCTAGCGCGAGCTGAGAGGAAGGCGTGCTGGCGCCGGGGTAGCAGATCCGGCGCCTGCCTGGGCCCGGCGGGCACACCGCCTCGGCCCCGAGGTGGGACTTTTGCATGTTTCGGCGCTGACCGTCGTGAGGATGGGCTGCCGCCCGCTGCAATCCGCTGCTCATGTCCACTCGCTCCGTGCCTGTCGAATCCGCTCCGCGGGAACCCGTGTCTTCCACGCACGCGGTGCCGGTGCCGCCGCCTGCCGGTGGCCAGGGAGCCCTGCAGACGTTTCCGCCGCCGTCGCGCACGGATTTGGATGTCACGATCTTGATGCCCTGCCTGAACGAGGCACGCACCTTACCGGCGTGCATCGAGACCGCGCGCGTTGCGCTCCAGAGACTGGCGGAGCGCTTCTCGCTCAGAGGGGAGATTTTGATCTCGGACAATGGCAGCAGCGACGGCTCGCCCGACCTGGCGGAGCGGCTCGGTGCCCGCGTAGTACACTGCCCCGTGCGCGGCTACGGCGCTGCGCTGCGCTTCGGGGCTCTGTGTGCGCGCGGGCGCTACATCGTGATGGGCGATGCGGACGCCTCGTATGATTTCTGTGACGGCGTGGCCATGGTCGAAGCGCTGGAGAGCGGCCACGAGTTGTGCATGGGCTCGCGTTTTGCTGGGCAGATCCTGCCCGGCGCCATGCCCTGGAAGAACCGCTACATTGGCAACCCCATCCTCACCGGCGTGCTGAACCTGTTCTTTCGTTCGGGCTTCAGTGATGCACACTCAGGGCTGCGCGCCTTCACCAAGCTAGCCTTTCTTCGTATCAATCCCACGTCATTGGGCATGGAGTTCGCGAGCGAGATGGTGATTAAAGCAGCGTTGCTCGGTTGCAAGCGCTGCGAGGTACCGATCGTGCTACGCCCGGATGGGCGCGACCGTCCGCCGCACTTGCGGCCCTTTCGCGATGGCTGGCGCCACCTGCGCTACCTGATCATGCTGAGCCCAGCCTGGCTCTATCTAATTCCTGGCCTGGTCCTGGTGAGCGCCGGGGTCGCGCTGTTCGCGCTCTTGCTCACGAAGCCGCCCGGTTCCGTGGTCGCGGTTGGACCGTTCTGGTTCGGTGACCACTGGATGGCACTTGCCATGGGCATGACAGCCTGCGGCCATCTCTCGGTGCTGTTTGCTCTTGCCGCCACGCTGGTCGGCATTCGCAACGGTTATCGTCAGGTTACTCCGGTTCTGGCTCTCTTGTATCGCTGCTCCCGACTCGAGACGCAGCTCCTGATCTCGCTGCTGCTCATTGCCACCGGCGTTCTCATGATCGGCAACGTCGTGCTGACCTGGGCCGGGGGGCACTTTGGGGCGCTCAGTATGGAACGCGACATGATCGCCGGCACCACCGCACTCGTGGTTGGCGTGCAGTCTTTCTTTGGCGCCTTCTTGCTCAGCGTGATTGCCGGCAACGAGAGCAATCTGGACAAGGCCGTGGACGACGCGGAGCGGCGCCGGCTACGAGCGCTGCGCTGAGGGGGTTCAGGCGAGGGCAATGTCGAGCGATCCCTGGCTCTCCGTGATCGTGCCTTGGTGGGGGCGGCCTGCGTATGTGCGCGAGACCCTGGAGTCGATGGCGCGTCAGACGGAGGGTGGTTTCGAGTGTCTGATCGTCGACCGCACCGCCGAGGAGTGCACCGGCTGGCTCGAGCCCTATCGTGGACGGTTCGACTTTCGGCTGGTGATCACGCCCGGCGAATCAGACTGGATGAGCAAGACCAACGCCGGCTTTCAGCAAGCACGTGGACGCTACTGTTGCATGCTGCACACGGACGACGTCTGGCATCCGCAGCGAGTCGCCAGGCTGCGAGTCATGGTGGATCGTCATCGCGAGGCGGGCCTGATCTTCCACCCCGTCCGCTATGTGGACGCGCAGGGCCGTCCACTCGGAGAATGGCGTGCGCCGCTCCCGCCGGATCGGCTGCTGGACAGCGCCGAGTTGCTGCAGCACTTGATCGTCCAGAATTTCATTTCCTGCCCGGCGCCATTGTTGCGCAAAGATTTGCTCGGCTCCGGTA
>DASTRX010000057.1:0-5115 GCA_035760985.1 Polyangiaceae bacterium
GCGCTTCGCGCTGCGGGCGGACGCGGGAGGGGAGCAGTGTTCGAACCCACGCGCGGCATCGAACGCCGCGCGCGACCGCCTCGCGCCAGACGGCTGCGCGCAGCGGGGGCACCTGGCAGGGACTCGCGCACGAGCCACCGCCCTGCCGCCTGCAGTTGCCAACGGTACAGCCTGCTACCGATCGGTCATAGGTAATCCCTTTCGGCGAGGCCCCCAGGTAGACCGACCAGGTCGATCCCGATGGCAAGGCGACCGCGGCGACGCTCGCGGCGGAGATGGAAGCGTCGCGCATTGGGGGACCGGAAGCGAAAGCGAGGAGAAAGCGCACGCGGCGGGGGGCGCGCGCCGGGACGACGGGTTCCCCGGGAAACCTCAACTCGAGTTGCTCGAAGGGGGGGGCGCGGCCCACGGCAGACGCGCGGCACTCGGCACGCGGCGGGCGGCGCGCGCCGGGACGACAGGTTTCCCAGGAAACCTCAACTCGATTCGCTCGAAGAGGTTGCACCGCCCACGGCAGATGCGCGGCGCTGGGTGCGCTCGCCGGCGCTACGAAAGCCTGCTTGCAAAGATCGCGATGATGGGCCTGGGCATCGCCTGCACAGGTGCGTAACCAGGATTCTAGTAGTCCTGTGGCTTTATCCCGGACTTTCCAACCTCGACTCGAGGTTCGATGATTTCTCCCTGTCGGACGCTGCGGGACGGCCGCCTTCGCAGAGCAGACCTGCTGCCGGGGTAATGAGCTCGAGCTACACCCTGGCCCGCACAGCTGCGGCACGGTCGCTGCGGACGGGTATCCGTAGGGTTCGTTGCAGTTCCCGACGCCCATGAGGCGTACGAAATTTCACAGAGCAGTCCTGCGCGGAGTTGTCCCTTCTAACCGCGCAGGCGCTGGAGCAGGTCCGACAGCTCCTTCGGGCGGCTCAGCGCCACGCAGTGACCGGCCGCGATCTCGTGGGGCACGATGCCCAGTCGCTCGGCGACCACGCGCCGCAGAAAGTCGGGAGGAAAGCAGCGGTCCTCCTGGCACAGGATGAAGTGAGTCGGGACGTGCGGCAGCGCTGCGAGCGGCCACGGCGCGGCAATGCCGCGGCGGAAGGGTGCGCTCGCTCCTTGCTCAATGCCTGAGCGGCGAGCTCGCGCGGTACGTCATGATAGAAGCAGACGTAGGGGTCCGAGCTGCCGGTCACGCCGTCGCGGGCGGCCTGTGCCTGAACTGCCTGGCGGTAACCCGTGCTGTTCCACCAGTCGTTGGGCGCCTCGCCGGGAGCCGGGATCATGCCCGCGACGAACACCAGCGCAGTGACGGGCAGGCGCGCTGCGACCAGCGGCGCGGTAAACCCGCCGAAGGACTGCGCCACCAGCACCAGCTCGCGTCGATCCGCGATGGCCGCGATCACGGCCGTGGCATAGTCATCGAGCTGCAGGGAGTCATCGTCGCCCGGCAGATCGGGCGCCACGACATCGTGCCCGCGCGCGCACAGCTCCGCCTCGACCCGATGCCAGTACCAACCGACATCCCCTGCGCCGTGGATCAAGACAAACGTGCTCAGGGGCTCGCGCCGCACGTTGCCAGCGGAGCCCGCCGGCGCCCAGGGGCGGTCTGCAGCGGACCCCATTTTCGGACGCAAACCCTCAGTCGTTGCCGTGGATGGGAGCTACTCGCATACGCTGAGGTGCTCCGAGCCCGATTGGTGATATTTCCACTCGCCACGGCGCCCGACGCGGGCGTCTTCAGCGCGGACGCTGGCGGCGGGTGACGCTCCGCGCAGCGCGGGTACCAGCGAGCAGAGGGGCGCCGCGCCCCGAGGTGCCGCGCAGGGCCGGGCAGCGCAGGCCCGGCCCCCTTCTTCTTCTCCGCCCGTCAGCGCACTTGCGCCTTGCGGCTGGTCCAGGTGACGCCGCCGCGATCGTCGTGGGCGATGAACCACAGCGTGACCGTGCTGCCCGCGGAGCTGGCGCGGGCGGTCCACTGGGTCTCCGGATCGTCGGCGATGCGGACTTCGTCTTCGAAGATGCCGTCGGTGGTGAAGTGCTGGACGATGAGTTGCTCGTGGAAGTCGCGGCCGAATTCGTCGCTGCCGGACTCGGTGCTGGCAGAGTTGACGATGGCCGCGATTTTGTGGCGGGTGAGCTCGCAGTCGTCGATGTCGAAGTCAAGGGTGGCGCAGCCGTCGACTTCTTTGATTTCGTCGGCAGGCCAGACTTCGCCGTCGAAGGTGATGTCGTCGATCACGGGGTTCTGGTTGACCTCGGTCTCGCGCAGGAAGAGGCGCTTGATGCCGACGATCATGTCGTGGAGGCCGAGCTCGTTGCCGGCAGGGTCCGTGCAGCGGAAGGGGATGCGTGAGGCGACGTTCAATACCTCCAGGCTGCCCGGGCAAGCGACGCTGACGACGCCGGCCAGCGCCTGCTGGCGGCCTTGCTCGGGGATGGCGTCCAGCAAGTCCGCCGGTACGGGGACGTCGACGCTGTCCACGCCGGGGCCGCTCGCCAGGATCGGCAGCTCGCCGCCCGCCGCGCTGGCGCGGACTTGATCGAGGCAATCTTCGACGCTGGAGCCCGCCGGGCTGGGGCACGCCGCCCAGGCCCACTCGAGCGGGCGTCCCTGCGGATCGTAGCTGAGCGAGCTCAAGTGGACGGTGTCGCCCGGGTGCGCGAAGGGTTGGTCGGCGCGGACCGCGAGCACGCGCAAGGAGTCGACCTGGCTGCCCGGATCGAACTCGGGGTCGCAGGCGCTGAGGGCGAGCGCGCCGAGCAGCAGGGCAGGGGACAGGGAGCGGAGCGAGTTCATAGTTCACCTCGGATGCCGAGCACCGGCAGGATGGGCAGGCCCTGCGCTTGTTTGTGCTGCGAGTAGTCGTAGTTGTAGGAGATGTCTTCGGTGTTCTTGCGGTTGTAGGCGTTCTGCACGTCGAGATAGGCGCTGAGCTTCCAGCTCTCGAAGTCCCAGGTCTTGTCGACGCGCAGGTCGAGCTGGGAGAAGGCGGGCAGGCGGCTGCCGTACTCGGGCTGTTGCTCGAGCGGCGAGTAGACGCCGGCGTCGTAGTCCATCACGCCGCCGATGTTGGGGGTGTACGGGCTGCCGGTGACGTAGCGGAAGCGCGCGCCCAGCTGCCAGCCGCGGCCGAGCTTGTAGCTGCCGAGCGCCGTGAGCATGTGCGTCTGGTCGTACTCGAAGCGGCGCCAGGCTTCGTCCGCCGAGTCCTTGCGCTCGCTGCGCGAGAGCGTGTAGGCGACCCAGCCGAAGAAGCGTCCTTCGGGCTTGAAGCGCAGCAGGAACTCGGCGCCGTAGGTGCGGCCCTTGCCGAGGTTGGCGTAGTCGACGCCGCTCTCGGTCGAGGTCGATGGGGTGGAGACGACCAGGTTGCTCAGGTCCTTGTAGAAACCCTCCACGGAGACCTCGATCGGGCGCGACAGCTCTTGCTCGATGCCCAGGCTGTAGTGCAGCGCGCGTTCGCTGCGCACGTCGGGGTTGCCGAAGGGGCGGATGGTCTCGTACGCCTCCGGTGGTTTGTGGAACACGCCGACGCCGCCCTTGAGTGTGGTGCGGAGCGAGCTCGGGTAGAGGTCCCAGCGCAGGCCCAGCCGCGGATCGAACGTCCACTGGCTGGCGTCGCGGATGTAGTCAGTGCGCACGCCGGGCAGCAGCTTCAAGCCCGGTAGCGGCGTGAGCTCCGCCTGCGCGTAGGCGCCGGGGCGCAGCCAGCTGCCGTCCGCCTTCAGCTCCGTCACGGGGCGGCCATAGGCGGGGCCGCCGAAGTCGCCGGTGTCGATGTCGAAGGGCGGCACGCGCCAGGCGACGTCGTACGTGCCGGTCTGGACGTCGAGGCCGCCGTTCAGCGTGACGATGTCCGAGAGCTGCGCGCGCAGGTCGGAGCGCAGGTTGAGCGCGTTGATGCGGGTGTTGGTGGCGAGGTTGCCGACACCGATCTGTTCCACGTCGTGGCCCAGCGAGACCATGTTGCGCCAGCGCAGCTCGGGGGTGAGGCGCGTGTCCGCCGAGAGTTGCACGCGCGAGAAGCCGGTGTGCAGCAGCAGGTCGCCGCCCGTCGCGGGGTCGCTGGCGTCGGGGCTGGCGAACAGCAGCTTCAGCTTGTCGTCGGAGCCGAACACGAACAGGCGCAGCGTGGTGTCCCGGGTCACGTCGTGCTCGATCATGGCCTGCGCGTCGTAGTAGACGGGCGCCGTCGAGACCTGCACGCCGGCGCTGCGCAGTGTCGGTCCGAGCCAGGCGTCGACCCAGGAGCGGCGCCCGCCGAGCAGGAAGCGCGTCTTGTCGCCGATCGGGCCCTGCACCAGCACGCGGCCGTCGATCAGGTCGAACTGTAGCAGCCCGCCGATGTGATCCTTCTGCGGTGACTTCACGCCCACGTCGACCACGCCGCCGGAGATGCGGCCGTACTCGGGCCCGAAGTTGCCGGGGTAGAAATCGATGTGATCGAGGACCTCGCTCGGTACCACCGAGGAGAGCCCGCCGAAGTGATACACGAGCGGCACGTTGCTGCCGTCGACGAAGAACTCGGAGTCGCGCGGGGACGAGCCGCGCACGATCAGCGCGCCGTCGAGGCCAGGGGGGCGCGCCACGCCCGGCAGGTTCTGCAGCGACTTCAAGGCGTCGCCGTTGGTGCCGGGGATCTTGGTGATCTCTTCCTGCGAGAGCACGCGCTTGGTGGGCTCGCGCGGCGGGCGGTCACCCTCCACCTCCACGTCCAGGGTGGCCTCGCCGCCGGCAGGGGCGATCGGGGGCGGGGGAGGCGCGGCGATCACCGGTGCGGCCACGACCGGCGCCGGCGCGGCCAGCTGAAAATCGAAGCGGAAGGGGATCTTGGAGGGGATCGGGCGATCGCCGATGCGCGCCGGCTCGAAGCGCAGGCGGCGCGCGGCCTCCAGCGCGGCGGCGTCGAAGTCGGGGCCGCCCGACTCCGTCACGGACACGTCGCTCACGTTGCCCGCGTCGTCGAGCTTCAGGGTCAAGCCGACGTGCGCGGACTGTCCGCTGGCGCGTTGCGACTCGGGATACGCGGGCTCGACGTTCTCGAGCAGCCGCGGCGGCGTCGGGCGCGACGCCGTGTTCTCCGCCGGCGGCGCGCCGGGCTCGGCAGGTGCCGCGGGCTC
>DASTRX010000058.1:0-36568 GCA_035760985.1 Polyangiaceae bacterium
GGGCCTTGCGGCGCTGCACGCGCTGGGCGTGTTGCACGGGGACTTCACGCCCGACAACATCCTGGTGCGGCGCGATGGCAGCGGGGTGCTGATCGATCTGGGCTGCGCGCGCCCGCGCGGGCGCTTCTCCGAGCAGCTCGCGGGCACACCGGGCTTCATCGCGCCGGAGCTGGCCGCCGGCGGCAGAGCGGAGCCGAGCGTCGATCTGTATGCGGCGGGGCGCTGCCTGAAGCAGCTGTTCGAGCTCGCCGGGCAGCGGCCCCCGCGCGAGCTCGCCGAGCTCGCCGAGCGGCTGTGCGCGGAGCAGCCCGAGCAGCGTCCGAGCGACGTGCAGAGCGTGCTCGCGGTCGTGGGCGCGCGCGGCGCGCGCCCGTCGCGCGGCGCCTGGAGCGCCCGCTCGCTGCGGCTGGTCGGGCGCAGCGCGGAGCGCGAGCGCTTCGGGGCCTGGCTGGCGGAGCTGCTCGCGGCGCGGCCCGGGCCTCGTGTGCTGGCGCTCGAGGGGCGGCGCGGCGCCGGCAAGACGCGCCTGTTGCGCGAGCTGTCCGCGCGCGCCGAGCTGGAGCTGAGCGTGCTGCGCTGCAACGGGCGCGAGCCAGGCGCGCTCGGGGCGCTGCTCGGGAGCGCCGAGGCTGCGCCGGGCGCGCGGGCGATGATCGGCGCGCTCGCGGCGCTGCGCCAGCAGAACGAGCCCACGCTGTTCGTGGTCGACGACGCCGACCTGGCGCGGGGCGCGGACGCGGAGCTGCTCGCGCAGCTGGCGCGCAGCCTGGAGCCCGAGGCGCGCATCGGTCTGTTGGTGGCGGGGGTCGCGCCGCTGCCGGGTCTGGGCGCCGAGCGCATCGCGCTCGCGCCGCTCGACGCCGCGGCGCTCGGCGAGTGGACGGGGCAAGCCTTCTCGCAGCGCACGCTGGCCGAGCTGGCGCGCAGCTGCGAGGGCCTGCCGGCGCGCATCGAGAGCGCGCTCGGGCGGCTCTCGGGCGACGCGCCTCAGGCGCGCAGCCAGCCCAGCACGGAGCTGCTGGCGAGCTCGAACGCGCTGAGCGCGCCGCAACGCGCGCTGCTGGCGCTGGTGGTCGCGCTCGATGGGGAGCTGGCGCCGCAGGCGCTCGGCCTGGACAGCGCCGACTTCGAGTTCGCGCTCGGGCCCGGGCTGTTGCAGCGCAACGGGGCCTCGCTGCAGCTGAGCGCGCTGGTCGATCGCGAGCAGCTGCAGCGCGCGCTCGGCGGGGAGCTGGTGCAGGAGCGCCATCGCGAGCTGGCCGCGCGCTTCGCCAGCGGCGCCCTGGGTGCGTCACCCGCGGAGCAAGAGGCCGAGACGGCGCGGCACCTGCTGCTGGGCGGGCGCGCCCAGGAGAGCGGGGCGCGCTTGCTGGCCGCCGAGGCGCTGTGGCGCGCGCGGCCGGCGCCGTTCACGCGGTTGGCGGAGCTGTCCGCGCCGCAGACGCCGCAAGCGCTGGGCTGCCTGCTCGAGATCTGTCTGCTCGCGCAGGAGCCGCGCCGCGCGCTGAGCGTGGCCGCGCGACTGTTGCGCGCTCGGCCCGCGCCGCCCCTGCGCGAACGGGCGCGCGTGCTCGGCGCGGAGGCGCTGACGCGGCTCGGCAGGGGCGCGCGCGCGCACGCCCTGCTGCAGCGCGCGTTGCCCGGTCTCTCGGCTGCGCTGCGCGTGCGGGCTCTGCTCGCGCTCGGCCGCGCGCGGATTCAGCTCGCTGACTACGCTGGAGTCGGAGCTGCCGCGCAGCAGGCTCTGCAGGCCGGCGCCGCGGGCGCCGATGCCGCGCTGGCCCAAGAGGCACTCGGCGTGGCCGCGCTGTACGGCGGGCGCGCTGGCGAGGCGGACGCTCATTTCGCCGCCGCCGCCAGCAGCGCCGCGCTGCTGGCCCCGCGCGATCGCTGCCGGCTGTTCGGGTATCGCGCGCTCAGCGCGTTCCGCACCGGCAAGCCCGCGCTCGCCCGCCAGGAGCACGCGCGCGCGCTGGAGGTGGCCGAGGCGGCAGGGCTCGATGATCTGCTGGCCACCTGCCAGCTGAACCTGGGCACCGCCCTGTGGCAGCTCGGGGATCTGGGTGGCGCGATCGAGCAGTACCAGCAGGGGCTGGCCGTGGCCCGCGCCGTGGGCCGCGAGAACACCGAGCTGAGCCTGCGCTACAATCTGATCAACGCGCGCATCGAGGTCGGCGACTTCGAGCGGGTGCGCACCGATCTGGAGCTGCTCGAGGCACGCGCCGCGCAAGCCCGCCTGGCTCACTTCGCGCCCGCCCTGGCGCTGGCCCGCGCCGAGATCGCGCTGGCGCGCGGCGAGCTGCAGATCGCCGACAGCGCGCTCGGCAGCGCGGCGCGGGGCTTCGAGCAGCTGGGGCTGGAGCGCGAACGGATCGAGGCGGAGCTCGGGCGTGCGGAGCTGGAGCTGCAGCGCGATCAGCTGGACGAGGCGCAAGCGCGCGCTGCGGAGGCGGAGCGCCGCGCGAGCGCGCTGGCGGCGGAGGATCAGTGCCTGCGCGCCGAGCTCGTGTACTTGCGGCTCGGCGCGCGGCGCCGGGATGCCGCCGCGCTCGAGCGCGGCCGCCAGGCGCGCGAGCGCGCAGAGCTCGCGGGCCAGCAGCTGCTCGCCGCTCGCCTGGAGACGGAGCTGTGCTTCGCGGCGGAGGCGTGCGGTGTCCCGCGGCTCGGGGAGGCCTTCGAGGCCGCGCGCAAGACCTGGGATCGCCTGGGCGCGCGCCTGCCCGACGAGCTGCGCCAGAGCTTCTGGGCCGATCCGCGCCGCGCCGGCCTGCTGCGCTTCACCCAGCTCGCGAGCGCGCCCGGCGGCGCCATGGATCAGGCGGCCGCGCTGCGCCGCTTGCTATCGCTGAGCCGGCGCATCAACTCTTCGCTCTCGCTGGAGCGCGTGCTCGAGTACGCCGTGGAGGCGGCAGTGGAGCTGTGCAACGCGGAGCGCGGCTTTCTATTCCTGCGCGAGGCCGACGGCTCGGTGCGGCTCAGCACGCGCAGTGGCGCTGATCCAGCAGCACGGCCGAGCTCCAGCATCGTCGAGCGCGTGCTGTCCAGCGGCGAGGCGCTGCTCACCACGGACGCCGGCAGCGACCTGCGGCTCGAGGGCTTCGGCTCGGTGCATGCGCAGCGCCTGAAGGCCGTGTTGTGCGTGCCGGTGGCCACGCCCTCCGAGCCGCTCGGGGCGCTCTACGTCGATAGCCGGCTGGAGCGCACGCGGCTCGGGGAAGCCGCGCGCGAGCTCTTGCTCTCGCTCGCCGATCACGTCGCAGTGGCGCTCAGCAACGCGCGCCTGCATGAGCAGCTGGCGCGCCGCTCCCAGCAGCTGCAGCAGGAGAAGCGCAGCGTCGAGCGGCTGTCCTCGGGCAAGGACCGCCAGCTCGCGCGCCTGCGCGAGCAGCTCGAGCAGCAGCGCCGCACGCTGGAGTTCCGCTACGACTACCAGCAGATCGCGGGCCGCGGCGAGCGCATGACCCGGGTGCTGCACGAGCTCGACCGGATCGTAGACTCCGACGTCAACGTGCTGATCCAGGGCGAGAGCGGCACGGGCAAGGAGCTGATCGCGCGCGCCATCCATGTGCACGGCGCGCGGCGCGCGGCGCCGTTCGTGGCGGTGAACTGCGCCAGCATCCCCGAAGGGCTGCTGGAGTCGGAGCTGTTCGGGCACGTGCGCGGCGCGTTCACGGGCGCGGAGCGCGATCAGACCGGCCTGATGCTCTCCGCCAGCGGCGGCACGCTGTTCCTGGACGAGATCGGCGAGCTCTCGCTGGCCACCCAGGCCAAGCTGCTGCGCGCGCTGCAGGAGCGCGAGGTGCGCCCGCTGGGGGCGGAAAAAGCGCGGCCGCTCGATCTGCGGCTGGTGTGCGCGACGCATCGCGAGCTCGCGCGAGAGGTGGAGGCGGGGCGCTTCCGGCAGGACCTGTTCTACCGCGTGGCGGTACTGGAGGTGCGCCTGCCCGCGCTGCGCGAGCGCATCGAGGATCTGCCCGAGCTGTGCCGCAGGATCCTGGAGCGGCGCGCGCGGGAGCTGGGGCGCGCCCCGCCGGAGCTGGCGCCGGACGCGCTGCGCGCGCTCGCGGCGCAGCCCTTTCCCGGCAACGTGCGCGAGCTGGAGAACATCCTGACCCGAGCGCTGGTCCTGTCGGGCCACGCGCGCCTGCGCGCAGACGATCTGGACCTGAGCCGGCCGGCGCCGCGCGCGCTGCGCAGCCGCTCGCGGCGTGAGTATGAAGCCGAGGAGCGCGAGCGCATCCTGCACGCCCTGCGCGGCGCGCGCTGGAATGTGAGCGTGGTCTCGCGCACGCTGGGGATTCCGCGCAACACGCTGTACCGAAAGCTGGAGCGGTATGGCCTGCAGCGGCCCGAACAGGGGCCGGAGGTCAGGCGTTAGGATCCCACGGAGCAGCGGAGCGAGCGGGCGGAGCAGATCTGCGAAGCGACGCTGTGCGGGTTCGGAAGGAGCGCGAGTTGCGCGTCGAGGCGGTCCGGGTCTGATACTCTCCGTCTGCATGGCCCCGCGTAGGCTCGAAGCTCTGGCTTTCCTGTTGCCCGCCCTGGGTGGGAGCTGCGCGCCCGATGCGCCGGTGGCGCGAACGGTCGAGGCTGCTCCGGCAGCTGCGGGCGGAGCTGGCGAGCTCACGCCGGGTGAACCCGCGCTTTCACCGAGTGGAACTCCCGCGCAGAGCACGGAGCTGCCGGCCACGCCAGGCCTCGCCCTGCCCGGCGCGCTGGCGCCCCTGCTCGACGCCGGCGCAGCGAGCCCGGCGGACGCGGGTGGCGCGGACGCGGGTGGCGCGCCGGCGCTGGGCGATCGCTGCGACGTGGGCGTGCTCGATCCGGCGCAGCCTCCGCGCAGCCTGCAGCTCAGCGGGAACCTGGGCGCGCACGATCCGGTGATCCTCGCCGCCGGCGGTCGCTACCACTATTTCAGCACGGGCAACGGCATCTCGGTCAAGACTTCGCCCGACCTGCTGCGCTGGACGCAGCAGCCCGACGTCTTCCCCAGCACCCCCGCCTGGTTCCAGCAAGCGGTCCCCGCTTACGAGCCGCGCAACATCTGGGCGCCGGACATCTCGTACTTCGGCGGCCAGTACCATCTGTACTATTCGGTCTCGTCGTTCGGCAGCAATCGCTCCCTGCATCGGCCACGCGACGCGCGCGGACCTCGACGCGGGCAGCTGGACCGATCACGGCCCCGTGCTCTGCTCCAACTCTCCCGGTCAGAACGACGACTTCAACGCCATCGATCCCAACGTGATCCTCGACCCGACCGGGACAGCCTGGCTCGCGTTCGGCAGCTTCTGGAGCGGGATCCAGCTGGCGCAGCTCACTGCCGAGGGGGCGCGCTCGGGCACGCAACTCCATCCGCTCGCGTCGCGCGGGGGCGGAGCGATCGAGGGCCCGTTTCTGGTCCGCCGCTGCGGCTACTACTATCTGTTCGTCTCGTTCGATGCCTGCTGCCGCGGCGCGGACAGCACGTACAACCTGCGCGTCGGGCGTTCGCGCGAGCTGCTCGGGCCTTACGTCGATCGCGCCGGCACCCCGTTGCTGAACGGCGGCGGCACGCTGTTGCTCTCCGGCGACGCGGACTGGGCCGGGCCCGGGCACAACGCCGTCCTGTTCGACGGTAGCCGCGCCTTCAACGTCTACCACGCCTACGCGACCAGCAACGGCGCCTCACAGCTGCGCATCTCCGAGCTGGCCTGGGATGAAGACGGCTGGCCCGTGTCCGGCGGCCCCTAGGCTGCGCCATCGGGTAGCGCCCGCGTCACAAGCCGAACGGATACGTCTCCGGCAGATCCAGCCCGCGCGCGGCCGGCCCGGGCAGCGGCTCCAGGGCGCGCGTCTCGTCGATCCACAGGTACTCGTCGAACTGACGCGGCAGACTGGCGTGGAAGTAGTGGCTCGAAAGTTCGCTCTCCGGCAGGTACAGCACGCCGATCGCGCGCTCCAGGCGCGGCTCGAGCAACGCGTCGCGCACGCTCGCTCGCGAGGCCTCGCGCAGCGGCAACAGGAACGACGCCAGCTCGCTCTGGTGGCAGATGCGTTCGTAGCTGTCGGCGCGCGCGGGCAGCACGCGCTTCACCTCCACGGGGCCGCCCCACTCCGAGGCCGCCGCCACGCTGCCGTGATCGGTGCCGAAGCCGACCTTGTAGCACAGCCGCCCGAAGCGCTCGCGGCACAGCTGGCCCAGATTCAGCTGCCCGCGGCTGCTCATCTCGGTCGCGGCGGCGTCACCGATGTGCGAGTTGTGCTCCCACACGATGCCCTTCGCGTCGGGCCCGTAGTGCGCCAGCAGGCCGATCGCGCAGGTTCCAGGAGCGGTCGGAGCCGTAGTAGAGCGCGCGGTAGTAGGCCTCGGCGTCCGCCACCAGGCGCGCGTTCTGCGCCGCATCGAAGAAGCGCTCGCGGCTGACGCCATCGCCGCTCTCCACGTATTCCAGGCGGCGCGCCAGCAGGTCCTGCAGCATGCGCACGACCGCTCCCTCGGAGCTCTCGTACTTGCCCGCCAGTACTGCGCGCCCGTAAGCGGCCGGGTCTTGCTGCCAGGGCGTGAGCAAGCCGTAGCGCGCGCGGGCGATACGAGCCGCGGTGCCATCGACCCGGTCCAGGTACTCCAGCACCAGGCCGATCGAGGTGAACAGGCTGTAGAGATCGAGCCCGTGGAAGCCGACCTTCGGCTGCTGCTCGGGGCGCGACTGGTTGTGATCGCGCAACCAGCGCATGAACTCATCGGTCTCCCGGTTGCGCCACATCCAGCTCGGAAAGCGCGCGAACGGCGTGAACTCGAAGCCCGATCGCCGCCCGGCGCCGCGCACGAACTCGTCGATGCGCGCGGCATCCGGCCAGTCCGCTTCGACGGCCACGAAGGAGAAGCCCTTGCGCTCGATCAGGGCGCGACTGATGCGCGCTCGCAGGCGCTGAAACTCGCTCGTGCCGTGCGTCGCCTCGCCGAGCAAGACCAGCCGCGCGTCGCCGATGCGCTCCAGCAACGCGTCGATCGCGCGCGCGCCGACCGCGCCGTCCAGCCCTTCCGCGACCTCCCGGATCAGCTGCGGCAGGTCGCCGCGCTGCCCCCGCTGCCGCTCCTGGCGCGGCGCAAAGCCCTGCTCGCCGATCAGCGGCACGAAGCGCACATCCAGGATCGGCTCCTCGCGAAACTCGTCCCCCTCGCGCGTGATCCGCAGCAACACCTGCCGCGACGAGCTCGAGCCCACCGGGATCAACAGCCGCCCGCCCGGCGCCAGCTGCTCCAGCAGCGCGCGGGGAACCTCCGGCGCTGCGGCGGCCACGGCGATCGCATCGAAGGGCGCGTGCTCGGGCCAGCCCAGCGTACCGTCGCCCACCAGCACCTTTACATTCGCATAGCCCAGCCGCTCCAGCCGCTCCGCTGCCGTGGCCGCGAGCCCTTCGTGGCGCTCCACCGTGTAGACCTCGCGCGCCAGCCGGCTCAGGATCGCGGCGGCATAGCCGGAGCCTGCGCCCACCTCCAGCACCCGTTCGCTGCCCGTGAGCGCCAGCGCCTGCGCGGTCAGGGCGACCACGTACGGCTGAGAGATGGTCTGACCGTTGCCGATCGACAGCGGCGTATCGCGATGAGCAAACTCGCGCAGCCCGGCCTCGACGAACTCCTGACGCGGCACGTGGAGGAACGCTTCGAGCACCCGCTGGTCGGAGATGCCGCGGCGCAGCAGCTGATCGTCCACCATCGCGCGCCGATCCGCCTCGAAGTCCCGTTCGCTGGAGAGCTGCCCCGACGTCATGACAGCCCACTCGTGCAATGCTCATGCCTCGCTGCCGGCTCGGCGAGCAACCCAGAGCGCACGGTGCGAGCTCGATCGAGCGCGTCTGTTTGACCATTTCCGCATGCCCCGGGTCGCAACAGAGGGGCAACCCTGCCGGCTCCGGCGCGGCGCCTCCACTGCTGACAGAAACTGTCAGCGATGGAGAACAAGATCGACGCATGAACAACCCCATCCACATCGCGCCGGGCGCACGCGCCTGGGTCGCTGTCATCTCGCAGGCCCACGTCGAACGCGGCAAGGCCGGCGGCTTCACCCAGGTCTGCCACGGCAAGCGGGCGCCGCTCGAGCGCATGAAACCTGGCGACTGGCTCGCATACTACTCCCCGACCACGGAATTCCGTGGCGGCGAACCCCTGCGCGCCTTCACTGCCCTCGCCCGCGTGCTGAGCGACACGGCGTACCCCTTCGACATGGGCGGCGGCTTCGTCCCCTTTCGCAAGGACGTGGCCTACGTAGCCGGAGCGCACGCCGCACCGATCCGACCCCTGCTTCCGCACCTCCATTTCGCGCAGCAGCACCCCAACTGGGGCATGCTCGCGCGCCGCGGAAACTTCGAGATCGACGCCCACGACCTGTGCGTGATCGCGGCCGCCATGGGCTGCGCGCTGCAGACGCCACCGGCATAGCTGCATGGTTTGGGCAAGCGGGCGCTGCGCGGCGCTCGCCGGCACCAAGCCCACTGCTCGGCTGAGGTGCTTCTCCCTTGACAGGTTTCCCGTGCGTTGGCGCGTCGCGATCGACAGTCAGGGTTTCAGCGGCTCGGCAGAAGCCCTGAGCGCCTCGCCCTCGCGCTCGCGGGGCGGCACCGACTCGCGAGGCCAATCCCCTGCTGAAAGCCAATCACGCGCCAGCGATAGGGCCCATTTTCATGGGTGTAGACTCGAAGCATGACGACGCCTGCGCTCTCCGAGCTCTCCGACGAAATGCTGCATGCCGAGGTCAAACGACTCACCGGTCGAGCCAACACACTGCTCGCCGAGGTGCTCGCTCACCTCGCGGAGCTGGAAGCGCGCGGCGCTCACCGCGAGCGTGCCTGCTCCTCGCTGTTTGCCTACTGCGTCTACGAGCTACGGATGTCCGAAGATGAAGCCCAGCGCCGCTGTCGCGCCGCGCGACTGGCTCGCCAGTTCCCTGCGCTGCTCGCCATGCTGGCTGAAGCTTCGCTTCATCTCACCGGCATCCTGCTCATCGGCCCTCATCTCACGCCGGAAAACCATCGCGGGCTGCTCGCGCGCGTGCGCTACCGTACCAAGCGCGAGATCGAACGCATCGTCGCCGAGCTCGCCCCCGCCCCCGACGCGCCGGCGCGGATCGAACCGCTGCAGGGCGGCCCCGAACCGTCCGCCATCGACGTCCTGACACCACCTCGACCGCGAAACACCTGGGCGGCATATGTGCGCGCGCTCGCCGGCCCCATTCGCAACCTGGAGGCCGGCACTGGTGCTGGCCAGGCGCCGCCCGCGGCAGTGCCGGAATCGAGCGCCGACCTCGCCGGCACGCCATCCGAGATCAGGACGGGTGCCCCCACCCCACCGCCGCCGCCTCCCGGTCCGCGCTACCGCGTCCAGTTCACGGCCGACCAGGCGTTCCTCGACCTGCTCGAGGAAGCCCGCGACCTCTCGCAGCACAGCCTACCGAATCGCGACCTGGTCGAAGTCCAGCGCCGTGCACTGCAGACGCTCGTCAAAACGCTACGCGCACGAAAGCTCGCTGCCACCGATCACCCTCGTGCGCGGCGCGCGGCAGCGACGCCAGGCGAGGCCACACCAGAGGAAACCCGCGCCGGCGCGGCGCCACATTCCAGCGGCGGTGCGCCGCACCGTCTGGCAACGCGACGCCGCTCGCTGCACCTACACCGACCTGCGCGGCCAACGCTGCCGGGAACGAGCAGGACTCGAGCTGCACCACGTCGCACCCCACGCGCGCGGCGGACCGGATACCGTCGACAACCTGACGCTGCGCTGCTCCTTATGCCGAACTCGGCATAATGCCGCGCACACAACGCGTTTGGCGGCGGAGCAGGACTTTGGCAGAGAGTGGATGCTTCAGAGCAGAGCCTGCCGCGCCGGCGCGGTGCGAGCGTGAGTTCTGCGGACAGTGTCGGAAACCGTGTCGAGGTAGGTGATTAGAGGTCTTCTGCGCACCACGGGCCGTCGCGGTCCTCACGATTGACCTGACTCTGGATGGGGCCTGGGGCATTCTTGCCGATCATGACTGATCCAGCTGCTGCCCTGAGTGCCCTGATCGCCAGCCACAAGCTCACGGACACATCCAGTCATTTGAACGAGGCTGCGACGCGGCTGCTCGTCATCGATGAGGTTCTGAGTGATGTACTCGGATGGCCGAAGGCGTCCTTTCATCCCGAAGAACCCAGATCGCCAAAAGTATTCCACAACGATCCTCCTCGACAACGTGGACCGCGGCACGGAGGAATTTGAGCGCGTTACTTTTCAGTTCGCTGAATCCCTTGGAAGGAATTCGCGCACAACCGTCGTGGTGTCGTTGCGCGACACGACAATCGAAAGTGGGAAGCGGCTGTGCGCATCCGGCGGTCCTGGGCAAGCTACGAGACCCATGGCACAGTACGCCGGTGGCTTCGTGGGATGGGGATCGCGGCCGTCCGCTGGGAAGGGAGCAGCCGCCAAGCGCTCTGGGCGAGGTCGAAGCTCTCGCGACCTGCTTTCTGTCGGCGGCAGATGCGGTTGTCCCCGGCCTGATTCAGGGCCTGTATCTCACTGGCTCAGCGGCGCTGGGGGACTTTCGCCGCCACTCGAGCGACGTCGATTTCGTCGCCGTCTCCGAGCACCGCCCGGACGGCGCGGAGTTGCAGGGCCTCGCGGCAGTCCACGCCATGGTTCGCGACAGGTGCCCGGGGGCTGGATTTCGAAGGCACGCATCTCACCTGGTCGGATCTCGTTGCCGGACCAATGGGCTGCGCGCCTGCGCCGTTCCATCATGACGGGAAGTTCGAGCCAGCGGGGCTCTTTGCCATCCACCCCGTCACTTGGCACGAGCTCGCCGGTCACGGTCTAGCCCTGCGTGGTCCTCCCGTCGCTGGTACGCCGAGCTGGCGGGATGAAACGGTCTTGCGTGCCTGGAGTCTCGGCAACCTGGTCGAGTACTGGAGACCCTGGACGACCCAATATCGCAACGGCCCGTCGTCACTCGACGGAGACGATGCCATGGTCTGTTGGGGCGTGTTGGGCGTATCCCGCTTGCACTACACCATCCACACAGGGCGTATCACGTCGAAGACGGGCGCGGGCCAACACGCGCTGGAGCGGTTTGAACCCCGATGGCATCGGATCATTGCCGAGGCGCTCCGTCTGCGCGCAGAACCGGCGCCAGGTTCCGACTACATGAAGCTGTCCGAGCGCCGCGAAGAAGTTGTCGCTTTCGTGACCTGGGCAATCGAATGGACGCTGAGAGCGGGCGCGGCCTAGCCGCCACTGCAGCTAGCGGGCTCCCGAGCGGAGTGCAACGATCGCGCCCGCGCCCAGCCTCAGCCCGCCGCCGCCTGCATGCGCGCCAGGTGCGCGCGCACCGTCTGCAAGAAGCCTTCCGGGAAATGCAGTGAGCTGACCTCGGCGCGGCGCAGGAAGCCCGCGGTCGCCTTCAGCGACAGGGGTTGCGGCGGATACTCCAGGAAGTCGTGCAGGGGTGGACCGGGGGTTTGCACGGGCCACTCGGAGGCCTGGGCTTGAAAGCGCCCCTGCCCGACGTTCCAGGCCGCCGCGGGCCAGCGGCTGCCCGGGCCGAGCGCGGGCCCCTGCTGCACCACGATCGCGCCGGGCTCGCGCAGGCGCCGGCCGATCCACGCCGCCACGTCCACGGTGACCGCGTTGCCGACCAGCTTCCAGCGCTGGCCGCGCCGCACCACCTTCAGCGCCGGCAGGGTCCAGTCGGCAGCGAAGCCTTGCATGCGCTCGGCGTCGCGAATGTCCGGCGTCACCACGCGCCCGTTGGGCAGCACGATCGCCGGCGGCGATGGGATGCCGATCGACGAGCCGCCCTTCAGCGTCGGCACGCCGTTCTCCGCCCAGCCGAGGCCGCGGATGCCCTCCGTCCAGTAAAAGCCGCTGGCCCATTTGCGCCCCCCGAGCGGCACCGGCGGTCCCGCTTCGTCGGCGAAGAGCACGCCCCGCGGATCGCCGCTGAGCGCCGCGACCAGGAACACGCGCAGCCGCCGCTGCGGCAAGCCAAACGCCTGCGAGTTGACCACGCGGTACGCCCAGCGGTAGCCGAGCGCCTCCAGCTCGTCCAGGATCACGCGCAGCGCTTCGCCCCTGCCGAGCTGCAGCATGAAGGGCACGTTCTCGATCACGAGCCAGGGCACCCGGCGCACGCGCAACAGGCGGAAGACCTCGTGCACCAGGCCCGAACGGCTGCCGGCGATGCCCGCTGTGCGCCCCGCCTGGCTCAGATCCTGGCAGGGGAAGCCGGCGCTCAGGAGCTCGATGCCTCGCGGCAGCTGCTTCAGCGTGCGGATGTCCGCGTGCCGGCGCACCCCCGGAAAGCGCTCCTCGAGCACCGCGCTGGCACCAGCGTCGCAATCGCAGAGCAACTGCGCCCCGTGGCCCGAACGAGACAGGCCGAGCTCGATCCCGCCGATGCCCGCGAACAGCCCTGCCGTGGCCAGGGGCGGCAGCGACGGCGGATCGTCCTTCATCCCCAGACCGCCCGCAGGGCTGTCACTCGAACACCACCGTCCGGTTGCCGTGCACCAGCACGCGGTGCTCCAGGTGCCAGCGCACCGCCCGCCCCAGCACGCTGCGCTCGACGTCGCGGCCCTTGCGGATCAGGTCGCTGATCGAGTCCTTGTGCGTGGTGCGGATCACGTCTTGCTCGATGATCGGTCCCTCGTCGAGCGTCTCCGTGGCGTAGTGCGCCGTGGCCCCGATCAGCTTCACGCCGCGTTCCGCTGCCTGGTGGTACGGCTTGCCTCCGGCGAACGCGGGCAGGAACGAGTGGTGGATGTTGATCACGCGATGGCGGAAACGCTGCACGAAGGAGGGGCTCAGGATCTGCATGTAGCGCGCCAGCACGATCAGCTCGATCCGTTCGCGCTCCAGCAGCTCGATCTCTTTCGCCTCTTGCTCCAGCTTCGTCTCCGGCGTGATCGGGAAGACCAGGAACGGGATCCCCTCGTGCTCCGCCACGCGCGCCAGATCGGGCCGGTTGCTGATGATCAGCCGGATGCTGCAGGGCAGCTCGCCACTGCGATGGCGCCAGAGCAGATCGTGCAGGCAATGGTCATATTGCGACACGAAGATGGCCACGCGCCGCTCTTCGCTCTGGTAGTACAGCCGCAGGTCCATGCCGAAGCGCTGCGCCACCTCGGACAGTGCGCGCTCCAGCGTACCTCGATCGGTCAAGAGCTCCGAAAAGTCGAAGCGGATGCGCTGAAAGAACTGCCCGGCAGGTTCGTTGCGGTGCTGGTCCGCGTCCAGAATGTTCGCGCCGTGGCCGGTCAGCACCTGGGCGAGGGCCGCCACCAGACCCGGCCGATCCACGCATGAAACTAGCAGCGTCGCGAGATTCGCCGTGCCGGGAGATACAGCGGAAGAAGCCACAGACGAGCCCGGTATAGCGGATCCGCAACGGGCTGTCAGCGCTTGGATGACTCAGCGCGTGCTGGAACCGATGGCGGGCAGCGGAGCGGAGCGCGCCGGCGGCGCGGGCGGGGCGGAGGGCACCGCGAAGCTGCCGCCGGCCGGCACGGGGCCGGATGCCGGATAGGAGCTCGCCGACGGCAGCACGTTGGAGATCGGGAAGGCGCTCGAGACCGGCGGCCTCGAGGAGAGCGCCGCTGCCGGCGGCTTCGAGGAGAAGCCGAGATCAGACTGCGGCCGCAGCGAGTACGTGTTGCGGCCGGCTCGCTTCGCCGAGTACATGGCCTGGTCCGCGCTGCGCAGCAGCTCTTCGGCCGCGGTTCCGCCCTCCGGGAACACGCTGATGCCCATGCTGGCGGTCACCTCGAGCTGGCGGCCGTTCACCGCGATCGGCGGCTGCAGCGAGGCCAGCACCCGCTGGGCCACGGTCTCCACCTCGGCCGCGCCGTCCAGGCTGTCGAGCAAGATCGCAAACTCGTCCCCGCCCAGCCGCGCCACCGTATCGTACTCGCGCACCGCCGATTTGAGCCGCTGGCTCACCCCGACCAGCACCCCGTCGCCGACGTCGTGCCCGTAGGTGTCGTTGATGCGCTTGAAGTGATCGAGATCGATGTACATGACGGCAAACGTGTTGCCGATGCGCCGGGAGCGCGCGAGCGCGTTGGCGATGCGCTGCGAGAGCAGCGTGCGCTTGGCCAGGCTGGTGAGCTCGTCGTGCAGCGCGCCGTGTTGCAGGTGCGACTGCGCGCGCTGGCGCTGGCGCGCGTGCCACATCGCGCGGAACAGACCCTTGCGGTCCAGCTCCGACTTCAAGAGCACGTCCTGCGCTCCCGCTTGCAACACCTGATCAAACAGCGCCACGTCCTCGACGGCCGCGAGCACGATGACCGGGGTCTGCGCGCTGATGCGCCGCACGCGCAGCAGCGGATCGAGCCCGCACGCGTCGGGCAGGCACAGCTCGGTCAGCACCAGGTCAAAGCCCTGCTGCCCGAACAGGGCGACGGCTTGCTCCAGGGTGCTCGCGTGCAACAAGGCACCCGGCGCAAACCAGAGCCGGGTCATGCGCTCGATGCGCCGGTGGTCGGCGCTGGCACCGATGAACAGCACGCGCTCGAAGCCGACGCGCAGCGCCGGAAAGCGCGGCCGAGGCGCGCGGCGCGCCGCGCTCAAGTCGAAGGCGCGGCGCAGCGCCGCCTCCAGCTCCTGCGTGTCCCAGGGCTTGCGGCAGCTGCCGAGCAGGTTTCCGCCCAGCGAGAAGCCCTCCGGAAAGCGCAGCGATTCGCCGCTCAGCAGCACGCCGGCCGTCGGCTGCACCGAGCTCAGCTGTTCCAAAAAGGCGAGCGACGTCTCGCCGCCCAGGGCTGCGTCGACGATCAGCGCGTCGTAACAGAACTTGAAGGCGTAGCGCAGCGCATCGGCGATGGTGCGCGCGTGGTGGATCTGCGCGCCGAGCTCCGCCGCGATCGGCTCCAGCACCGCCAGCGTGTCCCGGGACGCATCGATCAACAAAATGCGCTGCGGCAGGTCAGCGCCCAGCGTGGGTCGCCAGGGCGCTGCCCCGGGGGACCATGCCCCCGGCGTGGGCCGCGTCGATCGCGTATCTGCGGCGCCCGAGTCCGTCATCTCTCCCACATCCCTGCCGCGTCACAACGGCGCCGGATAAAACCTGGTTAAGCAATTTGTCCGGCCCAAATTGCCTGACGCTGCGTCACGTAACTGACGATATTGGCAAGTTTTCCGCGGTCCGCGCCCCTGTGCTCGGCGGCCGACCCCCAATTCAAGGTCGCGCGCACGCGACCGTTCCCCCAGTGCGGGGCGCCCGGTATCGAGCCCGGGCGCGTGAGGTAGTTCAGCATGCCTGCAGTGACGTTTGGCGGTGTCGGTTCCGGTATCGATACGGAGAAGATCATCTCTGGCCTGATCTCCGCCAGCCAGGGACCGCTGCAACAGGCGCAGCTGGCACAGGCTCAGACGCAGGCGGCCATCTCCAGCGTGTCGGACATCGGCAACCTGCTGTCCAGGCTGAAGGATTCGCTGAACGCCCTGGACACCAGCCAGGAGGTGGGCAGCTTCAAGGCCAGCAGCGACAACAAGGCGGTCGCGGTCAGCGCCACCGGCAACGCCAAGCCCGGTTCGTTCAAGATCGAAGTCGCCAATCTAGCCACCGCCTACAAGGCGTACAGCGACACACTCGGCGTCACTCAGTCCAATCAGGCCCTGCACCAGTCTGGAACGCTCCGGCTCCAGATCGGCGACAAGGCGCAGGACATCGAGATCGCCGATGGCGACAGCCTGGACACCGTGATCGGCAAGATCAACGCCTCCGGCCTGCGCGTGTCGGCGTCGGCGTTCTTCGACGGCAACGAGTTCCGCATGCAGCTGCGCGGGCTCGACACCGGCACTGAAAACGACCTCTTGGTGACGGAGACCGGCACCACGCTGGGCTTCGCCAACAACGTGCAGAGCAACGGCAAGAACGCCGAGCTCACCATCGACGGCTTCGCGGTTACCAGCAAGAGCAACCAGGTCACTGGCGCGATCGCGGGCGTCACCCTGGCGCTCACCGCCAAGACGGCCGCGGGCGAAGCGGCCACGGTCACCATCGACAGTGATCCGGACGCGCTCGCCGGCAAGCTCAACAGCCTGGTCAGCGCGTACAACGCGGTCGTGAACCGGATCCACAGCGAGGCCGGCTTCGGCTCGATCAAGGCCAGCAATCCCGTGCTCGCCGGCGACTCGTCGCTGCGTGCCATCACGGGGCGCCTGAACGACATGCTGACCAAGCAGATCGGCAGCGGCAAATTCCAGACGCTGCGCTCGATCGGCCTGCAGCTGAACAACGACGGCACGCTCAAGCTGGACTCGGCCAAGCTCAACACGGCGCTGCAGCAAGACCCGGACGCGGTGACCAAGATCATCGCGGGCGACGACAAGGACGTGAAGGGCGTCGCGGATCTGATGCTCTCCGTCACCAACGATCTGGTCTCGGCCAAGGGCGCGCTCACCGCGCGCAAGGACGGCCTGGCGGCGCGCGCGAAGCTGCTCGCCGACCGCGCGGCGACCGAACAGAAGCGCCTCGATCAGATGGAAGAGCAGCTGCGCAAGCAGTTCACGCAGATGGACAGCATCGTCGCGACCAACAACGCGCAGGTCAGCTTCCTGCAGTCCAGAGGCTGAGCGGCGAAGAGCGCCGATCGCGGCGCGCAACTCGCGGGCGCAGGCGCCCGATGGCCCCGGGATGCGGCGGGCGATCTTGCGCGCACGGGTGCTGACCAGCGCGGCCAGCTGGGCGCTGCTGCGCTGCGGCCCCGGCGCGCCCGCTACCTGGTGCCCCGCGCCCAGCGCCGAGATCTCCGAGGTCCAGGGCAACACGGCCGCCAGCCCGCTGCTCGGGCAGCGCGTCGAGCTGAACGGAGTGGTGAGCGCCGCGCCTGCCCGTGTCGGCTCCCGGCGCGGCTTCTTTCTGCAGGCACAGGAGGCCAGGAGCGGCATCTTCATCGCCGATGGGGGCCCCCTGCCCGCCCCCGGCGACCGCGTGCACGTCGCCGGAACGGTAGCGGAGCTGGGCGGTGTCACTGCCCTCGCGGGGCTGGAGCTGCTGCAGCCCTGCGGGCGAGCGCGGCTCGAACCGGGCGAGCACGAGCTGGGCAGCGCGGCTGACACGGAAGGCTGGCAGGGCAGCTGGCTGCGCTCGCGACAGACCTGGACCTTGCTCGACACCACCGAGCTCTGGAGTCGGGGCCGCGTGCGCGTCTCGGCGCAAGGACGCGCGTACGCTGCCGGCCATCCGCTGGGCGCGCAGACGGAGCTCTGGACGCTGGAGGGCATGAGCGCCTCGGTCAGCCCCGGGCGCGACGATCACTTCGAGCGTCTGCGGCTCGGAGCGCAGACCTCCGAGCTCACGGCAGTCCTGCTGTCCACTTCGCCGCCGACGCTGCTGGCGACCGAGCCCGTCGAGTTCCGCGCCCCGCCCCCAGCCAGCTTGGCGCCGCGCGCGGGCGCGCTGCGCATCGCCGCCTTGAACCTGGACAACTACTTCCTGGATCCGGGCGAGCGCGGCGCTGCCTCGCCTCGCGAGCTGGCGCGCCAGCGCGCCAAGCTCGTGGCGGCGCTGAGCCAGCTGGACGCGGACATCCTGGCGCTGAACGAGCTGGAAAATCAGCCGCCCGGCGCGAGCGACAGCGCTGCGGACCTGCTCACGGCGCTGAACGCGCAGCTGCCACCGGAGCTCTCGTACGCCCTGAGCACGGCGAGCTCGGCGCCGGAGGGCGCGCTCCGTTCGGCGATCGCCTATCGCCCGCGGCGCGTGCAGGCGAGCGGCACGGCCTGGTTCGCCAGCGCGCCCGGGCTCACGCGCGCGCCGCTGCTGCAGACGTTCGTGGCGGCGGGGCGCTCGCTGACCGTCGCTGCGCTGCACCTGAAGAGCAAGGTCTGCGACGGCGGCGCGCAGATCGTCGGCCCGGAAGGCTGCGGCGCCGAGACGCGCCGAGGCGAGGCGCGCGCGCTCGGGGCGCTGGTCGCGCAGCTGCGGGCGGAAGCGCACGAGCTGCTGCTGATCGGCGACTTCAACAGCGACTCGCGCGAAGCGCCGCTGCTGGAGCTGCAGCGCGCCGGGCTGTCTGACCTGTTCGCGAGCGTCGCGCCCTGGGATCGCTATTCCTACGTGTTCGACGGCCGCGCGACGCAGCTGGATCAGGCGCTCGCCACTCCGGCGCTCGCCGCGGCGCTGGTGCGGGCGCAGATCTGGCACATCGACGCCGACGAGCCCGAGTGGCTCGACTACCACCTCGACAACCCGCCCGGCTCATACCGTCCGGATGCGCGGCGCTGCTCGGATCACGACCCCATCCTCGTCGACCTCGAGCCCTGAGCTCAGGCCAACGGACCGAGAAGGATGGCCCGAGGAGATTGCGGCGCAGAAACCATATCCATTGCTCAGGGCCAGCGCCTGGGCGACTCTGGCGCCGAGGAGTCTCATCCGTGAACGATCCGCTCCCCCGCTCCCAGCTCGCGTTCAGCGTGGCCGCGCTGTTTGTGGCCGCGTGCCAGCAGAAATCGGCCACGGACGCTCCCTCGATGAAAATCGGGCCGGCCACGGGCGACAGCGTGCACTGTCTCGGCATCCACGAGTGCAAGGGCAAATCGGCGTGTCATGTGATCGGTAGCCATGCCTGCGCCGGGCAGAACGACTGCAAAGGCAAAGGCTGGATCGACGTGCCGCGCGCCGAGTGCTCCGCGCGCGGCGGCAAAGTGCTGGAGGGATGATGGCCTTCACCTTGTACGATACGCGCCAGCGGGCGCTCGTCCCCTTGCAGCCGCGGCAAGCCGGCAAGGTCAGCATCTACAACTGCGGGCCGACGGTCTACAGCGAGGCCCACATCGGCAATTTCCGCAGCTTCCTGTTCGCGGATCTGTTGCGGCGGGCGCTGGAGTGGCGCGGCTACGTGGTCACGCAGATCATGAACATCACCGACGTGGGCCACCTCACCGAGGATGATCGCGCGGACGCCGCCGGTGAAGACAAGCTGCAGAAGAAGGCGCGCGAGCTGGGCTGGGACCCGTTCCGCGTCGCGCGCCACTTCGAGGAGCGCTTCCACGAGGATCGCCGCGCCCTGGGCATCCAGGACGCCTCGGCCTATCCCCGCGCCACCGACAACATCCGCGAGATGCTGGTGCAGATCCAGCAGCTCCTGGATCGCGGCCACGCCTACGTGCCCGAAGGCAGCGGCGAGGTCTACTACGACATCAGCACCTTCGCCGACTACGGCAAGCTCAGCGGCAAGACGCTGGAAGATCTGCGCGCCGGCGCGCGCGTCGAGGTGAACGAGCTCAAGCGCCACCCCGCGGACTTCGCGCTCTGGAAAGTGGACGCCGGCCATTTGATGCAATGGGATCCGCACTCCGACGAGCTCTGGCAGGGCTTCGCGGGCGCTCGCCCGCAGCTCGACCGGCGCATCGGCAAGGGCTTTCCGGGCTGGCACATCGAGTGCTCCGCGATGTCCGAGCGCTACCTCGGCACAACCTTCGATCTGCACACCGGCGGCGAGGACAACATGTTCCCGCACCACGAGTGCGAGATCGCCCAGGCCCAGGGCGCAAGCGGCGGCGAGTTTGCTCGTCACTGGATGCACGCCCGCCACCTGCTGGTGAACGGCGCCAAGATGAGCAAGAGCGCAGGCACCTTGTACCGGCTCGCCGACATCCGGGCGCTCGGCTACAAGCCGGTCGAGCTGCGCTATCTGCTGATCAGCAATCACTACCGGCAGCCGATGAACTTCACGCTGGAGGGCCTGGCGGCGGCTCGTTCCTCGGTGCAACGCCTGCAGAACGCCCGCAGCTCATTGCACGAGCGCGCCGCGGGCGCCGCGCCGGCGGGCGCTCCCTCCGCGGCCGTGGCCGAGCGCATCGCCGTCTTCGAGCGCGACTTCGGCGCCGGCCTGGACGACGATCTGAACATCTCGAACGCGCTGGCGGCGCTGTTCGCCTTCATCGGCGACTGCCACCGGCTGGAGCCGAGCGGAGCCGACGCGGCGCACCTGCTGCGCACCCTCGACCGAGCCGATCACGTGCTCAACGTGGCGAACCAGGGCGCCGACCGTGCGGGCGTGATCAAGAAGAGCGAGCTCGAGCAAGGCGAGGCGCCGAAGCTCGACGCGGCGGCGCTGCAAGCGCTGCTCGCGCAGGAGATCACCCCCGAGCACGTGCGCGAGATCGCGCGCGCCCGCCACCACGCCCGGCGCCAGAAAGACTGGGCCACCGCCGACGCCATTCGGAACCATCTGCAGAAGGCGGGCGTGCACTTCGAGGACACGCCCGACGGCGTCCGCTACAAGCTGCCCTGACAGAAGGGCTCGAGGGGTTTCAGGGCTCGGCACCGCGAGCCCCTGAACCCTCCAGGATTGGCCGCCTTCCGGCAGGCCCGCTCAGTAAATCCCCACGAAGAACGGGCCCGGCGGAACCGGCTGCGAGCTGACGTACTCCAGCGCGCCACCGCCCTCGCGGACGCGAAACAGCGCCACGTTGGGCGAGTCCTGATTGCCGACGATCAGGATGCTGCCTTCGGCGTCGAGCCCGAAGTTGCGCGGGGTGCGCCCGCGCGTCAGCTCGTGCCCGTGCAGGCGGGCCCGCCCCGTCTCGGGATCGAGGGCGAAGATGGCGATGTTGCTCTGGTCGCCCTGGCGGTTCGAGGCGTAGAGGAAACGCCCGCTCGGGTGCACGTGGATGTCCGCCGCGGAGCCCCCGCTCGTGCCCGCCGGCGCTGCCGCGATCTCGCGCTGCACGGCGCTCAGCGTGCCCTGCTGCGCGTCGAACGCGTACACGGACAGCGTCAGCGTCAGCTCGTTGATCAGGTAAGCGTAGCGCCCGTTCGGATGGAAGGTGATGTGGCGGGGCCCCGCGCCGGGCAGCTCCGGAACTGTCGCCGGGTTCGCGGGCGAGAGCTGGCGCGTGGCAGCGTCGAACCGGTACTGCGCGATCCAGTTGTCGCCGCGCGTCGGCACGAACAGGTGGCGCCCGCCGGGATCGAAGACCGTGCAGTGCGACTCGCGCCCCGAGTCGACCAGGCACGTGGCGGCACCCACGCGCCCGTCCGCCTCCAGCGCGAACACCTGTGTGCGCCCCTCTTCGAAGAAGCACGTGGTCAGGCTCTTGCCCGTGCGGTCGAGCGCGACGTAGACGGGGCGCCCCGCCGTGGACACCTGGTTCTTCAGCGTCAGCTGGCCCGTGCGCGGGTCGATCGCGTACGCCGTCAGAAAGCCCTTGGTCTCGTCCGCGACGTACAGATGGCGCCCATCCGCCGAGCGCGCCATGAACGCGGCCACGCCGCCCGCCGGCAGCTCCTGGCTCAGCTGCAGCTGAACGCGCTCGGCATCGAGCGCAAACACCTGAATTCTTCCGGTCTCGCCGCTCCAATCGCCACACCCGACATAGACGGTCTTCGCTGTGCTCATGACCTCTGCGTAATACGCCGGGTCGCGTCGAGGCGAAGGAATTCCGGCGCGCCGCCGGGCCGCGCGCTACGAATTGGGCGCGCTGGCGGGCGGCCTGGGTGGGGCGGGACGCGGCGCCTGCACACCGCCGCGCAGCAGCCTCTCGTTCAGCGCGGCGAGCTTCTTCTTCTCCGCGTCGTCGGCGGCGGCCTCGACCAGATCCAGCACCAAGGCGTCGCAGCCCGGGGCAGCGCCGGAGCCTCGCGGCACGCCGCCGTAACATTGCTCGAGCCGTTCGGCGCGGGCGGCGGGCGTGAGCAGCATCAGATACGAGATGCGGCGCTGGCGCTCGGCTCGGATGCGCTGATCGACGCGGTCCTGGCGCAAGCGCTCCAGCTCCAGGCGTTCGCGCTGTTCCCGCTCCGCCTCGGCGCGCCGCGCGGCTTGCTCGCGCTGCCACTCGGCGAGCTTTTGATCGCGCTCGCTCTGTTGCTCGCTGCGCTCCGCGTCCTCGCGCTGGCGATAGTGCTCGCGGACCGCGCTGCGCTCTTCCGCGCGATAGCGCAGCAAGCGGGCCATCCTGTGGTCGGACAGCTCGCGCCCACAGCCGAGCCAACAAGACTGCTCACGACGCGCGGCTTCGGCCTCCAGCTGCTGGCAGGGCTCGAGCTCCTCACAGCCCTGGCTCAGCCGATCGGCGAAGCCGTCATCGGCGCCGAACCAGGCCCAGGCAGCCAGCCCCGCGAGCCCGACGAGCAGCGCCCCTGCCGCGGCTCGCGCTCGAGGACCCGCTGCGCGACGTGACAAAGTCGCTGCGCGACGTGCCGGAGTGGCGGGCGCGCGCAGCGTTCGCGTGCGGCGCCAGCGCGCGGGCTCGGCGCGAGTCCCGGATGGCGGCGCCAGTTTCACGAGAGCGGTGCGCTCGCGCATGCAACTTCCTGAGCGGCAAGCGCAGCCCGGCCTGGACTCGCGACAGGGCATTTCCCTGCTCGCGAGCAGCAAATCCAACGGACGCTAACGCGGCTCGTAGGCTCAGCGGCCTACGACGCGCGCTCAGCCGAAGCCGAGCTCTTTCTTGCGCTCCAGCGCCCCCGGCAGGGGCTCCTCCGTGTCATTGATCACGGGCAGATTCTTGGATTTTTCTGCGTTGATCTTCAGCCACTGGCGCTGGTCGTCGGGCAGCTGTGCCTCATCGAAGATGGCTTCTACCGGGCACTCGGGGACGCACGCCCCGCAATCGATGCACTCGTCGGGGTCGATGTAGAGCATCTCATCGTCCGCGTGGAAGCAGTCGACCGGACACACCGCGACGCAGTCGGTGAAACGGCATTTGCGGCAGTTGTCGGTTACCACGAAGGTCATGGAAGCAGTCCTCGATCGCTAACGGCCCAGATGCGGACCCGGGAGAATTGACCCCAGCGTATTGGCACAAGATGGCGGCTTCGGGAAGGCTCGGTGCGCGTTGCACCCACCCCGGATGCGCCGCCCTGGCGGACGGCTCCGGCCCGGCGTCTCGAGGCGCGCCGCCCCGAGCATGTCGCGGGCGCTCAGCGGGTCGAACCGGGGAACTCGCTCGACACGGGCACCGCCGGGCTCAGCTGCTGCAGCACGTCCTGGAACCAGCGATCGAATTGCCGGGTGTCCGCCCAGGCAGCCAGGGTGCGGGCCGCCTTCACCAGGCGCCGCGTCTCCTCCGGAGCGAGCAGCAATCCCCACTCCGCCTGGCGCTTCATCAGCTCGTCGATCAGCGAGCGCAAGCGCACGGCCGTCGCGCGCACGTCGTCGTCCGGGCCGAGCCGGGCCATCGCCTTTTCCACCTGTTCGAGCGCCTGGCGCTGGCGCTCCGTCTCCTGGGTGATCGGAGAGGCCACGCCGGAGACGGTCTCCGGCACGCGCGCGTTCTGCTGGACGACCACCTCCAGCAGGTCCTCCCCCAGCTCGATCTCGTCGCCTGCCTCCAGGACGGTCGGGTAACGGATGCGCACGCCGTTGACCCACGTGCCGTTGCGGCTGCCGAGATCCTCGATCTGCAGCCCGGTGTGGATGCGCCGGATCACGGCGTGCTCGCGTGAAACACGCTCGGAGGCCAGCACGATCGGGCATTCGGGGCTGCGCCCGAGCAGGCAATCTCCCAGGTGGATGGGAAACAGCGTGCCCTTGTGCTTGAGCCAGTAGAACGTCATCTAGCGCCCGCCCGGCTCCCGGCGCGCCCCGGCTGTTTCAGCTCCCGATCTCTCGGCAGCCGGCGGATCCACGCAGAAGATCCGCAGCCGGCCCGTGGCGATCAAGCGCTCGCGCTCGTCGCTGATCGCGCACTCCCAGAGCTGCGCTTGCCGGCCCGCGTGCAGCGGCGTGGCGCGCGCTCGCAGGCGGCCCCCGCGCACCGGGCGCAGGAAGCTGGTGTGGTTCTCGACGCCGACCACCTGTTTGCCGGGCGGCGCGGCCAGCACGGCACCGATCGAGCAGCAGCTCTCGACCACGCTGGCGTAGACGCCGCCGTGCACGATCCCGTGCGGCTGCAGGTGCCGCTCGCCGATCGTCCACTCGGCGAGCACCTCGCTGGGACTCGCGCTCACGATGTCCAGACCGATTTGCCCGAACCAGCCGGAGCGCGCGCCAGCCACTCCGAGCTCTCCGGCGGCGCCGGACTCTCCAGCCATGCTGCCGCGAGCGGTCCCTTGAAGCTCAGCGTCTGATTGCAAATGCCTTCTCGAGCGAGCGCGAGCCGAAGGCTCAGCGCGTGCGAGCACCAAAGCTCGCCCATCATTCTAACTCATCGACGGCGAGGTGAAAATTAAGGAAACCGGGAACCCGCGCCCCGCCGGCCCCCAGGCGCCGCCGGCCCGTCGAGGCGAAACGCCGCGGACCCTGCTGGCCCGGATGGTCCCACGACGTTTCAGAAATGAAAAGAGAGCGGCCGGACTGCGCGCGTTGACAGGGGGTCAAAGTCGCCGCATGTGTTAGCCCTGTATGGACGACGCTACACGCCAGAAAATCGAGCAGGACGTCAAGGGCCATCCCGTCGTGCTGTTTATGAAAGGGACTCCGCAGGCGCCGCGCTGCGGATTTTCCGCGACCGTGGCCGGCATCTTGGACGAGCTCGTGGGTGAGTACAAGTCGGTCGACGTGCTCGCCGACAGCGCGCTCCGCGATGGCATCAAGGAGTACTCCGACTGGCCCACGATCCCACAGCTGTACGTCAAAGGTCAGTTTGTGGGCGGGTGCGACATCGTGCGGGAGATGTACGAGAGCGGTGAGCTGCACGAGACCCTGGGTGTGAAGCTCGATGCGGTAGAACCACCGCGCATCGAGGTCAGCGCGGCCGCAGCCCAGGCGCTGCAAGAGGCTCTGGCCGAAGCGAGCGCCGAGGAGCCCGGCGGCGCGCACTACATCCGCGTGGAAGTGGCGAGCGATTTTCAACACGCGCTCAGCGTCGGCACCAAGAAGCCCCGCGACGTGGAGGTGCGTGTCTCCGCCGCAGGCAGCGGTCTCGCGTTGCTGCTCGATCGCGCGAGCGCGCGCCGTGCCGGCGGCCTCTCGATCGATTTCGTGGATGGCCCGGACGGGCCCGCCTTCAAGCTGGAGAACCCGAACGAGCCGCCGCGCGTCAAGTCGCTGAGCGTGAAGGAGCTGCGGGCCAAGATGCAGGCGGAGCCGGGTTTGAAGCTGTTCGACGTGCGCGCCCAGAAAGAGCGGGAACAGGCGCTGATCGAAGGCTCGCGGCTGCTCGATCGCGAGGCGCAGCAGGAGATCATGAAGCTCGACAAGGCGACTCCGCTGTACTTCCACTGCCACCACGGCGGGCGCAGCCAGCAGGCTGCCGCGTTCTTCCTGTCGCACGGCTTTTCCAACGTCTACAACGTGACGGGCGGCATCGACGCCTGGTCCCTGGAAGTCGATCCCAAGGTCCCACGCTACTAGCAGCGTGAGCGGAGCTCGGATGAAGCTGAACACGCTGGGCGGCGGCGCACCGCCGCTCGTAGGACAGATCCAGGACGCGATCGCGCAGGCGCTGCCGGGAGCGGAAGTGAAGGTCAGAGCCGGGCAGCCCGGTCACTTCAGCCTCTCGGTGCGTGCCGCGCAGTTCCAAAATCAGAACCGGGTCACCTGCCAGCGGCTGGTGTACAAGGCCATCGCTCACCTGATGAGCGGTGAGCGCGCGCCGGTGCACGCGATCGACCAACTAGAGACCACTGCGGGCTGATGGCGAGCTCGTCTGCACCGGAGATGCCGGGCCCGCGCGACACGCTGAGCCGAGAGCTCGAGGTCCTGGCGCTGCGCGAGATCCAGCTCGAGCACCGCAACCTGAACGGCTTGATCTTCGGCGGGCGGCTCGCCTGCCCCAGCTTCGCGCTCTCGGACGCGAAGGGCCGGCTGGGGCAGTGGCTATCGGCGACCCGGACCATCGAGCTCTCGCGCCAGCTGCTGGTGGATCTGAGCTGGGGCGCGCTGGTCGAGGTGCTGAAGCACGAGATGGCGCACCAGTTCGTGGATGAGGTGCTGGGAGTGCGCGACGAGGCCGCGCACGGGCCCGCGTTCCGGCGCGTGTGCAGCGAACGCGGCATCGACGCGCGCGCGAGCGGCGCTCCCGTCACCGGCGGGCACGAGCCTGCGCCCGAGGAGCGCAGCGCGCTGGAGAAGATCTCGCGCCTGCTCGGGCTCGCCCAGAGCTCCAACGAGCATGAGGCCCAGGCCGCGATGGCCGCTGCTCAGCGGCTGATGCTGAAGTACAACCTGGACGCCTGCGCCCAGGGTCGGAGGCGGGACTACTGTTTCCGACATGTGGGCAAACCGAGCGGGCGCGTGTATGAGGCGCCGCGCATTCTGGCGCTGATCCTCTCGGAGCACTTCTTCGTGGAGACCATCTGGGTGCCGGTGTGGCGCCCGCTGGAGGGCAAGCGCGGCAGCGTGATCGAGGTCTGCGGGACCCACGCCAACGTGGAGCTGGCCGACTACGTGCACGACTTTCTCACCCGGACCAGCGAGCGGCTGTGGCTCGAGCACAAGCGCGCGCGCAGTATTCGCAGCAACCGTGATCGGCGCGCCTTTCTGGCCGGGGTGATGACGGGCTTCCGTGACAAGCTGGCGGGGCAAAAGAAGCAGAATCGCGAACATGGCCTGGTCTGGCGGGGCGACCCCCAGCTCGGCGCGTACGTAAAAGAACGACATCCGCGCCTGTCCTGGACGCGCTACTCGAGCAGCCAGCATCATGCAGCTCACGCCGAGGGCCGGCGCGCTGGGTCCAACATCGTGTTGCACCGAGGTTTGGGCCAGGCGACGGAGAGCCGCGGCCGTTTGCTGGGCTCCGGCTGAGCGCCCGAATCACCGGTGGATCAGCGCAGCCACTATCGGCGCGCTCGGATCCGGACGTTGATGGCTGTGGGTTCAGCGCCGATACCGTTTTCCAAGCGTGCTCGCCGCACGCCTGTCCTGGTGCGCCATTCTCATTAAAGGCTGCGCCGAAAGCGCCGTCCTGATTTGTGCAATGTCAGGACTCACTGAACCCATGCCGTCTGAACAGCGGGCGAAAATGGATTCGTCGGTGCCACCGCCGAAGCCGATCCCCGCTGTGCAGCATTTCAATGACTTCGCGCGTCTCGACCAGAGCGCGCCCCGCAACGACCTGGCGTCGCCCCGTCCACCGGTGGACGAGAACGACCCAGTGCGCGTGCTGGTGAAGCGGCCCATGAAGCTCAGTGAGCTCGAGCGCTTCGCCATCGAAGCTGCTCTGCAGCGCACGGGCGGCAACGTGACCCGAGCCATGCGACAGCTCGGCATCGGCCGCACCACGCTGTATCGCAAGCTCAAGAAGTACGGCTTGCGCTGAGCGCCCGAGTGAGCTCGCCCAGGGGACGCGGGCGAGCTCGGCTCTGCACGGGCGTTGGACGGAGGGATCGAGCGGGGGCGTTTGCCGTCTTCCGCCGCCATGACGGGTCGGCCGCGCTGGTTCGCGGGGATCCGGATCTCCCGGTGAGAGCCGGGCGATGCCGAGGCGGCGCGGCGGCAAACGAAGCACGAGCGGGATCGAGCTGGCCAGGCTCGCGCGCAGATGCTTTAACGGACGCCGTGAGACTCCTGGCCACGCGCGAAGAGCTCAATGCCGGGTTGAAGGAGCTCGAGGGCGCGCCTGCATATTACCTCGACACCGAGTTCGAGTCCTCGAAGCGAGGCAAGCGCCTGAGCTTGGTCCAGGTCTCGCGGGGCGACGAGGTGTATCTGATCGACGCTCTGCGGCTGGGCGCGCCGCCGATCTCCGCGCCCGGGCTCGGCTCCGGGTCCACGCCGGGCCCGCTCAGGGAGCTCGGCAGCGTGCTCTGCAACCCAGCGACGCAGTGGATTCTGCATGCCGGGCTGCAAGACGTGGAGCTGTTGCTCGATGTGTTCGAGTCGGAGAGCGCGCCGCGCCTGTTCGACACGCAGGTCGTCTGGGGGCTGCTGGGTCCCGAGGCGAGCGTGTCGCTCGCCTTCCTGGTGTTCCGCGTGCTCGGGATCCGCAGCAGCAAGGGCTACCAGGCAGATGACTGGCTGCGCCGGCCCTTGCCCCGCGCCCAGCTGGAGTACGCCGCGCAGGACATCGCCCACCTACCAGCCCTGGAAAAGCACCTGCGCGAACGCGCGCTGCAGCTGGGGCGAGAACCGTGGATTCCGGAGATCTGTCGAGAGCTGCTGCTACCTGCGCCGGCAGAGCCTCTGCCCCTCACCTTCGAGTCCTTCCGCAACGCCTGGCAGCTGGACGGTACGGGCCAGAGCGCGCTGCGCTCGTTGATCGAGTTTCAAAACTCGATGCCCGGCGACGCCGCGCTGGTGCAACCCAAAACCCTGCTCTCGATCGCCAGCCGCTTGCCCGCGAGCGTCGGGGACCTGGGGCGAATCAAGGGGGTCTCGCCGAGCTTCTGCCGCGCGCACGGCGCGCGGGTGATCGCGCTGTTGAGCCAGGCGAAGCGTACGGCGCCCGCCGGCGACGCGCTGGAGCCCAGCGACTATGCCAATTTCGATGACATGGTGCGCGAAGCGCGGCTGATGCTGGTGCGCGCCGAGCTGTGCGCGGAGCTGTCGATCGCGCCCGATCTCGCGCTACCGATGGCGCTGATGCGCCGCATGCAGCAGCGCGCCAACAGCGCGCGGGACCTGAGCGCTGCCAGCCAGGAGCTGCGCGGCTGGCGCGAAGCGGTGCTCGGCGAAGGCTTCGCGCGCCGTGTTCGCAGCTTCGCAGTCTGACGCCGTGCGGCGTCGCCGCCTTCAATAAGCTGCGCGGCACTCCGTCCCAACAGACGTTTTCTTGCGATGCCACACCCGTTGCGGGCACGCTTCGTGGTTGATGATCGCGTCGCGACACGAGCGCCGTCCGCGAGTGCAGCGGCCCCCGCGCGGCGAGTGTGTCTGAGCGGAGTTATATGCTCATGGGCGGCCGATCACGGCACACCATGGACACGCATGCGACGCGCATATCCACGGCAGCAAAAATGTTCGCGCGGGTGCCACAAACGACTAGAGGCCATCGCAGCAGATTGTTAATGGAAAGCTGCCAGTATGCGCCGTTGAGCCCGCTGCGGTTCGATTCCGAGCGGCAGCAGCGCGGGTGACCGCGCGAAGATGCCCCAGCTAGTTCCCTCCACCGCCATCCCAGGGGCACACGGTGAGAACGTGCATAACGGCGAGTAGCCCCAGGGAGCGTGTTTCAATGAGACTTCTGCAGGTAACTTATCGTCCGAGCAGCCTTTCGGTGTTGGTGGGCCTCTCGCTGGTCGCCGTCGCCCCAGCTGCCCTCGCGCAGACGCCGGGCCCCGCGCACCCGCCCGTGATCCAGCCGCTGCCGCCCGAGCCCACTACGCCGCCGGCGCCGCCGCCTCTGTCGCCGGAGCCGCCGCCGCCCCCTGTGACCAGCAACCCGGAGTTGCTCCCTCCGCCGCCGCCTGCCCCGCTCCCGGCCCCGCTCCCTCCCATGGAAGAGCCGCGGGCGGCGTCACACGAGGGGCTGCATTTCAGCGCCTTCGTCGACGCCAACTACGGATTTCAGACGGCCAAGCAAGGCTCTCCCGCGCCGGCGCATCGCGCCTATGAGTGGAACAATTTCTCGACCGATGCCGCCACCGGCAACAGCTTCTCCAACCAGAACGGCTTTGGCCTGTCCTGGGCCGGCATCGACGCCAGCTACGACGCGGGCCAACTCGGCGCCACCCTCAGCCTGCGCGCTGGTCCCGCCGTGCCGATCTTCTACGGCGGCGACAGCGGCCCGCTGGGCATCGACAACATCACGCAGGCGTTCGTCAACTGGACCCCGATCCCGCAGCTCAGCATCGACGTCGGCCAGTTCTCGACCATCTTCGGCGCCGAGGTCGCGGAGAGCTGGCAGAACCTGAACTACTCGCGCGGTGCTCTGTATTACTTGATGCAGCCCTTCTGGCACACGGGTCTGCGAGCGACCGTGAGCCCCAACGACAAGGTCGCCATCACGGGCATGGTGGTGAACGGCGTGAACAGCGCCCATGACGACAACGAGTCCCCCGCGCTCGCCCTCCAGCTCAGCTTGACCCCGAACGAGATGTTCTCGCTCTCGGCAGGTTGGCTCACGACGCCTCAGCCCAGCACCGACACCGGCAATTTCGACAACTTCTTCGATCTGGTCGCTTCGCTCACGGTGGACCGCTTCAGCCTGGTGCTGAACGCCGACTTCGACGTCAACGCCGACAAGACCAACACCGGGCCGGGCTACACCCAGCACCTGCAGAGCCCGATGTTCTGGGGCATCAGTCTGGCGGCGGCGTACCAGGCCACGGATCTGTTCGGCGTAGCCCTGCGCGGCGAGTATCTGAGCGACTCCGACAATCAGCTCTACCAGGTCTCGCACAACGCCTACGACGTGGACTTCCCCAGCACGACGCAAACCAACCTGGTCACCGTGACCGGAACGCTCGACTTCAAGCCGGTCCGTGGCGCGAACAACTTGATTATCCGCTGGGATAACCGCATCGAAACCAGCAACGAAGATCTCTTCTACAATCGCTCGGAGAAGGCGACCAACGTCTGGTTCGGCAGCATCCTGGGCTTCGTCGTCACGACCTCCTCGTAAGACAGTCCTGCGCCGGGCGGATCGAGACGGGGCTGCTGGTGCTCGGGTGCGGGATGACTCCGCACAAGAGACCAGCGGCCCCGTCTTTCATTCGCCCCAGGCCGCTGCGGGGGCCCCGAGCCGCACAGGTGTGCAGAGGTCGTACCAGCGGCCGCGGCAGCGGCCCGCGCTTGCCGCGCAACGGTTCCGAATCCATACCAATAGTCATGGATTTTCTCGAGTCCGAGGAACAGGGCCTGCTGCGCTCGTCGGTGTACCGGATCGCTGCCAAGTACGGACACGAGTACTACGGCAAGGAGGCGCGTGCGGGGGGCAAGGCGGAGGCGCTGTGGAAGGAGCTGGCGGAGGCCGGGTTCCTGGGCGTCAATCTGCCGAGCGAGTTCGGTGGGGCGGGCCTCGGTATCTACGAGCTGGCGATCGTGTGCGAAGAGCTGGCGCACGCGGGCACGCCCTTCCTGCTCCTGATCGTCTCCCCGGCGATCTGCGGCACCATCCTGGCCAAGTATGGCACCGCCGATCAGAAGGCGAGGTTCCTGCCCGGCCTGGCGAGCGGCTCCCAGAAGATGGCCTTCGCGATCACCGAGCCGGACGCGGGCTCGAACTCGCACGACATCGCCACGCGCGCCCAGCGCGACGGCAAGGGGTTCCGCCTGAACGGTACGAAGTATTTCATCTCCGGGCATGACGAAGCGGAGAACGTGCTCGTGGTCGCCAACACCGGAGCGGCAGCGGAACCGGGCGGCCGCGCGCGGCTGTCGCTGTTCGTGGTTCCCACCGACGCCCCCGGCCTCACCGCGACGCGCATCCCGGTCGAGATCCAGTCACCGGAGAAGCAATTCACCCTGTTCTTCGACGATGTGTACGTGGAAGAAAATCGCCTGATCGGCGAGGAGGGCTCCGGCCTCAAGCAGGTCTTCACCGGCCTGGTGCCGGAGCGCATCACCGGCGCGGCGATGGCGAACGGCCTCGGCTTGTACGCGCTGGAAAAGGCTGCTCGCTACGCGCGCGAGCGCAAGGTGTGGTCGGTTCCGATCGGCTCGCACCAGGGCATCGCGCACCCGCTGGCCAAGGCCAAGATCGAGGTCGAGCAGGCTCGCCTGATCACCTGCAAGGCCGCGTGGCTGTACGATCAGGGTCTGGACGCCGGCGAATCTGCGAACATGGCCAAGTACGCCGCAGCGGAAGCAGGGCTGGCCGCGCTGGACCAGGCGATCCAGACACACGGTGGCAACGGGCTCACCACGGAGTTCGGGCTGGCCGATCTCTGGGGCATGGCACGCCTGCTGCGCACCGCCCCCGTCAGCCGCGAGATGGTGCTGAACTACGTCGCGCAGCACTCGCTGGAGCTGCCTCGCTCCTACGGGGACAGCAAGAAGAAGGCGAGCTGAGCGCGCGCCGACGCCCGGTACGGCCCCGTGCGCTCCGGGCGAGGACTCAGCTCGAGAGGACTCAGCTCCGGAGGATTGGCTCCGGAGGATTGGCTCCGGAAGCTCGAGCTCCGGAGGCTCGAGCTCCGGAGGCTCGAGCTCCGGAGGCGATCAGCGCCGGGCGCGCAGCAAGCGCGCTCTCTGCCGCGCTTGCCCCTCGGCGAACGCGGCGCGCTCGACGTCGCTCTCCAGCTCCAGCCCCGGGACAGCGGTGGCCAGTCCGTTCTGATCGAGCGCCACGAACACGAAATGCGCCGAGTTGGTGTGCGTGACACGGCCGCTGATCGGGTTCTCCGCGTGCACGTCGACCATCACTTCCATGCTCGTGCGCCCCACGAACGTGAGCGAGGCGGTGAGTGCCAGCAGCTCGCCCACGTGCACCGGTGAGTGGAACGACACGGAATCGATGGCCACCGTCACGCACGGTCGACGCGCATGGCGCATGGCACAGATGGCCGCCGCCTCATCCGCGACCTTCAGGATCACGCCGCCGTGTACGTTGCCGAGCGCGTTCGCGTCTGCAGGCAACATCAGCTGATGGAGCGTGACGCGCGAGTCGCTCACCCGCTTTTTCGCTGCCGGAGCTTCCGTCACCCACAGAGCCTAGCAAGAAATTCCCTTCGCCTCGAAGCTTTCGTGGCGCTAGTCTCCGGTACGGCGATGCGAGGGCTGCTCCGGGCTGTGGCACTGCTGGCGCTCGGCGCCGCGAGCTCGTGCAGCCCCTCCTCGCAGCGCTCCGCGCGGCTGGCCCTCGAACCCTGCCGCCTCGATGGATTGAGCGTGGAGGCCCGCTGCGGCCGCTTCGAGGTGTGGGAGAACCGGCGCACGCGCGAGGGCCGGCGGCTGGAGCTGAAGGTCGCCGTGGTGCCAGCGCTCGCGGCTAACCCGCGTCGGGATCCTCTGTTCGTGCTCGTGGGCGGGCCGGGTCAGGCGGCGACGGAAGCGGGCCCGCAGATCGCGGAGGCGCTGCGCGAGGTGCAACGCCGGCGCGACATCGTGCTGCTCGATCAGCGCGGCACCGGCAGCTCCCACCCGCTCGACTGCAAGGACGACAGCGCGGAGGCGTTCGACAAGCGCTTCGCCCCCGAGCTCGATCTCGCGACCACGCGCGCCTGCGCCGGACAGCTCGCTGCCGACCTGACGCAGTACACCACCGATATCGCGATGGACGATCTCGATGACCTGCGTATCGCGCTCGGCTACGAGCGCATCAACCTGTGGGGCGGCAGCTACGGCACGCGAGCGGCTCTCGTCTACCTGCGCCAGCATCCGGCGCAAGTGCGCAGCCTGGTGCTGGACGGCATGGCGCCCTTCGCCATCGAGCTGCCGCTGTTCGTCGCGCGCGACAGCCAGCGCGCGCTCGACCTCCTGTATCGAGACTGCGAGCGGGACGGCGAGTGCGCGCGCACTTTTCCGGGGGCGCGCGCGCAGCTCGAGCAGCTGCTCGCCGGCCTGCAACAGAGCCCCGCCTCCGTGTCGGTCGCGCACCCGCGCAGCGGCGAGCCCCAGATGATCCGCGTCGAGCGCGAGGGCCTGGCAGCGGCGCTCGCCAACCTGCTGTACGTGCCCGCCCTCGCCAGCTTGATCCCGCTGGGCGTGGAGCGCGCCAGCCGCGGCGACTGGACCACGCTCGCCGGCGCCACGGAGGCCTTCTCCAGCACCGTCGACATCTCGGTGGGCATGTTCCTCTCGGTCGCCTGCGCCGAGGACATCTCGCGCATCACGGACGAGGAGGCCGCCGAGCAGACGCGCGGCACCTTTCTCGGCCCGGGCTGGCTCTCGCGCTTGCGCCAGCAGTGTGAGGCCTGGCACGCCGCGCAGCTGCCGAGCTCGTTCTTCGAACCGGTGCGCGGCACGGCGCCCAGCCTGCTGCTCTCGGGCCAGCTCGATCCGGTCACGCCTCCGAGCTGGGGCGATCAGGTGGCGCAAGCGCTCACCCCTTCCCGCCACGTGATCGTGCCCGGCGGCGGTCACGGCGTGAGCACGCTCGGCTGCGTGCCCGAGCTGATCTCCGATTTTCTGGAGTCGCTGGATCTCCAGGCGCTGCAGCTGGATTGCGTCGAACGCCTGCAGCGCCCGCCCTTCTTTCTCAGTCTGGAGGGGCCGAGCCCGTGATCGAGATCGATGGGCTCGAGAAGCGCTACGGCAGCGTACACGCCGTGCAGGGCGTCAGCTTCCGGGCGGAGGACGGCAAGGTCACGGGGCTGCTCGGGCCCAATGGCGCGGGCAAGACCACGACGCTGCGCATGCTCTCCTCGCTGGTGCAACCCGACGCGGGCCGCGCACTGGTCGACGGCATCGACGTCCAGCGCCAGCCGCAGCAGGCGCTGCGGCGACTGGGCATGCTGCCGGACAGCCGCGGACTGTATCCGCGGCTCACGGCGCGCGAGCACCTCGCCTACTTCGGTGGCTTGCAAGGTCTGCCGGGCGAGGAGATCGAGCAGCGCGCGCGCGAGCTGGCGCAGCTGCTGGACATGACAGAGCTGCTCGACCGGCGCGTGGCAGGTTTTTCCCAGGGCGAGCGCACCAAGGTGGCGATCGCCCGGGCGCTGGTGCACGGCCCGCCCAACATCGTGCTCGATGAGGCCACCAACGGACTGGACGTGATGAGCACGCGCGCCATGCGCACCGTGATCCGCAAGCTCGCCGACTCCGGTTGTTGTGTGCTGTTCTCCAGCCACGTCATGCAGGAGGTGTCGGCGCTCTGCGACCGGATCGTGATCTTTGCCCGGGGCAAGGTGGTCAGCGACGCGACACCGGCGGAGTTGCGCGCGCGCACGGGCGAGGACAATCTCGAGAACGCGTTCGTGAACATCATCGGCAGCGACGCGGGGCTCGAGTGATCCGCCTGGTCTTGCTCAAGGAGCTGGTCGACCACTGGCGCGACCTGCGCAGCGTGGCGGGGTCGCTGGTGCTGGTGGTGCTGGGCCCGCTGCTGCTGTTCGGCATGTTCCAGATCGTTCAGAACCTGGAGAAAGAGCGGCCGCTGGAGGTGCCCGTGGTCGGGGCCGAACAGGCTCCGCATCTGATCCAGCACCTGGTCGCGAACGGGGTGCACGTGCTGCCTCCACCCGCCGATCCGGAGGCACGGGTGCGCAAGGGGGACGCGGACATGGTGCTGGTGATCGACGATCACTACGCCGAGCGCTACAAGGCCTCGCAATTGGCGCACGTGCGCCTGATCGTCGACGACTCGCGCAACGAATCCCACAAGAACGTGCGGCGCGTGGAGCGCATCCTGCTCGGCTACACCCAGGGCCTGGGCGCGTTGCGCCTGATGGCGCGCGGTGTCTCCCCGCAAGTGGCCGCGCCGCTGGCCCTGGAAGAGCTCGATCTCGCCACGCCTCAGAAGCTGGCCGCCAATCTGCTGAGCATGGTGCCCTTGTTCCTGATGCTCGCCGCGCTCGTGGGCGGCATGAACCTCGCCATCGACAGCACGGCGGGCGAGCGCGAGCGCGGCTCGCTGGAGCCGCTGCTGCTGAACCCGGTCTCGCGCCGTTCGCTCGTGGTCGGCAAGTGGCTGGCGACGGCGCTCGCGTCCACGGTCGTGGCGCTGCTCACGCTGGTCGGCATGATGCTGACCATCCAGCAGCTGCCGCTGGAGCGGCTGGGCATGAAGATCGCGCTGGGCCCCAGGGAAGCCGGCCTGATCGTGGCGGCCTTGCTCCCGCTCACGCTGTTCGGGGCCGCGGTGCAGATGCTGATCGCCACGTTCGCGCGCAGCTTCAAGGAGGCGCAGACGTACCTGGGGCTGTTGAACCTGGTGCCGATGGTCCCGTCCATGTTCCTGATGATGGGATCGACGCAGAACGAGTGGTGGATGTACCCCCTGCCCACGCTGGCGCAGGTCACGGTGGTGGTGAGCGTGCTGCGCGGCGATCTGGTCCCGGGCTGGCAGCTGCTGGTGATCGCGCTGAGCTCGCTCCTCTACTCGGCGCTGTGCGTCGCCGCGATCGAACGCTTGCTGCGCCGCGAACGGATCATCTTCGGCCGTTGACGCCGGGCGCGCGCCTCTGCGCGGGCACACCGCCCGGGGTCAGCCTGCCGGGATCTGTTGAATGTAGAGCGCGTTGCTCTCGCTCTGTGGAACGAGCAGCTGGCGGCGCTTGCGGTCATAGGCGATCTGGCCCGGCGCGGGCAGATCGCTGATCAGCGGCGTGAAGCTCGCGGCGGGCGCGGCGACGTCGGCAGCGGAGTCGCCGGGCCGCTTGCCGATGTAGATCGTCGCGGTCTCCTCGCAGGCGATCACCAGGCGCCCCAGCTCCGTCTCGGTCAGCCCCTGCAATTTCTTGCCCGGCAGGCGCACTCCCGGCGCGCGCTGCCCGTCCACCGCGACGCGATAGACTTCACCGGCCAGGTTCACGACCCACAGCCCCGCGGCCTCCGCCAGCAAGCCCGTGGGGTGGCCGAGCTCGGTACCTTTCGCGAGCACGCGCGACACGCCGCGCGGGTCGATCGCGTAGATGGCATCGGTGCCGGTCGGCTGCAGCTCATCGCCCTTGTCCTTGACCTTGCCGATGCCGGAATCGGAAGCGTAGAGCGTGCCGTCGGGCCCGACCGCCAGCGCCTCCAGGTAGCGCGCCCCCAGGATCGCCACCTTGCCCACCGGCGCGCCGCTCTTGCGGTCGAAGCTGCGCACAATGTTGATGTCCGCGACGAATAGCTTGTCACCCGACAGCGCCATGCCCTTGGGCGCGTCGAGCCCGACGCCGTTGGCTCCGTCGATCCATTTCAGCGC
>DASTRX010000059.1:0-82573 GCA_035760985.1 Polyangiaceae bacterium
AGTCTACCAGATAGTCGCCCACCATCTCCACCTGCAGCGCGTCGGGCAACACACGTTGGAACTTGCTCAGGCGGTATTCGGGTACCAGCGCCAGGATCTTCTGGCGTGTATCGGCGCTTGTCCAGAAGCCGGGCTGGCGTAGAACTTCGAGTTGCTCGGACATTGCGTTGTGGCTCAGGCCGCTGCCCTTGATCTCGATGCAACAGTTCTCCGAGGTGACCTTCCAGCGCCCCTTCCACTCGAGGGCGTACTTGAGCGTCTGGTTGATTCGGCCACCGGCGAAGGTCCACCACGTCAGGGTGGAGCCATCGAACTGGAATGGCTCGTTGCGGCGCAGCAGCGCACCCAGGTCGTTCCGCCACTCTTCCAGCGAGGCCTTCCCCTGGGCGTCGATGAAGGGGTATTCGTCACGACTGACGAGAATGGCTTTCATCTGCTGGCAAAGCTCGAAGCCGAGAAACTGTGGGAGAAATCCGCCCCACAGCGGTTTTTTGCCGCGCGGTGCCGCGCGGACGCGAACCAGGCGCTCCGCGTGGTTGAGCGAGACGACGAGCCAGGCACGGCCCGCCAGGAGGAAGGTGCTCATCTCTTCGACCAGGCCGTCGACGAAGTTTTGCTCGAGGCTGCCGACCTCGCGCAGCGCCTCGGTCTCCACGCGGTAGAGGACCGGGCTGGAGAAGACGGCATAGAGCTCCATGAAGTTCTTCTTGCCGAAGACGCGCTCTGCCTGCTGGCCCATGCTGAGCAAGCCGCCGGACTCGAACAGGTAGTCTTCGCGCTTCATGTGGTCGACGAGGGCGCGGTACTCTTGCTCGCTGATGCCGCGGAAGTCGGGGACGCGGTGGAGGAGCTCCCAGCAGCGTTCGATGCTGATGCCCCCGTGCGCCTGCGTCAGCGTCAACAGCTGGTGCACGAGCACGGGCCAGGCTCGCTGCTGGTCTTTCACGCGCTCGACCCAGCCGCGCGAAGCGAGCAGCACGAGAGCGGCGCTCTGCACGACCGAGGCCGCGTCCTCGCACAGAAAGGTCATGTTGGCGACGGTGCCCTCACGCCGACCGGTGCGGCCCATGCGCTGCAGGAAGGAGGAAACCGTGCTGGGCGCGTTGGCCTGAAACGTGAGGTCGAGGCCACCCACGTCGATGCCGAGCTCGAGGGTGGAGGTCGCGACGATGCAAGCGTTGGTTCCCGTCGCGAAGCGCTGCTCGGCCTCGAGCCGTTCTTCCTTGGAGACGGAGCCGTGGTGGACGAAGACGTCGATGGAGTCGCCGCGCATGTGGTCGGCGACTTTTTCCGTGGTGGCGCGGGACTGGCAGAAGAACAGGCTCTTCTTGCCGCGGCTCTCGCGGGCCGCTTCGCGCGCGAAGTCGCTCTCATCTTCGCGCAGCAGGATCTTGATCTGGCGCTGGGCCTTGGGCTTCGGCGGATCGACGACGACGCTGGGGCGCTGGGAGCTGCCCGCCAGCCAGCGGGCGATCTGCTCGGGGTTGCCCACCGTGGCGCTCAGGCCGATGCGCTGCAGGTCGCGGCCCGCGAGCGCCGCCAGGCGTTCGATCACGCTCATCAGGTGCGCGCCGCGGTCCGTGCCGGCGAAGGCGTGGATCTCGTCCACGATGATGCTCTGCAGCCCGCGGAACAGGCGCTCGGCGGGTACGCGCGCTGACATGAGCATCACCTCGAGGGACTCCGGTGTGGTCATCAGCAGCGCGCAGGGCTCTCGGCAGAAGCGGCGTTTTTCACCCTGGAGCGCGTCGCCGTGCCAGACGAAGCGGTCGAGCCCCACCATCTCGGTGTACTGCCCGAGGCGCAGCTCCTGGTTGTTGAGCAGGGCCTTGATCGGCGCGACGTACAGCGCCCCGACGGCACTGGGCGGACTCTGGAGCAGCTGGGCCAGCACGGGAAAGACGGACGCCTCGGTCTTGCCGCCGGCGGTCGGGGCGAGCACGACGGCGTTCTTGCCATCGAGGATGGCCTCACCGGCGAGCTCCTGAACGGGGCGCAGCGCCGTGAAGCCGAGCTGGCTGGCGATGGCGTGCTGAAGCCGCTCGGGGAAGCGAGAGAACACGCTCATGGGCGGCTCACACGTCGAGGGTCGCGCCTTCGAAGGGCTCGTCGTCGGCGACCGCGTCCGGAGGGCGGCCCGCCATCACCGCGGCCTCCTCGGGGCTCAGATCCTTCGCCTGGAAGCCGAGCAGCGGGTCGGCGTGCTGGTCCGGGTTGTCGGCAAGGATGTCGAGGATGTTGACGAACGTGCGCAAGAACTGGCGCGGGACGACGCCGACGTCGCCTCGGAAGCCCTCGGTCACGCGATCGACGAGCGCCTCCAGGGCGGAGCCGGGAAAGCGACGCTCGGCGTCTTCCGGAGCCAGGTCGGGATGGAGGGAGCGCAGGCGCAGCGCGACCTGCAGCAGGCGCTCGCGATCGAAGGGGGTGAGCTTCAGCTGGGGCTGGCGCAAGCTGGCGACGCCGTTGAACTCCTCGAACTTGATGCGGTCATAGAGCGGCTCGAGACCTTTCACGCCCTTGCGGTCATCGAAGAAGATGGGGGTACCCGTGATGGCCCACAGCAGACCCGGGTAGCTGCTCGCCGCATCCACGATCTGGCGCAGCGCATTCAAGGACTTCTGACGCACGTCCCCGCGCATGCGCAGGATCGTCTCCGCCTCGTCGATGACGATGACCAGACCCGCGTAGCCAGCGCTCTTGATGATTTCGAGGATGCCGCGCAGGTAGGCCATGGCCTCGCTGCTCGAGATGTCGCCCTTGATGCCCGCCAGGTTCTTGCTGCGGGCCGCCACGTTGGGACTGCCGCTGAGCCAGGAGATGAGCGCAGCGGCCTCCTGCAGCTGGCCCTGCTGCTTGAGCTCGAACACCTTGCGCACGACGCGCACCATGTCCGGCGGCGCGCTGCCGCCGGGCAGGCCGCCGAGCTGCTCATCCAGCTTGGCCAGCACCTTCTGATCGAACGCGGGGTCATCCTCGCGAACACCGAGCTCGAGCAGACCCTCCTCGATCGAGCCGATCCAGCGATCGAGGATATCGCCCAGCGCCCCCTGTGGGCATGCCGGGGTACCCAGGCCACTCACGACCTTGCGATATAGCTCGTCGAACTTGTAGAAATGGAGGTCATTGTCGGAGACGACCACGAAGCTGGTGGCAAACGCCTTGCCCGCCTGAACGCGCTGCGCGTCCTGCAAGAGCAGGCTGGCCATGAAGGTCTTGCCGCAGCCGTAGCCGCCGCGCAAAAACTTCACGTCTCCTGCGCCGCGCCGCGCCTCGTCGAGCTTGCGCGCGAGCTCCTTGCGCTGGCGCTCGACGCCGACCGCAAAGGCGTCGAGGCCGCGCGCCGGCACGGTGCCGTTGCGCAGCCGCTGAAAGATGTGGTCCGCGTCGCGTGAAGGCATGCTCAGTCTTTCCTCGCGTAGGTTTTCATCCCCGCCACGGTGCGGATTTCGACCTCGAAGGGCACACGGGTGACGAGCTGATCGAACTGGCGGGCAAAGAAGCGCACGCGCCGCGAGGAGCCGAGCACGGTGGTGAGCTCGTCCTCGTTGATGCTGCGGCGCTCCTCGATGATGCCGAACACGCGCCGATAGCCCTCGTCGTCGATCAGCTCGCGCCAGCTGGGCGCGGCTTCGGGACGGGGCGCAGCAGCGCTGCGGCGGGAGGGGGGCGGCGTGGAGGAGCGGCGCGCCTCGGGCGGGATCGAGCGCGGCTTGGCGCGGCGCTGCCGCCGCACATCGAAGAAGCCCTCGACCAGCTTGCTCTTCACGTCCTCGACTTCATCGGGGTGGAACATCTCGACCTGCACCTTCTCGTCGATCTCGCCCTCGAGCTCGAACTCCACCAGTGCTTCGTCGCGGTTCGGCGGGATGCGCAAGCGCCCCGCCTCGAGCTCGGCGGGCGGCGAGGCGTCGAGCAGCCGCAGCGCGATCTCCGGTCGGCCCGGAATGCGCAGCGCCAGCGTGATGGCCTTGGCGGCGTGGAAGCCGAGCGGCGCGGTCGACTGCTCTTGCAGTCGCACCTGCACCCTCAGCCGCTGCCGCCCGAGCTCGGCCGGCTCGGCGCGCGCGATGACCTCGTACTTGGAGGCCGTCTTGCCGCGGCGCGCTGCGTGCTCCACGACCAGCACGGGGATGACGCGCTCTTGCAGGCTGTTGCCGCCATGCACGAAGGGCGCTGGACGCGACTGCTGGCTCCACACCAAGGTATCGGCTCGAAACAACAGATAGCGTTCCTGATCGGACTCGTACTCCAGATCCGCGAAGGAGACCTCCAGCTCGTCGGCCTTGCTCGCTCCCGAGCGCTGCGACAAGAGCGCGTGCCGGCGCCCTGCCGGCTCGCCACCACGAAAGGGCACGGCCTCGCTGCTGCTGACATCCTGCAACAGGAAGCCGTGATCCGACGCGATCACGAAGCGCTCCACACCTGCCTGGCGCAGCAGCGAAACGGCTGACTTCAGCAGCGCGAGCGTGCCCTCGAACGTGGCCAGGTGGAGCCCGCTCTCCCCTGCCGTGTCGAGCTCGCGGCTGCGCACCACGACCAGGGACGACTGCGGGCTGAGCCGGCGCTTCAGAGCGTTCAGATCGAGCTCGTGAAACTCCTCCAGCTCCAGGTCATCGGCGCCGCTGCCCAGGCTGCGCTCGCGCATGCAGCGCACGCGACCGGCGGGGTCGCTGACCACGTATTCGCCCGCGCGCAAGCCGATCAGGTTATCCCCGCTGAACGCGAGGCGCAGCCGCCCATTTTGTGCCACCGGCGCGAGCGCGTTCATGCCGATGCGCGTCTCGGTGGGCAGCTCCGCCAGACGGCCCTTCAGCGAGACCGTGTACTTCTCGCGCTTCAGCTCCTCGCCCAGCGCCTGCGCCATCTCGAAGCGCAGCGCGTCCACCAGAAAGAACGCGGTCCTGCCGCCCTGCTCCAGGCTGGGCTGAACCACCTGTTCGAAGACCGCGCGCTGCCGGTAGCTGGCGCTGGGCAGCGGCCCACGGCTCACGCACAGCGCGTGAAACGCGCGGTTGGTCGCGTCCGCCCAGGCCCGATAGCTCTGCCGCACCGTGCGCAGCACCTCGAGCAGGGCGCCGAAATCCGACAAATCCGAGGACAGCACGGCGCGCGCCCGCTGCTCGAACACCCGGTGCCGCCGATCCACTTCCGCCAGCCGCTCGACGTAGCGATCCACCGCCTCCTCGAGCGAGGCGCTGCCCGCCAGCCCCCCCGCCTGCTGCACGAACGCGCGCCCCGCGTCCGCGGCCAGCTGGATCACTTCCCAGGTGCGCCCGAGCTTCGGGTCCCGCTGCACCCAGAAGCATTTCGCCGGAGTGCGCTCGGTGGCGAAAGCGTGCGCCGTGTCCCAGTCGCCGCGCGCCAGCGCCTGCAGCGCCGCCTCGCGCGTCGCGGCCTCCTCGAAACTGAAGGTGTCGATCGAGCCGAGCGCGCCGGGACCATGCGCGCTGCGCTCGGCTCCAAGATGATCCTGAAACTCGAGCGCCAGCTCTTCGTAAATGTCCGGCAGCTCCGCGCGACAGCGCCCGGCCAGGCGCCGGCACTCCTTCGCGAAGGGGCCGAGCTGCGCGAGGGCCTGCAGCTCCGGCGTCCGTGGCGGCTCCCGCAGATCGTGCACGAACTCGACCGCCATCAGCCAGCGGCTCAACAGACTCACCAGCCCCGCCGCGCTCAGCTCGGCCTTCCCGAGCACGAACGCCCGCCAGCCCGCCGTGATCCCGAGGCCCCGGCGCAGAAAATCGAGCACCCGCTCGCTCCCCGCCGCCAGACGACTCGTCAGCCTCGCATCACCGCTCAGCAGCCCCATCACCACGTCATCGAGCCCGAACGCGTCGAGCACCACGCCCAGCTCGTCCCGCGCCGGGCTGCGCAGCGTCGCCAGCCACTCATCCGCCCGATCGAGCGTCAACGCCGCGCCACCGAGAAACGCCTCCGTCTCTTCGGGGCGGGCCACGCCCTTGGCCGCCTCGCGCACCAGCGTCGCGAGGTTCTTCTCGAAGCTCGTGCCCGCCTTGTACAGCTCGTAGACCGGTGTTTGCTCCACGGTCTTCTTGTTCAGCCCGGGCAGGTGCACCAGCACGTGCTCCGGCTCGAGCCCGCTGCCGTAGCGCTCCAGCGCGAGCATCAGCTCGAGATAGCTGCGCCGGAAGCCAACCACCGGATACGGAAACTCCAGCGGTGGGCGGCCGAGTGCGTCCACGAATGACTCGTACTGGCCATCGCTGTCCACCCAGAACACGAGGCCGCGCTCGCGCACCTTCTTGGTGAGCTCTGTGAGCAGGGCGCGGCTCGCCAGGGCGGTCAGGTCGGGTTCCATGGCGCCCTGCTCACGCTACCTGTTCGTCATCGTGATCCTCTTGATCCACGATGTCACTTTCCGGCGGTTCGCTGCCGCTGGTCTTGACGAGGCCTGGGTGATCGTCAGCGTTCTCTGCTTCACGACGGCGCAGCTTCTCGCGGCGGTCCCGCTCCTTCTGAAGGATCTCCTTGGCTGCCTCGGCATGCTCGGCGAGGAATCGTGCCCGGTGCTCGGCGGCGCCCTTCTCGTTGATCGCGAAGTCCGGCCCGATCTCATGCGCGAGCCGCAGCTCCCAGGCGTAGGCCTTCGCCGGGTGATACCTCCAGAAGCAGCCGCGCGCGACCGCGAGGCTCGGGTCGATGCGGCACTTCTCGTCGACCCGCTTCGGAAAATAGCGCGCAGAGAGATGCGCCCAGTCGTAGTCCTTACGGCCCTTGGCTTCGCACAATTCCTTCCACCACTTCTTCGGGTCCTTCCACTGGGGCTCGAGCAGCGGCCAGAGCGCGGCGCTGTTGATCATGACGCCGTCGTCGAGGTCCATGCGGAACGGCGCGTCGACCTCGCGCGCAGGGCAGCCGCCCGTCGGTGGAGCGCCGCGCTCGGCGCATTCGCTGACGACGGCGATGAACTCGGCGAGCTCGTCCCGCAGGCGCTTGAGATCCGTGTACTGGCGCTCGGCGCCGGAGGCAGCTTTGCGATCGCTGCTGGCGCGGGTTTGATTCAGATCCGCAATCGAGGCGTCGAGCTGGCGGAGGTTCGGGTGCAGGTGATCGGCGAGCAGTGCTTGCAGCGTGGTGTCTGCCCAGCGGTGGATGCTGACGAAGGCGACGAAGTTCTTCTTGGCGCTCGAGAGCGGAAAGTAGATGGGGCGATTTTCGTAGAGCGTCTTGTGGTAGGCGAAAAACTTGTTGCGCAGCCAGTCGCGCAGATCGCGGCGCTCGCCCTCGAGGATGGCGGGGCCGTGTTCTGCCCACGCGGCGGCGATGCGGGCGGCGGCGGGGTGTGCGAGGGAGTCGGGGAGGGTTTCGCTGGAGGTCAGGTACAGGATGCCGGCGGGAAGCGCGGTGGCTGGGGCTTCGGTGAGGATGCCTTCGCCGTTGGCGCCGAAGCGGCCGAGGGCTACGCCGATGGCGAAAGAGATGTAGGCGGTGGGATCCGGCGGGTCGTATTCGGGTTCGTAGGGTGGGAGGGGTTCAGATTTCATGCGGTCCACTGCACGTTGAGCCCAAGCCTGAACATGACGCCACGGAGAAGGCCCAACACCTCGAAATTCCACAGAAGTCTCATTGTGCGACTCATGTTTGGCAAATGCATGTCCTAGAGTTGCAACTATTTCTCCAGCTAATGGGACGCTCAGGCAGGGTGCTCTGTTAACGTCGCCTACTTCAAAGCCAATCCCTGGATTTAGTGACCTGAGGACTTCCACGGTCGTGGCCGCATTCAACGCGCAAACGCCTTGATCGAGATTGGACGGAAAGACGGACGATCCCTTATTCCCGAACACACTTCGGTACCTGTGAATTCGAGCCGAAAAGTCGGTGCCGATCATCGAGAACGCGATACCTGGCACTAGGTACCAATGCGGGTTCCTTATCGCGACGCCACTGCTCACTTCATCAAACATGCGCAGCTCAAGCCCGAGAGAGCCGTAGTTGACAACATCTATCAGGCCTTCAAACCACTTCCTTCCTTTGCCACCGCGAACAGTAGGAAGCCATCGACCGTCCGCAGCTGTGCATTCAGCACGCAAGAAGGCGGCATAGTTTCGATGCATCGGCTCCCACCAATATCTGATGAATCTCCCGTCATTTCCGGTACACAGCCCTTTTCGCGCAGGCGCGATTTGGCCGAATTTGGGCGCTTCGAGGTACTTCTGAAGTAGGCGCTCATCCCACCAGTACACGAGCGGCATGCCCTCGATGCCGGAGAGCTTTGACACGTCGAACTCATGACGGCCCCTTTGAATCAGCAAAGCCGCCTCCGTCCTGCGAGGTTGCCCTTCGTCACGGATTACCTCCTCTGGGGCGTTGGGCCGCAGCGCAAGACCTCTAGACTCTGGCCCCACGATGGGTCTGCGCACTATTGCACAGGCAGTTGATATGAGTGTGCCCCCTGTGGTGAACGCCGATTTCCCCAGGTCCGCCAACAGCGGCACAGCATGTCCGAAGATCACTTTCCGGAAAGCCTCGTAGGTGGACAGAAACATCCAATTTGACAGGGTGATGAACCCGCAAGCTCCCCCCGGCTTGATAAGCTTGAGGGCCCTCAGGTAAAAGCACGCAAACAAGTCGCTTCGCGCGGCTGGATAGCGCTGAACAAATTCTCCACCGTCCGCGAGCTTGCTCGTCCCCTGATACGGCGGATTGCCGACCACCACGTCATACGCACCGTCCCGTACGATCTCGAAAAAGCGAAGGCCCGCGGCAACCTGCTCCCCGTCGAGGCGCAGCCCGAGCTCGGCCCGCGCCGCATGGGCGTCCAGAAACTCCGCAAACCAACGCCGCAGCACTTCCTTTGCTTCCTGCGGGTTCGCCTTCGCTTCCCCGCGCAGCGCCCCGCGCGCCTGCTCCAGGAGCTGCTCGATCTCCCCGTCCACCGGCAGCAACGTCCCCAGGTGGTCCACGCCGGCGAGCCTCTCCATGAGTTCTTGCTTGCGCTGCCGTGGTACCGGGACCGCATCCAGCGCCGTGCACAGCCGCTCGAACGCTGGATCACTCTTCGGCAATCCCGCGAGGCGAAACACCGGCGCCACGAGGTTCATGGCGCGCAGCTCCGCCTCGGGCGCGTACAGCCGTGCCTTCAGCCAGAGCCCCGCCGCCGCGAGCTGCACCGCACGCGGGTCAATGTCGACGCCGTGCAGGTTATTCTCGATGATGGATCGCGCAATCTCCTCGGCCTGCCACGACTCGCCCCGATGCCGTGCCTCCTCCTCATAGAGCGCCGCGAGCAAGTCGAAGGCGACCACCAGAAAGTGCCCCGATCCACAGGCAGGGTCGAGCAGCTTCAGCTCGCGGATGCTGCTCGGCGCGCTCGCGATGGCGTCCTCCGGCAAGGGCTGCGGCACCCAGTACTTCCAGCGCTCCTCGAGCTCGCTCTCCAGCGGCATCAGCGCGTCGAGCGCCACCTCACCGGCCTCGCGCCGCCGGCGCCACTCCGCCCGCCGTGCCTCCAGCGCATCGCGCACCTGGTGAAAGTCCGGCGTCCAGCCGTGCTTGGCGCAAAGGGCGAGCCAGGTCTGCCCCAGGCTGTTGTGCAACAGCCATTCCACCATGTAGCGCTCGGTGAACATCTGGGTCTTGGGCGCGATCTCGTGCGGCTCGATCTTGCCGCCGTCGGAGATCTTGCGGTCCAGCGCCTCACGCTCCGGGTCGTTCCAGAACTGATACACCCAGCCCAGGGTCAGGTCGTCCCCCCAGGCCCGGTCTAGCGCCTTGTCGTTCAGCGCCTCGATCACCTCGCGCAGGCTCGCAGCCGGCACGGGGAAGAGCTGCGTGAGCCCCACCGGACCGAACAGCCCCGGCAGGTCGAGCGCGAGCTCCACGTACAAGAGCTCGAGCAGCGCCGCGTAGCCGCGCGTGTCGTCCCCCTGCAGACCATGGCTGTAATGCACGAACTCGTCGCGATAGGCCGGGCTGTCCCAGCCCTTGCTGACCAGCGCCGGCTGGATGAGCCCGTGGTGCTCCAGGATGCGCACGAACACCAGCCGGTTGAGCAGGGTGTAGGCCGCCTCTTTGACGGCGCCTCTGAGGAACCGGTCGCGCAGCACCTTCTCGGCCCCCTTCCCCTTGCGCTTCGCCGCAGACTCGGCGCGCACCTGCTCCTCGAGCCACGCCTCGAGCCGCTCGCGCTTCACGCGGCGATCGACCGGCAGCTGCGCTCGCTCGAGGCTCGTCTGCAGACGGTACTCGCGCTCCGCCGCTTCATCGAGCGCAACGAGCAGCCGCTCCCGTAGCCCGCGCACCGCCCTGCGCAGAGCTTCCTTGGTTGCCGAATCGAGAACGGTTCTTCGCATCGCAGGCCGTGTCCCCGAAGGTGCGCCCCCTCACTCCTCCGGCTCCCAACCTCGGATGCGAGCGGACGCTGTCCGCTGCCCCGCCACGCTGTACCAGAGTTGCACAGTGTTTCAGGACAGCGCGGCAAAGTACGACACTGCAGCCGCGGCACTCTAGACCCCCAAGCAGGGGCGGGCTCAAGTGTTCGGCTCGCACTTGTCCCCACGCTCGCGTTGAATGTCAGCCCCACGCAGGCGCGAGTGCGAGATCCTCCCCCGACAGGCTAGCTCCTCGACAGCAGCCTCGGAGCCCGAGAGAGAGCCCTACTCTTCGCGCGTGTCCATTCAGGATGCGCGCAGTATCAGCCAGATGCGCCCGTGGCGCCCGACTGCATCGACACCGGGAACGACGCGGGCCCGCATCGGCGGGTCGCCTGAAAAACGTATTTGACTGCCCAGCGCGTCCGGAACGACGAGTGTGCACCGAGCGCCGCCAATGACTCGTCGTGCCCACCCCGTTCACGGGGGTGCACGTCATGTCGGTCAGAAGCGCGTCCTCGGGCGACACACCTCCGGCCGAAGGCTTAAAGGGGGCGGTGCAGCATATGAAGTTGACCGACTACCGGCGGGTCACTAGGCACGACGATATCCAGCTGCGCACCCGCCTCGGCGACATATCGAACGAAGTCCCGTCGGTTCTCGGTGACGAGGCACTCTGCACGGTTCGCGATTGCCGTTGCGCAGATGAGGGCGTCGTATTTGACGGCGCCGCGTTCGGCGCCAACAGGGCGTTCCCTCAGGGCTCTGGCGGCAACTGCCGCCGCTATGCAGCTCGCCCGATAGGTCAGCGGGAGAATACGAAATCGGCTGAAGATGGGCTCGAGGCGTCGTAGAGCGCCCTGAGGAGTATCGTCGCGCCCCAGTTCCGCAATGACTACGCTTGGGATGGCCCAGCGGTACTTGCTCTGCATCTGCCTGATCCACTCACGGACCAGAGTCCGCCGTCTCTGGTCCTCGAGTTCTCTAGGAGAGTCGTCTGCCTGCTCGGTTAGAAGGTAGATCAAGGTGCTCGTGTCGAGAGCCGCCAACGGTCTGGTCACTCGTCGAGCTCCTTCAACCAATCTGATGCGCGCGGTCTGAAGCCATCCTTGGCTAACTGCGCCTGCGCCTCGTCGAAAGCCCCTAGGATCTCGTCGTCTGGCGCCGGGTCGAAGGGCTGAAGCGCGCGAATCTCACTTGCGGTCTCTCCGTCGGTGACCTCGTAATCCACCTCCGCCCGGACAGTTCTGAGGAACAACCGCCCTGCGATCGCGGCCACTTCGTTGTCGGCTTCGAACTCGGCCGTTCCACCGTCATCCAGGCGCAACTTGACGGACAAGCGGTCGCCTTTGCCAGCTGCCACAGCAACGACGCGTCCGTAGACCTCAGTCGTCGTATCGAACGGCGCATACACCACGTTGAGGGGCGCGGCGACGTAGAGCGGCTTCGAACGGGCGACGCCCTTGGAGTCGTAGACTCGAAGTCGCACCGATCCGGCCCCCTTGCCGGCCCGGTGAAGCCGCTCGATGGCGCGCCGCACACCGGGTGAACTTTCCGCGCCCCGCTTCTCGACGTGCCGCGCCAGCTCTTCGATGACCGGCACGCAAGCTGGGTCGGGCACACGCAGATCGTAGGCGGCAGACCCCTTGTGAACGCCGATCAGGCGAAGCCCCACGCTCTTGTTTCCGCGATCCTTGGCGATCGCTTCCAGTGCCGAGATCGCCGCCTCTACCAGCTCGACCATGTGCCGAGCATCTATATCCTCGGGCGACAGGTTAGTCCCCTCGATCGCTACTTCCAGGCCAGGCCAGACGCTGGCGGGTTCGATGAACTCGGTCATTTATGCATTCTAGTCGCCCCCGATGTCGTGCGGAAGCGGCCGACTGATACGGCAAATCGCGGTAATCCACGAGTTTATTGCTATTCGAGCGAGATTGCTGGAATTCCCTGGCTTAGGCGTCGAAGGCGATTCGACACAAACGAAAAGCGACTTAATCACGAAATAACCAGTTGACAAGTGGAACGGCCGTGACCCGCCGCGCCCGCCTTCGACCTCACACCGTTCCTCGGCCGCGACGAAGGCCGGCACTTCGATCGCAAGGCACGTCGAGCAGCGCTCCGAGGGCGTCGAGGGGGAGCTGCTGAGCCGTGAGCTGGAGCCGGAAGGGCGATGCGAATAAGGCGGGAATAGGGCGGAATGAGGCGGCCGTCGTCCGCCCTATTGTTCCGAGGCGCAAGCCGAGGTCCCGCTCGACGAGAAACGACGCGCGTGATGAGCAGTGCTTCAAATGGCAGCCTGACGCGCTTGTCTACTACCGGTGAATCACGGAGACAGCTGTTCGACCGCGTCCACCCTCGCCTGGGCGAGAAAGGCGTCGGCCCATTTGCGATCGGTGGCCCCGGCTATGCGATCTTTTGCAGGTCAGTGATGTCGCCCCATCCGGGCGGGAGCGGTAGCCGACCGGCGCGAACCTCTTGCCACTCGTCGGGGCTCAACAGCACCACGACAGCGTCGTATGGAATGCCGAGATCCGGCCGCTGCACAAAGCGAAACGGGAGGATCTTCCCCCTTCCGTCGGAACGACGGCCCAGGAACCCTCCACGAGGCGTAGCTCATGATCCGCACTTGCCAGGAAGACCTCCTGCGTTTCAGGATCCTCGGCACGGTGCGCATCCGCCAGCTCCGTTGCCACTTCGAGTACGGTTTTCGCCGACATTGCTGGCTACAATAGCACCGAATTGGGACCGGCGGCACCTCGCACCTGGGGGCAAAACCCAGTTCGTCTGGCTCGCCTCGTGCGTACGCGGGCAAGCCACGAGTGGATGGTATAACTCCCAACACCATGACCTGGAACGACAAGGATCAGGCGGCGCTCGACTTGATCCAACACCACTTTGCTGTCGAGCCGGAACTGCGCGCAGTGTACCGCATCCTGAGCGCAAACGAGACCTTGCCCGACGAGCCCATCAAGCTGCTCGAGGTCAACGCCGCCACGATTGCTACCGGCAGCGTGGAGGTATTCGGATTTGCACCGTCGAAGTCTACCCCCTTCAGCGTGATGATTGCAGAAGTCACTCCGGAGGAGCTCGAGCAACTCAAAGCCAATTGGCTGGCAATGCCGCAGGGCTGGAGCCTGACCCGGGCCGAGGTTTTCGAGCGTGGCAGAGCCGCTTGACGGCGGCCTACGCGCGGCGTTGCGACGCCGGGCGGAATCGTGGAAACTCCGGCTCACCGTCATCGTCGATCGGTCCCTGGGAGCCGAGCTGCACCCATTCATTCCAGAGGTGTGCCTGTTCGCCCGCTCCCAGCACCCCGTCGCGATCGTCCGGCGCGAGAGTGACGCGCACCCGCTGCCCATCGAGAGCGGGTACAGGGGCGTCCAGCGTGATGGTGTTTCCGTGAAGAACGCCCGTCATCGCCGCATCTGCCATCATGCCATTATGGCAGATTTCAAGTGCGACGGCGAGGCGCCGCTCGACGAGCGGCGGCGCTGGAAGCACTCCGGCACGCAGTCGGCACCTTAAAGCCGGGCAGCGAGCTCAGAGGGCGAGCCAATCTGCTGCAGCGGGGAGCGGCACACGGTTCACGTGGACAGCTTGCGCCGCGAAACACGAGAGGCAAAACAACCTGTCGCGCTGGCCCATGGTCAGCCATGGCGAATGCGCGCAACTTGGGATTTATCAGGATGCTCTCGTCCTTCGGAGCCCCAGGCACGCTCGTGAACACGGCCTGCTGGTCGCATGAAGTTGAAGCCCTGGTATGTTTCTCCGAGAACCTATGACCGCCATGTCGAGTGGCCTACGCGAGTACGTCGCGCTTCTGGACGAGTTGCTCTGGAGACGCGCAAGCCATGGTGAGCTGTCTGATGCGGAGGAGGAGTCCTTCGCCAATGCGCTGTTCGACTGTCGCGCTCGCATGACTGACGAGGAACAAGACCGGATCGGTTCGCTCGTCGCGGAACGCAGAGCGTCCGCTGCGCAAGAAACACTTGGTCTCGTCGATATATGGGAGCCACCGCTGAGGAAGAAGGGCTGATGCGGCTCTCCACCCAGAGAGTCGTTTCGCCGGACAACGGCGCGCCGAGCGGACCCGCACGTCGAACCCGTGTTCCTCGAGAGGAATAGGCTGCGCACCGAATCACGCTCTACCGCAGCCGAACCCTGTGGTTGGCTTCGAGCTGATGCAAGATCGGGCGACGGATCTCCTCGACGAGTCGGTCGAGCTCTGCTGGCGTGGCGATGAGCCGCCCGGCAAGCTGGAGTGACACCTCGACCGTGGGCTTTTCGCCGAGCTTCTCCAGCAGCTCGTCGAGGAGCGTCACGGACTTGGCCAGCGCCTTGTCGAGACGAGCTTGGAACAGGCTGTCCAGGACCGCGAGCTCGGGCTGGATGGCGTTGGCATCCGTGCTGAGAGCGGCGTGCCCGCGCAGCGGCGCGATCACGTCGTATTGCGCGTCCGGGTTCAGGCGTTCGAAGCCGTCGCGGCGCTTGACCCACTCGATGGCTTCTTCCAGCCGCGTCTCGTGTTCTTGAAGCGCGGCGTGGCGGCGATCCCGATATTCGTCTTTGATGGCCTGGGTCTGTCCGCGCAGCTCGGCGGTGCCTTCCCAGGGTCGCTCGCTGGCGAGCTGCTCCTTCAGAGCGCGAGCGGCTTCGTGCAGCGCAGCGGAGGGCGCGAGGGGCAGCAGCTGCGGCCAGTGGTACTGGAGCACGTTGTGGGCGGCGTTCAGGGCTTCGAGCGCAGCGTCGTTGAGGTCGGTCTCCATCCGGCCCAGGAGGGGCAGCCCCTCGCGCAAGGCAGGCAGGTCGCGCTTCAGCGCCGCGACCGTCGGCTCGACCTTGCGGCTGCGCCGGGCGGCTTCGAGTGCCTTCTCCAGGTCCGTGAGACCCTTGGGGTATGCGATGCCCGACGGCAAGCGCCGGAAGCGCTCGCCCAGCGCGGTGAGGCGGTCGCGAACGTCGGCAAAGCGGCGCACCGCCTCGTTGGCGATGGCCTCGTCGTTGTGCGCCACCTCGGCGCCGAAGGCGTCTCGGAACACTTTGCAGATCGCGTTCCGGTCGCGGGGCTGCAGCACCTCGGTCGTGTTCGGGAACAGGCGGGCGCGGCGCAGCCCGGTCTCTTTCAAGAGCTCGCGCGCACCTTCATCGAACACGCTCGTCAGCTCATTGGCGCCGAGCTCGATGCGCACGCGCCGCCCGCGCAGCAGGCCGACGACGGTGGCCTTCAGCACGTCGGGCGGCACACCGTGCGGCGGCGAGCCGAAGTGCTCGAGCAAGGTCGAGCCGGTGACGCCGGCGTTCCGGGACACGAAATCCAGCACCTCGCGCGGCACCGTGGCTTCCGCCGTGACCTCGTACCGCCCCGCGTCCATCTTGAGCAAGCCCAGCCGGCCCTGGCCGAGGACCGGCGGGGGCGCCGAGAGGTCGGCGTTGTCGATCAGGAACGTGATTTCGCGATCGGAGATGCTGTACGTGATCAGGTGCGGGTACAGCTGAGGCAGCACGCGGTTGCCGAAGGCCGACAGGGCGGCGCCGAAGCTTGCGCCCAGCTCTCGCGGGCTCTCCTGGCGGCCCCGGAAGTACAGCTCGCCTGCCATGAACGCCCGCTTCACGGCTTCCGCGAGCCGCTGCTTCGCGTCTTCCTGGCGGCTGCGTTCCTCTGCCAGCAGGCGCTGCTTTTCGTCACCCGGGCCGAAGGTGCGGTTGCCATAGCGCTCGATCATGCGCTCGGAGCGGATGAGCTGCCGCGCCTCTTCCCGCGGCCCCTCTCGATCGCCCACGACCCACACGATGCGGTCCCGATGGCTCGCGCTGTCGCTGCGCACGATCCAGGCGTCGCTGCCCGTGCCTTCGGTAAACTGGAAATCGATGTTGACGACCGTGTGCTTGCGCTCATCCTTCACGCGCGCATCGGTATGACCCAAACCATCGGAGAAGAAGGCGCGCCACGGTAGCTCGAGCGACTCCACGCGCGGCTTGTCCACGTCCCCCAGCAACCAGCGCAGCGTCTCGAGCACGTGCTCGTTCACCTGCTCGGTACCCGGCGCATAGGCGTCGCGCTCGCGCTGCCACTCCTGGCCCGCCGAGCTCTGCAGCTTGTAGCCAGTCTTCTCGGAGCAGCTGAGCAGGCTCTGGGCCACGAGCGCGTCGAGCGCCTGCTGGATCTCGGGCTGCGGATTCGGCCCCCCCACCCCTGCATACAGGCAGCGCGCGATCAGCTCCGTGCTGGTGCGCTCTTGCTCCTGCACCAGCTCCAGCAGCGCCACCGCCTTGACCACCTTGGCCATCACGGTCGACTTCTGCTTGGCCGCGAACTCGAAGGCCCGCGTCAAGGTTCCCTGGACGTCGGCGTCCAGCGCCGTATGCAGCACGTCGTACACGCGATCGAGGGTGACCAGCGCGCCGAGCTCCAGCTGGTCAAAGTGTTGCTCCCGGAAGAGATCACCGAGCAGCTGCAGCAGGCCGCGGATGGCATAGGCGTCGCCCTGGCCGCGCGTGGAGCGCAGGCGCAGGCCGCTCGTGATCCGCAGCAACAGGTCGATATACCCGGGTAGCAGGGGGTAGACGTCGACGAAATCGGCCTGCGTGAGCTCCTCGCCCCGGTAGGCGTAGAGCCGCAAGGCCGCGCCGTGCGTCTGAAACAGATCGCGCAGCTGGGTCTCGGCGGACTTCTTCTTGCGCAACAGGCGGCGGTGCACGACGTCGCGGATGTTCGCGGCGCCGAGGTGCACGCGCAGCGACGTTGGGAAGCGATCCTTGAGCTTCGACAGCGTGGCGCTGTTCCCCGCCGACTCCTCCAGGCGCTGCTGGCCCGTCGCCAGCAGCCAGGCTTGACCCTTCAGCTGCTGGCCGAGAGCTTCGACGAATGCCTGCAGCGCCAGCATGCGATCTTCATCGTCGTGCACATACTGGCTGACCTCGTCGACCACGATGAACAAGGTCCGGCCCGGGCAACGATGTTCGATCATGTGCGCGATCGCTTGCACCGCTTCGCTCACGGAGCGCTTGTCGCGGTACGCCGAGCCGACGCGGCTGTCCACCCAGGAGACGGGATCCGTGAACACCTTCGGTTGCAGGTGGTGCAGTGCCGTGGAGAAGTAGTCATCTGCGCGCGGGCTGTCCTTCAGCTCGCTCCAGGGCTTGCCGTGCACCTCCCGGACCTTCTCCAGCAGCGCTCCGTAGCTGCCCTCGAGCTCCAGCTTGAGCTCGTACTCCGCGACGAGGTTGCTGGTCGAGCAGTAACCAAAGCGCCGCTGGGCTTGCCGGACCACCACCGAGTGGATGTGCTCGCTCTCGCGTGCATGGCTGCCCACGTCGAAGACGATCCCCACCGGCTTCAAGCCCGCGACCAGGGCGCGCCAGGCCTGCTCCAGCTCGGGGCGGCCCGGCGAGTGGTCCTGGGCCAGGATGGCGTCGGACAGCGGCATGCCGCCCGGCAACTGGCGCCCATCCAGCGCCAGACCGAGCAGCTTGGCAAAGCTCGACTTGCCGGAGCCGTAGAAACCGGAGATCCAGCACGCGGGCAAGCCGGACTTGTCGGTTCGATCGAGCTCGCGTCGCAGCGCACGGAGCAAGCGCACGAGCTGCTCGTGAATGCCGTTCTCGGTGGCCCGGGGGTCCCCCGCCGGATACCCGCCGGTAATGATGTACTCGCCGACCTCCTCCTTCAGCTTCGCGGGGTCCTGCTCGTGGAAGAACACGACCGGCGGGATCGCGCGCGTGACGGGTCTCTCGAACAGCTCTCCGATCAGCATGACATCACCGATAGATGCGGGGGCGGTAGTCGCGGTCTGCCGGCAGCAGGCCCATGAAGGAGAGGCCGCTGTCACCGGCGACCTTTCCAGGATACAGCAGGACGACGGGGACATTCCGAGTGTGCCCTGCCAGGTGCTTGAGCAACGCCGACGTCCGCAGGAAGGGGTACAGCGCGCCGGCGCGGCCGAGGAAAATCACGGTCTGCTGCGCATTTGGGTTCGCTTCCAGCAGCCGCTCGATCTCCGCCACCACGTCTGCAGCGATGCCGTCAGGTCCCTCGATGACGTTGACGATCTTTTCCTTGAGCAGCGTCAGTCCTCGCCAGGGGTCCTCCGAGCGCCAGGCGCGCTTCTCGCGGCGCACCAGCTCTTCGATGTAGCCCCCGTCCTCTCGGCGCAAGCGCGCGAGCAGCACGCTGTGCAGCGCGATGGTGCCCGTCGTCCAGCCCGCGTCTCGGAGCTCGGCACACAGATCGTGGATGCGCTTTCGCAACCAGAACTCCCGGTCGGGCGCATAGGGCAAGATGGCGAAATTGTAGTTCTTGACGGTGCTGATCTGCGCGCCGTCCGCGGTCAGCAGATCGCGGCGCAGAGCGTCGATGGCGCGCTCCAGATCCGAGGGGTGTTGGAATACGTTCATGCTTCGCCTCCCAGCACCTGAACGCCCCAGACGGTCAGCGACGGATACTGCCAATCGAGCTCTTCGACCCGACCCAGCCGCTGATATGTGACGCCGGGCACCCGCTGCAGCAGGCTCGGCAACATCTCGCGATCGGCGCGCAGCGAGCGCAGATACGGATCGTCGCCCAGCGCCCGCTCCATGCGCACCGTGCGGAGCAGATACAGCGCGTAGCCCAGCACTTGCTCTGGCACGTTCACGTCCGTGAGCTCGCGCGGGTCCCGGCGCTTTCCGAGCAGCCCTGCCTCGACCGCGGTCGCGACCAGGTTCGTACCGAACTTGCGACAGGTGATCACGGACCAGCGCCCCGGTTCGAGGCTATCGACCCAGCGTGCCACCGTGTCGCGGTCGAGCGTGCGCAGCCCCTGGGCGCGCCGCTGGGGCAAGTACTCACCCGTGAAGCGGCGGTAGAGCGGATCGCTGAGCTGAGTGTGCAAGTGACAGATCCACGGGCGAAGCGCTGCTGGTATGGCGGGCAAGCGCTGCAGCAGCGCCAGCGCCTCCGGAAAAGCATCGAAGCGCTCGGCCATGTTGCGCATCAGGGTATCCACACGCGCCTCGCTCTTGAGCCCGAACCAGCGCCGCTCGAACGCCAGGCGGATCCGCTGCTCCAGAGGCACGCTCAGATCTACGTTGCGCCAGTAGGCGTGGCTGTCGTCCGTCGCGAGGGTGCAGCGCAGGATACGGGTGTGCATCGTGGTCGCCTCCTCGGGGTGGGTCTCCGTCAAACCCTAAGCCTCCAGGTAGGGTAGCGGGTATTGGTTGGGCAGCGGCAGCAACGCTGCCGCCAGCTGCCGAGCGGCTTCGAGAGGCGAGAGCTTCTTGGCTTTGAGGTTGAGGCGGCGGCCGGTGGTCGTGACCTCGACGGGCGGAGTACCGAGCGCTCGCAGGTGCTGGGCGAAGGCGTCGGAGGACCATGCGTAGCCGAGCGCCAGACCGTGACGCAACAGGTCGCTGGACGGCCGGCGATGGCGGCGGCGCTCAGCGACTCGATCGCAGAGCTGCTCGTCCACCTCGAAGCCCAGGTGGAACAAGGTCAAAGCCCCATCGGCTGCCCGCAGGTTGGCTCTACCCGCAGCGTCCACCCGCACGGCGCAGCGCCTGGCCAGGCTCAGCCCGGCCCACTCATGGGTGCGGGGGAGGAGGCGAGCGAAGAGGTCTCCGCCCGACTCGGCATCGATCAGATCCGATTGCCACCAGCCGAGACGAGGAGGCTGGCCTCCGCTCTCGCCCGCCCACGCTACGGAGAATTGAAGCGCCAGGATCTGGTCGAGGTCATCGCTGGAGAGACGTACCGACATCTGCCCTCATCTGCCCCGTTTCGAGGTGGGGCAGTGTCAATACGGCCGGTGGGGGTCAGCGTATAAAGCGCAATGGCGGCGGCGCTGCGGAGCCTACCAATGAGGTCGATTGGCGAGGAACCTCACGCTTCGAACCTTCGAACCGATTCATTTCCGCGCTTCCGGCGGGGAGGCTTCCGGTCCTGGTTAATAGGAGCCCTTCTCCCGTACGCGTTGCGTGCGAGTCTCCGCTCGGGCTTTAACGCCGCGCTGCTCAACAATCCCTGCGCCAGGTTCATGGCGAACGAAACCGTGTGAAAGCAGACGCGGCGCGGACGGCAATGCTCAAGCTATTAGGGTCGGCAACCGATCGCTCGCCGTATGGCAACTCAGCGCGATACCTCGCGACCATTTCGGGACGACAATGCGCACGAGATCCTCGATGCGGGGCGCAAAGCCTATCGCAGACAAGATGAGCGGGTCTTACTGGCGGCGATCGCAGAGCTAGATGAGTTCCGCAACACTCGCGAGGCCGAGCGCGTCAGAGAAGAACTCAATGAGCTTCTCGAGCGGCTGGCCCCCAGAACGCAACGCCGACACCGAAAGATACAGTACTGTCACGAGTGCAGCCGGCAGTTCCACGGAGCTGATGCCTTTTATTGTGAGTCCTGCGGACCCAAGCTCAGGGCTCGGCTAGAACGCGACGTGGGCCAACTCAGAAGCATGGCGGCCGATGGCGTCTACGTAGGACGCACTGCTTTTCCCGAGCGACGTCTGCTCGAGCACTTGCGGAAGGACCACAGGGATCGCCTCTCTATCCTGCATTGGGCGGCTAGCCTCGAGGAGGCGGAGGCCTTTGAACGTCAAATCCACGACTTCGTGAAGGACCTATCGCGCCAAGAGCAGCCGCGCGCTGGTGGCCGGTTTTCAAGGTGTCACCACGCCATCTATTTGTCATGGACGCCGAGCAGCACGTTTCCAGCAGGTCAGCTGTTCCATCACGCTCTGGTGACGGAGTTGCTGGGGGCACGGCAGTGGCCCGCCCCGCCTTCGCGGTTCGAGGCGGTCCATTTGTGGTGCCCCATTTCCCCCGAGGACGCTGACGACCTCCTTGATGATCTCGACGAGCGGGAAAGGGAGTATCTCGACGAGCGGCGCGCACGCGGATAGCCCCGCAAGCAGCATCGACTGCTTTGCCTGTTACTCCACGGCTTTTCGCGGAACTGTCTGTGTCCGCCGGTATTCGCAACCTACCCACGCCCCTACCACCCCTAGGTGCAGCCAATACTCCTCCACCCGCTTGCCGCCGATCACCGCAAGCGCCTCCCCATACGCCGCCAGCTGCGTCAGATAACCCTCCGCCTCGGCGCGTATGGCCTGCTCCCGTGGATCCCCAAACGTCTTGTGATCGATGACCACGTATCCGCTGTCGGTCTCCAGCAACAAGTCGATCGTCCCGTTCACGCGCCGCGCGGTTGCGCCCGTCCCTACGCGCGCGCGCACCGGTACCTCGCGATGCCACACGGCGCTGGGCCAGCGCTGGTCCACAAAGCCGTGCAGCGCATCGCCCATTGCGATCAGCGCTGCCGGTTCCACGGTGGCGCCAGAGTCGCAGGCGTGTAGGAGTCGCCGAGCGCGTTCGAGCCGCACAGCTGGCATATCCTGGTGACGGTCTGCCGCCAGAAATGCGTGAACAGTGGTACCGAATGCCGCCCAATCGACGGTGCCAGAACGCTGGACGGCAAGCGGCGAGCCCAGTCTCACGATCTCTCGGACCTGGAGCCGCGGTAACATTGCCCAGTCATCCATGACGTTGGAGGGCGTGAGCGCGAACGGCGCGCGCGGCGGCGACGCGGGCGGACGTCGCCAGGTCAGCGGCTGGGAGGTGTCGTTCTGTGGCACGGGCCGCGCTTGCTCGGGGTCAACCTCCCAGATGCGCGTTCGAACGTTGGTTCCGGCGACCGTCAGGGTGTGGAGGCCCTCACCAACGATGGGCACACGAAGCAACGGTTCCCCATCGCTGGCCCGTAGCTCTTCGAGCCATTTCGCCTGGACTTGCTCGTTTTTTCGCCTGACCGCCAGGATCAGGTGGTCGCGGGCTCGCGTGAAGCCCACATACAGCAAGCGCGCGCGCTCCCGCTGCTCGTCTAGACGCGCCTCGATGCCTTGCCAGGACTGCTGCTCGCGCTCGACAAAGCCGAGGTTCTTGGACTGGTTGCTCAGCGGACGCGGCAGATATCGGATCCAGCGACCCTCCAGCGGCCGCTGCGGGTCGAGCTCGCCTTCGGCGCCCTGGATCTTCACGCCGAAGGCGTCCGTCCTGGGGCCTGCATCGAGGCTGGCCAGAATCACCACCGGCCACTCGAGGCCCTTGGCGCGGTGGTACGTGCAGAGCACGACGGCGCCGGGACCTTGACAGAAGTGCTGGTCATCGGTGGCGCGGACCTCGCTTCCGTTCCAGCGGGCCTCGCGTGCTTGGTCGAAGTAGTAGAGCATCCCGGCTAGCGATGCTGCAGCACCGGTCACCCGACACGTGTCCTCATAGTGATCTGCCAGCGCGCGCAGAGCGTCCAGGTTGCCGCTGCGTTGCTCGGGATCGGGCCAGCCGAGCACCCTGCGTTCGGCGTCGAGCGCATGCAGCACGGCGTCGACGGTCTCGCGCGGCGACATTTGCCGGTCCTGGAGCGCGAGGGCATCGAGCGCTGCTCGCCAGCCCCCTGGGGAGGCCGACAGGTGCATTTCGTTCGAGACCTCCGCTGGCTCGACCGCGCCCGCGTGCCCCTGCACTGGCGCCTTCTTCGCCGCTTCTTTGCGGCCCTGGTGGCGCCGGATCTGCCCCGCGAGCCATTCATCGGGCTGCACATCTCCAAAGCCATGCAGCGCGTCGAGGGTGGCAGCAGCCACCCCATCCGCGCGGTCCACGAGGTACGAGAGGGCGGCATCGATCAGCGTACCCTCGGGCGTATGCAACAGGCCGGGGCGCGCCAGCGCCGGACGGATGCGCAAGCGACCGAGCTCGCGCGCAATGGCCTCCGCCTCTGTGTTGGTGCGAACCAGCACCGCGACATCGCCCGGCTGCAAGGGCCGAAGGACTCCGGTGCGCCGGTCCACGACGGAAGTCCGTTCGGGCTCAGCCAGCAGGCGCTGCACGCCCAGAGCGATCGCCCTGGCAGTCTCTTCGGCGTTCCCGGTGCACAGCATAAATACGCCCAGGGGCGGCAATGGCTCGAGGGCCGCCGGAACGCCGCGCCGCGAAGTGACGACGACCTCGTCGCGGGCGTAGCCGTGCCGCTCCAGAGCACGAGCGAACAGCTCCGAGCAGAGGTCGACCAGCTCGGGGCGAGAGCGATAGTTGCTGGGCAACTGCTGGGCCTGACCACCGTTCCGTGCAGCCCAGCGCGCGACGCTGTCCATCAGCTGCGGGTCCGCGCCGGCAAACTCGAAGATGCACTGCTTGCGGTCACCGACCCAGATGGATCGCTGGGTGAGCTGATGCAGGCGGAGAAAGAGCTCGAGCTGGATGGGGCTGGTGTCTTGAAATTCGTCCACCACGAGCAGTCGCAGGTGGCCGGCAAGCTCGCCGGCAATCTCGGGCTGCTCGAGCAGGCCCAGGGCGTGCTCGAGCATGTCTACGTAGTCGACGAGCCGCAGGCGCGTCTTGTGGCTCTGATAGCGCTCGAGACCAATGCGGGCGCATTCGAAGACCCCCAGTATCATTTCCCGCAGCTCGCTCTGGAAGCGGGGGTGTGCCTCGAGGTCGGCGGCAACTTCCCTGACTTCGGTGACGAGCTCCGCTGACTTCTTGGCGGGTTCGAGCGCGGCGAGGGTCGCCCAGTCTTTCCAGGTCGCCCAGCCCGTGCGCAGCCTGCGTCCGACGGCTCGGACTTCATTGCGCACGGTGTTGGTGGCCTTGGTTTTATCATCAGACGCAGCCAAATCTTGCTCGGCTCGCCCGATCGCGCCCAATAGCGCCGCGTCGAGATCGCGGCTGGACGCCGGAGGCAAGAGGCTCTGCATCTGCGCCACGGAGCGCGCTGCCATCTGAGCCAGCGCGCTGGGCCTGATGCGGTTGGCCCGCGCCAGGTCGATCAGCTCGAACACGCGCCACATCCAATCGGTGCGGCTCCGCTTGCCGTCCCAGTTGATCTGCAGGCCCTTCGCGACTTTGGTCAGTCGAGCTTGCAGTTCCGCCGGGATCGACGTCTCGAGCAGGCGCCGGAACTGCAGTCCGCCGTCATCGGGCAACACCTGCACACCAGGAGGCAGCCCGGCATCGATGGCGAAATCCTGCAACCACGAGAGGCACACGGCGTGCACGGTGCCCAGCCGCGCGAGCGGCAAGCGTAGAGCGCTCTCGCTCTCGCCCTGCCCGACCAGCGTCTGGCGGATGCGCGAGCGCAGCTCGCTCGCCGCACGGGTGGTATACGTGACGGCCACCACGCTCTCCACGTCGAGCGCTGGTGCCTCGGATCCTTGCAGTGCGTGCACCACGACTTCGGTCAAATGATGGGTCTTGCCGCTCCCGGCGCTGGCCCCTACCACGCACAGGCCCTCCGCAGGGCGGCGCTCCCGCAGAATGTCGCTCGCGCTTACCACGACTTCTCCCAGCTGCGCCCGCACACGGCCCCGAAGGGGCAGCGCTCGCAGGTCGGCTCCGCATCGAGCTCGATGTGCTCTCGCAGCCGGTCCTTCTCGATGCCCAGCAGCTGCAGATAGCCGGCCTCAGCGGTAGCTTGCACACCGGCGACGGGGATTCGACCGGTCGCAAAGGTCCGGGTGATGGCCGTGAGTGTGTTCAGGGTACGCTCCCAGGTCTGTTGCAGCGGCGGTCCGTCGATGGCGGGGCGATTGAAAAGCGTGGACGCCTCGGTGGCGATCAGGCGCTGGTTCTTGAGCGAGAAGTAGCCCGCGGCAGGCAATGCCTCGGCTCCCCTCACCTGCCGGCGCGCTTCCGCGTACACGGCGAGCTGGATCGCGTGTCCCTTCTTCAGCTTCTCGGCATAGGCGTTGCTGCCGTATTTCAGGTCGAGCACGACTTCATCGCCGGTCGGCGCGCGCAGCAGCAGGTCGATGTTGCCGCTGAGCGGCGTGCCCTCGACGCTGCCCTCCACCGGCTCTTCCACGCCGGTCACGACGAGCTTCGCTTCCTGCAGCAGCGAAGAGAGCTCCACCGCTGACGTGACCAGCTCTTGGCGCAGCTGGTTGCGCTCGTCGCTGGTTCCGGAGGCCAGCAATACGGTGCCCTCCGTCTCGAGCAGCTCGTCAAAGGTGGCCTCCGCTGCCTGGCGCACCTCGTCACGACTCCCCGTCAACTTGCCTGTGAGGTGCAGCTCCTCCAGCAGGCGGTGGCCGAGCTTGCCCGCGAACAGCGGACCACTGGGCAGCCCGCCGCGGCTGGCTGTTCGCAGGCCTGCTTGATAGTGGAGCGTCCAGCTGAGCGGGCACGCGATGCGCTTTTCCAGGCTGCTCGCGGATTCAGCATCGCGCGGTCGAATCAGCGCTGGTTCGATGGACCACTGGCGACGAGCGGGTGGCAGTGGAAAACACGCTGCTGGCTCTAACGGAAGGCGGGGTAGCTTCGCCGCGAGTCCGGAGGCCCGCGCCAGCTCCTCGATGCCGAGCGTGATGGGAGACAGCCCTTCCTCCTTCATCAACAGCCGACCCGCCAGCTCATCCAGCAGCGGATGGGGCGTGCAACGCGCGCCCGCCACACACTCGGGGATCACGAGCACGAGCTGGCGAGTCGCCGCGTGAACGGCCCGCTGGAGTCCCTCAAAGCGCCCGCGCAGCGTGAGTGCTGGATCGACCAACGGGAGGCCCGCACGCGCGAGCACATCGAGCTCCTGGGATCGGAATGAGGGGCGCTTCAGCGACGGCTCGCCGACGAAGCTCCACCAGAGCACTCGCTCCCGCGCGACCAGCAGGCCATCGGGGGAATCCACGTGATCGAGGCGCCCCATCTCCTCGATGGCCGCGATGCTCGTGGCGCGTTCCTCGGTCAGGTCTTGCAGGAGCTGCTCGATGGCGGGCCTCTCCAGCTGCGCTCTGGGATCGATGCGCAGCGCGTCCACGAAGGTCTGCGCCTGTGCGCGGGCGGAAGCCCAGCTGGGCTCCGGTCGCGCCAGGCTGCGTGCGCGCAGCCACTGCAGCACCCGCTCGGCGACCCGCAACACGGCATCCCGCGGCGCCCCCGCCGAATTGAGCCGTGGCTCCTCCAGCCAGCTCTCCACCCGCGCGCGCTGCTCTTCCGGAAGCTGATCCTTGGCGCGTTGCCACTCCGCGTTGCCCAGACCGGGTCGCTCGCACAGGGCAGCTGCCAGCAAGTGTCCAGCTCGCCCCGCGAACGGGCCGGAGCTCAGCGTCACCAGCTCCAGCACGCGCCGCGGGTCACGTGGCTCGAATGCCACCGCGAGCGCCAGGCGCAGCACCTGCAGGGCGGGGCGCCAGCGACTGCTTTCTCGCACGCCCTGGCGCGCCAGCCCTTGCCTCGCGAGCGCGGCGTCCAGAGGCCCCTCGTCGGCCCCTCGCACGATGACCGTAGAGAGGGTCTGATCGGCAGCCAGCAAGGCGGCCGCCGGCTCCGCGAGCGCAGAGGACGTGGGGCCCCGGAGCAGGACCAGCGAACCATCTCCGGCGAGAGGTCGCGTCTTGTCCTGGCGCTCCCCCTGCAACGCACGCTGGAAGCGCTGGAGGTCGGTGTCACCGGATGGTTGCCGCCGAGGCTGCGGCACGGCCTCGAACCGCACCCCCAGGGCTGCCAAACGGGAAAAGACTCGCCGCCAACGCTTAGACCACAACTCCGGCGCATCCACCAGCTCGAGCGCGAGATACGGTGCCCAGGTCACCTGCCCCAGCTCGGTCTCCACCGCCGCCAGGCAATCCGCCCGCCCCGGCGGAACCGGAATGTCCATCATGGCCGAGAGCTGCGTGAGCGCTACCAGCCGCGTCGCTCCTGCGAGCGGCGCACCATCCCACCCCGCGTCCACGAGCTCGTCGCGCAGCCTCAGGAGCTGCGCCGCGGTGCCCGTGGGGTCGTCGCGATAGGCTTTTGCAAATAGGGTGGCGCGCCCGTGGACTGCGCCATGAGCTTCGACATGCGCCGCGACCACTGCTGCACGCGAACGCCCGCTGAGCCCAAGTCGCGCGACAGCCCCAGCCTCAGCGCCAAATCGTCCAGCAGCTTACGGGCATCCCAGACGGGTCGCCCCAGGTGTCCGTTGGCCTGATCGTCCACTGGCAGAAGGACGTTGCCCGATAGCTGCAAGCCAACGACAGGACGCATGGCACCTCGACTGCCATCGCTGGCTCGATGCGCGAGCTGCAACACCGGCGCGGTGGCTCTCAGCAGGCGAATACGGCCCTAGTTCCGCCGAGCCTTTGGCGCGACTCGCGCAATGGTCGGTGGACATCCGACGGGTGCCGGTGTTCAGCGTGGATCTGGTACGGATTTGGTGGATCCGCTGACATCGACCTCGAACGGACGCGCTCCCCGCCGACCTCTGAGCACGGCTGTTTCGACTATGGAGCCTGGGTCTGACGCCGTTTCACCAAGACGTGACCGCCACGATGAAGAAGGATCCCGAGATACTTCGTGTAGTGAGCTGGAACCTGCATGGCGCGCGCGTGCCGGGCAAGGCAAGCAGACAGCAGCAGTCGCGAGCCTGGCACTATCTGGCGGCGCTGGGCGCGGACATCCTCCTACTCCAGGAAGTCGAGTGGGGCGCCATCCCTGCATTCATTCGTGATACCTGGAGCATCATTCCAGGGAACGAGCTTCCTGAACTCGGCGATGCAGGCTGGGGCTCGCTCATTGGCGCTCCACCCAAGCTCCATCTTCGGTCGCGCAAGGAGCTCTTCACGGATCCGCAGCTCAGGGTTCTCTATGGCTACGTCGTGGTGGCTGCAGTAGACGTCCCCGCGGTCGGCACCCTGCAACTCGCCAGTGTGCATGCTCCCGCACGTCCTGTTTCGGCGCTCGCAAGGTTCGTCAAACACGCGGCAGACTTTGACTCGACCGCCATCCAGCACCTGGGCCTAGCGGGCCTCGAGCCCTGGTGTTGCGACCTCGCCTTCGACGGCTTGCGCCGCCATCTGGAACGCCAACGCTTCGTCATTTCTGGTGACTGGAACAACGCGCGTCTGTTCGACCAGACCATGCCGCACTACAAGGGCGCGTCGGCCGAGTTCTTCCGGCGCTGCAAAGCCCACGACTGGTTTGAATGTCACGGAAGCAAGGGGGAGCAGTGCACGTACCTGAAGGCGGGCAGCCACCCCTACCAGCTCGATCACACCTTCTGCGACCGCACCAGCGGCAACCAAATGGTCGCGTGCGCCGTCTGGCAAGATCCGATCCTTCACGAGCTGAGCGATCACGCGCCGCTGGTGACCGACTTTCGATTTGCCTGATCCTGGCTTCCGCGCACGAGCGACTCGGCCCATGCCTCCTGCTCCGCGGCTCTCGAGCGGCCATCACTCAGGAGTTTCGCCAACGTGGAGATGACAACCGGCCTCAATGCGACCCGCGCCCTCAGCACTCCGGTCATGGGATCTTTGATGTCCACGATCGCCTCCGTGGCGTGCCGGTCGTCCGTCGGATATAGAATTGCCGCCGTGGAGCCTGGCGGCTGGCTCATTGCATAGATGGCCAGCTGATACAGCATCTCACGCGGCAAGTCGGTTCGCCAAAGATCGCGATATTTGGCGTCGAGCAAGTACGAGCTGTCAGCGGTCGTCACCACGAAATCCGGTCGCGGTGCAGGTGACCTGCGCCGATGAGGATTGTGTCCACTCGCATACGCCATCATGTGTCTGATGCGCTGCTCGCTGGCCAGGTGATACTGCGGCAAGAACTCCGCGAGGAACTTGCCGACCAGGCTCTGAAAAAAACGGTTCATGTCAAACATGAAACCTTTGATCCGCAGCTCGCAGCCCTCGAGCGCCAGGTGGCTCGATTCATGGATGAGCTGAATGAGCCGCAGGACGGGCGCGTAGGCCGACGAGAGTCGATCGAGGCAGCGGGAAGCGGCAGCGAGCACCTGATCGTCGATGGGCCTCGACGCAGTATTATCAGCGTACAGCGCTGCAGTGCTGGCCAGTGATCGCTGGAGTGGGCAGTGACCGGTGAGCCCGCTCGCCAGCTCCAATCCTCCTCGCACGACCTGATTGAGCAGAGAGTCGCTGGACCTTGGGTGGTGCGTGCAAGGGACATTCAAGGCATTCTGAAGAGCGCTCCGGGCGAACCGAGAGACGTCGATACGCCCCCGTGGGCTCGCGAGCTGCTCATCTCGCCGCACGTAGCGGCGAAGCAAGCCGCGCTGCCACAGCTCCCGCGCTTCTGCTTCCAGTTGCGCGATCAACAAGTCCTGCAGGCCTTCGGCGCCCGCGTCGAAGCTCGCACTGTCAAAGAACGCGAGATTCTGCAGGGAATAGGTGTAACGGAGCAGTGTCGGCAGGACCTTCGGCGCAACCTTTGGCCGCACCGTCACCGCGAGCCCGTCCAGCTCAATCCGCCCCACATGAGAGAACGAGCGCACTGAAAGCCCCGCCTCCAACGCGGTGAGCTCGAGAACCCCCGCCCTGGCGAGGACGTCCATCTGTTGGCGTGCCTTTGGATCGGTGATGCGGTACGAGCGGAGCCGCTCGTCCCGCGCGGGGCCCACTTCCGACCACTCGCCGAGCTGAATCGAAATCATGCGGCAGTGCTTTCCGCCTCTTCGGCCTCCTCTTCTTCGGCCTCGGCCGAGTCACGAGTACCGTCGCCTTCCTCTGCCGCAATCGCATCGGGAGCCGTCGCGAGCCCATCGAAGCTCTGAAGCAGCGCTGCAATGACACTGCTCGGATCTTCGAGCGGGATCAGGCGTCCGACGCCGTCCCGCTCCTCGCGCACCAGATGCTCTCCGAGGATGTGCGAGAGCTTGTCATCCGACCCGTAGCAGTACTCCTCGAGCAGCGGAACGATGTCGTCTCGGAACACCTCGAGGAATCGCGCGGCGTCGGTGATCGGCTGCGCGGCTTGCAAGAGGTAGGCATGGCCTACCTGCAGGCTCCTCCCATCGCGACCGGAGTGCTGAACGATGCGTTCGTTGAGCTCGCGCAGCCACGGACCGAGCGGAAGCCCCCCGGCGGTGGCGGTTCCGAGCGCTGTGTAGTCGGGAAGCAGTTCCACGAAGGCGAACCTGCGCCGTAGAGCAGCGTCGAGCAGCGCAATCGAGCGATCTGCAGTATTCATGGTCGCGACGACTCGTACGTTTTCCGGAACCGAGAATGCCTCCCGCGAGACCGGAAGCGTGAGAGCCCGATTGCGCTTGTCCTTCTCCAGCAGCGTCAGCAGTTCCCCGAAAATGCGGGGGATATCTCCGCGGTTGATCTCGTCGATGAGCAAGAAGTGCGCCTTGGAGCTGCGCCGAGCACGCTCGCACAGCTGGCGAAAAATGCCTGGTTCCAGCCGAAAACCAACGCCGTTACCCGCCGCGTGCGGACGATAGCCTTCTATGAAGTCCTCGTAGCCATAAGCCGGGTGAAATGTGCAGGAGCTGATGGCACCATCGTCCAGCGCCTTCTTCTTCTCCGCGTCGGTCAGCGCTGACGCCTCCTTACCGTACCAGGATCGCGCCACGAGCTCCCAGATCGCCCGGTCTGCCCAATACGTCTTCCCCGTCCCCGGCGGCCCATACAGGATGACTTGCCCCTTCCGCTCCAGAGCACTTTGAACCCGCGCGGCAATTCCCGTGAGCGGAGACATCGGCCTGAGCGTAGGTGCTGGACCTCGGACTGGCGCGCGACTCACCGGCGCGGGCGCGGCTCGATGATCGAGGATCCTGCGCTCGATGGCGATCAGGTTCTCCGCGTATCTTCCCATCGGGACAAACGTCGTGCGCAAGCCCTCGGGGACAGGTAGCGTCCAGTCCGTGCTATCGAGCCATTCGACAGCATGCCGGTGGGCAAAGGGGCCATCGCTGGGTTGGTGGTAATACGCGCCACGGACCACGCCAATGCCCTTGACGGTGCGGCCCTCCATGGCGAGCACGATATCGCGCTCATGAACGTTCACGGCAAAGTTGAACACCTCCTGGGTCTTGCGCGTGACGACGTTGGAAGGCCCGGGAAACGCGGACGCCATCTGCGCACGAAGAGCGCTCTTTCCATCCTTGGTTGCTGGTGTCGTGGACAGGTCCCCCAGCTCACTCCAGCCAATGGCAACAAAGGCGCCATCTCGCATTCGAGGCCACTCCGATCCGCCACCATCCAGGGTGGTTCCCACGCGCCAGTATTCGTGGGGAGCCCCGTTGCGCTGATTGAGCACGCTGCACAGCTGGTTGGGTGTCATCGATAGCTCGCGCGCGATACGGACGAACGGACCGGCATTTTGGTACCGTCCATCAGCCGGGGTGTGCAGCAGCTTGATCAAGTGGTGCCGCTGCCAGGGCAGCGCGTGAAAGTCGTCGAGTAGATCGGGGAAAAGGAGCGAGAAGTACTTGTGGCCCCAGCTCGTCTCGGCCAGCTGAGGTGCGGCCTGCTGCATGGCGAGTTGCAATGCGCCGTAGTCGGGGATCTCCGACCGCGAGAACTCTTCGAGTACACGCACTCCAGCGAGCAACTGTGAGCGCTGATCGCGCGCCCGCTCGACGGCCTGTGCCACCGTCAGCGGTTCTTGCCTGGCAGCTGTGCCCGTCCACCAGTCCCCCTGCTTGGACTGGTAGATGCCAAACTTGAGTGCGCTTCCTCCTGCGATGCTGCCGAAGTGCCGAGGGAATTCGTCATCCTCCTTGAACTCCAGCCAATAGACCAGGCTGCCTTTCGTGCCACGACCGTGCATCAACGTGAGCAGGGGCTCGCCATCTAGACCGGCGAGAGTCTCGGGGCCGAAGCGCTCGCGGAAGCGCCGATACGCGGCGGTAGCCAGCTCTGACCGCAGTAGGACGCCACGCGCCAATAGGGCCTCAAACTCCGAGCGAAGCGCTGCTCGCAGAACCTCGTGAAGCGCGGTCACCGCGCCCGGCGGATCGACGGCAACCCCGGGCGCCTCTTCGCCGTCGACACTGTCCGGGTCCTTGGCCTGCGAAGCGTAGCGCGATGCCAGCGCGTACTCATCGACGCTGTCCGTCGCCGACCCCTCCTCGGTCAGCGCCCACGTTCCGCGCTTCGGGTTCGTGATCAGCCCCGCGTATTTCAGGTAGGTACGCGCCCACGCCATACGATAGGAGACTTCGCTCCGGTCGGGCCTTTCCACTTTGTGCGGCACGCTCACCACCTCCGCGGATAGCCGCAGGTCCGCGATGACCGCCTCATCCAGGGCCTCGATGCTCGCCGAGCCACCCAGCCGGCGAAGCGCGGCGAGGATGGGGTTCATGAACTCTTGATAGACGGGAAGCTGGTCGGTCGTCATGGTATCGCGGGAACCTCCAGCACCGCTCGAGGTGCTCTGCAGTATTGACGGTCCCGCGGGCGACTCTGATATGCACGAAAGTGGCTTTTCCCACTTTGCGCTTGGCATGTAAGGAAGCAGGCGCCGCCGAATGGCGGCTTCTACAGGTCAGCCGTGAGTTCCGCCCGCCCTATCGCGCTCCAGTTCGTCAATCTTCCATTTCAGGTCCGCATACGCGCAGCGGACAGCCTTCAGCGCCACGAGCCGGCTGAGCGAGATACGGCGCTGCTTCTCGACACTCTCGTTCAAGACGGCAGCCGGCAGCAGATAGAACTCCCACTGCGCAACATCCAGCGGGTTCAGCGTTAGCTTCGTGCGGTGTGCGAGCAGCGCAAACACATACAAGTCCGCCTGCCTTCGCCGATCGCTCTCGGGCGCAAATGCGTTCGTTCCGGCATCCCAAGCCAGCGTCTCGCGAACATCAAACGATATGGCGGACTCGGCACGCTGCGCCCAAGATTGCAGGTATGCGGCGGATTTGACCTCGATCCGAAGGCCCGATGGCGCAGCCACGTCGTACGGTTCCCACTCGCTTCGGACGCCGGCATCGGCCCCCAGAGCACGAGCGACGAGAAACTCCGCGACGTGGCCTCTCAATGCATTGCCTACCAGATCGGAGCTGGACCACTGCCAGAAGTCGAGAACGGTGAACCCCAGGGCAGTGTCGCCCTGGGTAAACTGCTCGGCGCCGGTCTTGCGGGTCGCGCTCAGTCGTTCGAACATGCCCACCTCCGTCGGGGGATACGGCTGGTGTCAGGGCAAGCATGCGCCTTCGCGTTGTGATCGATGCGCCAAGCGCCGATTGCGACTCGTCGTTCGCAGCCTCGGATCGGCGTGCGGGCCTGCTGCGACACTGAGGGAGTCGTGCAGCACCATGCCCAAGCAAGCCGCGGACCTACGGGGCCGCCAGCTGCCAAAGTTTGGCAAAATGCTACCTGAAAATCCGGCGCGGTCGCCGAGGGCCCCAATGGCCACGAGCTCGAGTCCGCCACCAACCGTCCGCCGAAGCGCGCGGCGCATGCACCTCCGCGCTCAGCGGGCAGTCCTAAAGGGCTCGTTACCGAGCGGACCGAGAACCACTCCAGGACCGCCCACTGGTGCACAGCTCTCTCTTTGCCGCCGCCAGTACTCGGCGTCGCGGTAGCGCAGCTCGCTCGAATACAGCAGCCACCGCGCGCGCTGGTTCGCGCGCAGCACGCTGTGCACCCGGGCGGCGTATTCGCCGAGCGCGGCACCATTTCGTTGCGGTTGCTCGAGCGAGGTTGCGATGGCCTCGGCGCCGCGGATGCCGCTGTACAGCGCGAACAGGACGCCCTGCGAGGAGAGCGGGTCGAAGGAGAGCGCCGCGTCGCCCACGGCGAGCCAGCCGGGGCCCGCCACGCGCTCGGCGAGTTGTACGCTGGCGTCGCTGGTCCTGGGTGGTAGCAGCAAGTCCTCCACACCCAAAGCGTAGGGCAGCAGCTCGGCCGCGTTGCAGCGTTCGACGAAGAGCGCCGGGTTCTTGATTGCAGCAGCAATGGTGGCAGGCAGGCCGTGGAACGCGATGACGCGGGCGCCCTGGGGTACGGGCGCGGTGTACCACCAGCCGTCCTGCACGGATCGGGAGCGCGTGGTGCGGTCTTCGTCGGCGAGCGGGCGCCGGATCCAGCCGACGATGGCGCTCTGGCGGCTCAGGCGGCGGCGGCGCACGCCGAGCTGGCGCGTCAGGAGCGCGCGGCGTCCGGTGGCGTCGACGAGGAAGCGCGCCGTCAGCTCGACGGTTTCACCCCCCTGCAGGCGAGCGGCGACGTTCCAGCGCGCACCATCAATGGCGGGGCTGGAGCTCCACCTGCCCCGCAGCGGCTCGACCCCGAGCTCCGTCGCGTGCCGGCGCAGCGCCGCGTCGAAGCGGTGGCGGAGCACGTGCCAGCCGCCGCCCTCCGGGTTGGCGAGCGCGTCCTGGTGCGTCCAGCGTTCGCTGCCCCAGGCAGACAGATTGGCGGTGCAACGCTCCAGCTCTCCGGCTGCGAGCAGCTGTTCGGGGCCTCCGAGCTGCAGTCGGCGCAGGGTGCGCTGCACGGCGCCGGGCAGGGACTCGCCGACCTTCCAGAGCTGCTCGTCGCTGTCGTCGAGCACGGCGACGCGCAGCCCCGCCAGGCGAGCCGCGCAGGCGCACGCGGCGCCGGCGGGGCCGGCACCTGCCACGACGAGGTCGTACTCAGCCGTTGCCACGCAGCTTGATGGTGAGGAATTCGTTGCGCTGTTCCTCGCTGTCCCAGCCCGCCGCGGCAAGCAGGCGGTCGTGGGGGCCCAGCTCGGGGTAGCGCTGCGCGAAGAGGCGCTGCGCCACGGCCATCTCGGCTTGTTTCACCGCGGTGAGGTTTTCGACGTACAGCTGCTCGGGCAGCCAGGGCATGTCGGCCGGGCGCGGCTTGGCCTCCAGGATGCCCAGCTCGCCGAAGTGGGCGATCATGTACATCATCTGCTCGGGCGCGGAGCCCTGGGAAGGCAGCTGCCGCAGCCAGTTGGGGCGGTTGTAGAAGGCGACCAGGCGCTCCTGCATCGGCTTCTCTGGGTCGCACAGCGTCTGGTAGTCGACGAGCGTCAGCACCTGGTTGGGCACGCGCGCAGGCCAGAAGGTGGGCAGGTACGGGTCGTACTCGTAGTCATAGCCGGAACGGCAATAGGCCGTGTCGCCTTGCCAGGGCAGCGCCATCCAGCGCGTGAGGTCTCCCGGTCCTTGCTCGTACAGTGGTCCGTTGATGCGCAGCACTTCGGGCTGGGTGAGCGTGCTGCCATAGCTGGGCTCGGCCTTGCCCGGGGCGCGCTCGCGGATGCGGTAGGGCGCGCGATACATCGAGGCGTGGCGGACGGGCCAGGTGAGCTCGCAGCCGGGATGAAAGGCGTCGGACAGGCAGAAGTGCAAGGCAGCGCGGTCGAGCATTTCCGGCTGCTGTTGCAGCGGTACGTCCTTCAGCTGGGTGGGGCGCGGGGCGTCGGGCGCGTAGTCGCCTTCGAAGCGCCCGTTGACCCAGGCTTTGAGCACGAAGTCGTAGTACGCAGGTAGCTGCAGGAACTGGTGGGCGTTGACCTCGGCGGCCACGTCCGGATCGGAGTAGCCGAAGGTGTCGCCGTAGATCGGCGGCCAGCCATTCTTGTCCTGCTCCGTGCCGCTGGCAGCGCGGAAGCTGTTGTACACGCTGCGGCGCAGCTCGGCGTACGGGTCGGGATACAGGCTGCTCTCCGGCGCCATCGAGAGCTTCTTCATCAGCTCGCGGTCGGCGAAGTTCATCGGGGAGCCGGCGCCGAACATGGCCAGGAAACCCTTGTTCACCCACTGCAGCCCGTTCATTCGCTCGAGGATCGGGCGCACGTCTCGATCGAAGGACACGCGCGCGGGCGCCTCCATCAACCCCGCCTGGATGTAGACGCTGCGCACCAGATCGTCGAGCGTGCGCCAGTCGACCAGGTCGGGGGCGAAGTTGGGCGGCGCGGACGTCACCCAGGCCGGGTCGGCCTGGTACTCCGTGTCGCCGATCAGGACGCGCGCGTGCACCGGACCATCGGCGATGTCGTCGTACCAGCCCGCGGCGTTGTTGAAGCTGCCCGGCTTCGCTGGATTGTACACCGGTTGCTGGGAAGGGCTGTCGGACACGCCGAAGCCGGGCAAGAACAGCAAGCGGCCCACCGCGTCCGTGCGCAACTCGCCCAGGGTGACCGCGGTGCCCTGGAACTCGCCCGTCAACACGAAGCTGCTGTCGTTCATGTTCAGGCCGCTGATGGTCTTTTCGCCCGGGTCGATGCACAGCGCCGCGCGACCCGCCCCGGTCACGTCCGGGTTGCGCAGCGGCACCGAGATGTTCTTGGTGGCGGGGATGTCCATCGCGGCGTCAAACTCGAACCACTGCGCCTTGCGGTTGGCCACGTGCACCGACCACTCGATGCTGGAGCTCTCCGTCTGTTGCACCTCCGCCACGACGTCGCCGTATTTGTCGTAGCCGTAGATGCGAAAGCGCGCCGCCTGGCGCTTGATCGAGCCGCCGGGATCGCGCGTGCTGCCGAAGGCGGCGCGCTCCGGATTCGTCACCTCCGGGCCGATGTAGTAGTCGCTGGCGCTGTTGCCCAGGCGCGCCACGCCGATGCCCGGGTGAATGCGCACGCGCACGATGCGCGCCATCTGCTCCGCGGTGAGCGGAGTGGGCCGCTCCTGCGGCCGGTGGTGAGGGAACGGGCAGCTGGGGTTGACGATGATGGGTTTGCCCGGCGCCGTGGGCTCGGACACGGGCTGTGAGTTGGTGCGGCGGCGGTAATCCGCGCTGGTCTGGTAGATGGCCATGCGCGCCTCGGCGATGCTGCCCACGGGCGCGTTGGCCGCGGGAACGCGCCCGATGTTGAAGGCCAGCCAGTCACCGTAGATCTCGCGCTCCGCACGATCGATCGTTTGCTGCGGCAGCGTGATGCTCGCCACCTGGACCAGAGGCGCCGCGTGCTCGTCCCAGACCACGGTGGCGCGGTCGAGCGGAAAGTGCTCGTCCAGGTAGGCCTGGCTGTATTGCTCCAGCGAGGGGCGCTTCTGCACGTAGACGTGCAGCGTGGCCGGGCCCGCCTTCATTCTCGCCGCCAGGTCTTCGGCGAGGAAGTTGGGATCGTTGATGTTGGGCTCGCTGGCGAACGTGCTGGTGCCGGGGCGGAGCACGTATTTGCAGTAGCTGGAGCCCAGCCGGAAGGGCACGACGCTCCACAGCTGCGTCTCGAAGACGGAGCGAATGGGCTTGGCCATGTCGTTCAGCAGCTGGTTCGTGATCGGCGAGTTGCGCTGCACCCACTCGTCCCCCCAGCCCTCGAAGCTGGCCTTGGTGAAGCCGCACATGGCCTTGGCGTCGTCCACGAAGAAGAACGGCACGTTCTGCAGCAGCAGGTCGGCCGTGCCCGCCCCGTCGTCGCTCACGACCTTGTCGCCGAGGATGCCGAAGATCTTGATGCCGATGCCGATCGTGCTCAGCCAATCCGGACGACCATCGGACAGATCGGACGAGTAGCGCACGTACACGGGCAGCGTCTTGCCCGCGTTGTCGAACAGGCCCTGGCGGTAGGCCTCGGGGAGCGACGAGGCGAAGGTGATGGCGCCCTCCAGGATGCCGTGCGTGCGCAAGAACACGGGCCGGCGCGCAGGGCATTGCCCGCCCACCTCCACGCGGCGCTTCTGCGTCATGTCCACGAACATGTGCCGAAGGCACGCGATCGGGTCGGTACACGAACAGGTCGTGGTCAGCTTCACGTTCTCGTCCTGCATGCTTCTCATCACGTGTCATCTCCCTCGGGCGCGCGAAACTCGACGGCGGCAGTGCACGCCCGTGACGGTCCCGGCGCTGCCAACGGCCTGCCTCCACGCAACGATAACCAGGCAAAACGCGCATCGAAAAATGCCGGTGCCCTGGCTCGAGCATTTCAAATCGCGCTGCCTATTTCACAATCTCCAGGAGCGGCTCCTCAGCATCGATGACTTAAGGCTGAGCGCTGCTCGCCGTCCTGCGCGCACCGGCTTTCAGACCCCGAGGAGCATCTTCATGCAACAAGAGACCGCCTGCGACCTGTCCAACCCCGTCAGCGTGTACGGATGCCTGGTTCGGCACCTGCATGCCATCTGTGCCGTCGAGTTCTACACCATCCCGGTGTACCTGACGGCGGCGTACTCCTTCTCGGTCGCCGCGCAGAGTTCGTCGTACACGTTCACTCCGGCCCAGCAGTGCGGATCGGGCAGTCCGGGGACTCAGAATTTCGTGTGGTGGATGCAGCAGCAGGCGATCTCGGTCGCCGTGCAGGAGATGTACCACCTGCAGTGCGCGGCGAACCTGGCCGACGCCTTCGGCGCTCCGCCGGATCTGCTCTCGGTGTTCAACGGCTATGACTGGACGGGGCCGGTGCCGCACCTGAAGAGCGCGTCCCTGCCCAACGGACCGGGCAATCTGAGCGACGTCATGACCACGCTGCAGGCGATCGAGGCCAGCGCCGGCACGGTGTTTCCGCCGCCCAATCAAGAGGCCCTCTACGATTCCATCACCCAGCTCTACCACGCCACGCTGACCCTGATGGAGGCGCTCCTGGCATCGCTGGCGCCGGTGCCGCTCGAGCCCGGGCCCGTGCTGCCCCCGGGTGTCACACCCGTGAGCACTCCGGCGGCCAACCAGATCGCCTACCAGACGTTCGTGCAACGCTACCAGTACAACACCGTCCAGCTGGGCACGTTCTTCGACGACATCCGTCATCTGATGAACGCGGTTTCGTTCCAGGGCGAGGGCGCCAGCGTCACCGCCAACTTCTCCGCTCGCTTCCCCACCCTCGCGGCGGTCGTCGCGAAGTCTGCGCCGGCAGACACCGGCGACATCCCGGCCCAATACCAGCCCAGGGCGGGCAGTCGCTTCGCGCGCTGGGATTGCAAGAGCCACTACGTCCGCTTCACGGGCCTGGCCGCGATGATGGCCAGCACGGACTTCACGAACCTACAGAGCTCCTTGCCCAGCGGTCGCACCGTGTTCAATTCCGTGGGCAGCGCGGATCCGGATCGGCCGTCCTGGGTCGTCGGCGCCGAGGTGCTGCAGACCACGACCAACAAGGTGTACTCCTACCTGCTGGACGTGCTGGTCCGGGCCATGACGTCCGGCGGCGGCGGGCTCGACGCGGCGGGCCAGCGCATCAACTTCACGCAGGCCATGACCTCGTTCAAGTACCTGTTGCCCCAGCTCTGGCAGTGGGGCGAGGTCAGCACCTTCAGCTACATCAGCGGCGTCACCCAGTCGGATCTGCAAGCGGCCATGGATGCCGCCGACCCTCTGTGCCTCTATCACTGGGACGCGGCGACGCTGAAGCTGCGCCAGGAGCACCCGAAGGAGCTCAATGTCTGCCAGGGCCTGAACAGCTGCAAAGGCCGGGGCTGGGGCGCGCTCGCCACGGCAGCAGGCAACGGCGCGTGCGCCACCCTGGACATTCACACCTGTGTGCAGGGCAACGCCTGCGCGCACCAGGGCGCCTGCGGGTTCGTCGCAGCCGAGCAGCCCTGCGCGAACATCTGGGTGCCGGGGCAGAACAGCGGCAAGGGCAACGGCGGCTGCCAGGTGCCGATCGCCACGGGCCAGAAGTTCAGCTGCAGCCTGCCTGCTGGCTGCGATAAAACTGCGCTGAAAGGGACTTCGGTGTGGGAGGAGGCCCGCTCCTTGCTCGCCGCTCAGCTGAAGGTGACCCTGCCGGCCCCGCAGCGCTACGAGACCCCGACGATGACGTACGACGGCACCAAGCGCCGCGCGGCGATCACGCCGACCTCGACCTGAGCCGCCTCACGACACAGCCCCGAGGCGCAGCCCGACGCTGCGCACCTCGGGGCCCACTCGGCCGCCCGTGAGCAGACCGCGCTCGCGGTTGCGCTGGAGCCAGCGCTCTGCGCCTTCCGCGCCGGCGCCCGCCGCGACCTCCGCCAGCACGGCGCGCAGCTGCCCCGCGACCACCCGCTGCAACAGCCCAAACTCCGCCGGGGTCAGCGGTTCCAGGCGGACCAGGAACTCGCGGCGCAGGACCGCCAGGTGCACGGTCTCCGGAGCGGCGACGCCCGAGTCCGGGTCCGTGAGGTAGCGCTGCACCGGGTGACTCATGCGCACGAGGCGCAACGAGCGCGCCGCGGCGCACGGGGCGTCGGCCGGGAGGCGCTCGTCGCCCGGGCCGTCATAGACCTCGCGGATCAGCCGCTCCACACGCGCCAGGTCGATCATGAAGTCGATCCACGGCTCGCGCTCCGCGCCGGCGTCCGGGCGTGTGCGTGCCAGGTGCTCCGGAAAGCGCGCGCCCAGGTCGTGCAAGGTGTAGCTGGTCGAGGGCTGGGCTGTCAGGTAGTCGAGAGCGAAGCGCGCAAACAGCGGCTCGCCCAGCAGGCGCTGCAGAGCCGAGAACTCGCCGCGCAGGCACTCCAGCAGCCGCAGGCGGTAGCCGTTGGCGTAGATGGCGACCCGGTCTCGCACCCCGAGGCCGTGCCCCTGGATCGGCGCCGCGGCGGGGTCGAGCTCGCCGGAGGAGGCCTGGATCGCCGCCCACAGCCAGCGCTGGCAGCTCTCCAGGCTCATGGCGACAGCACGCTGGGCTCGATCAGGAAGCTGATCGGGTTGGAGACCGCGCCGCGCTCGACGCCGGCCGCGTTCGGCACGTGGGCGAGCTGCTCCGGCAGCGCGCCTGTCGCGCAGATCTGCCGTGCCAGCGCTAGCTGCTGTTCCAGCACCTCGAAGTCGGGAATGTCCTGATCCCACTCGAGCAGCGTCGAGACCTCTCCACAGTGCTGGATGGCGGCCAGATAGAGCTCCCAGACCGGGGCTGCCACCGGACCGCTGTGCGTGTCGATGCAGTGGCTGCCGTGATCGGTGTGTCCGGCGATGTGGATCTGCCAGATCCGCTCCGGAGGCAGCGCGGCGAGGTAGCGGCGCGGGTCCCAGCCGTGATTGCGCTGGCACACGTAGAGATTGTTGACGTCCAGGAGGATCCCACAATCCGCGCGCTCGCACAGCTCGGCCAGAAACTCGCCCTCGCTCAGCGTCGACTCGCTGAAGCTGAGATAGCTGCTCGGATTTTCGAGCAGCAGGTGCCGCCCCAGCCGCTCCTGCACGAGGGCGATACGGGCGGCGATGTGCTCGAGGGTCTGCTCAGTATACGGCAGCGGCAGCAGATCGTGGCTATTGTGGCCGCCGACCGTGGTCCAGCACAGATGGTCGGACACCCAGGGTGCGGCACAGGCGTCAGCCAGCCTCCGCAGGCGCTCGAGGTACGCGCCGTCGAGCGGATCGGCGGAGCCGATCGACAGCGACACGCCGTGGGGCACGACCGGAAAGCGCCGGGTCAGTCGCCGCAGCACCTCCGAGGGCCAGCCCTGGCTATCCATGAAGTTCTCGGAGATGATCTCGAACCAGTCCACCTGGATGGGTCGCTCCAGCACGTGCCGGAAGTGCTGGGCGCGCAACCCGACGCCGAAGCCCAGCTGGGGGCGGCTGCCACTCCGCGCGCCAGCCCGGCGCGGCTCTGCATTTTCCTCGCGGTCCTTGGTCATGGCCGGGACAGTGACGGCCCTCGGCGCGGATGCTGAAGGGTGGAAGCTCGCCGCACGGCTCGAGCGTGAGGCGCACTCACAACTCGCAGCCCATCCTGACAATTGAGGACGCGCACTCACGCGTTTGGGTTTAACGCACGCCACAGCGATCGCTCCTTCACACTCCCTTCTCGCATGCGTCAGCCGCGCGTCGAGGGAGGCGCTCGGCAGCCCGCATCGCGACACCTGGTGCGTGAAGCGCTCAGCGGCGGCAGCCCCGAGCGGATCACGCTCGCCACCAACACCCACGAAGGAGGAACATCGCATGGGGGACGACTTGGAAAAAGGCCTCGGCAACGCTCTGTCTGGCGCGCTCGCCAATATGCTGTTCGGGCGTGAAAACAAGCTGGACCACGCTTACTTGGCGCTGCTGAACATCGGCTATCCCATCAATGAGTCTTCCCTGGACTTCACCCAGGCAACACCGTTCCGCTTCTACGGGGGCACGAGCGGCGGCGACGCGAAGAAGAACGAGCAGCTGCAGAGCATGGCCAAGAACGCGGCCAGCTTCGCCGCGCTGGTCAACGCGATCCCACGCGCCGTGGGCGACTGGGTCGCCACCGATCGCACCCTGGATGAGTTCTACCGCAACACCTGGCTCACCTTCATCGACGTTCCGAGCCAGCAGCTCTCCACGGCCACGCAGGCGGCATACCTGAAGGCACAGAAGGATCTGGGGCACGACCCCGCGGATGACGCTGCGATCACCGACCTGGACAAGAGCGCGAGCGAGCTCGACAAGACCGCCGCGGGCTGCAGCAACGTGCTCGAGAAGCTCGGCTACGAGGACGCGGCCCAGAAGGTGCGCGACAAGATCCAGAAGATCCTGGAGCGCCCCAAGACCATCTACGAGGCCTACGCGAAGTGCCGGAACGCCTACCAGAAGGCCATCGCCGACCTGAACCTGCAGTTGAACACGGACGCAAGCGACGACTACAAGATCCGCACCTTGCGGGACGCGGTCAGCAACGCGCTCGACGACTGGCAGGCGCTCGGCAACAAGGCGAAATTCGAGCAGGCGACGGCCACGGTCAAGCGGGTCGACTCGACCGATCTGAGCAAGACCGTCGAGGGACTGAAGAGCCGCTTCGACCAGGTCCGGGAGCTGAACAACGCCGGCGCCAACGCCTTCGTGCCGGTCGGGCTCATTCCCGCCAATTTTCACAAGTTGCCGGGCAACTGGAGCCGCATCTCGATCGACGAGCAGAAGCTGCGCGACACCTCGAGCTACGATCACACGGTGTCGAGCGGGGGCAGCGGCCCCGGCATTTTCTGGCGCAGCGACGCCTCCAGCTCCGATACCACCACCCGCATCACGACCAGCAGCTCGAGCAAGCTCTCGGTTTCGTTCGAGGTGGCCCGCGTCGTGCTCGATCGCTCCACCTGGTTCGACGCCAACTTGCTCACCAGCACCATGTGGAAGTGGGCGGACAGCGGGGACAATCAGCAGCCACCACCTGCCGGCGGGCTGCGGCTGCTGTCGGACGGCGAGGTCCCGTCGAGCAACATGGATCTCATGCTGCCCATGTATGCGACGGAGATCCTGGTGGCGCGCAACGTCCGCGTGAGCTGGGCCATGAGCGACTCGGAGAACACCGAGTTTCATCGCCAGGTGACGACCTCATCGCGCTCGGGCTTCTGGGTGTTCGGCTCCTCGCACACGGAGACGCACACGGAGGATCGCAGCACGTACACCTGGTCCGCGGGCACCGCCACCCTGACCATTCCGGGCATGCAGATCATCGGCTTCATCTGTGATCGGCTGCCCAAGTTGCCCAACCCGTCGTTCTGAACCGCCGCCGAGCGCATGGCCCGCGGCCTCGCCCGTGTCATCGCCGCGACGGTTCTGAGCGCCGCGAGCGGGTGCGGCAGCAGCCCGGGCCCGCAGTGTGTCGTCGTCGTGCAGCCCGCGTGGCGGTTTCACGCCAGCTACGCGAGCTTGCAGGCGGCGCTCGACTCGGTGCGGCGGCCCGGCGCGGTGCTGTCGATCTGCCCGGCAACTCTCACTGAGTCGGTACGGGTCAGTCAATCCGTGGAGCTCATCGGGTCAACGGGCACGCGGATCGTGGGCGCCGAGGGGGCGCCCACGTTCCTGGTCGAAGGGGAAGGAGAGGAGATTGTGGTCTCGTTGCGTGATGTGGAGCTGATATCGCCGGGCGGAGCTGCGCAACCAGCGCTGGCGCTGCGCGGGACGGCGGCACTCACGGCGGACCACCTGCGCGTGTCGAGCGGGGCCGGCGCAGAGCCGGTCCCCAGCGGGGAGCAGGGACTGATCGACGTCGAGGCAGGCTCGCTGCTGCTCCGTGACTCCGAGATCGAGCTGGGCGCCGCGGGCTCGGCGTCGGCGCTGGCGGCCCGCTTCGGGGCGACGCTCGGCGTCTCGGACTCGACGATTCGCTCCAGCAGCGGCGCGGCCGTCGTCGCCGAGAGCAGCACGCTGGGGCTCAGTGACGTGGAGATCACGGGGGGCAGCGGCCCTGCCCTGCGCCTGCTCGGTGGAACCGCGGAGCTCGCGCGGTTGCTGGCCGAGGGCTTCAGCGGCACCGCGCTGTCCGTCTCCGCAGGAACGGTCACGCTGCAGGACTCGCGGCTCCGCCAGGCTGGTGGTCGGGGCATCGAAGCGGTGGGCAGCACGCTCGAGCTGGAGGACGTCGAGGTCTCGAACACGAGCGGGGACGGCCTGCACAGCGAGGCCAGCGCGCTCAGCGCGGCGGCCCTGCGGGTGAGCGACGCGAGCGGCGATGGCGTCGCGGTGCTCGGCGGAGCTCTGGCCGTCGACGGGCTCGCCATCGAGAGCAGCGGCGCCAATGCGCTCGTGGCGAGCGGCAGCTCCGGCCACGTGCGGGGGCTCGTGGTGTCCGGCGCCGGCAAGAGCGGTGTCGTGGCGCAGCAAGCGCGGCTCGAGCTGTCGAGCCTGACGTTGCGGGGTCCGCTGCGCAACGGGCTGGAGGTCACCGGCGGCGAGCTGACCGCGACCGACGTCTCCATCGCGGAGTACCAGAGTCGTGGCCTGGTGCTCGAGGCCGACGCCATCCTGGGTTGCACGCGTTGCCAGCTGCGCGGCGGCATCGAAGGTGCGCGCGTCGGCGGCGGCTCGCTGCTGCGGCTGGAGGCTTCGAGCATCGACGGCCCGCTGAACTACGGGGTCTCCGTGCGCGACGCGAGCCTCGCTTTCCTCAGCGACGTCCAGATCGCTCGCGCCGGGACGGGCCTGTGGCTGCAGGATGAGTACGCGCAGCTCAGCGCGACGCGCGTGACCGTGACCCGCAGCGAGCGCTGGGGCGTGCGGCTCGATGCCGGCACGCTCTCTTTCCTGTCCAGCAGCGCGACGGCCAGCGGCCAAGATGGCCTGCTGGCCACCAGCGGCGACGTCACCATCGGCGACTCCACGTTCGAGAATAACGCCCTGAGCGGCGTCCATCTGCAAGGCTCGACCCGAGCGCAGGTCGGCGCGAGCGCCCTCCAGAACGGAGAGTGGGGGCTGCTCTGCGACGGCGGCGCCGCGCTCACCCAGATCTCCAGCGTGGCGCTGGAGCTCTTCGACTTGACCGTCTCCGGCAACGGGACGGGCCCGGTGAGCCTGATCAACGGCTGTCAACAAGACCAGTTCTGCACGGAGCACCCACAATGAGCGCGGACCCCATTCTCGACCTCGATCTCGGCCCACGTGCGCTGGCGGTCACGCCGGAGCATCCCTTCGCGCTCTCGCCGCAGCAGGTCGACGCCATCAACGACTACGTGCGCGAGGTCCGCATCGTCTGGGACTCCGTTCCCGACGATCGCATCCCTCCGGAGCTGAAGGAGATGGTGACGGCCTGCGACCGCTGGGACTCCGACACGCGACCGCTCCTGCGCGACGTCGCGGACGGCATCGCCGAGTACGGGCAGCGCACGGCGCCGGAGCGCTACGGCGAGCTCGAGCAGGTCTTGCCGGCGCTCGGCAACCCCCTCGATCTGGACGCGCGCTCCCGCTTCCAGGGCCTGCTCTCCGAGCTGGTCGAGACCTGCCGGCGCGCCGCCGAGGGGGCTCGGCAAGCGCTCGACAGCGCGAGCGGCTTCTCCGACAGCATGAGCCGCGCGGAGCAGTACATCCGCACCCAGCTGGCGGCACGCAAGGGCGGCGAGATCCAGAGCTGGCAAGATCTGCTGTGGAAGGCCGTGCAAAACAACCACAGCGACCCCCGGGCGGCGCTGGCCGCGACCCAGACGATCTGGGGCGCCTGGCAGTCGCTGTACACGGATCTGCTCGGCGCGCGCGAGACCACGGCGCACCTGCTCGACACGAAGGTGCCCTTCCTGGTGCGCGTGCGGGTGGATCTGGCGCTCACCCAGTGGCGTGAGCTGGGGGAAGGCGCCTGGGCCTTCCGCTTGTCGATCACCTGAGCTTCGGCTCGGGTCCGGGTGTCCAGCGAACGACGTTCCGCGTTCGCGATCGTCTCACCATCGAGAGAAAGAAGAGGCTAGCCTTGTCCATTTTCATTCCATCAGCTGGGCTCGTGAAACAGACCGCCAATGGCTCGCTGCTGTGTCTGGGTACTGAGGACTGGTTCAAGTTGCAGGCTCACATCCAGGCCGTGCAAGCCCTGCCCTACGACTTCGGGGAGTACACGGCTCGCTACGGGGACGCCAGCTCCGGCGTGCCGATGCAACAGGCGTTCGACGCGACGCGCATCCTGAAGAGCGTCGCCGATCGCTATGGCAGCCCCCGGGACCTGCGCAAGAAAGTGCTCGCAGATCCCAACCTGCTGGCCGCGGCGCTGCGGCCCACAGGCAACGCCTACCTGTCCACCGCGTGGACCTTGTCGCGCGCGCACGAGGACGCCGCGGCCCTGGCCAGCGCCCTGACCAACATCCCCCAGCTGGCCAAGAACGAATCGGCTTCCGATGTGGTCGACGGCATCAAGAGTTTGTTCCGCGACACGGATCAGATCCTGCCTCGCCTGACGCGCACCGAGAAAGAGCTGAACGCGCTGATCCAGGAGCTGCAGGAGATCGAGGGCAAGCTGGCCGAGGCGCAGGAGCGCATGCAGACGTACACCAGCAGCTCCTCCCAGACGATGGCGGCATTGAACGCGGAGATCGGCGAGCTGGAGCAGACCATCAAGGACCTGGAGAAGAGCCGGGACGAAGCCTGGCGCAAATGGCTCGACTTGACCATCGCCGCGATCGCCGTGCCCGCCGCCATCGGCATCATCGGCGTGGGCATCATGGTCTTGCTCGCCGTCCCCACCGGCGGCGGCAGCTTCGCCGTCGGCTCGGCGGTGACCACGGCGGCGGCGGGCGTGGCGGCGGCGGGCCTGGGCGTCGCCGCGAGCAACGCGCGTAGCAAATACGAGAAGCTGCTCTCGCAGATCGAGGAGAAGTCCGAATACAAGCAGAAGCGCGTGCTCTACCGCAGCGACCTCGGCGCGCTGAACACGCAGATGCAGTTCGGACTGCCCGCCTCCACTGGCGCCATCGGGCAGCTGCAGGTGATCGCCGACGCCTGGCGCAACCTGGGCGAGGAGATCCGCTTCAAGGTCTCGGAGTTGAACACCGACAACTTGAAGCCCTGGCTGGACCAGAGCCAGATGAGCCAGGCGGCGGAGAGCTGGCGCAAGGTCGATCAGGCGATCAAGGCCTTCACGATCAATTCCTTCATCGATGCGACGTTGCTGCCCCCGGGCTCGCCGCTGCCCGCCGATGACCCGAACTGGCAAGCCTCGCTGCAAGGGCAACTCGCTGCCTGAGGGCGGCTGCTGGCCATTTGCCGCACGACTCACCCCCACCGACTTCCCATAGCGAAAGGACTCCCTGTCATGAGTGAAACCGTCCCTGTCCTGAGCGACACCACCATCGCTCCCAACCCCGCGCTGACCCAGCCGGCCGATGCCAATTCCGGGCAGAAGAGCCGCTTCATCTTGTTCAGCGAGAGCTGGATCGAGCTCCAGGCGTACACCGGTGCCGCCATCGCGCTGCCGATTACCCAGGACGAATTTCAAACCAAGTACGGCACCTTCTCCGGCGAACAGGTGATCAAGGACTGCATCGGTGCGATGAAGGGCGTGCAGTCGACCGCCACCGAGTTCGGGAACCCCAAGACGCTGCGAGCCGCCTTGAAGGAGAACCCCAACCTGCTCGCCACCGCGCAGCCACCCGACGAGATCTACACGCACACCGTGTGGCTGGGGCAGAAGATCCACAACACCTCCCAGACGCTGGCGAGCGGCTTCAAGAGCGTGCTCGACGAGGTCTCAGGGCTGCCGAAAGCCGACCAGGTCGAGGCGATCAAGGCCTTCTTGTTCGACGCGACGCTCGGGCCCATCCCGCTGGGCAAGACCATGTCGGACGAGGCAGGCAAGCTGATCAAGAAGCTGGGCGCCTTCGAGCAGAAGATGAACGAGTACAACGAAAAGCTGCAGGCCTTCACCAAGTCCTCCTCGAGCATGTTGGCGCTGGTGAACAGCACGATCGGCAGCATCGAGCAGAAGATCGCGGACCTGGAGAAGACGCGCGACGACGCCTACAAGGCGTGGCGAGACTTCACCATCGCCGCCGTGACCACCTCGGTCGGCTGCTTCTTGATCGGCGCCGTGCTCGCGCCGTTCACGGGCGGGGCCTCGCTCCTGGTCGGTGGCGTAGCGGCCATCGCCACGGGGGTTGGACTCGGAGTGAAGGCAGCGCAGTGCCGGGCCGAGTACAACGCTGCCTGTCAGATGATCGACGAAGAGACGGCGGAGAAGCAGAAGAAGATCCGCCTGCGCAGCGACCTCGGCGACTTCAACACCGCCATGGGGCGCGTCGGCCCCGCGATGTCCAAGTTCCTGAAGGATCTGCAGACGGTCGAAGGCATCTGGGTGCAGATGAACAGCGACATGCTGCACATCAGCGAGATGGTGAACGAGGGCAATGTCGGCACCATTCCCTTCCTGGTGAAGGCGAAGGCCCAGGCGGCGATCGACGCCTGGAAGAACGTGGATGACAGCGCGAAGCAGTTCACCGTGCAGTCGCTGGTCGACTACGATGGGCTCGCCTTCGGCGACCCGATGCCGGAGAGCAGGGCCGCGGCCTGAGCTGCTCCGAGTACCGAGAGCGCGCCATGCCGTGCCGTGCCATGCAGGGCCGGCGGGCTCGCTCTCGGTCCACGCCCTCGCCTCAGGGTGACGGCTGGCTTCTCGCACACGGGTTGTGTAGCTTTGGCTCTGCCGGGCCCACAGGGATTGCAATTCGCGCCACGGAGCGTGTCATGACAGCCACTTATACTCCGATGAACAAGGCACAGCCGCCCGCGGGGCTCCTCGCTCCAGGCTCGGCGGCAGAGCAGCTCGCCTTCCAGGGCCGCCCCTGGTCGAAGCTGTGCTCTTACCTGCAGCGCGTCAGCGCCGCGGCACGGGAGCCCCTGCCCCAGGGCGCGCAGCAAGCGCTGGCGCGCCTGCGCGCTGCGGTCGAGCGCTTTGGCTCACCGGGCACCCTGCGCGAGCGCTTGCGGCAGAACCCCGAGCTGCTGCGCGCGAAGGCCCCGCCGGACCCTGGCTACATCGGCCTGGTGTGGCTCGCGCAGAGCTTGCACGATGACGCGCAGGCGCTCGCCAGTGGGCTGGCGTCTCTCGCGGGCAAGAGCGACAGCAGCGGCCTGCGAGCCCTGGCAGAGCACGCAGCGGCCGCCATGCCGCGCTCGGGCTCGGTGCGCGCCGGCCTGACCGAGCTTCGCGCCGAGCTGCTCGCGGCGCACGCCGCCCTGGCGGCGGAGATTCCTGGCCTGGCGCTGCAGCTGCAGGAGCTGCAGGTGCAGAGCGGGCGGCTCGCCGCCGAGCTCGAGTCGATCGAGGCCGCCATCGCCAAGGAGTCCTTGCTCACGCCGCGGAAGAAGAAGGCCGAGCTCGAGCAGCGGCTCGAGCACGCCCGCGCGAGCGCCGGCAGCACCTCGGCTCGTGCGCGGGAGCTGCAGGCGGCGCTCGCCACATTGGAAGCGATCGCCGACGACGGCAACTGGCTCGCGGCGGCCCTGGATGACCTGGCCGCGTTCCTGGAAGCGCATCGCACCGCCTGGAGGACGGTGAGCAGCGGGCTGACCGAGCTCGCGACGCGCGCATCGAGCGAGCAGCTCGCGGACGAGGGCTGGCTGCGGCACGCGCTGGGCGGAGCTCCCGCGCTCGAGCAATGGTCCGCGATCGCTCGCGCAGCCCAGTCCTTCGTCGCGCACGCGGCTTCCTGACGCTCTTGGCGCGAGCAGCAGCGCCAGCCCAGCGCTCGGTGGCTGTACGACCCTGTCGTCTCTTGTGCCGCGGAGCAGCGCATGCGCCGAACTCGCCGGCGAGCAGCGACAGAGGCTGGACCGTCAACGTTCCCCTCATGGGGTCCTGATTGTTCAGGACGCCAGGTCCAAAGCTGCTCAAGGCGCCCGGCCGGAAGTCGTTATCGGGCCAGGAGGCAAGCTGAGAGATGACGTTTGGGACCGTTTCGAGCAAAGCATTGGTGGTGGCCGCGGCGATTGGACTTTCCTTCGCCTGTGGTGGTGGTGACGGCGGCGACGAAAACGATGGCCAGCTCGCTGATGCCAACAGGCAGACCAGCTCGGGTACCGGCGGTGGCACCGGCAGCGTGAAGCTGCCGGAGGTGTGCCAACGCCAGGCAGAGTGTCCTACCGGGTATGTGTGCGTTCCACCCGCTGACTCGTTCCAGCCCGCGCTGGATCAGACTTGCTATAGCCACTGCTCACCGACCTGCACCAACGCCGGGTCCTTCGCGGAAGCGTGCGACCAGGACTGCAAGACGAGCTGCACCTCCCAGACACCTCCTCCCGATGGCGAGCTGAATGGCAAGTGCCTCGCCGACGGCGATCGGCCGGGCGATGACCCCGACGACGATGGTTCGAACGGCTCGGGCGGCTCGGGCGGCTCGAGCAGCGACGGCCCCACAATCCAGTGGGCCAACACCTGGACGGCGGACGTGGAGTACACGGCGAATTGCGACTGGGCCAACACCGCCAAGCAATCGGGGTCGCAGAAGTTCACCGTGACCATGAAGGTCAGCGGCTCCAACAGCACCCCCACCGCCACCGTCTCCGGGGGCTACGAGCTGGAGGGCACCGGTGGCGACGACCGCATGACCCTGACCGGTGACTTCCCCATGCGAAACTGGAAGGGTGAGACGGCCACCACGCACAGCCTCAACTCACCGAACGAGGTCACGATCAAGATGACCACGGTCGAGTCCGCGACCAAGGCGACGGGCACCATCGAAGGCAACTGGGACGCCAGCGCCGGCTGGAAGTGCACGGCTGCCGACGGCAAGATCACGCTGTCGCGCTGAGCGAGAAACGGCGGAGCTCCGGGGCTGGGCTCCGTTCAGCGGGCACTCCTGGAGGGCTCGGTGTCGAGCGGACCGAGCCCAACCCCAGGACCGCCCACTGGGACGCCCGGAGCGCTCGGCTCCTGCGCCGCCCAGAGCTTGCGCGCGCCGGCGAGCGCGACGAACGGCGTCGCCAGCATCGCCAGCTGCACCAGCAGCGGCTGCCCCGCGAGTGCGCCGCTGTAGGAGCGCAGCACCACGATCCACGCGCATACCAGCGCGCCCTGCAACACGAGCGCGGGCCGCCGTCGTGGGTCGCGCGCCGCTCCGTCCGCCAGCGCGAAGACCAGGCAGGTGAACGGCACCGCCACGATCAAGTCGATCAGCCAGTGCTCGCCCAGGCCGAGCGTGGCGAGCTCGGTGCCGGCGAACCACAGCGAGGTGAAGATCGAGAGCGCGCGCGACAGGCGCCGCGCCTGAAACCAGGCGGCGAGCGCCCAGGCCGTGTGCAGCGACGGCATGCAATTGCGAGCCACCAGCTGCGCGGGCTTCAGGATCAGCGCGTGGACGGTCGGCGGTGCAGCGGGCGGAAACGCGAGGGTCGCGTCCAGGTAGCTCCAGGTCTCGCGCGGACCGACCAGCGGCACCGCGACGTACAGCGGATACGCGAGCAAGGGCAGCAGGACGAAGGAGAGCAGGAGCGTGGGATGCGCCTGCGGTCGCGCGCGAAAGCTGAGCCCGTGGACGATGGCCAGCTGGACCGGCAGCAGCATGTAGACCAGCTGGCAAGCGAGGTGCAGCACGGAGCTGCTCGCGAACCAGCGAGCGACCACGATCGGCGGCCAGGGGCCGAGCGCAGCGCCGATGCGCTGAATCTCCAGATCGCGCGTGACGGGCGTGAGATAGCTGGCCAGGCCGAGCAAGGCGATCGTCGCCGCGAACAAGCCGGGCGGCACCAGCGCGTCAAAGAGGGCGTGCCAGTGCAGCTGCCGCTCCGGCCCCTCCGTGCGCAGAGCCAGCGCGCAGCGCAGCAAGGTGGCGGCCAGCGCGAAGCCGCAGCCAAACGGCGGGGACCAGGCGGGCCGCCAGGGGCCCAGGAAGCTCGGCAACTCGGCGAGCAGCGCGACGGGCACGAGCACGCGCCACACGCGCGAGGTTAGCGTGAGCACGTGAAAGGTCAGCGTGGCGACCAGGCACACCGAGAGAAACGGGAACTGACCGCCCAGGAAGGCAGGCAGCACGGTCAGCTTCAGCGGCACGAACGCCGGCAGGGCCAGCGCAAACGCGTTCGCTGCCGCGAGCAGAGCCCAGAGGCGCGCCCGCGGCGAGCGAACCAGAGACCGCGCCCAGCTCGGCTCGCCATCGGTGCCCGTCAAGCGCCCCGCAGCGCCTGGTGCTCAGTGGTCAGTCTTCCGGTCATGCAAATCCTCCAGGGACGCCAATACCAGCCGGGCCGAGATGCACATCTAGTGGCGCGAGGATCGACTCGCAAGTGCGAGCTGAGCGGCTCAGCGCTTGAGCTGCATCAACTGCGAGAGCAGGTCGTCCGCGGCGGAGATCACCTTGGAGTTCGCCGAGAACGCGCGCTGGTGCTGGATCAGGGACACCATCTCCTCACCGACGTCCACGTTCGAGGCCTCCAGCGCGCCCGCGCTCAGGCTGCCGCGGCCGCCCGTGCCCGGGTTGCCCAGCACCGCGCCGCCGCTCTCCGTCGTGGCCACCCACAGGTTACTGCCCGCGCGCGCGAGGCCCTGCGGCGCGCGAAACGCGGCGATCTGCAGCTGCCCGACGGCCTTCGCCCGCCCGTTGGAGTACAAGCCCTCGACCATGCCGTCCGCCCCGATGCGCACGCCGCTCAAGGCCCCCGACGAGAAGCCGTCCTGCGCCTGAGCGGAGACGGCGCTGTCCGTCGCGAACTGCGTGGCCCCGTCCAGGCCCGTCCCGCCTTGATCGATGGGCGTGCCCAGCACCAGATTGATGGCCTGGAACGGGGTGGCGCCGGCGAAGCTGACGCTGATCGGCTGATTCTGCGCGAAGCTCTGCAGCTCACCGTCGCTCGTGAAGGCCACGGCGCCGTTGCCGACCTCGACCTTGACGCCCGGTTGCAGCGGCTCGAGCTCGTCTCCGGGCGCCAGCACGCGGTACTCCCACTGGTTGTCGCCGAGCTTGTTGAAATAGATGTCCAGCGAGTGGGGCGAGCCCAGCGAGTCGTAGACCGCGATCGAGCTGCCGAAGCTCGCGGTCGTGGCGGCGGACTGCGGATCGAAGGGCAGCGCGGGCACGGGCAGCCGCGCGTCCAGGTTCAGCGCCATCGTGAGCTCCGTCGTCGGGTTCGCGGGCACGGCGGCGCTGGGCAGCGCGAGCGGCTGGACGGTGCTCGCGACCGTGCCGTCCGGCAGCGCCGGCCGCCCGAGCACGTGCAAGCCAGAGGCGTCGACCAGCGCTCCGAGCGCGTCGAAATGAAACGTTCCGGCGCGCGAGTAGAACGTGCCCGTCACGCCATTGACGCTGCCGGTGACTGCGAAGAACCCCTCACCCGTCAGCGCGACGTCAGTAGCATTACCGGTCTGCTGCAGCGCACCTGAAGTAAAAACTTGATCGACGCTGCCGAGCCGCGAGCCGGCGCCCGGGCCCAGCGCGCCGTCGGCGAGAAATACGTCTTCAAAACTGCTGCGCTGGCGCTTGAAGCCCGGTGTGTTGAGGTTGGCGAGGTTGTCGCCCACCACGTCCAGAGCCTCGCGCTCCGTGCGCAGGCCGGAGACCCCGGTTTGAAGAGTACGGAGCGTCACGTCGTTCCGAGCAGGTGCTTACGCAAGCTTCGGGCCAGCTTGGGCCCGGGCCGCCGCGCCGGCGCTCTTCGCGAGTGCAACACGCCGATTCCGAGCGACTCGCGCCGCCTGCCGGCGTCATTCAGCGGCAGGCGTACCTGTAAGTAATCCTAGGAGAAGAGATGCCGCATTCGCGCGCAGCAGTTCATGGCCTCATTTGTCTCACCGCCGCCACTCTGGCGTGCTCTGGGGAGGACCGAACCACGATCGGTGCAACAACCAACCTCGGCGCTAGCTCGGCACCCCTGCGGGAGATGACGAACGCCGAGAGGGCCGAGGACCTGCAGCAAATATTCGCTTACGTACGTACGTTCTATGGCCCGTACGAGTACAAGGAGCAGCGCTTCGGCTATTCGATCCCGGCGCTGGAGGCCACGGCGCGCCAGATGCTCGCCCGCACCGGCGGGGATGACGGCTTCTACAGCGCAGCGAACTGGTTTCTGAGCCGCCTGCGGGACGGGCACGTGTCCCTGGAAAGCCCGCCCGACAGCAATCCGATCGCGCAGTACATCATTCCGCTGTTTCTCCAGCCCGTGCAGGGCAAGGCCCTGGTGGCGGAGATCTTCGAGCCGTCACTGCTCGAGGAGGGGATCGAGTACGGCGATGAAGTGCTGTCGGTCGACGGGATCTCGCCCTTTGACCAGCTCGGCGAGTACGGCAAGCTTCACAGCTTCGCGAACGATCTGAGCGACCAGCACCTGATCTATCACGCCTTGATCCGCCCCGGCTTCGCGGCGAGCCTCCGGCCTCGCGCGCCCACCGCGCACATTCAATTTCGCCGCAGCGATGGCAGCGAGTATGCGCGAGACCTCGTCTGGCGCGAGGACCGCAGCGATCCCCTGCCCTTCGCGCTGGAGCAGGGGCCGCTGCCTGCGCTCCACAAAGATGCCTTTTTCATCCATGGCGCTCTGGCTCGCAACGCGCTCGTGCACGGCTCACTGGCGAGCTGGGGAGCCCCGCTGCCGTTCTTCTACACTCAGGCGACGGCGGCGGTCTTCGACGTCACGCCCGTCGGTCCCAATGCGCAGATGCTCGCCAGGTACGGCCTCGATCCGAGCTCGGCGCCCACCGACATCTTCGCCGCCCTGTACTCGTATCAGGGCAAGACCATCCTGCTGGTGCGCCAGAGCGGCTACGCCTACGACGATCCGGCCGAGATCGACGCGCGGCTCGCCTACTACCGCGCCATCCTGGACCAGTACGATGCGTTCGTGGACGGGCTGGTGCTCGATCAGACGCACAACCCGGGCGGCAACATCCGTTACTGCATCGACTTCGCGCGGCTGTTCCTGTCGGAGCCCGGCCCGAACTTCGTCCAGGCCTACAACACCGATCGCACCTGGATCAACGAGTTCAGGGCCTGGGCTCGCGCGAGCGATCCGACGCTCGCGAGCGAGGAGAGCCAGAACTACGAGCTGCGAGGTTCGCTGGTCGAAGCCGCGTATGATGCCGGCAAGAGCACGACAGACCCGCTCGCGCTGTACCGGGGCAACGAGCTGCGCCCTGATGGAAGCTACGTCTGGACGAAGCCGCGCGTCGTGCTGATCGACGAGCTCTCCGGATCCTGCGGCGACATCTTCCCCATGCTCATCCAGCGCAACGGGGCCGCGCCGCTCTTCGGGCGGCGCACGATGGGGCTGGGCGGCAACGTGGAAGCGGTCGGCGCGCTCGCGAACAGCACGGCTCTCCTGCATTTGACCCGCGGCCTGTTCACCAGCCACCGGGACGACGAGAACTATCCACCTTCCGCGTTCATCGAGAACAACGGCATCGAGCCGGACATCGAGCACGAGATCAGCGTCGACGATTTCCGCAACGGCTTCGTCGAGTACATGGCGCACTTCAGCCAGGTGCTCGCGGCGCAGATCGACGGCACGAGCGCGCCAACAGAACCGCCGCCCGCCGACCCGGGGGCGAGCCTCGATCCGGCGCCCCTGCCCGAGGCGCCCTGAGCGCGCGGCCCTGAGCACGGGGGTGGCTTTCCCCATCGCTCGTGGCATGCTGTCGTGCGCGAAAGGGCGTGCGCATGCTCCAGACGAACCTGCTGTCGATGTTGACGAGCGCGCTGGCGGCACTATCGGTCGCGTGCGCGGCACGGCCGCCGGCGGCAGGGCCCCCCTCCCCCGAGCCTGCTTCTGGCCCAGCGGAGGCCGCGGAGAGCCTGGCCGAGCGGATCCGGAAGACCTGGAACTTCGACGATCCGCAGCAGAGCGAGCAACGCTTTCGCGCGCTCGCCGAGCAGGCGCTCGCGCGCGGTGACCCGGCGGGCGCGCTCGAGCTGCAGACGCAGCTGGCGCGCGCGCAAGGGCTCGATCAACGCTTCGCGGAAGCGACGGCCACGCTGGCTGGTGTTGCAGCGAAGCTCGAGGGACAGCCAGCGGTCGTGGCCGTCCGACTGCGCCTCGAGCAAGGGCGCGTGCTCAATTCCTCCGATCAGCCGGAGCTGGCCCGGCCGCTGTTCCTGCTGCTGCGCTCGTTCGAAGGCCACACGTCCTCCGTGGACTCGGTGGCGCTGAGCGCGGATGGGCGGCGGGCGCTGTCGGGCTCCGACGACGATACGCTGAAGCTCTGGAACGTCGAGACCGGAGCGCTGGTGCGCTCGTTCGAGGGCCATACGGACTCCGTGAACTCGGTGGCCCTGAGCGCGGACGGGCGGCGCGCGACTGGATCGACCTTTCGCTGATTGCCAATGGCCCCCTCTTCCGCCCCGTCAACCGCTTCGGCAAAATCCTGGAGTCGCGACTGACGGCGCAGAGCGTGCGCTGATCATCAAAAGGTGGGCGCTCGAAGCGGGCTTCGAGCCGGCGCCGCTCTCGGGCCATTCGCTGCGTGCTGGGCTCGCCACGACGGCCGCCAAGGCCGGCAAGAGTGAGCGGTCCATCATGAAGCAGACCGGCCACCGTTCCGTCAGCGTGGTGCGCCGCTACATTCGAGACGCCGAGCTGTTCGACGACAACGCCGCAGCCGGCATCGGGCTCTAAATCGGGCGGTAGGGAAAGGATGGCAAGCCGAGGCGGCAATGTCCCATCTTGACATCAATAGAAAATGGGACATAATATGACTCGTAGAAGTGCTATTTCGAGGACAGCTTGGCCTACTCGTTTCCGCTACCGGTGCCCTGGGCCGCGCGAGGGTGGAAGGCGAAGATTCGGGATCGGGAGCGGCTCGAGCCGCCACACGTAACCATCCTCTTCCGGACCAAGAGCTGGCGGTGGAACTTGCGCGAGGGCGGGTTCATGGATGGCTCTCCCGACCCCAAAGAGGTACCGCCGGAGCTGGTCGCCTTGATCGTGGCAAACCTCGCTGTGCTCCGAGCCCAGTGGGATGTCATGTACCCGGAAAACCCGATCTCATTGCGCGAGGCTGGTGATGACTGATGCGGTGCTGCTCGTCGATCACGAAGGGAACAGTGCTCGGTACTTCGAGGCGCTGAATCCCAAGATCCTACGTTCCACTGATGAGGTGCAGAGCGCGTTTGACACTCACTCGCGTCGCGCGCTGTGGATCGTTCCGAAGTCGTCTGGAATGAAGCCGCTATCCACGCTCCGCGGTGGCCGACGCGGAGACCACCGTCTGCTGTGCTTGGGTCACATCGAAGGGGTACGTCGCGAGATTCTTCACGCGCATTTCCGGTTCGTCGTAGCTCCAGCCGACGGAGTGAAGCTTCTTCCCATCGACGAGATGGCAGAGGTGCTGGCGGCTCCCCATCGCGAAGATCTTTTCATTGGCGGTGCCGTCGACACGATCGATCGAGCTCTCGTTCTCTATCGCGGCAGTCTGGAGCCTCTCGTTGTGCCGCTTGCCTGGTTCGCGCGCTCGGGTGGACCTCGACCCGATCCTGAAGACTTCGAGGTTGCGGATTTCGGCCAAACCATTCGCCTGGGCGAATTCGAGGCGGCAGCAGACGCCATCCTCTACGAATTCGACCCGGAAGCTCGACGCCGCTCCAAGAAGAGGGCCATCGCAGAAGATCAGTCATTCGGAGGTGCTCTCCGCCGACTGCGCAAAGAGCGCGGTGTGCGTCGTGAGGACTTTGAGGGTGTCAGCGCCAAGGAGATCGCGCGATTGGAACGCGGCGAGGTTGACAAGCCGCATGCGGACACGCTGCACAAGATCGCCAAGACCCTAGGTGTGAGTGCGGACGAGCTCGAAACGTACTGAACCGACGGACGTCCTCGCCTTCTCACCCTACTGCCTGGGACGCTGGAGAATGCCATCGCTATTGCGATGTGGACATTATCGATAGTTCAGCTTCACCTCGTGGACAACGTCACCGCTATCCCGGGTCCAGCACCAGCGTTTCCGACCACCATCGAAAGCCGCCGATCGACGCTATCCCACGTATATTCGAGCCGAGCCGTTCCAGCGCGTAGACACGGCAGGATGTCACGACGACACGCTTCGGGCAGTTTCACGTTGGAGCTGATCCGGTTTCCCGGACACCAGATGGAGCCAGTAAGCTCCTGGGGCGAGGCCAAGGACGGCCGCGGATGCGCCCGAGGCCGTTCGCCGCCTATTGAAGAGCTACGTTCTCGAGAATGTGCACTGGGACGAAAAGAACGACCGCCACGTAATCGTTGTCGCCATCCTGACGCGTGGAGAACGGACGGCTAAACAATGGCTCTGGTCCGTCCTGAGCCGACAGGAAGTGCGGGAGCTGGTCAGAGAATACGGCGAAGCCGGGTGCGCCGAACCGGAGCGTGCGTTGCTACGCAAACAGCTCCGATTGACGACAGACGACCTTCCGCAACGCCCCTACCTGGGATTGGGCTGGGATTCGGTATGAACGAGAAGGTCCTCGACGAGGACAAGCAGCGCGTCCTCGCCCTGCAACTCGACATCGTCCATCGTCCGAGACCAGAACTTCTTTCTCGCCGGGGGAACCGGAATCGCCCTACGCCTGGGCCACCGCACCTCTCGCGATTTGGATTGGTTCACACCCCAGGCATTTGATGCCAAACAGATCGCCAAGCAGTTGGTGACGTTGCCCGAGAAACCGACACAAATCGTTGGCAAAGGGCTGCACACCCTGAGGGAACGAGCGAGCGCTGGCGCTGGCGCGCGCATCCGCGCAGCAGGACGCGCAGCGCTGGCTCGGCTCCTTTCAACAACCAGGGCTGGTCTTACTACGACAAGGGCGCTTACGCGCAAGCCTTGCAGCTGTTCCAGGAAGCGCTCGACTATCGCCAGACGCAGCCGGATGCGCTGGCCACACGCATCGCCAAGTGGTGCGTGGGCAAGGCGCTGCGCGCGCTGGCCCGCACCGAGCGCGCTCTGGAGGTCCAGCAGGCGCTGCTCGCCGAGTACGAAGCCATCGGCAAGAGAGATGGCTTCGTGTTCGAAGAACTGGCGGAATGTCATGACGCGCTCGGCGACAAAAGTCGCGCACGACGTTACTTCGCGCTGGCTTACGCGGAGCTCTCCCGGGACCGCGACTTCGTCCAGCACGAAGCCGCGCGCCTGGAGCGCATCGGAAAGCTCGGCGGCGTTCTCTAGAAAGTGGCTCCCGATTTGACGCTGCGCGGAGCGGGGCCCAGACTCCCCTCATGAAGCGGTTGCAGGCGACAGAGCTGCTGGAATTAGCGGAGATCTGCACAACCTCCGAGGTCCACGCGTTCGAGGCCGGGCTGCTCGAGCTGGTGCGCCGGCACGTGGGGTTCGACTTCGCGATGTTCCGCCGCAAGCAGAACTACGGCGCGGTGACCGTCGGGTTCGATCCGGGCCTGCTGCGCGAGATCGTGCCCTTCTGGCCGCGCTTCATCACGGAGGGGCTGCGCACGCTGAAGGGCGAACCAGCCGTCGCGGCGGACGCCGAGTGGTTCAGCCGGCGTCAGCTCGATGCAGCGCTCGTGCAGCGCCTGCTCGCGAGGCCGTCCGGAGAAGCATCCGGCGTGAGCTTGTTGAGCTGGTGGCGGGGCCGCTGCGTCGCGCATCTGCGGATCGGGCGCCGCCACGGCGGCTTCAGCCGCGCCGAGATCGATCGCCTGCGCGCCTTCATGCCTCAGATCCGGCTCTCGGAGTCGCTGCGCTACGTCCAGAGCAAATTCCCGGCGTCGGCGCTCTCCGAGCGGAGCGCGGCGTGCAAGCTATCGGCGCGGGAGCGCGAGATCGTCTCGTACCTGGGGCTCGGCTATACCAATGAGCAGATCGCGGCGGCCTGCGGCAGCAGCGTGCACACGGTGCGCAATCAGTTGAGCCGCGCGTATGAGAAGCTGGGCGTGGCGTCGCGCGCAGAAGCCGTCAGCGTGTTGACCAGCGCGCGCTGAGCCGCGGATGGTACGGTCGTACCATGGAGGCCGGTGGGGCAGCGCGCTAAGCATGACTTCATAGCCCAGGGGGTCCTCTCATGCCGACCAACACCGCTCTCCTGTTCGCACATCCCGACACCATCCCCGGCGCCTTCGCGCGCCAGGCACGACAGCGGGGCGACGCGCCCGCGCTGCTAGGCCGCACCGACGCAGGCTGGCAGAGCCTGACCTGGCGCGAGTGCTCGAGACGATCCGAGCTGCTCGCGTCGGGGCTGCTCCGCCTCGGTCTGCAGCCGGGGGAATGCGTTGCGCTCGTGCTGCGCACCCGCCCCGAGTGGGCGTTGCTCGAGCTCGCGGTCTTCCTGGCGGGTGGCGTGACCACGTCGATCTACCCGGAGAACCCGGCGGAGCGCCAGGCCTTCATGCTCAGGGACAGCGGCGCCCGCATCGCGGTCTGCGAAGACGCCGAGCAACTCGGCAAGCTGCTCGCCCACGCGAGCGACCTGCCCGAGTTGAGGCGGCTGATCGCGCTCGATGCGCCGGGCGCGAACGTCTGGCCCGCCACGCTCCGGGGCAGCTTCGTGCGCCGCGCGCTGGAAGAGAACCCCCACTTCCTTCCCTCGCTGTCTCAGCTCGCGGCCCTGGGCGAGAGCGAGCTCGAGCGGCAGCGCGCGGAGCTCGAGCTCCGGGCCGCAACGCTCCAGTCCGACGCGCTCGCGACCCTCCTGTACACCTCCGGTACCACGCGCGTCCCCAAGGGCGTACGGCTGAGCCACGCCAGCTTGCTCGCCAGCGGCCGCAGCGTCGCGGCCCACCGCGCGCCCTGGCGCGGCGCGGGCGAACCGCTCTCGATCGTGGCCGTTCCCTGCGCTCACATCATGGCGCGCATCGGTCTGTTCGGCTCGTACATCGACGGCATGCCGGTCGCGCTCGAGCCCCGCCCCGAGCGACTGGTGCAGAGCTGCGCGGAGGTCGGCGCGACGGGCTTCGCGACCGCACCCGCGTGCTGCGAGCGGCTGTACGCGCGTCTCCGAACAGAGCCGAGCGGCAGCTTGCTGCGCCTGCTGGGCGGGCGCGTGTGCTCCATCTGGGTCGGCTCGGCTGCGCTGCCCACCCACGTCACCCGCTGGTTCTGGGGCGAAGGCGTTCCGCTGCTCGAATGCTATGGCAGCACGGAGTGCGGCTTCGTGTCGGGCTGCTCGCCGGAACACCACGCGCTCGGCAGCGTGGGTCAGCCCACGCCAGGCACGCGCATGAGGCTGGGCGCGGACGGCGAGATCCTGGTGAACGGCCCCAGCACGATGCTCGGCTACCATCAACGCCCGGAGGACGACTCCGCGGCGATCGAGTGGATCGACGGTGAGCGCTGGCTGCACACTCGAGACATCGGCCGTCTCGACCCTGACGGCTCGCTCTGGATCATCGGGCGCAAGGACGACCTGTTCAAGACGTCGATGGGCGGCTACATCTCGCCGGAGTACCTGCAGTGCCGGCTGAAGGACGCTTCGCCGCTGATTTCTCGCGCGCTGATCTACGGTGCCGGCCACCCTCACGTGGTCGCGTTGCTCACGCTCGACCCGACCGCGCTGCAACTCTGGGCCGCCGAACACGCGGCGCTCGACGCCGGCAGCCTGCACCGGCACCCGGCCTTGCGCGCCACGCTGGAGCGCCAGGTGGCGGCCTGCAACGAGCGGCTCTCGCCGCACGAGCGAATCGCGGCCTTCATGATCCTGGAGCGCGAGCTGTCGAGCGCGGAGAACGAGCTGACCGAGCTGGGCAAGCCGCGCCGCGCGCTCATCTTCGAAAAGCACCGGGCGCAGCTGGAAGGCCTTTACGCGGCGCGCGCTGCATCGGCACTCGCAGCGCCCGCGTGAGGAACAGGGCTCGGCCCCATACGTCCGCGCGCGGCCCCAGGATATGCCCAACGCGCGCCGCGCCGCGTGGCCAACGGCAGCCGTTCGAGTACTCTCCGGCTGCATGTCGGAGCAGCCCCTCGAACGCTATCGCGCCTGGTTTGCCGACTCCCTCCATCCGCGGGTCCGCGGCTGGTGCTCCGATGCCGTCGAACGCCGGCTGGCGGAAGCTCAGGCGCAGTTCCAGCTCCGCACGACCAGCGACGAGCACAGCCGCCGCTACGCAGCCCTGTGTCCCGTGGCAGGGGTGGATCACCATTTGTATCGTTTGCGAGAGCTGAGCTTGCCGGGTGGCGCGAGCGCGATCGCCGGCATCCACTTCCGGGGTCGGGCGACGGCGTTTCCGTTCGTCGGGGTGTTCGCGCTCAGCCGCTGGCTGAGCTCGGAGGAGGCGGCCGCGGCGCACGCGGCGCTGATGCGCGAGTTCGCGGTGTTCTCACCGCGCGCGAGCCGCTGGTGGGCGCCGAGCGAGGCGCACGCTCCGAAGCTGGCCAGCGCTCGCGCCGATCTGCACCTCGTCATGGGCTCGCTCGCCGAAATTCGCAGCGCGCCGGCGCCGGCGCTGCCCGGCCACTGGAAGCTGCGGCGCATCGAGTCCGCGAGCAAGGTGGGCGGCGCCTTCACCGAGCTGTACCGGAGCTTTCACACGGCACGACCCGATCTGGCGGAGGCGGTGCCGCCCTCGTCGCTCGACGACCTCGAGCTGTGCGCGAAAGCCGAGGGGCTCTACGCCTGCTTCAGCGGCACAGAGGTCGTGGGCGTCGTGGCGGCCCAGCCGGTCGCGCAGTATGCCGTGCAGGCCTGGTTGATGTGGGACATCGTGCTCGCCCGGCAGTACTGCGGGCAGGGTCTCGCTCCGGTGTTGCAGCGGGCAGTGCTGGATCGGCTGGACCCGGCGCGCGCGCCGCTGGTGGCAGGCACGATCGACGCCGCCAATTTGCCCTCGCTGCGCAGCGCCCTGCGCGTGGGTCGTCAGGTCGTGGGCACGTGGACGTTCATCGACGGTCGCAGCGAGCGCGCGGGAAGCTGACCTGTCCGGTCAGCGGGTGCTCCTGGTGACGGCGGGATCGCCCGGCGCCGAGCCCCTCCTCTGCGGCTCGAAAGCGGCTCCGTGTTGCAACAGCAGTGCAACGGCAGGCGCGCTCAGCGCGGCGCCCCGCAAGCCGCTCTGCGCGGGGTTTGTTGCACCGTTAGAACCACGCGCTGGACGAGCGCTGACTCAAATGTACTTGCCGTCTTGACCCAGCGTGGCGGGGTTCACCTCGCTTCGGGCGTAACTCGCGTTCCGGCACGGAACGACCCTTGCAGTGCTGCCCGGTAGCGTTGAGAAGTTCAACAACGCAGAGCAGTCGAGACCTTACTATGAAGATTCAATCGATCTCCATGTTCATGGGCTTGTGCTTTCTGCCGTCTCTGGCGGGCGCCGCAGAGGCCGCGGGCGGGCGGGCCATTCCAGGGGAGCCCCCCGTCGGCACCTCCGCCGCGTTGCCCACGGGTCCTGTGCCCGCGCCGGAGCCCGCGCCCACCGCTCCGCCCGCCGACACCTGGCATCCCACCGAGCCAGCCCGCTACGGAGCGCCCGGCAAGCTGGTGAACATCGACGTGGAAGGCGCGAGCGCCTACGTCTGGCGCGGCATCAACAGGTTCGGCGAGACCCAGGGCTCGCAAGCCTTCTCGGTCTTCCCGAGCCTGACCGCCACCTTCGGCGGGCTGAGCCTGGGTTACTGGGGGGCGTTTCAGCTCTCCGGTGACAACAAGAGCGACCTGGTCGACGGCGGCGTGGGCGGCGAGAACGACTTCGTCCTGAAGTACAGCGCCTGGCTGCAGCACAACCTGGCCCTCTCGGCGTCGATGACGTTGTTCACGCATCCGTTCGCCGACGCGGCGGTGGCCGGCACCGACGATCCCATGTACCTGGAGCCCGGCGTCGGCATCAGCTACCTGACGGGAGCCGACCTGGGCTTGTACGTTGGCTACTACCGTGGCCTGCAGTCCGTCACGGAACCAGCCAGCTTCCTGTACATCAACCCCAGCATCGGCAAGACGTTCCACGTCAGCGAGGATCTCGGGCTCGCCCTGGGGCTGTCCGCCGGTTACAAGGTCTTCACCAACGATCCACCCAACGAGGATCGCGCCTTTGATCTGGCGGCGACCGTCAGCCTGGCCATTCCCTTCGACGACGTGTACATCACGCCGCAGCTGCATGCGGCGTACGTCACGCGCGATGACGCCGTCGTGCCCGACGCGGGCTTCAGTGATTCGTTCGTGGCCTGGGTCGGCGTGCACGTGGGCTACGACATCGGTATCTGAGCTCCACCCGCGGCGGGTGAAGCTGGGTCGCGCGAGCTCGGTGGGGTTCCGCTGAGCTCGCGCGCTCCGGGCGCGGTTCAGCGCTTCAGCTGCGCCAGCGCGCCGAGGAATGCGTCGGGATCGGCGGGACTGAGCAGCAGGCTGTAGCCCGCGCGCGTCGGCACGTAGACGGCCCGGCTGCGATCGGTGAGATAGACCAGCGCCTTCTGCCCGTTGCCCAGCCGAAACCAGCCTGCCTGATAGCCCGGCAGCCCCGTGCCCAGCGTGCGCAGCCTCGGCAGCAGCGCCGTGTCCTCCGGTCCGAGCCGGTGCGCGCCCTCGAGGTCCAGCTGCTCCGGTGGAATGAGGCGACCGTACAGATCACCGCGCAGGCGCAGACCTTCGGCGGAGAGCTCGAAGCGCGCGCTGCGTGCGCCCCACAAAGTGAAGCCGATCAGCGCGCCCACCCCGATCAAGACCAGCAGGACCGGCAGCAGCACCCAGTACGGGCTCCGACCCGCCTCGGCGATGGGAAAGGAGTCCATCGCGCGATCTTTCTCGGTTCTGCTGGCACTGGCGAGCGAAAAGCGCTCACGGCCGGCTCAGTCCGCGAACGCGCCCGGCGGCGCCAGCACGGTACTGGTCAAGGTGAAGGGCGCTGCCACGACCCCGACGCTGCCGACTCTCGTACCGGCGGAGTTGTAGGCGGCGATGTCGACGAAGCCCGGCGGCACGAAGGAGAACCCGCCCATGCCGGTCCCGTCCGTCTCGCTGCGCGCGCGCGTCAGCACGCCGCTCTCCATGTACATCTTCACGACCTGCCCGGCTCCTTGACGCATGTCGTACGCGACACCCGCCGCCGGTGCACCGGCACAGTCGCGCGCGGTCACGAACACGTGGCCCGAGCCAGGGTCGAAGTCGGAGCCCGACGCGCGCACGAGGGCCAGCAGCGCGGGTGAGGAAATGATGGTCAAGGTCAGCGGCTGCGGCAGCGAAGCCGCGATCGGCGGATTGAAGAACTGCAGCGTGCGGACATAGGGAGCGATCTGGCAGCGCTCGTCCGGCGCCCGCTCGTCGCACCCCGGCAACAGCCCGCACAGCTGCGCGCTCGCCGGTCCGAGCGAGCCAGAGTCGTTGCAGGGGACGCTGGGCGAGACCAGCTCCAGGTAGCCATCGAAGCCCGCCCTGCCGGTGGGCACATCGAACTCCAGAGCACCGCCGGCGTCCGTCACGCCCGTGAACAGCGGGTTCGTGCAGTCCACGTCGAGCTTGCCGCACACCCGCCCGCGCAGCCCCACCAGCGGGATCGCGCAGCCCTGCAGGGCGTCACAGGCGAGGATACGCACGTGCGCGAGCGCGGCCGCAGGTGCACCGGGCGCTTGCGTCGAGCCGAGGCAGGTCCAGTCGGCTCCGCTCGGATCACCGGGCTGCGCCGGCGCGAGCTCGGTGACGAGCTGTGGATCGTCGGGGAACTCCACCAGCGCCGCGCAGCCGAGCGCCGAGGGGGCGAGCAGCACCAGCCAGTTCATTGCCTGCGCGCGCATCAGAAGCCTCCCGAGAGCTGCAGGCCGAGCTCCGAAGCGCTGCTCCGCGGAGCGAGCTGCAGCGCTGTCGGCTCGGACTGCTCGCTGGAGCCGCCCCAGAGCCAGAGCGCGGCGCCGGTCGCCAGCAGCCCCAGCCCGGCAGCCACGCCGACGGTCGCCACCGTGGCATGCTTCGAAGCCGACCTCGCGGCGTCCACGCCGCGCTGCGATCGGCAGCGGTTCTCGTCGCACAGCTGTTTGGCGCGGTCGGCCTCGTGCAACACCCAGACGCCGAAACCGGCGCCCACGCCCAGACTGGCGAGGCCCGCGGCTCCCACGACCATGCCCGCCATTTGCGTCGACGACGGGCCCGGCGTGCTGTCCGTCGGGGCCGGAGCCGCCGCGACGGCGCGGGCCGGCAGCGGCGCTGCCGCAGGCGGCGCGCTCGGCGCCGGGCTGGCCGCGCTCAGCGCCAGCTCCGCCTCGCGCAGCTCCGCCAGGCGGGCGTTGGCGATGCGGATATGGGCCGGGCTCGCGCCGGGATCGGACAGGTAGCGGCGATACGCGGCGATCGCGAGCGGTCGATCGCGCAGCCCGAGATCGTAGACGCGCGCGATGTTGTACAGCGCGTCGGCGCTCGGCGCTGCGTCATACGCCATCTGATAGAGCGCCACCGCCTCCGCGTAGTCGCGCTTGTGGTACGCTTCGAACGCGCGCGCGGCGTAGTCCTCCGCCTGCTGCACGGGCGCGGACGGCGCGGCGGGCGCGCTCTCGGCCAGCGCGGGAGCCGAAGCGCCGAGGGACAGCGCGAGCGCGATGCACGCTGCCCAGCTCGCCTGCCAGGGATGAGGGTCGTTCACCATTTGCCTACTCCACGATCTGGATGCGAGGGGTCTGCTCATCGATGATCTGCATGCGCGGCGCGCGCGGCGCCGTGCTCTCGGCCGCCGCTGGTGTCGGCTCCGGGAGCGCAGCGCGCCGCCGACGAGCGAGCGGAGCGCCAGCGGGCCCGGCAGGTGCTGGCTCGCGGCGGGCGCTCGGCGTATCTGCCGGCGCGGCGGCAACGCTGCCCGGCGCCAGCGCGGAGGACGGCGGCGCGGAGGACGGCGGCGCGGCCCCGGGCTCGACGGGCGGCGCTTCCAGCTTCGGCGGAGCCAGCGCCGCAGCGGCGGCAGGCGCGCCGGCAGAGCTCCGGAGTGCATCCAGCGAGAGCCAGCCGATGCCGCCCAGCGCCAGGAGGCCGACCAGCGCGGCGCCCCGGTTCTTGCGCCACCCGGAGAGCCCGCCCGCGTCCACCACGGGCGGGCGCAGAACGCTCAGCAGGATCGGCGCCGTCGACAGCGCGCCCGGCACGCGCGACGCCACCGGCGCCGGGCTCGGTTCCGCATCGGCGCTCAGCCAGCCTCGCTCGATCAGCCGTGCAACACCGGTGAGCGCTTCGAGATCGCCCAGCTCCGTCGCCGCGAGCAGCTCCTGCAGGGTGCTGGGCACGCGAAAGTGGCCCAGCAACGCCAGCTCGGCAGCAGCGAGCCCGGCCTCGCTGGGCGGCTCGAACGCCAGCCGGAAGCGGCCCTCGCCCAGCCGCCCCAGCAGGGCATGGACTTCATCCATCCGCCGCGCGCCGTTCAGCAGCAGCGCCGACGTGCTCTCGCAGATCGTGCGCGCGCGGGACACGGCGGCGAACTCCGCGCTCAGCCGCCCGCTGGTCAGCGCCAGCGCCCGGTACAGCGCCAGCTCACCGCTGAGCCGTCCGCTCTGGGCGTCGACGATCTCGCCGTCCGCGCACCAGATGCGGCTCTCCGCGCCGTGCTGCGAGATCGTGATCACGCCGTCGCGCCGGGCAAGCGTCAGGGTCTGAATCAAGTCGGCGAGCGAGAGGTCGCTCAGGCTGCCGTTGAAGCCCGCACCCCCGCTGTCGCCCACGGCGATGCCCTGCGGCGCCAGGGTCTGGCGCAGGTGCTCGTCGAAGGCCTCGATCGCCGAGTGCCTGAACATCAGCACCCACTCTCGCAGGCACTCCTGGGACAGGCCGTGCCGCGCGCAGGCCTCGCTCACGGTGAGCGCGCCGCTCATGAGCTCGCGCGCGAGGCGGGCCTTTTCTTCTTCGCTCCATGCCCCCCCCGGACTGCTGATTCGGGGCATATGCGCTGCAATGGTGGATGACCGCCTATGCAACGGCGGTCGGCGATCGAACTAAAGAGAGCCAGCGACGTTCGGCCCGACCTGCCACTGTGTTTCACCGAATTGCGGCACCGGCTTCGGCGTCAATGGCCTCGCCATTCCGCAGACGCCATTCCGCGAACGACAGCCGGACAACAGCCGCGAACAACAGCCGCGCCGGTTGCATCACCAGTCCGCGTCGGGCCCGGCGGCGTAGCTGGCGCGGATCCAGTCCGCCTGCAGCGCTGCCGAGTACACGCGAAAATCGAGGATCTTGCCCGCGAAGGGCGGGTCCTCGATGTGCTGTGAGCGGCCGAGCCAGTTGTTCCAGTCGCAGGGAGCAGCGCGGCCCGTGCACGTGGTGATCTGCGAGAGCGAACCCGCGAACGAGCCGGAGGTGACGGCGGCGCCGTTTTGATAGAGCCAGAGCAAATTTGCGTCGTCATCGACGACCGCCACGAGTTGCACCGGCACGCCGGTGGGCATGCTGCTCGGTCCGAGCAGCGTCGTGCCCGTGCAGCTCTCGCACTGCAGCTCCAGCTTGCTGGACTGATTGCTGGGCGTGAGAAACAGCGCCGTGGCATCCACGTCCACCGCGCACTGCTGGCCCTCGACGGTGCTCGGGTTGCGCCCGAAATCAAAGATGCGCTGCCACTCCGCCGTGGTCGCGCTGGGGTTGGTCACATCCCAGGTCACCCAGATCTCGAAGCTGGCGTCGCGCAAGCCCGCGAGCAACCCGTTCGGCAAGTCGATGTATTGCCCCGGGGTCGTGCCCGCGAGCACGGCCGCGCCGTCACGGAAGGTCGCTCCGACGGAGGTGGCATCTGCTCCGCCCACGGAGTCGCGCAGCGGCGCGTCCGGATCGAAGCGATAGCGATGTGCCAGCGCCGCCCGCAACGCGACCTGGATCGGATCGGGCGGCTCCAGAGCGCCAGCATCTGCGACGCCGCCTGCATCGGCGGGCACGCTCGCGCCAGCCCCCGCTCCGCCGCCACCCCCCGCTCCCCCACCTGCGTTCGTCGCGGGCGCGCTCGCGTCGGGCTCGCCCTCACTCCCTCCCGACGCGCCGAGAACGGGTGTGTCCAGGTAGAACGGATCGTTCAGCAGCTGCGGACACGCGGCGAGCAACGCGGGGGCGAACAGCGACGCCGCCGACACCACCCGCGCTCTGCGCCCGGACATCACCTACTAGCCTGACATCACGGGACGACTCGACAAGCGCCGGCCGGTTCCGCAAGTCGGCGGAGGTGCGAGCGCAGCACATACCAGCGATTCGGCAAAATAATGCCTTCAACGGATGCAACAGACCTCCGATTTCGCTTTCCGAAAAGGGCTGCCAGCTTTCTCGAACCTGTGCGACCGGGGCTTGTCCAGGAGTGCTGCGCCGGAAACATCCCGTTAAAAAAGGCCGAGACCGGGTGCGACAAAAAATGAGAATGTGTGACCCGAATCTTTGGCGAACGCATCGCAGCTGCGTTTGCTCCTCGGCGTAGAAGGAGGACCTCGTGGGTTTCCGTTCGACATATCGTACCTTGCTCGGTGGCTTTTCATTGACCGCGTGCGCTCTGCTGGTACCGCTCGCCCTCTCCTGCTCCAGTGAGGACCAGGGCGCAGCGAATCAGGGCTCGGGAGCGGCGCCCTTCAACCAGGGAAATCTGCCCAACCAGCCCGGCACCAGCGACGTGAACCAGCCCACCGAGGGCAGCGGCGACGGCAGCGAGGCGCCGGCGCAGCCCAGCGGCACTGCCGCGAACCCCAGCGAAGGCCAGCCCGTCAACGCGCCGATCGCCGACGGTCAGATGGCGCCGCCCACGGCAGGCGAGCCCACGACGGAAACGCCGCCGACCACGGAAACGCCGCCCACTCAGATCCCGGTGGTCGCCGCCGGTACGCCCGAGAACTCGGGTGCCGACTGCAACGTGAGCGCGGCTCAGCTCCGGCAGAACACCAATCTGCCCGATCCCTTCGCCATGCACGACGGGACGCGCATCACCACCAAGGCTCAGTGGGAGTGCCGCCGCAACGAGATCAAGAAAGACATCGAGCAGTTCGAGATCGGCGCGAAGCCGGAGCCCCCGACCGTCGCCGCGACCCTGAACGGCAACACCCTGAACGTGAACGTGACCACGGCGGCGGGCTCGATCACGCTGAGCTCGAACGTGACGCGGGTCAACGGCGCCACCGGGCCCAGCTGCGTCGCGATCGGTATGGGCGGCCCCTCCAGCCTGATCAACGGCTGCGTGCAGGTGCCGTTCAACCAGAACCAGGTCGTGAACCTGAACTACAACGGCCAGGTCAACAACAACGACCCATTCTACACGGTCTACCCGGAGCTGCGCGGCAGGATCGCGAACTACTCCGCCTGGTCGTGGGGCATCAGCCGCCTGATCGACGGGATCGATCAGGTCAAGGAGCAGCTGAATGTGGACATGACCAAGATCGGCGTCCACGGCTGCTCCGCGTCCGGCAAGATGGCCTTGTTCGGCGGCGCCTTTGACGAGCGCGTGGCGCTCACCCTGGTCCAGGAATCGGGCGGTGGCGGGATCAACTCCTGGCGCCTGTCGCAGGCCTTCACCGATCGCACGGGCGTGCAGATCGAGAAGATCGACAACACCAACTACAGCTGGTTCCTGCAGAGCATGCAGCGCCAGAACCCCAACATGCTGCCGCACGATCATCACGAGCTGATCGCGATGATCGCGCCGCGCGCGGTCGCCATTTTCGGCAACCGCGACTACGAGTGGCTCGGCGACGAGTCCGGTTACAAGTCCACCAAGGCGGCGCAGGAGGTGTGGAAAGCCCTCGGGGCCGAAGCCAACTTCGGCTACGATTTCACCACGGGCCATCCCCACTGTCAGGCGGCACAGAGCCAGGTCAACACCGCCAATGCCTTCGTAAACAAGTTCTTGAAAGACCAGGACGCGAACACCAACATCGCGATCCCTCCGCCCACGAACGGCTCCGCCACCTTCGACCTCGACCAGACCAAGGTGATCAACTGGCAGACGCCGGCGCTGCTCTGAGGCCGGGCCTGCGTTGAGCGCGGCCCTCCGCGCGGCTTCGGGCGACCCCGGAGCCTCGCGGAGACGCGCACGCGGTTCACGCCGCGGGCCGAGCGACTGCGCCTTCTTGGCCCTTCCGAGCGGGCTGGTTCTGATGCATGGTGCGCGGCCGTGGCAGGCAAAGTCGTGATGCGGAATTCCAGGCGAGAGACGGTGTTTCCAAAGCGAACGCGAGCGAGTTGGCGGCTGCCTTCGCTCGAGTGCGGCGCTGGGCTGCTGGTGGCAGCGCTGCTCGCCGCCTGCTCCGGCTGTTCCAGCGATGGATCGTCCACGAGCTCGACGGCGCAGCCCAACCAACCGAACCAGCCCTCCGCCTCCGGCGCGCCGCAAGATACGAGCGCTCCCGCCCAGCCGAGCCCGGCGCCGGCCGCGCCGAGCGGCAACAGCACCAGCATGGAAGCTCCAGCGCAACCCAGCGCGCTCGTCCCGCCGGCCACGGCCGGCGGCGCCAGCGCCGATGACGGCACCGCACAGATGCCGGCTCCGCCCCCACCAGCGGGTCCGCAGCACTGGGTCGGCACGTGGACGGCTTCGCCGTACTTCGATGCCGGAAACCAGCCGCCCGCGCCGCTGTCGAACAGCGTGCTGAGGCAGATCGCGCGCATCTCGCTCGGCGGCAGCCAGCTGCGCGTGCAGTTTTCCAACCTGACCGGCAATGGCCCCGTCACGATCAACAGCGTTCACATCGCGCGCTGCAACGCCGCCCCCGCCGTCGATAGCACCATCGACGTGGCGACCGACAAGGCCCTGTCCTTCTCGGGGATGCCCTCGGTCACGATCCCGCAAGGTCAGGAGATCTGGTCCGATCCGATCGACTTCGAGGTGCCGTCGCTGGGCAACGTCACGATCACCACCGCGTTCGGAAATGTCCCCAGCAACGTCGTGGGGCACTCGGGCTCCCGCACGACCTCGTACCTGCAGAGCGGCAGCACCGACGTGAGCGCTGCCAGCATGGCCGGCGCGCAGACCACGGACCACTGGTATTACATTTCGGGCATCGACGTGATGGCGGACGCGAACGCGGTGGGCGCGGTCGCGATCGGTGACTCCATCACCGACGGGCGCGGCACGGATACCAATCACAACAATCGCTGGACGGACATTCTCGCGGCGCGGCTGCTGGCCAACGCCCCGACCGCGCACGTGTCGATGATGAACCAGGGCATCGGTGCCACGAACCTGGTCGGCAACAGCGGCACCGCGGCGCAGGCGCGCTTCAACCGCGACGTGCTCGGCCAGAGCGCGGTGCGCTACGCCATCGTGTTCGACGGCGTCAATGACATCGGCGGCAACGCGCAGTTCGCCGCCATGAAGGCCGCGTACGACGATCTGATCGCGCGAGCCCACGCCAAGGGCATCTTGATCTACGGGGCCACGATCCTGCCCTTCGCCGGCAACGGCTACTACACCGTGGCGCACGAGAACGTGCGCCAGCAAGTGAACGCCTACATCCGCAGCGGCGTGTTCGATGCGGTGATCGATTTCGATGCCGCAGTCACGGACGGCGGCAATCCCCCGAGGCTGCAGCAGGCCTTCGCCGCCTGGGCCCAGCAGGACGGGCTGCATCCTGGCCCCGCCGGCTACCAGAGGATCGGCGAGACCGCGGATCTGGGCCTGTTCACCAAGTAGGCCGCGCCCTCACTGCGCGTCCTCCGGGGGGCGCAGCGACGGCAGGATGCGCAACCCCGTCATCCAGTTGGCTCGCACCAGCAGCGACTTGGGAAGCGCGATCGGCTTGGCCCCGCTGCTCAGCTCGGCATTCACCACTGCGATGCCCGTGGGCACATTGATGAAGCCGCCCAGGCCGGAGCGCTCCGTCTCGGTGCTCGTCCCGCTGGGCAGACCGGCGACGAAGTAGAAGGGTACGCTGCTCCTGTCGATCCTGTAGCGAACGCCGACCGCGGGCTCGTTCTGGCAGTCGAACGCGCGCAGATACACCAGGCCGAGCTGCGGCTCTTGCTGGGAACCGATGGCCGCGGTCAGCATGGGCAGTCGGTCACGCTCGACCACTCCGAGCGGCGTCGTGTCACGGCGCGCATCGAGCGCCAGCGCGTCCTGATAGAATAGGATCGTGGAGACGATCTCTGGACCCTGGATCTCGAGATAGCCGTCGAAGCCGTCGTACAGGGACAGATCCGCATAGCCCTGCGCGTCCAGCGGGACGCTGGGGGAAACTGGATTGTTGCACTCGAGATCGCGCTGAGCGCACGCGCGAACGCTGACATCCTTCGGGACTGCGCCCGTGACCAGGCTCAGGATCTGGATCGACTGCACCAGCCGGGCGGCGTTCGCCGTGGAGCGCGCGACCATCGGCGGCAAGTTCAGCGCGCCGACGCAGGACCAGTCGTGGCCGGGCTCCGCCGTGAGCGCGTCGATCGCGGTCGTATTGGCGGCGGACGAACCGGCGGCATTCGAGCTGCCGAAGCTGGGCTCCGGCAGCTCATCCGTGCCCGGTTCAAAGGGCGTGCACCCCAGCGCCAGGCTGAGCCCGGCGAGGCTCAAAATGTTCCGAAACATACCGCTCCTCCAAGGCCGGGGGCGCACCCCGAGAGCCCGACTTGCTCGCGAGCGGGCTCGATCCAGATCGTGGCCAGCACGGCGCCCGCCGTGAACGCCAGCGCGGCGCTGCCCGTGATCCACATCATCGTCTCCGCGCGCTGGCCCCGATCCAGCTCGTCTCCGCAGCGTTGCTCGCGACTGACGCCGACGCCCAGGCAAGCCTGGTCGTCGTTCCAGCGGTCGGCGTAGTACTCGCGCCGCTGCCAGGAGATCACCGTGCCCGCCGTGGACAGCAGCGCTGCGCCGCCGAGCGCCCAGGGCAACCAGCGAGGCGCCCCGCCGCCGGGTTCGCGCGCTTCCAGCTCCCCGGCGGGCGTGCCGGTGGCGGGCTCGCCCTGCAGCTCGCCGGCGCTCCGCGCGGCGTTCCCCGATCGCTGCGGCGCCAGTCCCACTTCTTCCCGCGTCAGCTGCCGGGGCTGTACGGTGATGGGTCGCCCGAGCTTGTAGTGCCCGGGTGCCTGCACCTCGAGCAGATACGACCCGACGGTCACCTGCAGCGGCTCGGCCATGGGCAGCGTGGCGACCACTTCACCGTTCAGCATCACCTCGGCGCCCGGTGGGCCACCGTACACCTCCAGCTGCCCCAGGTGACCCGCCACCACCCCGAGCGCCCCCGTCAACTCGTCCTCGTGGCGCTCGATGTAGGGGTCAGCGCTGTGCGAGAGCGCCAGGCTCAGGTACTTGTGCGCGGGTACCCAGCGCCCGAGCGCTTGGTATGTGACGCCGAGGTGCGCGAGCACGCGCGCGTTGTCGGGGTCCAGGTCCATCGCCTGGCGATACGCCTGCAGGGCCTCCGCGTCCTGGCCGGCCGCGCGCCGGTCCATCCCCTGTTGCAGCAGCTGTTCCACCTTTGAGCGCTCCGCGTCTTGCGCGAAGCCGGGCGTGGCGCTGAGCACGTGGGCTGCAACGAGCAGTGCGGCCAGCGAGCGCTGGCCGACGGCGAACAACGGGGCGCGATTCATGGCCGCGACTCTAGTGAGCCAGCTGCCATCTCACAATTGCCGCCGAAAACACGCAACGGGTCGCGTTGTGATCAGCCGGGCGGCATGCGAGCGGCGCCGCGCGCGCAGCGCCGCGTTCGGCGCTTCAATCGAGAAACGGGGACTGATTGGCGCCGCGCCGGCCCGCCGTGTCTGGGGCGGCGGGCGTTGCTGGCGGCGACCTGCGCGTTGCCTCTCGGGCCTCCGCCTCGACGGCGCTCGCCGCGGCGGTTTCGGAGGTTTCGGCGGCGGAACGGCGGGAACGAGTCCGCCGCTCCCGCGCCGCGCTGGCGCGCGGGCTGCGCGTGGCCTGCAGCGCGCGCAGACGCGTCACCAGGGCCTTGCTCTCCAGCGCCTCCGGCTCGGCAGCGGCTGCCGGCGCGGGGTCCGCGGCTGCCGGCGCGGGGTCCGCGGCCGCCGGCTGTTGCACCACGGCAACTACCGGCGCCGGAGCGATGCTGGCCGCTGGTAACCTTGGCGCCGGCGACGCAGCGACCGCCCGCGCGGAGGGCGCCGCGGCGCGCTGCCCGACCCAGAGCGCGCCCAGCACGAGCAGCGCGGCGGCGCCGCCGCTCAGCCACCACAGCCGGCGCGACGGGCGCAGCGCCGGGATGGGCGTGGTCTGCCGCGCATCGGGCGGGACATAGGGCGCGGGCGCGGGGCGGAAGGAGCCGGAGGCGGGGGCCTGCGCTCCCCCCTCCGCCAGCGTGGACGGCGCCGCCGGCGGCTGAAAGGAGCTGGCCCAGACCACCTGCGTGCGCTCCGCCGCCAGCCCCAGCAGGGCCGCGCCCATCTCGCGCAGGCTGGGGAACCGCTCCCTGGGATCGAGCGCCATGGCGCGCACGATCACGCGCTCCAGCGCGGGAGAGATCTCCGGCCGGAGCGCGCGCGGCGGCAGGAAGGAGCCGCGCGCCAGCGCGCCCAGCAGCTCCATCAATGTATCACCATGAAACGGCGTACGTCCGGTCAAGCACTGGTAGAGCACCACGCCCAGCGAATACTGGTCCGAGGCCGGTCCGAGCTGCGCCGAGCCCCGCAGCGCCTCGGGCGGGAGATACAGCGGTGACCCGATCAGCTGATTGGGAGAGGTGGCCACCAGGTCCAGCCCCGTGCGCTCCAGCGACAGCTTCGAGATGCCGAAATCCAGCACCTTGGGCACGATCTCGCCGGTGGGCCCCTGCTCCAGGAAGATGTTGCTCGGCTTCACGTCGCGATGCACGACGTTGACCTCGTGGGCCGCCGCCAGCGCTGCGATCAACGGCAAGGCCAGGCGCACCGTCGTGCGATCATCGAGCGGAGCGTGGCGCTCCAGGTAGCTGTGCAGATCCTCGCCGACCAGCAGCTCCATCACCAGGTACGGCGTGCCCTCGTGCACACCAACGTCCGTCACGTCGACCACGTTCGGGTGCGTGATCGAGGCCACCACCCGCCCCTCGCGCAGAAACCGCTCGCGCGCCTCCGGGCTCTGCAGCAGCGAATCGTCCATCAGCTTCAGCGCCACCGGCTTGGCGAGCAGGACGTGCTCGGCCCGGTACACGCTCGCCATCGCCCCGCGACCGATCAGCTCTCCCACCACGTAGCTGCCAAACTGCACGCCGGTGGCGAGCTCGGCCGGAGCAGGTGAAGGGGGCATCATGGGGCTCATTCTATGTATCTCGGCGCGCGAAAGTCAGTCCCGAACAGGCGCACGGCCGTGCGACCTGGAAACGATACCCGCGGCGCAAAAATACCGGTCTTCGTGCAGCGACGTCCTCCGCTGATCAGCCCGCCCGGGGAGCAGCGCGCGCGCCGCGAGATGTTGCGAAGTGTTCGCGGCCCGCTCCGGGTGAGGCTCGCGAGCGCCGAAGGAGCTATCTTCGAGCCATGGATTGGAAGCTCCTCACGTCGACCTTTGGCTGCATCTTCCTGGCCGAGCTCGGAGACAAGACGCAGCTCGCGACCTTGTCGCTCGCCTCCGGAGGCAGCTCGCGCTGGGTGGTGTTCGCGGGCTCCGCCGCCGCGCTCGTCGCGACCTCCGCGGTCGCGGTCGTCGCGGGCGAAGCGTTGAGCCGCGTGGTGTCGCCCGAGTGGCTGAAGCGCGGCGCTGGCGTGCTGTTCGTGGCGCTCGGCATCCTGTTCCTGATCAGCAGCAAGAGCTCGCCCCACGCTGCGCAACGCGATCCGGCAGCAAGCGGTTCCGCAGCAAGCGCAGAGGGCTGAGCTCGCCCGCGCCAGCGCAAACCACCCCGGCGCCTGCTCGCCGCGCACGCTGCCCTGACCCAGCGCGCCCTCCCCGCACCACCAGCGATCAGGAGAGGGCTCGGTACCGCGCGCCCCGCGCGGCACCAGGAGTGCCCGTCAGCGCGGGCCCGCGCCGGCCGTGACCACGTCCGGCACGCTGAGCGCCGTGTCCGGCGCGTAGACGTACGGTGGAGTGAAGGCGCTGCCCGTGCTCTGCATCGAGCCTGTCGCGCCATCGTAGATGTTGTTGCGCGAGAGCAGCTCTGCGTCCGTCGTGTTCAGCTCGTGCGGATTGCTGACGCCCCGGAAGTAGTTGTTCTCCAGCAGCACGCGCGACTCCGTGGAGGCCCAGATCGACCAGTCGTTCGCGCGCGTGCCGATCGAGTAGTAATTGTTGAACAGGTGCACGTTGCCGAAGCGCACGCGCGGCGCGCGCTGCCGGACGTCCTCTGCGAACCAATCGTGATGCAGCGTGACGTTCAGGTGGCCCGTGTCATCGGCGCGCGCGATGGCGTCGGCGACGTTGTGATCACCGATGCGGCAGCCGAAGCGGTGCTCGCTGTCCGGCGTGTCCGGCGTGAAATGAAACTTGGTCCACGACACGGTCACCAGATCGGAGCCGCTCACGATGTCCAGCTCGGACTCGCCCGAGGTGTCGAGCAGCTCCAGGTGATCGAGCCAGACGTGGTGAGCTCGCTCGAGCCGCACCGCCTCGCGCACCACGGCGGAGTAAGCGCCGTTGACGCGCAGGTTCTTGATCACGACGTTGCGCACATAGTCGCTCCCGCCGCCCACGAGCAGGCCGCCTTCGATGCCGGCGGAGTCGCCCACGCCCAGCAAGGTCTTGTGCGAGGTCACGCGCACCGTGGGCGCGCGCAAGGTGCCGCAGATGCGGATCACCAGCGGCTCGGGGCTGCTCGCGTAGGCCACCAGCTCGTCCGCCGTGCGCGCCGTCACCACCGCGCCCGCGGCGCCGCCGATCGTCGTGGCCGTGCCCAGCCCGGGCTGCGTCGCCCAGCCCAGCAGGTTGGGCAGCGCGAGCCCCTCGAACTCGAGCGCACCGCCCGCGTCGCCCGTTGCCGCATCGCCCCCGGCATCGACCCCCGCGTCGCTCACGCCCGCGTCCTGCGCGGCACGGGGCAAAGTGAAGCCGAGCCCGGCCAGCGTCAGGGCGGCGGCGGTGCCATCGTCCGGCGGGCACGCCGCGCTAGGCGGGCTGCCGCTGCCCGCGCTGCCTCCGTTGGCCACGCCGGCGCTGCCCCCGTCGGGCATGCCTGCGCTTCCGGCGGGGCCCGAGCCCGCGCCGGCGTTGGCGCTCGAGCCGCCGCCGGCGCCCGCCAGTCCGGTGGGCTTGTAGTCGACCAGGCCGCTGTTGTCGCAAGCGCCGAACGCGCCGCACAGGGCGAGCGCGCTGATCAGCTGAAGTCCGCTCCGCTTCATGCCTGGTCTCCTCGCGTGCCGCTGCGGTCGCGCGAGCGATCGCTCACAGCGCCGTCACCGCCACATCGTCGATGAACAGATCGTAGCCGGGTGGAGGCCCCTCCAGGTACACCACCACCTGCACGATGTTGCACACGTCGCTGCCGGGCACGGTAAACGTACCGCCCTTCAGCTCGGTCCACTCCGCGTCGCTGGCCGCGCTCACCTGGCGCAACGTGACGTACTGATCCGCCAGACCCATGCACTTGAATTGGGCCGTCAGCTTCAGGGGCGCCGTGCTGGTTGCGCCGTTGCCGATGCGCCCCCAGGCGCTGACCGCATACTCCGCACCGGGCGTGACCACATTCGTCAAATCGTAGTGCGCGCCCTGATAGGCTTGCGTACGGTTGGTCACCCTGCCGCTGTGCGTCCCCGAGTGCGCCTGTTCGACGCTCAGGCCAAGCGTGCCGCCGAACGCAGCGCTCCACGGTGCAACACCGAGCTCGAAGTCCGGGTTGCTGATCAGATTCGGGCCGCTGCTCTCCGTGCTGCCGCCCGAGCCCGCGGAGCCAGCCTGGCCCGCCGAACCGGAGCTGCCGCCGCTGGTCGCGCCCGCGGCGCCGCCCGTGCTCGCCCCGGCAGAGCCCGCGCCGGCTGCGCCCGCACTGCCCGCCGACGCTCCTGCCGCACCCGAGGGGCCCGCGTCGGGTTCTCCCGGGCGTCCTCCGGCGTGCGTCAGTGTCCCATCCGAGCTCAGCTGCGCGTCGTCGGCGATGTCCGTGCACGCCAGCACCAGGCAAGCCACACCTGCCCCGAGCCCGACACCCCAGCTCCGGCGCGTCAGTGAGACGATCTGTTCCATGCGACGCCGCTTGCTCCCAACCCGACCCATGCGCAGGCCTTTCCCGAGTTAATGCCTGGGAACGGTGCTCGCGAGCAGCGCTTGAGATTTCATGTGAGCGACTGAAATGCTCCGCTCCGGAGCGCACCGGGGCAGGACATCAGACGCCAGGCGCGCGGTTACTTCAAGCACTCGCGCTTGTAGCGCTTCACGCCCAGCTCATTGACGACGTACGGAGGATTGCAGGGGTCCTCCTCGGGGGCTCTGTGCGCCGGTGCCGCCGTGCTGCGCGTCGGCGCTGGACGAGTGGAAGCGGCAGCGCGCCGCGGGCTCGACACGGGCTTCCTGGCGGGCTTGGCCTCGCTGCGCTCGCTGCCCTTTTGCTCATCGGCACTGTCCGCGTTGCCGTTTTCGCCTGCCGCGCCGGGCTGGGAGCGCTCCACGGCCTGCACGGGCGCCAGGGCCAGCTGCAGATCAAAGTCGGCATCGAAGCGCAGCTTGCGCGTGACGGGCGCGAAGCCTTCGGCCGTGGCCCTCAGCTCGTGCTCGCGCTCGTCCATCGGTAGCGCGCTGCTGTACGGGTTGGACTGCAAGCGCACGCCGTCCAGGTACAGCTCCGCTTGATCGGGCGTGGCCGCGAACCGGACGCGGATCGTGGTCGCCGGGGCCGCGGCTGCGAGCGCAGGAGCGCCAGACGGGGCGGCGCCGTGCACCAGCGGGCGTTCGGGAGCGGGAGTGAACGCGGCATAGCCGACCAGCGCCACGAGCGCCGCGGCCGCACCGACCAGCGCCACGACTCGCGCGCCGCGTCTGCGCACCGGCAGCGGCGCTGACGACGACGCTTGCCCCGCGAAGCCGGTGCGCGTCGCGCTGTCGTGCAGCGAGGGCCGCCGCTGGCGCGGCTCCGGATGGGGCGCGAACTCCGACTCCTGCTTGGGGCCGCTGCCCGTGAACTCCGGCGGCACCTCGTTCCAGTTGCCGTCGGCGCTCTGGGAGAACTTGGCGAGCTCGCGCTCCAGCCGCTTGCGCGTCTGCTCCTTCAGGTCGGCGCAGGTGCGCGTGAGCAGCTCGGCGATCACCGACTGCGCCGACATCCCGCCGTGCGACTCCAGGTAGGCGGTCAGGGCGGCCAGCAACTCCTGCGCGCTGCCGTAGCGGTCATCGGGCTCGGGCTCGATGGCCTTGTTGATGATCTGCTCCAGCTCCGGATCGACGTCCGGCTTGGCGTCGCGCAAGCGCGGGATGTCGTTGCACAACAGCGCCTTCATCAGCGTGGCATCACTGAGCGTGCCCCACATGCGCTGCCCGGCGACGACCTCCCAGAGGATGACGCCGACCGCGAACAGGTCGGTGCGGCAGTCCATGTCGCTGCCGTCGATCTGCTCGCGCGGCATGTACGCCAGCTTGCCCTTGATCACCCCGGTCTTGGTGTGATCCGCGGTCGCGTCGACCTTGGCGATGCCGAAGTCGAGCAGCTTCACCTGCCCTTCGTAGGTGACGAAGATGTTGTGCGGCGTGACGTCGCGGTGGATGATCTTGAGCGGGCGCCCGCTGAAGTCGGTCAGCGAGTGCGCGTAGTGCAGCCCCTCCAGCGCCTTGCACACCACGCTCAGCCCGAGGTTGACGGAGTAGCCGCCGGACTCATGGAGACGGCGCAGGAGCGTGGCGAAGGACTGCCCCTCCAGGTACTCCATGACCATCACCGGCAGGCCTTGGTCCTCGACCACCTCGTACACCTGCACGACGTTCGGGTGGTTCATGCGGGCCGAGACGCGCGCCTCGTTCAAGAACATGCGCACGGCTTCGGGGTGATCGGCCAGCTCCGGCCGGGTCACCTTCAGCACGACTAGCTTGCTGAAGCCGCCGATACCGCGCGCCAGCGCGGCGTGCACGACCGCCGTGCCGCCGCGCCCCAGCTGCATCAACAGGTGGTATTTGCGGGCGCCCGAGGCGGGCCCGGCGCGAGCGACCGCGTGCTCCAGCTCTGCCTCGGGCTCGGCCATCCTGCAGTGTGCCATGGGGCCCCTGCGGCGCAACGCTGACGCTGGAAGTCGAGCTGGGCAGCGCCAGGCACGCCGATCCCACCACATGTGGGAGTGGCGCTGGCTCGCGCTTCGCGTTCATCTCGCGGTGCCGGCCCGGAACAACCTGGTTCAGGCTGGGCCGCGAGAGGTCGTTTGAAGAGCTGAGATGTCCTCCCTCTGCTGCCGTCTGCCGTTCGCGTGCGCCCTGCTCGGCGCCGCTCTCGTCTTGCTCGCGCCGATCAGCGCGCGCGCGGAGGGCCGCAAGGCGGAGCGCGCCGCGCCCACGGCCAAGCCGCGCCCCGACGCGACGGCGGCGAGCGCCGGGAGCCCCACGGCAGCCCCGCAGGACCCGATCGAGGTCTGTCTGGAAGACCATGCGCGCGGGCAGGAGCTGCGGCTCGCCGGCAAGCTGCTCGATGCGCGCGAATCCTTCCTGCACTGCGCGGCCACGCACTGCCCGAATCAGATCCAGCGCGATTGCACGGGCTACCTGGAGCAAATCCAGGTACAGGTGCCGTCGGTGGTGCTGCGCGTCACCGCGGATGGCGTGAGCCGCGGCGACGTGAAGGTGTTCATCGACGGGCATCTGGCGCTCGATCGCCTGACCGGCAAGGCGCTCGATCTCGATCCGGGCCCGCACCAGCTGCGCGTGGTGCTGCCCCCCTACCCGCCCTACAAGCAATCGCTGATCGTGAGCGAAGGCGAGCGCTTTCGCGTGATCGAGGTGGCGTTCGCCAGGAGCACGCCGAGCTCACCCGCGGATGAGACCAGGCCCGAACGCAAGCTGGAGCCGAGGCGCCCGATCCCGGTCTCGTCCTACCTCTTCGGCGGCGTGGGCGCCGCCGCGCTGCTCAGCGGCGTGGGCTGGGGCGTGTCCGCCTGGTCGCTGAAGAACGAGCTGGAAGCGGGCTGCGCGCCGAACTGCTCTCAGAAGAGCGTGAATGTGCTGCGTCAGCGCGCGCTGTTCGCGGATGTCTCCTGGGGCGTGGGCGCGGCTTCGCTGATCACGGCGGGCGTCTTCTACCTGATCCGCCCGGAGGTGCAGGTGGAGGCCGAGGACCGGGTGGACGTCGGAGTCAGCTGGCTGCCGAACCGCGGAGCTATCGGCACTCTGAGCTTTTCCGCCTTTTGAGGCCGCTCAGAGCGCGGCGATCGGCTCGACTCGAAATTCGTCGACGTAGATGTCTTCGCCCGCGGGCGGCCCTTCGATGTACACGGCGAAGTCCTGCAGCTCGCAGGTCGGAGCGATGAAATTGCCCGAGTACACTTGCCAGTAGTTCTGCACCAGGCTGAGGGGGGACACATCGGCGAAGGTGCTGCTCGTTTCGCCGGTGCACAGGGTCTTGGTGGTGATCTTCACCGACTGATCGACGTGCGCCGTGCGCAGACAGGCCGTGACACGATATGTCGCGCCCGGAGTGACCACGCCCTTCAACAGGTAGAGCGGCCCTGCCCAGGAATCGCCGCGGCTGGATGCGCGCAAGCAGTGGCTGCCTGCGTAGGGGCCCTGAGCTTGCCAGCCGAGCAGCACCGAGCCGAACGTGCCCCAGTTGCTCACGCCCGCCTCGAACCCGGGATCAATGACCAGATTGGTGTCGGGTCCGGCGTCCATGTTGGGCTCCAGCGCGCCGCCCGCACCGCCGACTCCTCCGGTCCCTCCCACCCCGCCCGT
>DASTRX010000060.1:0-29122 GCA_035760985.1 Polyangiaceae bacterium
ACTCCTTCTCGCGCGGCGAGTTCGGCGACGATCTGGGCAGCTTCTCGCTGGGCACCTCGTTTCGCTGGGTCGACGAGATCGGCATCTCGCTGGTCGCGCAGAACATCACGGCGCCGCGCAACTCGATCGGTGTCCTGGGCACCTCGTACACGGCGGCGGTCGCCCTGCGCCCGCTGGGCACGCGCGAGATCGAGATCGGGCTTGAGAGCAAATACATCGATGATGCCGATATCTGGGTGCCGCGCGCCACCGTGGGCGTCGACATCCCGTACGTCGGCCGCGCGCGCGGCGAAGTGCAAGTGAGCGATCCCGGCGACGCGGATCGGCGCGCCTGGATCGCCTCGCTCGGCCTGGCCTTCTATCTGAACAGCAACGACGGCTCGTTCGAGCTGGCGGGCAGCGGCTTCGCCGGTAGCGGGGTCGACGGCGACGGGCTGGGCAGCGGCGGCTCGCTGGACCTGCAGACGGCGATCGCGGCGCGCGGCTTTCCGGAGCCGGTGGGCCTGAAGCTGGGGCGCTACTCCGTGCGCCTGCGGCTGGAGGAGACGCCGGACGCGCGCGACCACGTGGCGCTGCTGCGCGAGCTGTGGTCGCTGAACGACGAAGCGCGGCTCGACGGCGTCGTGCTGGAGCTGCGCGCGCGCCCCGCCGACAGCCTGGCGCACGCCGAGGAGCTGCGCGACGCGCTGATCGATCTGCGCAACCACGGCAAGCGCGTGCTCTGCCACCTGGAAGACGCGGAGGCCGTCGATCTGTACGTGTGCGCCGCCGCCGACCGCATCCTGCTCAACCCCGCGGGCGGTCTGCGCTTCGCGGGCCTGGAAGCGCGCTATCTGTATCTGGCGCGGCTGCTCGACAAGCTCGGCATCAAGGCGGAGGTGATCCGCATCGGCGCGCACAAGTCGGCGCCGGAGCGCTTCACCAACGACTCCTCGAGCGAGGTCTCGCGCGCCGACAAGATCGATCTGCTGCAGCAGACGGAGCGCATCTTCACCGAGGGCATCGCCGCTGGCCGCAACCTGAGCTTCGCGCAGGTCCGCGCCGCGGCCAAGCAAGGGCCATTCCTGGCGGAGCAGGCCAAGCAGGTGGGCCTGGTCGATGAGCTGGCGTTCGACGACGAGATCGACTCCGGGCTGCGCAACCTGCTCGGTTACTCCACCAGCCTGCACAGCGACGATCGCCGCCCAGCGGCCCCGCAGCGCTTCGCGCCGCAGCCCGCGCTGGCGCTGATCTACGTCGACGGCGACATGACGGACGGGCGCAGCAAGCGCGTCCCCTTCCTGGGCATGGAGTCGGTGGGCTCGTACACGATCGCGGAGTCGCTGGAGAACGCGCGCAACAATCCGCTGATCAAGGCGGTGGTGCTGCGCGTGGAGACGCCCGGCGGCTCTTCGATCGCGGCGGACGTGATCTGGCGGCAGGTGGTGCTCACGGCCAAGGTCAAGCCGGTGATCGTGAGCATGGGCGGCTACGCCGCCAGCGGCGGCTATTACATCTCCGCGCCGGGCACGCGCGTGTTCGCCAACGCCTCCAGCATCACCGGCAGCATCGGCGTGTTCTACGGCAAGGCCGACGTGTCGCGCCTGCTGGATCGCATCGGCGTGGACGTCGAGGTCTACAAGACGGCCGAGCACACCGACGCCGACGCCTTCTATCGGCCCTACACCAGCGAAGAGCGCGCCCAGGGAGAGCGCCAGCTGCGCGTGTTCTACGATCTGTTCCTGAGCCGCGTGGCGGAGGGCCGCAAGCTCGACAAGTCGACCGTCGACAGCGTCGGTCAGGGCCGCGTCTGGACCGGCGAGCAGGCGAAGGACAAGGGCCTGGTGGACGAGATCGGCGGCTTGCGCCAGGCGCTGGCGTACGCGCGACGGCTGGGCGGGCTACCGGAAGAAGCACCGATCGTGGAGCTGCCGCGCATCGAGAGCAGCTTGATCGGCCGCTTGATCGGCATGTCGGGCTCGGCGCGCGCTGCGGCTCCCGCCGACAGCGAGGACGGTGTGTCGCTGCGCAGCCTGGCTCAGCTGCTCCCCCATGGGCTGATCGGCAACGCCGACGACATCGTGCACGCCCTGACCCCGTTCTTGCTCTATTCGAGCGAGCAGCCGCTGATGCGGCTCGAGGATTTCACGCCGTGAGCGAGCCGCTCTTGATCTGCGAGCGCCCGCGCTTCGAGGGCAGCGCGCTGGAGCTCGGGCAGTTCGAGGCCGCAGGCTCGCTGCTGGTGCTGGTCGGCGCCTGGGGCCCGCTGTTCCAGCTGCTGGCGGGCAAGCAGCGCTTGCTCGGCGGCAAGCTGCGCGCGGGCGGGCGCGATCTGGAGGGCGCCGTCGCGGCGGGGCATGTGGGGCTGCTGCTGGCGGACGCGCCGCTGCCGCCGAGCTGGACGTTGCACGAGATCCTGCAACACGGCGGGGCGCTGCTCGGGCTGCCCGCACGGCTAGCGGCGCAGCTCGCCCGCGAGGTCGCGCGCGAGCTGGGGCTGGGGGAGCAGCTGAACCGCAAATTCGAGCGCCTGGACGCGGGCGAGCGGCGCTGCGGCGCCATCGCGCTCGCGCTGCTCGGGGAGCCCGCCGTGCTGGCCCTGGAGCAGCCGTTCCGCGGGCTGGCTCCCTCCGCGAGCGCCGCCGTCGCGAGCGCTCTCACGCGCGCGCTGCGCGGCCGGCGAGCGCTGATATCGATCGCCGAGCTGCCGGGCAGCATCGAGCAAGACGGCTTTGTGCAGCACGCCGACGAGCTGCTGTTCGCGAACGAGCACGGCCTGGTCGCGCGCGGCAGCTACGCCGAGCTGACGGGCAGCGCCGCTCACTACCGTGTGGTCGTGCTGCGCCACGCGGAAGCGCTGTGCGCGCGCCTGGGCGAGGTCGGCTATCAGGTGCTGCCGCGCCGCGCGGCGGACGGCCTCGGGCTGGTGCTGTCGGATCTGGCCGCGCGCGGCACGGGCCCGCTGCTGGAGGCCGCGCTCGCGGTGGACGCTCCCGTGATCGAGATCAGCCCGGTGCGCGCCGCGCCCGAGGCCAGCTCGGGAGCCTGACGGGAACATTCTGGTTCGGGAGAGTAACGTGGAAGCCGGACGCAAAGCGCTCGCCCGCGCGCGGCGCATCATCGTCAAGATTGGATCGAACGCGCTCGCGGATCACCCGGAGCTGATTCCGGGCCTGGCGGAGGACATCGCCGAGCTGAGCGCCCGCGGCGCGAGCTTCTTGATCGTGTCCAGCGGCGCGGTCGCGCTGGGCTGGCGCCAGCTCGGCTATCGCAAGCGCCCGCGCGAGATCCCGCAGCTGCAGGCCTCGGCGGCGGCGGGCCAGAGCCTGCTCATGAACCGCTACGCGGAGGCCTTCAACGTGCACGGGCTGCGCGTGGCGCAGGTGCTGTTGACCCACTCCGATCTGGCCAAGCGCACCAGCCTGAACAACGCGCGCGCTTCGCTCGGAGCGCTGCTCGACGCGCGCGCCGTGCCGATCGTCAACGAGAACGACACCGTCTCGACGGAGGAGATCCGCTTCGGAGACAACGACCAGCTGGCGGCCATGGTCACCCCGCTGGTCAACGCCGATCTGCTGGTCCTGCTCAGCAACGTCGATGGCGTGCTGGACGAGAAGGGCGAACGCATCCCGCTGTTCGCAGCCGCGGCCGAGGTGTTCGAGCACCGCGCCGCCGAGGGTGCGCAGGGGCGCGGCGGCATCCTGAGCAAGGTGGAAGCGGCGCGCAAAGCCTGCCGATCGGGCGCGCGCGCCATCGTCGCGCGCGCCGCGACCCCGCACGTGCTGCGCCAGATCCTGGACGGAGAGGACGTGGGCACGCTGTTCGAGCCGCGCGGCAACGCGCTCCGAGCGCGCAAGCACTGGATCGCCTACACGCTGCGGCCGCGCGGCGCGATCGTGATCGATCAGGGCGCGGTGCTGGCGCTGCAGAGCGGCAAGAAGAGCCTGCTGCCGATCGGCGTGCTCGGCGTGCGCGGCCATTTCGATCCGGGAGACGCCGTGCGCATCCTCGCCCCGGGCGGGGAAGACGTCGCGCGCGGCCTGGCGCGGCTCAGCTCGCTGGAGGTGGCGCGCATCTCCGGCGCACTGCGCGACGCGCAGGTGCCGCTCGCCCCCGAGGACGCACCCGACGTGGTCGTGCACAAAGACGACCTGGTGCTGATCGATTGAGCTCGCAGGGGCTCGGCGCCGCACGGAGCCGCCCGGCGCCAGGAGGGGTCCTCCTGATCCAGCTGCTCGAAGCCGTCGCTAGTCGGGCTTGCGCAGCGCGAACAGGCTCTGATCGGGGCTCTGCCGCACGTAGAGCGTCGTGCTGTCTTGCCCGACCAGATCCGTACGGACCGTGACGTCCAGGCCGGCCGCCACGACGCGCTCGAAGCGACCTGTACGGAGATCGACGCGCAGGAGCGGCGCGGCATCCTCCGGATCGCCCGGCGAGGAGCTGCCGAGTGCGTTGAAGCTCTCCCAGTAGACGTGACGCGTGTCCATCAGGGCCTGTCCGATGCTCTGCTCGACGCTGGGCAGCTCCTGAACGCAGCCGGTGTTCTCGTTCAGCATCACGAAATGCTGCACCAGGAGCAGCGGATCGAAGCGTGTTTCACCGGATGTCCAGAGCACGACGCCTCGCCCTGGGACGAATGGTACGACACCACTGCCATCGAGTGACGTCAGCCGAACCGGCGCGCCGGCGCCCGCACTGGCGACGAAGAGTCCCGTCGTGCTGGTATCGTCCCCGGGCTCCTCCTGGGGCCAGTACACCTGCCCATCGACCATCTGCAGGCCGCCACCCGAGATCTGCGGGACGTTCGCCACCCGCTCGAGCACCCCGGAAGCCGTGACCTCGTTCAGATACCCGTCGCTGGTCGTGACGAACAGGCGCCCCGAAGGATCGACGCCCGCCGGAGTCAGCACCAGCGTGGGGCTCTCGACGATCACGTCGGCTGCCCCGCCGTCCTTCGACACGGCGATCAAGCGCCCGGGCGGTGGTGGTGGGCTCGGCTCGACAGGCTGCTGAAGATACGCCCCCGCCTCCGTCCAGTACAGGCGAGTCGCATCGGCCATCAGGCTCAGGCGCGTGACGGGTGCGACCGGCGCCGGGGCAAAGAGGGTGGCGCTCGCGGCGCCTTTCTTCACCCCGTAGACCTCGTTGTCGAAGGTGATCCAGTACACGCCGCTCTCGTCGGCATACGCCGACTGGACGTTGCTGCTGCCCGGCACGCGCGCGGCCGTCGTCTGCACGTCGACGGGCTTCTGTACGCCACCGCGAAACGTCGGGCAGCGCGCCGCACGCGCCGCTCCCGACGCCGAAAGAATGCCCGAGACTCCGACACAGCTGGCTGCCGAGCAGCTCCAGTCGCCGTTCTCGCCACGGCAATCAGCATCGCCGGCGCAGGCGACGCGGCAGCTCGCGCCGCCCGCAGCGCTGTGCGAAGGCACGCAAGCGGCCGTCGGACTGAGCGCCGCGCATTCGCCGTCACTGGTACAGGGCCGCGTGCAGACGCCTTCGAGGCACTCGAGTCCGCTCCCGCATTCCGCCGTGCAGCGCGCGAGGAAGTGCGTCTCGCTGCCTGTCAGCGGATCGACGGCTGCGCCGCAGGCGTACGCCGCTCCGAGCGCGAGCAGCGCACACAATCCAGGAAGCGGGCGGGTCGAGCTAGGCTTACGCATGGTGGTCTCGTCGTTCGGGTCTCGGGTTCACTCGCTCGTGTCCGCCGGCTCGCTCCGCACGTGCTGGCCGATGTACAGGGTCACGAGCTCGGGCGTCGGCTGGTCTGGGTGCTCGGCGTTGTAGCGCTCGACCTCGGCCCGCAGCGCCGTGAGCTCGGAGCGGACGCGCGACAGTGTACCGTAGACGCGCGCAGCGAGCGGATGGCCGGGCGCCATGTCGAAGCTGTAGGTGCTTCCCCCGCTGGTCGCTGGATCACCCTCGCCACGCAAGCGCGCGCACAAGGTCTTCACCATGGCCTGAAAGTGATCGAGCATCGCCGCCTCCCAGCCAGCGGCGGCGCTCTGAGGCACCACGACCTCGCGGGAGCTGTAGTCGCCCTCGGCGAGCAGCACGCGCCCGCTCTCGCTCAGCGCCTCGAGCGCGCTGTCGATGCGCGCTCGATCGACGCGCACGCGCTCCGCGAGCGCCTCCGCCGTGAACGGACCTTCGCGGTAGATCAACAGCCAGACGAGCTGTGACAAGCCATCCGTCGAGGCGTCCAGCGCCTCGAGCTCGTTGGTCGTCGCCCCGCGGTAGGCGGTGGAGACGCCGCGACCGAGCTGCAGCAAGAGCCCGCTCTCGCACAGATCGCTCAGGATGGCGCGCACCTGGACCTCTTCGTCGAGGTGGAACTTCGCCAGCACCTCGCCGCGCGTCACGAGTCGATCCTCGGGCACGAAGTCGAGCACCGCCGACCACAGCGAGCGCCCGCGTTCGGTCACCGATTCACTCAGGCGCTGAATGCGCCGGCGATAGCTGCGCAGCGCCACCCCGAACATGTCCGCGGTGACCTTGCGGCTCAGCCCCTGCGCCTCGAGCTCTCGAGCGAGCTCGAGGAACACCCGGTCGGCGATGTGAGCGAGAGGAGCGCGCGCGCCGCCGCTGGTCGCCAGCTGCGCGATGAGGATCATCGTCTGGCGCACGACCTGGTCGATGAGGACTTGCGAATCCACGGCTTGCTTCCAAGACCAGCAGCCACAGGAGGGCCACAGCTGGAGCATGACCTCCCCCGACCGCCGTTGCAGAGGACAACTGGGTCCCCCGCGCGCGATTTTTGTCCCCACCGGCCCTACAAGCTCAGACTGCGAAAACAGGACCCGAGCACGGAACCCAGACCCTTGCGCGGACCCTTCATTTGGCGCTCGCTCGAGCAGCGCACAGGATCACCGTGACAGCGCGAGCACCAGGACCGCGAGCAGCGCACTCGCCAACCGAGGCCGCGTGCCGTGCGCTGGGCACATCCTGGTGTCGCGCGGGGCCGGGCGGTTCGAGCCCACTCGCCGCTCCAGGGCTCGCTGGGGCCGCATCCTGACCCGGCGGGATGGATGCTGCGCCGCCTCGCGCAGGCAAAAAAACCATATGTTTATCACAATTTGACGATTTTACTCTGGCAAGGTAAAATCGTCAGGTGTGGATTCCGAGGGACCTCGCCGCGCTGCTCTCGCAACCCTCCCTGCCGGCGCGAATCATCGTGGGCCCTCGGCAGTCCGGCAAGAGCAGCCTGCTGGTCCATCAGCTTCCGGAGGCGATCTGGCTTTCCCTCGACGATCTGCAGATCCGCCGCCGAGCGCAGGACGACCCTGCGCTGCTGCTCGAATCCGTCGGCTGGGGCAGCGGGCGGCCCCTGATCTTGGATGAAGCCGCGCACGCACCGCAGCTGTTTCCAGAGATCAAGCGTCGCATCGATCTGGCCCGGTTTGCCGGCAAGCAGGAGCCAGAAGTGTGGCTCACAGGCTCGAACCGACAGCTCTTGGATCGAAACGTTCGCGAGTCGCTGGCCGGCAGAGCGAGCTACTTCTTCCTGCACTCGCTCGCGGTGAGTGAGCTTGGAGCGGGCGCGTCCATCGCCGATTGGTTCTCGCGCGGCGGGTTCCCAGAGCTCTACGCTCGGCGCGAGCTGGATCCCGGACGCTACTTTGACGATTACGTGCGCACGTTTGTCGAGAAGGACATCGCAGCCACGGCGGGTGTTCAGCAAATGGACGCCTTTCACCGGGCACTCGCCCTGCTCGCTGCTCGTACCGGGGCGCTGCTCAACGCGACGGCGATCGGTCAGGCCGCGGGAGTGAAGGGCCAGACGGTGAGCGGATGGCTCGATCTGCTGGAGCAGAATGCCCTCGCGCTGCGCTTGCCGCCATATCACACCAACCTGAGCAAGCGCGTCGTTCGTACCCCGAAGATCTACTTTCTGGACCTGGGGCTCGCGGCGCACTTGCAAGGTTGGCGCAGCGTCGAGCCGCTGCTCGTGAGCCCTCAGGCGGGTGGGCTGTTTGAGAGCCTGGTGCTCGGCGAGCTCGTGCGGACGCGAGACCATCGCGGTCTGTCATTCGGTCTGCACTTTTGGCGCACCAAGGAAGGCGAAGAGGTCGACTTCCTCCTCGATCTGCAGCCCGGCGCAGGCCCGCGTTGGCTCGCCATCGAAGCAAAGCTGGGCATCCAAAACGTGGAGCCCCTCGCGATCCCCCCGCTGCTTTCCAGAGCGCTTCCCAGCTTGCGCGAGATCTGGATCGTCACCCCGGGTGGCGAGGAACAACGCTTATCGCCCACATCGCGACAGCTACCGATTCGTTTGCTCGCGCAACGCCTGAGCGAGGCTTTGCTGGCTGCGGACTCAGCATAGTGCTCTCCGGCGCGCACGTGCCGTCGCGCCGCGCGCGGCGTGGGGGTGGAGCTGGCGGCTGCCACAACGACCTTGCGCCGACAACGGCGAATTTTCGGCCGCGGATTCCGAGGGGCCTCGTGCGGCTCCGGCTCACGGCAAGCTCATCAACACCACGATGGCCGTGAGCAGCAGCACTGCCAGCGCCAATTCCCAGCGCGTCCAGCGCAGCTGCTCGAGCGCGGGCGGGGTGGCGAGCGGCCGCGCCAACCACACCGCCAGAGCGATGCCCACCAGCACGGTGGCCACGCCGGCGACCCGGACCAGCGCACTCGAGTGAGGCCAGACGAGGAGCTCCTTTGCCGCAAGCCACGCAGCATCGATTTCAGCTCGCTCGCAAAGCGCGAGAGCGGGAGCTCGTGGGGCAGCGCCGGATAGGAATACGCCACGACGAAGGCGGCGCCATACCCGGCAGCCCAGGCGATCACCCGAGTCAGACCGAGCAAGCGCAAGCGCATCGTGCTCCTGTGAGTACCACTCCGGCACGCGCTCGACCACCGGTCGTCACGATCGCGTCCGGCCGGGCCACGCCGGTTCCGGGCGCCACTCGACTAGATCATGAGCTCGCCGCGGCCGATCACGACCGCGTGACCACCGACCTCGACGCGCTCGAGCTGTTCGGCGCTGCCGAAGACGCGCGCGTGCAAGGTCGAGGGGCGGCCCAGCTCCAGGCCTTGCTCGATCACGATCGTGTCGCCGAAGCCGATGCGGCCGTGCCGCGCCAGGTGCAGCGCCGTGGGGCCCGCCGCCGCGCCCGTGGCGGGATCCTCCGGGATACCCTCGCCGGGCGCGAACACACGCGTCTTCCAGCGCTCGCCCGCGAGGCGTGCCGTCACCGTCACGGCGATGCTGCCGAGCGCCGCGAGCTCGCCCATGTCGGGGCGCAGGCGACCGAGCAGGGTGGGGTCGTCCAGCTCGACCAGCACGTAGTGCGGGCCGTTGTCGTAGAGTTCGATCGGTAGCGTCGACGCCTCGACGCCGAGCGCGGCGAGCAGGCGGGCGCGAGGTTCATACGCCCGGATCAGCGGCAAGGGCTGCGTCATCCAGCCGAAGCGCGGGCCCGCGCCGCTCCCGGAAAACTCGATCGTGGACACCCCACGCTGCGTCGCCAGGCGGATCACCTGCCCGAGCTGGGGCTGCTCCTCCGCCAGCACGAAGGCGGTGCCCAGCGTGGGATGGCCCGCGAACGGCAGCTCCTGGGTGGGCGTGAAGATGCGCAGCCCGGCGTGCGCGACGGGCGAGCGCGGAGGCAGCACGAACGCGCACTCCGACAGGTTCCTCTCCCGCGCGAGCTGCTGCATCGTGTCCGTGTCCAGCCCCGCGGCGTCGGTGAACACCGCCAGCGCGTTGCCCGCGAGCGGGCGATCCGTGAACACGTCACACAGGCGATAGGGCAGGCGCTTCATCCCGCCGGTCTAGCCCGGGGCCGCGGCCGAGATCAGAGATTCTGCCCGCGGTCGTCCTGACCGCGCTCGTGCTGCTCTTCGCCCACCAGCACCGCAAACACGATCGCCGCCCCGAGCACCGGCACCAGCCAGATCAGCTTGGTCTGTGCACTCTTCTGGGGCGGATCGAAGATCGGGGTACGCCGCAGCCGGACGGTGACCCAGATCTGGAACACCAGCGCCGCAAGGAGGCTGAGGATGACAAACCAGCTGCTACCCGAATGCATGTCCCGTGGAATGTCATCACGCCCGCGCGCGCGCGCAAGGGGGGAAGGCGTCAGGGCTCTTCGATTCGCTCGATGCGGCCCTGCTGCATGAAAATCTTCCGCCCCTGCAGCCGCTCCGCCATGCCCGCGGTGTGATTGATCACGATCACGATCGTGCCCCGCTCGCGCTCCTCGACCAGAATCTTTTCCATGCGCTGGGCGCTGGCGGCATCGAGGCCGGTGAGCGGCTCATCCAGCAGCAGCACGCTGGGCGCATGGACCAGCGCGCGGGCGAGCGCGATGCGTTGCCGCTGGCCCCGCGACAGAGTGGAGACCGCCTGATCCGCGAAGCGATCGGCCTGCACGCGCTCGCAGACCGCGGCCCAGGCCGGCTTCGGATCGAGGCCGTGGATGCGCGCCGCGAACTCGACGTTCTCTCGGCCGCTCAGCTCCGCGTAGCAGTGTGAGTCATGCGCGACCCAGCCGATGTGGCGCCGCGCTTCGAGCCGGGAGCTGCCGTGCGGCGCGTACACCACCGTACCCCGGGACGGTTTCAACGCGGTCCCGACGATGGACATCAGCGTGCTCTTACCGGCCCCGTTCGGGCCCTGAACAAACGTGATGGGGCCCGGTGCAAAATCGACGCTGACCGATCGCAACGCGACGCTGGCACCGAACAGCCGCGTCACGCTCTGCACTTGAATCCGGGAGATCCCAGGCACGGTGCGGCGCTTCTACACCGCCCGGGCACCTCAGATCTCCCTGATCTGCGCGCGCTGCTCGAACCTCGAGCCGAAAGGACGTATGCTGTATATAAGTACGATTTCACCGTGCTCCGGGAAGGTACGCTGCCGTCCTGCGCACGCGCTCTGGCCGATCGCTGTGCCGACGCCCCCCACTCGCGGGGTGGCGACCAGGAGACTTCTTCGCTGACCTTTTGCAGCGGAGGTAGTATCTCCCGGCGCCGCATGGGCCGTATTGTCCATGCGAACGCGGTTTCGTGCCGTGCTACGATTGCCAAGAATGTCGTCTTCCGCCGTGGCCGTTGATTCCGAAAGGGTTGCGCGTCTGGCGGAATTGCGGCGCGTCATCGAGGGCGCGCTCGAGGGCAAGCCGGCCGTGGTCGAGCTGGCCACGATCGCTTTCCTGGCCCGAGGGCACATCCTGATCGAAGACGTGCCGGGCGTCGGCAAGACCACGCTCGCGCGCGCTCTGGCCCGTGCGGTCGGGGCCAAGATGAATCGCGTGCAGTTCACCAGCGATCTGCTGCCCAGCGATCTGCTGGGGGTGTCGGTGTACGACCAGCGGCGCTCGGAGTTCTCGCTGCGTCGGGGCCCGATCTTCAGCCACGTGCTGTTAGCGGACGAGATCAACCGTTCCAGCCCGCGCACCCAGTCGGCGCTGCTCGAGGCGATGGGAGACGGGCAGGTCTCGATCGACGGGCAGACGCTGGCGCTGCCCGAGCCGTTCCTGGTCCTGGCCACGCAAAATCCGCAAGACTTCGCCGGTACTTTTCCGCTGCCGGAATCGCAGCTCGACCGCTTCATGCTGCGCCTGAGCATCGGCTATCCGCCGCCCCACGTGGAGACGCGCTTGATCCTCGAGCCCGCGCTCGACCGCGTGGACCGGGTCAAGCCGGTGCTCGACCCCGAGGAGCTGACCTCGCTGCAGGCCGAGGTGGACGGTGTGGACATCGACCACGCGCTCGCGACCTACCTGCAAGCGCTGATCGCGGCCACGCGCTCCTCGTCGGCGCTGGCGCTCGGAGCCTCGCCGCGCGCCGCCAAGAATCTCTCCCAGGCCGCCCGCGCCCGGGCGCTCTTGCATGGCCGCGGCTACTGTATCGCGGACGACATCCAGGAGCTCGCTGTGCCCCTGCTCGCGCATCGCGTGCGGCTGGCGGCCCACGCCGAAGGTTACGTGCCCAGCCGCGAGGAGGCGGAAGGTGTGGTGCGCGACATCGTAGGCCGCGTGCCCGTACCGCTCTAGCCGGCACATGGCCACGAGCTCCTCTTCGCGGGAGTCGAGAGCCGGCGACTCCACTCCAGCGCGACCGCTGTCGGTGCCGCCGGGCGCGACGCGTGCTGCGCCCTCGGGGGTGACGAGCAGCCGCTCCGAGCGCAAAGCGAGCTCGCCGCCCAGCCTGCCTGGTCGCCGTGCCTGGTGGCGCCCGCCCCGCAAGCTGCGCGTCACGCGCGAGGGCAAGTACTTCATCGGCATCACCTTCGGCGTGGGCTTTGCCGCCATCAACACCGGTAACAACCTGCTCTACCTGTTGCTGGGCATGCTGCTCGCGCTGATCGTCGTGTCGAGCGTGATGAGCGAGCTCAGCCTGCGCCGGCTCACGGTGGTGCGGCGGCTGCCGCCGCGCGCGCAGGTCGGTCGCCCCCATCTGGTCGAGGTGGAGGTGCACAACCACAAGGCCAAGGTGCCGAGCTACGCGATCGAGATCGAAGACCTGCGCGAGGGGCAGCCCGCCGACAAGCGCTGCTTTTTCCTGAAAATCAGCCCCGACTCCGCGCAGATCGCGGCCTACCGCCGCACGCCGGCGCGCCGCGGGCGCGACCGCCACGTCGGCTTCCGCATCGCCACGCGCTTCCCGTTCGGGCTGTTCGAGAAGTCGCGAGAGACGGCCGCGGAGGGCGAGATCATCATCTACCCCGCCACCGATCCGCTGGAGCTGCCCGCGAAGGCGGACGGCCGCTGGCTGGGCACGGACGGCAGGTTCGGGCCGGGCTCGGGCGATGAGATCCTGGGCGTGCGCCCCATGCGCGATGGCGATGACCATCGCGACATCTACTGGCGCAAGAGCGCGCTCGGGCGCCAGCTGGTGTTGCGCGAGCGCGCGCGCGAGACCTCGCGCCAGGTGATGCTGACGGTGGACTCGGAGCACCCGGGGGCGACCCCCGATCCCACCTGGCTCGATCAGTTCGAGATGCGCATCCGCGAAGTGGCCTCGCGCGCCGTGGCGCACATCAAGCGCGGCGACTGGGTCACGGTGCGCACGACCAGCGGCGAGAGCGTGGTCGGCAACAGCAGCGTGGGCGCGGATCCCGTGCTGCGCTTTCTGGCGCTGCTCGAGCCCTCTCCCGGCGGCGAGAGCGCGCGGCCCGCGGCGGCGGGCCCCGCGCCGCGCGCCAACGGCAAGGCGCAGGCGCGCCGTGCGAGCGCGCGCGGCGAGGCGGCTGCGCCGGGCAACGCTGCGAGCCGGCGGGTGCGCGCATGAAATTCGGGCTCGTGCACCGCATCATGACCGACGCGCTCGCGACGCTCGGTCTGCTCTCCTTGCTCACGGGCGGTGAGCTCGACCTGACCATGACCATCCTCACCGGGCTGGCCATGGTGCTGGCGGTGTTGATCCCCGAGCGCTACCAGGACCATCCCCGCCTGCGCAGCCTGGGCGTGTTCGCGTCGCTGACCTTGCTCGGTGTGCAGCTGGCCCGCGCGGCGAGCGGCGGCGACCTGCTGCAGCTGGCGGTCGAGTTCGCGGCGGCGCTGCAGGTGATCCGCGTGGCCACGCGGCGCGGCGCCGCCCACGACCAGCAGATCATCCTGCTCGCGCTCTTGCACCTGGTGGCGGGCACCGTGCTCGGCGGCGGCCTCGCCTATGGCTTCAGCCTGGTCGGCTTCCTGGTGATCGCGCCCGGCGCGCTGGTGCTGAGCCACCTGCGCCGCGAGGTCGAGGGCAACTACCGCCAGGGCGCGCGCGATCGCACGGGCCTGCCCGTGGACGTGCCGCGCATCTTGCGCAGCCGGCGCGTGATCAGCCGCGGCTTCTTGCTGGTCACCTGCAGCCTCTCGATCCCGGTCTTCATCTTCACCGCGCTGCTGTTCCTGCTCTTTCCGCGCGTCGGCCTGTCCCTGCTGCTGCTCAACCACTCGCGCTCCAGCCGCATGATCGGCTTCTCGACGCGCGTCGACCTGGGCAGCGTCGGCAAGCTGCGCAGCGACCCCACGATCGCCATGCGCGTGCACATGACGGACAGCAACGCGGCGCCCGCCTCGCGCCTGGCGATGTACCTGCGCGGCACCTCCTTCGACCACTATGACGGCGCTGCCTGGACGCGCACCCGCCCCCAGCACCAACCGCTGGTCCAGGACGGCAGCTTCGTCTGGCTCACGGGCAGCCCGACGCAGAACAGCAAGCTCGAGATGACCATCGACCTCGAGCCGATCAACCCGCCGATCATCTTCCTGCCCTCGGACGCCGTGGGCTTCCGCGTGCTGGAGCCGGGCGAAGGCATCTCGCCCAAGGGGCCCAAGCTCACCGGCGCGGCCGACGGTGAATTCAAGTACGAGCGGGTCGAAGAGCGCGGCCTGCAATACGCCGTCTATCGCGGGCGCAGCGCGCGCCCCGGCATGCTCCCCGCCTCCGAGATGGATCGCTACCTGGAGGTGCCCCCGGTCATCTACGACCAGCTGAAGGGGCTGGCCAAGCGCTGGGTGGGGCCGCTCACGGAAGACCGCGCCATGGCGCACGTGATCGAGGAGCACCTGCGCAGCGACTATCGCTACGACCTCGACTCCCCCTCGGGCGCTGCCGCCCAGCCGCTGCTCCACTTCCTGTTCGTGTCCAAGGCGGGGCACTGCGAGTTCTACTCCACGGCCATGGCCATGCTGCTGCGCACGATGGGCGTGCCCACGCGCAACGTCACGGGCTTCATCGGCGGCACCTACAACCGCTTCGGCGACTTCTATGCCGTCCGCCAGGGCGACGCCCACTCCTGGGTGGAGGTCTACCTCGAGGGCAGCGGCTGGACGCGCTTCGACCCCACGCCTGCGGCGGGCTCGCAGCCGCGCAGCGAGATGACCGGCGTGGTCGCCTTCCTGCGCGACGTGATCGAGGCGGCGGCCCAGCGCTGGAGCCGCCACGTCGTCGGCTACGACCTGGATCAACAGATCGAGCTCTTCCGCTCGGTCAAGCAACGCTACCGCGACTGGGGCGGCCCGCGCGTGACGGGCCAGCTCAAACCGCTCCGCCCCGTGCTCGTGGTCGTGGTGGTCGGCGGCGTGATCTTCTTCGCCTGGCGCAAGCTCAAGCTCCAGCGCGTCCGCTCGGGCCCGGACCAGAGCGCGGGCCAGCCCGCCGCCGTCACCCGCGTGGTCATCCTCTATCGCCAGCTCGAAGACGTGCTGCGCGCGCTGGGCATCGCGCGCCCCAGCAGCACCCCTCCCCTCGCCCACGCGCGAGCGCTGGCCGAGCTCAACCATCCCCTGGCCCCCGAAGTGCTGGCGCTCACGGAAATTTACCTCGCGGTCCGCTTCGGCCGCCGCGACTTCAGCACGGAAGACGAGCGCGACTTCGACGCGCGAGTCAAGACGCTGCGCCACTTCCGGCTGCTGCCGGAACGAGCCGCTTAATCAACGATCGACCTCCGCAGCGCGCACCCCGGCGCGCCTGCGCACGTCCGAGAGAGTGTGGGCCGGGCCTGCGCCGCGCGGCTCTGCGCGGCGCATCGGGGCGCGGGCCGGCGCTGCACGGGGCTCAGGCAGAGAGCAGCGGCGCCAGCGAGACGCCGGCTTTTTCGAGCATCGAGCGCTGCACCTCGCACATGGAGGCGATACCGACCATCGCCAGGTCGATCATCTTGTCCATTTCGGGACGGGGCAGCGCTTCGCCCTCCGCCGTCCCCTGCAGCTCGACGATGTTGCCACGCGCCGTGCCGACCGCGTTCAGATCGACGCGCGCGATGCTGTCTTCCGCGTAGCAGAGGTCGAGCGCGAGCTCACCCTCGACGTAGCCGACGCTGATCGCGGCCACTTGATCGCGCAGCGGCGGCGCTTTCAGGACGCCCTTGGCTCGCAGGCGATCGAAGGCCAGCGCCAGCGCGATCCAGCCGCCCGTGATCGAGGCGGTGCGCGTGCCACCGTCGGCCTCGAGCACGTCGCAATCGATCACGATGGTGCGCTCTCCAAAGCGCTCGGGATGCACGGCGGCCCGCAAGCTGCGGCCGATCAAACGCTCGATCTCCTTCGAGCGACCGGCGAGCGGCTTGTTGCGACCATCCCGAGGCTCTCGGCGCAACGGATTGGCGCGCGGATGAATCTGGTACTCGGCCGTGACCCAGCCCCGGCCCGTGCCCTCCATGAACCTGGGCACGCTCTCGTCCACGGAGGCGGTGACGAGAATCACGGTACCCTCGGCGCGATACAGCACCGACCCCTCGGCGAGGCGGTGAAAGCCGACGGTCCCTTCAATGACCCGATGCGACCTCAAATCGCGGCCCCCGCGTCTGTTCTTGCTCATCGGTATTCAACACGTCCTTATCGAGAAGCATCTCGAACCCCCGGGGTGATTTACAGGTGACGAATGATCGGAGTCCCTCGTACTCAAAGAATCGCACGGGGAAAACAGGTGGCGCTAAGTATTTCCTTTCTGCAAGGCGACGATTTCAAGCCTGCAACCGGAGCCCTGTCCCATCGCCAATAGCGCCCGAGCAGCGCGCCGCAGAGCTGCACCAAGACCGTCACTCGGCGCTGGCCCTGCCGCCACACTCGGTGTGTCACTGACACATTTCAGAACAGCGCCATGAGCCGTCCGTGAATGGCCTGCTCGGGTGACGGGCCAGTGTCCGCGACGACACACGCTGCTCCCCGCGCGATCGAAGTCGCTAGCGAAGTGGGCCTTCGCTCTGTGAGGACGCATCGAGGCCGAGGCTGCCGTAGCGACGCAACGCCGCTGCCATGCCGGGCGCCGTGCCCACGTCGAGGAAGCTCCCGCGCTGAAAAGTTTCCGCTTCGATCGTCAACTGAGCCTCGATCGCAGCCTGCAGCACGTGACCGAGATGCAACTCCAACGAGGCGGGCTGCAGCGCCGCGCTGGCGAGCGCTTCACGCGCCAGCAGCCAACGCTCGAGAAAGCGCGTGAAGCTCGGCGCCCACGCCGCCAGGATCCAGGCATGGGGCCAGTCGAGCCCGATCGGCTGGAGCCGCAGCTCCAGCACCCGCCCTGTGGCATCCAGACGCAGCCGATCGGCGACCTGCTCTGCAGGCGCGGGAATGGCCGCCAGCACGACGTCCGCTCGCCCCTGCAGCAGGCGCTGGCGCAACGCACGCAGCGCGTGGACCGGCTCGAACACGATCTCCGGAAACCCGAACAGCACGTGCGCGTCGCTCAGGAACGCGCGCGCGCCGTCCAGCGTATGGACGACGCTCGGCGAGTCCTGGGTCGGCACGTACGCCAGCTGGACGCCGACCTCGGCACCGTTCCCGAAGTATTGCAGGATGTCGGCCTTGCCGCGATCGAGCAACCAGAACGCCTGCTCGACGCCGGCCTCGCGCAGGGCGTCCAGCAGATAGCTGGAGACCACCTTGGGCCGCGGCCCGCGAGGCGTGGCTCGAAAGCCCAGCGCCAGCAGCTCTTTGCTACAGGGCAGCGGCGCCAGCCGCCGCCCCCTTCCACCGCTCGGTATCACGCCCACGACCCGCATGCCCGGCAGGATAGCCCGGAACGGGGCGTGGCATCATGGGCCACGAAAGGTCTGCACGAGCTGGCTCACCCCATCCGTCTCCCAGCGCACGCTGCCGGTCTGATCCAGGCGCAAGATCCGGACTCCGGCGCCGGCCAGCGTGGCCAGCGTCTCGGGATGGGGATGCCCGAAGCGGTTGCCCATGCCGCAGGAGATGGTCGCCAGCGAGGGCCGCACCCGATCGATGAACGCGGCCGAGCTGGAGCTGCGGCTGCCGTGGTGCCCCACCTTGAGCAGGTCGGCATGCAAGTCGCCGCCCTGCGCGAGCAGCCGCCCTTCCGCCCAGCGCTCGGCGTCGCCCACGAAGAGCGCTGCCCTGGCTCCATGGCGGATGCGCAGGACCAGCGAGTTGTCATTGGGGCTCTGCTCGGGTGCCACCGCCGGACACGGTGCGAGCACGTCGATCGCATAGCCCGCGCCACGCGCCCCGTGCTCGCACAGCTCCGGCACCGTCCGCACTCGCTGCGCTCGACGGCCCAGCTCGGCGAGCAACGCCGAGAGCTCCGGCCCCTCCCCTCCGCCGGCGCCCGCGTACCAGAACTCGCCGATGGCCAGCGACGCGCCGAGTGCGGCAAGCCCGCCGTAGTGATCGGGGTGAGGATGCGTGAGCACCACGATGTCCAGCCGCGAGCGCCGGCGCGCGCGCAGCACCGGCAGGATCACGCGCTCGCCGACGTCGAGCGCGCCGCCCGGCAAACCGCCGGCGTCGATCAGCATCAGGCGCCCGTCGGGAAGATCGATCAGTGTCGCGTCGCCTTGGCCCACGTCGAGCGCGGTGACGCGCAGGGCCCCGGCCGCGCTCGTCTGCGCCCCGCGCAGCGCCAGCTCGGCGCCGGCGCACAGCGCTGCACAGGCCGCCAGCCAGGGCGCCGCTCGCCAGGGGCCGAGCGCCGCGTTCCAGCGGGCGAGCGCGCGGGGCACGGCTCGCGCAGTGCCCAGCCAGCTCTCGCCGTGCCAGCTGAACCAGCCGCCCACAGCCAGCGCCAGGCTGGCCACGTGCCAGGCGCCCGGTGGCGGCAGATCGCAATAGAGCCAGTCCACGCTGGCGGTGAGGTGTGCGATGGCGCGCAGCACCAGCAGCGCGCCGGAGGCCACGAGCCCCAGCCCGCGCTCCAGCGCGGGCCACGGCGCCGCGATCGCGTGGGTGAGACACAGGGGCAGGGCGATGACTTCGCCGAGCGGCCCCGCCAGCAGGTTCGCCGCCACGCTGGCCAGGCTGAGCCCCGGGCTGAGCAGGAGCAGGATGGGCAAGCACGGCAAGCAGGCCGCGATGCTGGTGAGCGACGCCGAGCTGATCCGGTTCAGCAGCTCCAGCAACTCCACGCGCCGCGGCCTGCCCAGCTCGGCGGCGCCGGGGCCGTGCGGGCTTCCGCCCGCGCCCGCCAGCAGCAAGCCGATGGTCGCCGCGAGCGAGAGGAGGAAGGAGGGATCGAACACCACCAGCCCATCCGACAGCCAACCGAGCGCGAGCGACAGCGCGAGCACTCGGCTGGGCTGCACGTGGCGCCCGAGCGCGCGCCCGCCGAGCACGCCCAGCAGCATGAATGCCGCGCGCCAGGCGGAGCCGCTGCCGCCCGAGAAGTCGGCGTACAGCGGCGCGAGCAGCAGACCGATCGCGGCGGAGAACCGCCGCACGTCCCAGCGCACGGCCAGCCACGGCCAGCGCCGCAGCAGCGCGTTCAGCGCGCGCAGCACGCCGAGCACGGCGAACACCAGGTGCGTGCCGCTGACGGCCAGCAGGTGAGCCAGCCCGCTCCGCCGAAAGGCTGCTTCATCGCTGGCGTCGAGATCCGACTCGCCGAGCACCAGCGCGCGCGCCATCCCGCGCGCGGGCGGGGAGAACGTGGCCTGGATGCGCGCGCGCACGCTGGCCCGCGCGCGGTCGATGCGCGCCCCCGGCCCGGCGCCGCGGCGCCCCGGCTCCAGCGCCAGCAGCGCGCCGCGCAGCACGCTGCCCCGGCGCGCCAGCCCCGGCAGCGGATCCGGCAGCTCGAAGTTGCGAAAGCCGCTGACGGGCTGGAGGCTCGCGATCGCGGAGAATTCATCGCCCCGAGCCAGGGACGCGGGACCGTTCGCCAGGCGCAGGCGGCGAGGCGCCAGGTCGCGCCGGCCCTCGCAGTCGATCTCGCTGGTCTCGGCGTCGAACAGCAGCGCTCCCGCGCGCTCGGTGGGGGAGCTCAGCACGCGGCCGCTCAGCGCGCAGGCGGTAGGCTGCGGTGCCAGCGCGCTCAGCTGTGCACGCGCCGCCTCGTAGCTGCGGATCTGCCAGCCGCCGCGCGCCCAGCCGATGCACAGCGCGAGCGCCGCCCAGAGTTGCTGGCGCCACGGCAGCTGCGCGCTCCACAGCGCGAGGCAACACAGCGCGGAGCCCAACGTCGCCAGCGGCGCCACGCAGGCGAAGGCCCCAGAGGCCAGGGCCGCGACGCTGACGAGCAGCGGATCGATGCGCGGCGTGCGGGACACGCGGCCGCCGTTGCGAGCGCCGTGCCCGGCGCCCACCCGTGATCTGCGCGGCGGATCCGTACCCGGGCCGCTGGCGCCCGCCGGGCGAGACCGGCGCGCCGCCGGCGAAGGGCTCAGCCCCTGGCGCCCGCCCCGTATTCCGCCGCGAGCAGCTTGGCGATGGTCTGGAGCTGCATGTTGCTCGTGCCCTCGTAGATCTTGCCGATCTTCGCGTCGCGGTAGAACTTCTCCACGGGGTAGTCCTTGGTGAAGCCCACGCCGCCGAGCAACTCGACCGCCAGCGACGCGCTGCGCTCGGCGACCTCGGACGCATACAGCTTGGCCATCGCCGCTTCTTTCACGAAGGGCCGGCCAGCGTCCTTCAAGCGCGCCGCGTTGTACACCATCAGGCGCGCGCCCTCGATCTCGGTGGCCATGCGCGCGTACTGAAACTGCACGCCCTGAAAGTCCGCGATCGGACGGTCGAACTGCTTGCGCTCGCGGATGTAGGCCATGGCGTAGTCGAACGCGCCCTGCGCGATGCCGAGCATCTGGGCGCCGATGCCGATGCGCCCTTCGTTGAGCGTCTCGATGGCGATCTTGTAGCCCTTGCCGATCTCGCCCAGCACGTTCTCGGCCGGCACGCGGCAATCATCCAGGATCAACTCACAGGTGCTCGAAGCGCGGATCCCCAGCTTGTCTTCCTTCTTGCCCACGCTGAAGCCGGGGAAATCCCGCTCCACCAGGAAGGCGGTGATGCCGCGATAGCCCTGGCTCGGATCGGCGTTCGCGAGCACGATGAACAGCGACGACTCCGCCGCGTTGGTGATCCACAGCTTGCGCCCGTCCAGGGACCAGCCACCGTCCTTGCGCTGAGCGCGCGCCGCCAGCGCAAAGGCGTCGGAGCCCGAGCCTTGCTCGCTGAGCGCATAGGAGCCCACCCACTCGCTGGCCAGGCGCGGCAGGTAGCGCTGCTTCTGCGCGGCGCTGCCCCAGCGCAGCAGCGCGTTGTTGACCAGGGTGTTCTGCACGTCGACCACGACGGCGAGGCTCGCATCCACTCGCGCCAGCGCCTCCACGGCCAGGATCGCGTTCATGAACGTGCCGGCAGCCCCGGCATGCGCCTCCGGGATCTCGATGCCCATCAGCCCCATCTGGAACATCTCGCGCAGCAGGCTCGGCTCGAGCCGGCTCTCCTGATCCATCCGGGCCACGTGCGGCGCCACGCGCTCGCGCGCGAAGCCGAACACCGAGTCCCGGAGCAGTCGCTCTTCCTCGCTCAGCATGGTCAGGGCAGGTACGGTCATGAGGCTCCTCCCAGCCAGATATACGGGACTTTCAGCGTTCCGGCCTATCTTCGCGCCGCCCGCCGGGGAGCGCCCGTCCGGCCACCGAGCACGCTCAGCCCGGAGCGCCCGGGAACGGGCCTGGCCGCTGAACGCTGCTACACTGTGGGTGTGCTGGTCGCCGAAAACATCGTCCTGCGGCCCTACGAGCCGGAGGACGAAGAGTTCATCGCCCTGCTCGCGCACGAGGCGTTCGACGAGTTCTCGTCGGATGCCGTTCCGCACACGCTGGAGATGGTGCAGAGCTTCCATACGCTGGTGGCGCTGCGTGGAGGGGAACGGGTCGGTTTCCTCACGCTCAGCGGTCGCGCCAGCGACGTGTTCGTGGTCCAGGCCATTGCAGTCAGCGCGCGCCACCGCGGCCGCGGTATCGGGCATCGGCTGATGCAAGCGTTCGAGAGCATCGCGCGGGCGCAGCGTGCCCGGCAGCTCGAGCTGTGCACGGCCGACTACAACCTGGCCGCCCTCGATCTGTTCCTGAAGCGCGGCTTCCGGATCGTGCGGCGGCGCGAGCGCTTCTATGCTCGGGGCCAGGCCGCCTGCATCCTGGTCAAGCGGCTCGCGGGCTAGCGCGCGGCCGCTGCCCGGCTACAGGTCACCGCCGGGCTTGGAACGACCGAACATGCGGCGTAACCGCGCCAGGAGACTGGGGCGAAACTCGGCCTCGGCTTCCTCTTCGTCCAGCGTCGCGCCGAACGTCGAGGGGTCGAGCGCGGCGGGGGGCTGGAGCGAGCCGAGCAGGTTTTGATCCAGCGTCAACGGTGGGTAGCTGCCGGAGGGAGCCGGCGGCGGCGGCACCGGTGAGGGATACGGCGCCGGCTCACGCGCAGCTCCGGGCGGCGCTTGCGAGATCGGAAAGCCGGGCGGCAAGGGCGGGAAGCTGTGCGCGCGCAGCTCCGGCGGCAGCCCCCTTTCGGTCGGCGGCGGCTCGATGCTGGGGGGGCGTTGCAGGTAACCGGAGCTCTGCAGCTGCGCAGTGACGGGCTCGGGCTCCGCGCGCGGCGCCACGGGCGGCACGCTGGCTCGCCCGAGCAGCTGCTCGATCACGCCGAGCACTTCCTGCGCGCTCACCTGCGAGTCCGGGCCGAGCAGCACCGAGACGAGCTCATCCACGCCCGGCGGGACCTGCAGCTGCGGGTTGCAGCGTGCAAAAGTGATGGGCCCGCCCTGCAGGTTGGGCCAGCCCGCGCTGTCGAAGAAGAACGGCGGCTGCCCCGCGATCATCTCGAACAGCAGCACGCCCAGCGAATAGACATCGATGGCGGGGCTGGGCGGCAGCGCCTCGATGCCCGGCAGATGGGCGCGCGGCAGATAGATGCGCGTGCGCAGCGCCAGCCGGCGTGCGTCGTTCTCCGCGCCCACGACCGAGCGCACGTCCACGGGCAGCTGCGCCATCCCGAAGTCGATGACCTTCACCAGATCGCCCGATGGCGCTCCGGCTTGCACCAGGATGTTCTCGGGCTTGAGCCGGCCGTGCGAGATCTCCTGCGCGTGACCGGCGGCGAGCCCGGCCGCGATCTGCCGGGCGAGGTCGAGCGCGCGGCGCACCGGCAACCCCGACGGGCGCAGCAGCGAGCGCAGCGGCACGCCGGGCACGCGGTTGCGGCTGACGAACGCTCCCCCGCCCTCGAGCGGGCCAAAGTCTGTGCTGGCCACCACGTTCTCGTGGTCGAAGTGCGCCATGGCCAGCGCTTCTCGCACGTGCCAGTCAAAGCGCTCCACGGACAGCTCGGGCGGCCGCGGCATGAGCTTGAGCGCCACCTGGCGACCGCGCGACGACTCACCCTCCACCGCAAAGCCCATCGGCCCTCGCCCGAGCAAGCCCGTGATGCGGTAGCGCCCGCCGAGCACGGCGCCCACGAGCTTCTCCGGGTGTTGCAGCCAATCGGGCGGCAACGCGCTCGGCAGAGCGCCCGCGCTCGCGCCGTACGCGCCGGTGAGCTCAGGCTCGTCTCGCTGCGCTCGTTCTGGACTCTCCCGGGCTGCCTCGCCCTCCGGCGGTGCCTGAATCTTGGGAGGCGGCCAGACCATATGTGTCAGGCATATCAAAAGCGCTCCCGCTCGCAAAACATCGCGTCCAAAAAGCCACCTGCGCTGAACTCTCGACCCTCTAGATTTGCGCTGTCTCGGTTCCAGCGACCCGCTCCGGGAAGGTCAGAGGGCAGGCGCGATCTCCCGGAGCAAGGTGGCCGCGAGCGCCAGGCCGCCGGCGCTGCGTTCCCGTTCAGTAGCTCGCCGTACGACTTGACCGAGCGGGGTCACCCGGTACAGCTCCGGTCGTTCCAGCGCCAGGCGCGTGATCTTGGCCACGTCGAGCGGGGTGTCTTCGCGCAGATGCAAGGTGACGGCGCGCGCGCTGGCTTCACAGGAGAGCACGCGCAGCTTGCGCAGCTGCGCCTTCAGCCGCATCAGCTCGATCAGGTTCTGCGCGGCGCGCGGCAGAGAGCCGAAGCGATCTTCGATCTCGACGGCCAGCTCGTGCACGTGAGCTTCGTCGGCGGCGCCGGCGAGCCGCTTGTACAGGGACAGCCGCACACCCACCTCCGGCACGTAGTCCTGCGGCAACAGCGCCTCGATGTCGATGCTGATCTCGGGGTCGATGTCTTGCTCGACGCGCTGCCCGCGCAGCTCCTGGGTGGCCTCCTGCAGCATCTGACAGAACAGCTCGAAACCGACGCTGGCGACCGCTCCGCTCTGCTCCGCGCCGAGGAAGTTGCCCGCGCCGCGCAGCTCCAGATCGAGCTCGGCGACCTGCAGCCCCGAGCCCAGCTCGGTGTAGCGGGTGAGCGCATCCACGCGCAGGCGCGCTTCATCGGTGAGACGGCTGGGCGGCGGCACCAGCAGGTAGCAATATGCGCGCTCGCTGGAGCGACCCACGCGCCCGCGCAGCTGGTAGAGCTGCGCCAGCCCGAACAGATCGGCGCGATCGACGATCAGCGTGTTGGCGCGCGGGATGTCCAGCCCGCTCTCCACGATCGCCGTGGTCACCAGCACGTCGTATTCGCCCTGCACGAAGCCGAGCATGGTGCGCTCCAGCAGGGTCTCGCTCATCTGCCCGTGGCCGATGGCCACGCGCGCGCGGGGCAGCAACGCCTGGATGCGCGCGGCGCGCTCGGCCAGGCCTTCGATGCGATTGTAGACGTAGAAGGCCTGGCCGCCGCGCGCCAGCTCGCGCTCGATCACGCTCTGCACCAGCGCGTCGTCATAGCGCGCGGTGGTGGTGCGCACGGCGCGACGATCCAGCGGCGGCGTGGCGATGATCGACAGATCCTGCAGCCCGCCCAGCGCCAGCTGCAGCGTGCGCGGGATCGGCGTCGCGCTCAGCGTGAGCACGTCGATATCCTTGCGCAGCTGCTTGATGCGCTCCTTGGCGGCCACCCCGAAGCGCTGCTCCTCGTCCACGATCAAGAGCCCGAGCCGCTTGAAGTGCACGTCCTTGGAGAGCAGCCGATGCGTACCCACGATCAGATCCAGATTGCCTGCTCGCAGATCGTGGACGATCTGCGTCTGCGCCTTCTTGTTGCGAAAGCGGCTGAGCATCTCGACCTTGATCGGGTAGTCGGCGAAACGGCGCTGGGCGGTCTGATAGTGCTGATTGGCGAGCAAGGTGGTCGGGCACAGAAGCGCCACCTGATTGCCGGCCATCAAGTGGCGAAACGCCGCGCGCAGCGCCACCTCGGTCTTGCCGAAGCCGACGTCACCGCACACCAGCCGATCCATCACGGCCGGCTTCTCCAGATCGCTGAGCACGGCGTCGATGGCCGTGGCCTGATCGGGCGTCTCCTCGAAGGGGAAAGAGGCCTCGAACGCCAGATACTCCGCGTCCGGCGCGGGCAGCGGCGCGCGCTCCGTTGCGGCTCGCTCGGCGTACAGCGCCAGCAGCTCGTCGGCCATCTCGCGCACCTGGCGTTTGACCTTGGCCTTGGTCTTGGCAAACGTCTGCCCGCCCAGGCGATCCAGGCGATTGTCGCCGACCTCCCCGCCGCTCAGCTTCTGGATCTGATTCATGCGGTAGACGGGTACGAACAGCTTGTCGCCGCCTCGATACTCCACCACCAGCAGATCCACGGGCGCGCCCGTGCCGACGTCACGGTTCTCCAGGCCGAGGTAGCGGCCGATGCCGTGCTCCACGTGCACCACGTAGTCGCCCGGGCTGAGCGCGCGCAGGTCCTCCAGCTGGGCGCGCGGGCTCTGCTTGCGCGGCGCGCCCCGGTGCGCGCGGTGCCCAAACACCTCCTCCTCGGTCAGCAACACGTAGCCGGCGCTGTCCGCGATCAAGCCGCGCGTGAGCCCCCCGACACGGATGCTGAGCGCCGGGCCTCGCGCCGGCTCGCGTGGCGCGCTGGAGCCGAAATCGAGCCCGCTGGCGATGCCGCGGTCTTCGAGCAGCGAGTGCATGCGCCGCGCTTGCGTCTCGGTGCGCGCGGTCATGACGACCGACAGCGCGCGCTCGCGCCACTGTTCCAGCGCGCGCACCAGCGGGCCCAGCGTGGCGTGCCCGTGCTGCCCCTTCTGGGTCATCGCGCGCGTGAGCTCGCTCTGATCCTGAAAGCCGAGCTCCGGCGTATCGAGCGGCGCCAGCTCCAGTGCGGAGAGGCCCTGCGCCGCCTGCAGCGTGCCCACCACGCTGGCGTGCGCGAACACGCGCGGGCTGCTCCCGAGCCGCTCCAGCAGCTCGGGCTCCGGCACGAACAGGCGCTCCAGGGGGTAGCGCGGGAACTCGGCCGGGCTCTCCGCGGCCAGCAGGGCGGCGTCCAGCGTGGCGCGCAGCTCGGGCACCGCCTCGGAGGGGCGCTCGAACACCCAGAGAGCGTCCTCGGGCAGGTGCTCCCAGAGCGTGACCAGCTCGTAGCAGGCGGGCAGGTAGCCCTCGGCTCCGAACCAGCTGTGTCCGTCGATCAGATCCTCGAGCAGGCGCCGCGTCTTGCCGCTCGGCAGATTCGCGGCGTCGCACAGCGCGCGCAGCTCGGCCGCCGCGCGCTCGCGCTCGCGCCGCCCGAGCAAGATCTCGCTCGCCGGCGGCAGCCACACGCGCTCGACGGCGCGCCCCGTGCGCTGGCTCTCGGGATCGAACTGACGGATGCCCGCGATGGAGTCACCGAGCAGCTCGATGCGCACCGGCGCCTCGGCGTCCGCGGGCCAGACGTCGATCAGGCCACCGCGCACGGCGATGCAGCCCGGGTCCTCGACCACGGGGTTGCGCGAGTAGCCGGCCGCGACCAGGCCCGCGCTCAGCTCCTCGAGATCGATCTCCTGACCCTGTGTCAGCTCCCGCGCGGCGGCCAGCAGCGGCGCGGGCGGCACGAAGCGCCGCACCAGCGCGCGCGCGCTCGTGACCAGAAAGCCGAAGCGCCGCTGCTGGGCCAGCGCCGTGAGCGCGGCGAGCCGGTGCATGGCGGCGCGGCGATCCGGGTGCACCTGCTCGTACGGAGAGCTCTCCGAGGGCAGCAGCAAGCGCACCTGCCGCTGCTCCGGCCCCGCCTCGGGCCAGCCCACGCCGGGATCGTTCAGCAGGTAACGCAGGTCTCGCGCGGCCGCCTCCGCGCCGTCGGCATCGGGGGCGACGTAGACGATGCTGCGCTCCAGCTTGCGCGCCAGCGCGAGCGCGATCAGGGGCGCCCCGCTGCCGCGCGCACCGCTGACATGCAGCGCGGGCGCGCCTCCGGCAGCGCTCAGGCGCTCTGCGACGCTCTCGACGAACGCGGCCAGGCTCTGCGCCGGCGCGGCTGGTTCGGGGAGATCGCTGGGGCTCGGGTTCGGGGCAGTCAATCGCTCAGTGCAGCGCCGCACGCCGCGAGGTAATTCTTGGCGCGCAGAGCCCAGGGGCCATCGGGGTGTTGCTCGAGGTGCGCCAGGAACTCGCTGGCCGCTTCCGCGACCGCGCCGCGCTGAAACAGCAGCACGCCGCGGGCGAGATGGGCGGGATAGTCGAGGTCATGTCGCGCCAGGGCGGCGACATAGCCCAGCTGCAGCGACAAATCCTGCTCGCGATCGGGGCCCGGGCGGATCGGCTGCGCGAGCAAGAAACGATAGTAAACTCGCCATTCGTTCAGCGTGGGCGCAAACGGAGCGGCGTGCAGGTCCAGCGCGTCCGCCCAGTAGATGCGAAACAGCGTCTCCAGCTCATCCCGGTGAGCGGCCGTGGGGCTCGGAGCGAACCAGCCGCGGTTCCTGCCGAGGTTGAACATGCTGCCGCCGAGGGACGTCCGGTCGGGCGTCGGCTCGCTATCCGAGCGCGCTTGCATCGCCTGGACGAACAGCTCGGTCTGCAGCGCCCGCAGCTGCAAGAGCCCCTCCGCCCCGGACTGCTCGAGCGCCGCGCGAGCCAGCCGCCGCAGCTGGTCGCGCTGGAGCGCGGGCTCGGCTGTGCTGGCGAAGCTCGCGGCAGCAAAACGCCGAAACGCCTCGCCGACGGATCGCACGGCGAGCGGCAGGCCCGAGCGCGCTCGGGCTCGGCGCTCCTCCTCGAGCTGCGCGTTCTGCCGCTGTTCGATGCGATCGATCACCGGAGGCGGAACCCACACCGGCTCGACTCGCCGCGGAACCACCAGCAGCGCGCTCAGGAGCGCCGCGGACACGATCGCCAAGCCGACGGGCCATCCCTCCAGATGGCGCGCCAGACCCGCGCGGATCCCAGCGATCTTCATCAGCTTCGGGCCCCCGCGCGAGCGATGCGGCTGGACACCGACCCCCCCGGCTGTTTATGAGCCAGGGGCGCCGTCCGTAGAGGCAAATCGTGGCTGAGCAGCGCAAGCACCATCGCGTCCCGATCCGCTTCGACGTCACCTGCATCGAGAACGATGGCAGCTCCTTCGCCGGGGCGGTGCGCGACCTGAGCATCGGCGGGATGTTCGTCGAGTCCGAGCGCAACCTGGCATTCGGCACGGCCCTGACGCTGGTGTTGAAGAGCGTGGCCGCGCGTGAGCTGCGCTTGCCCGCGGTCGTGCGTTGGTCGGAGCCGCAGGGCTTCGGCGTTCAGTTCGGCTTGCTCGGCGCTTACGACACCCACGTGATCGTCGAGCTAGTGAAGAAGCACACCACGTGATTGTACCGGAGAGCGCAGCAGAGCTGATCGGCAAGTTCTTGCCAAGTTTCGTGGGCGAGCTGCTGGCGCGGGGCGCGCCGGCGCCCGCTCAGCGCCCGCTCGGCCCCGGCGCGAAGGCTCCCGCGCCGGCGGGCGTCGGGCTGCGCGTGGTCGGCGCCGGTGAATGGACGCTGCGCATCGTGGGCGATGCCAGCGCGAACACCGCCCCGAAGCTGGTCGTCGAGGCGGGCATCGCCAGCGACGTCGCGCTGCAGATCAGCCTGGCGGAGCGCGACTTCGCTGCGCTCGTCGTGGCCCCGCTGCAGCGCGCCCTGGCTGCCGGCACGGGCACCGGCACGAGCGCGCCCGGGTTGTGGGCGCGACTGGGGCGCTGGGACGAAGAGACCGTGGAGCTGCTGCGGCGCCAGACCGGCGGCATCCTGCTGCGCATCCGCGACGGCGAGCTGAATCGCTGCGTCGCCCTCACGCCCAGCACGCAGCCCTTCTCGCTGGAGAGCGCGCCCTGCACGATCGACTGCGCGCTCAGCGATCTGGAGCAGCTGCAAGCGCAACGCGGCAACCCGCTCGATCTGTTCTATGCCGGGCAGATCCGCATCTCGGGGGACGCGCAGATCGCGCTGGCGATGGCTGGGCTCTTCCTGTAGTCGCGCGGGGTTGCGCGGCTCCGAGCCCTCATTCAAAGCAGCTAGTGTCGCGTCTCATTAGTAGCAATCGTGGCCCGACCCGGGCCGGTTCGCCTGCGGCGGCCCGGGTCGGGCCAAGCCGCGCGGCACTCTAGACGCGACACTAGCTTTTTTCATGCGGCGCCTTCGGCGCCGACGTGTT
>DASTRX010000061.1:0-25419 GCA_035760985.1 Polyangiaceae bacterium
GGGCCCTGCGTCGGCGGAGATCGCCTGGCACGGATCGCTCCAGGGCTGCGCGATGGTGAGCGAGAAGGCGACGAGCGGATCGACCCTCCGATCGTCGGCGGGCCCGCCCGTCATGCGCAGCCCGCCGAGCGCATACCGATAACCGAGCACCAGGCCCGGCTGCACGCACACGTGGCCCAGCAGCGGGCCCGCGCAATCCGCGCTGGAGCCCGCGTCCGGGCCGGCGAACGTCGCATAGCCAGAGCCGTCTGGCTCGAGCTCGAGCACGAGCTCCTGATCCGGATACTCGAGCGGTGTGGGCGAGACGTGCAGGTAACGAGCGTCGCCCGTCACGAAGCCATGCCAGCGGCCCACGTGGCGGGTGGGCCAGCACACGCTGTCCCCTACGCGGAGCTCCGCCGCGTCGGCGCAGCGCGGCGCGCGCGGCCTGTTCTCGCGGCCGTCGCCGCCCAGGGTCGGATCCTGCTCGCCCACCAGCAACGGCTTGCCCTCGCAGGACAGCAAACCGAGCAGCCCGCATACCGCCAGGGCCGCGGCTCGCGCTCGATTCACTGCCCACCGACGCAGGAGTGCCGCACCCGCTCCGCGTACACCGAACGCGGATGGGCCAGCAAGAAATGCTGCCCCTGCTCGCCAGCTTCGGCGCTCCGCCCCAGCTGACACAGGCTCAAGATGCGAGTCGCTGCCCGCTCCTCCATCAGCACGCCGTCGGGGAAGCGCTCATCCAGCGACTGGACGATGCCGAGCGCCAGCAGCGCATCGTTGCGATTGAGCGCGCGGCGCGCCCGCTGCAAGAGCGCGAGCTCCTGCGCCAGCGTCGAGCCGCGCTCCCGAGCGGCGCGCGCATGGGCCTTGCGCGCCGCCTGCGCTCGCCGCGACGCATCGGCGGGCTTGTCCAGCTCGACCGGCTCGGCCTCGGGCGCTTCCGGCTCCGCCACTTCCGCTGCGGCCTCGCGGGGCGCGGTCAGCGCTGCCGGGAGCTGCTCCGGCGCGGCCGTCTCCGATGGATCCCCAGCAGCCGATGCAACCGGTTGCGATGCAGCCACTTGCCCCGAGGCCCGGTCCTGCAACGCCAGGCTCACGCCGTGGCTGACACCGAATCCGAGCAACGCTCCGACAGCAAAACCGAGCGCCAGCCCACCCCGCCAGGAGCCCGTCAGGCTGCGGAACACGGCCCGGGAGCGCAAGAAGCTGCGGCGCACCGGCGCGGGTTGAAACCAGGCCGGGTTGCCCAACAGGTGCGAGCGGATGCGCATGCGGTCGCTGGCTGAAGGCGACAGCTCCTTCCGCGCTCCATCCAGCACGGCCCGCTCGAGCTGCTCCAGATCGGTCATCGCGCGCTCTCCCCCGCCGCGACCCGCTCCAGCGCGGCGCGGAAATCGGCGCGCGCCAGGCGCAACCTCGAATACACCGTGTTGAGCTTCACGCCGAGGATCTCCGCGACCTCCGGCGCGCTCAACTCCTCCAGCACGCAGAGCACGAACACATCGCGCTTGTCGGCGGAGATACCTTCCAAAAACTTCATCACGAATTGTCCTGCGCGCGCGCTGTCCAGCTGCTCCCCCGGCCCGGGACCCTCCGCGAGCGGCTCCTCCAGCAGCTCGTCGAAGCGCTGGCGCTGACTGCGCCGCCGATGATTCTGGGCGGTGCGGTAAGTGATGGCGTAGATCCAGGTCCGCATCGACGACCTGCCCTCGAACTCGCTCAGCCGGCGGTGCACCGTCAGGAACACGTCCTGCACGGCGTCGTCCACGCCGGCCGCGGGCACGCCCAGCGAACGCGCGACGCGCCACACGAAATCGAAGTGCGTGCGGAACAACGTCGCCAGATCGGGCAGGGGCTCCGTCTCCGCCGGCCATTGAGCCGAGGGATCCGTGAGGACCTGTTCGAGTGGAGAAGAAGCCACGGGTCTTGGTGTCAGCGACTCGCCCAATCCGTCAGCAGGACGGCGGCACCGAGCGTCAATTGTAAACTGGCCGTCGGCAGCTCGTGCACCACACTGCCACCGGCCAGCTCCAGCTCGTGATGGGCGAAGGGGAACACCAGCTCCACCCGGCTGAACGCTCCCCAGCTGTCGCTGAGATCCAGGCCGAGCTCCGCCCCGAGGGTTGCCGCCGCCCAGAGGCCGCGGGGGCTGCGGCGCTCGCCCCCTTGCTCACTCGCACCTACCGATCCGAGCTGACCCCCGGCGCACACCCCGAAGTGCCCGCCGCGATCCCCGCCGAACTCCCGGCAGCCGCGCAGCGACCCAAAGAGGTTCGAATAGCTCACCGGGTACCGCGCCGTGGGCAGCTGATCGCCGGCCTTGCCCAGGAAGGCACCACCCAGATCGAGACGCCATTGCGCGGCGGCGAAGGACAGATCGAGACCGCCGCCGTACAGGCTCGATGGCAGGCTGCCAAAATCGGCGCGCCCGCTCGCGCTCAGCGAGAGCCGTGGCGCCGTGCGCGGCCCCGACTTCGTTGCACCGGCCAAGTCCGCGCCGTCGCTGGCGGCGTCGTCGATGGAGCTCGCGTTGCTCGGCGCCGGCGCAGAGACGGCGACCGGCGCGGGCTCCACCACGGGCGCGGGCGCCTCTGTCGCGACCGGGCTGACCTCGCCGGCGTCCAACCCCGCGGGCTCCTCGCCGAGCTCCAGATCGGGATCGAGGATCAGCGCCAGCGTCAGCGCCACGACGTCAAAGCCGTCCGCGCAGGTGCGCACATCGACCTCGCGCCGCCGCTCGCCCGCGGGCAACGCCACGCGGATGCGCAGCGTCCAGCTCCGCTCCTGAGCCCAGCTCACCTCCACGCGCGTGGGCGGCAGCTGCGCCGGATCTGGCGTATGCCCCAGCAGCGACTCGATCTGCCGCTCCACCTCGCGCGTGTTCTGGCACTCGATCGGGCCTTGCCAGCGCAACCACTCCCGTTCTGGGGCAGCCTCGGCCTTGCCCGGCAAGCTGATCCACAGCCACGCGAAACCCAGGCCCAGCGCGGCGACGCGCTCACAGGATCCGGAGCTGGCCCACGCCATATCCGAGCAAGGATACGACTGAACGGCGCGCGGCGGTACATGCGGCACCGATTTTTTTCGGTGCCCACGGCGCTGTCCTGGCGGGAGCGAGAGAATGGCTCGCCGCCGCGCGAGCCAGGCGTCTCCAGAATGTGCCCGCCTTACGACTGCCGATCGTGTCGGTCACGGACCTGGAAGCCACACGGCGGTCCATCCTGGAGAGCACAGCGCCGGGCTGTGCCGAGCTCACGAGCCGCTGCCCAGGGCGAGGACTCCTGCGCTGCCCCGCCTCCCTCGACACGCCCGCCTGCAAGACGCGACCTGCAGATCGATGATCGCCTCGACAGCGCGCGATGGCACGAGGCGGAGCACGCGCGGCTCTACCTGCGGACGTGCAAGCGCAGCGCCGCTGGCTCCGCCAGGAGGGGGCTGGATGGCGCATGGATCAGGCCGGGCGTGCGCTGGAGAGCAAGAATGCAGCGTTGTGGCAAACGGACTCCACGGGCGCGGGCGGAGATCGGCGGAGCCGCGTCGGCGGCGCGAAGGGTTCCGCGGTGCTGCGTGCATTGCGGTGATGGCACCGCGATTGCGCTCCCCGCTGAGCGCCTCCTTGGTTCAACCCATCGCATTGGAGAGTTGCCATGTACCAGCCGAACAGACGTCTCGGGCTGCTGTTTTGGACGGCCACAACGCTGTCCTGCGGCGCTGCCCAGATGGAGCAACAGGTGCCGCCTTCGCATCGCGTGGCGAGTGCGATCTCGGCTGCGGAGCGGGCAGGCGCCGCGGATTATGCGCCCGCGCAGCGGCTCGTCGAGCGCGCGCGCCTCGAGATGATGCGCTCCCGCCAGGCGGAGAACCGCCTCGCGAATGAGCACGCGCAGCTGCTGCTCGAGCAGGCCCGCATGGATGCCGTGCTCGCGCAGCAGCTTCTGCGCACGCGCGAGGAGGAGCGAGAGACGCGCGCCTTGTCCGCTGCATTGCAGAGCCCGCCCGAGCAACACCCATGACCTGGAGGCATACCGTGAAAACCGGAAGACACCGTCTGTTTGGCATCGCAGGGGCGGCCGCCCTCGGACTTGCCTGCCTGTCGACCGCACCGTCGCCCGAGCTGAAGACGGCGCGTGACGCCGTGAAGAACGCCCAGGGCAGCGACATTCCGGCGCAGGACCTGGCCAGCGCCCAGCGAGCGTTGCAGGCCGCCGAGAAGTACCACGAGCAAGCCCCCGGCTCGAATGAGGAGCGCAGCCAAGCTTACATCGCCACTCGCAGAATTCAGCTCGGTCAGGCGAAGGCGCGCCAACGGCGCACGGTGCTGGCGCGGGCGCAGCTCGCGCCCACGGACAACTCACAGATGGCGACGCTCGAGCAGACGCGCCGTGCGCTGGAAGAGGCACGGCAGGATGCAGCCGACGCACGGCGCGAGCTGCGCGCGCTGCAGGCGAGCGAGACGAGCGGGCTGACGCTCGCCGACACCGCCGGTATTCGCTTCGAGACGGCCAGCGCAGAGCTCTCGCCAGAGGCCAAGGGTCAGCTCGATGCCCTCGCGCAAGAGCTCTCGCAGCAGCCCGATCAGATGCTGATCGTCCACGGTTACGCGGATGCACGCGGCGACTCGCAGTACAATCGTGCGCTCAGCCAGCGCCGAGCCAACGCGGTTCGCGACTCCCTCGTCAGCCGTGGCGTGGCTGCCGAGCAGCTGCGCGCGGTCGGGCTCGGGGAGAGCTATCCCATCGCGACCAATGCCACCCCCGAAGGCCGCGCCGAAAACCGCCGCGTCGAGCTGGCCATGGCCCCGCCGATCAGCCCATCCACGAACGGGCGGAGCGTCACCCCAAAGCCCTCGTACCCCGAGCCGGAGCGCCAGCCCGTCAGCGGCAAGGACACTGATACGAACGCGAAAGCGAAGGCGAAACCTCGACAGCCCGACGGGCACATGCCAGCGCCGAAGCCGCCAGCGCCGGAGTAGCTCGCGAGGTGCTGTGGCCACGGGGATGACCCTGCCCCCAGTACGCCGCAGCGCCGTCCTGTTGACATGCGCGGCGACGTCGAATTTCTCTTCAGGACGACACGACGCCTGGACGTGGCACTTGCGCATTCGCCGGCTGCAACGGGGCGACGGTCTGGGAGCTGGCTCAGACGAACAAAACTCCGCCCGCCTGCGGCGCTGCTGGGCCCATCCTCAGTTGCTCAGGTGCGAACGGCGCGTGCACAGCGACCTCGCAGGGCTTCACAGTGAAGTTCTGCCACTGAGGTGGCGATGTTCGCGGCGTTCAGTTGCAGCCGATGGGACTCGTGCTGAGCACCACGTCGTCCATCCAGACGTCGTTCGCGGGCTGCGGGCTGAAGCTCTGCCAGCCGAGGATCACCTCGGTATACAAGCCATTGAGCCACGTCTGCGAAACGGGCACGTGCCAGCCCGACGGCGAATTGACGTCGCGCACCACCGTGCCGTCCACCGTCGCGGTGGCACGCGGCGTGCCGTCGTTGAGGAAGGCGATCTCGACGCACTGCCACTGATTTGGCTTCAGGCCGGGCGCAGAACCCCAAAGGTCCATTGTCGGTGCGACCGCGTCGTTTCGACCGGGCCCCACCATGTTGAAACCCAGGGCGCCCTTGGCGCCGCCGAAGCGAATCTCGTCGTTGCCGTCATTGGCAACCGCGCGCAGGCCGATCAGCGTCTCGTGATTGCTGACTGAGTCTTTGGGTACGCCGCCAACTGCGATGCGACTCTTCAAGAATGCGCGAATGTAGATCTTGTTCGTGCCCTGCGGGAGGCGCATCGTCAACATCGCGGGCTGCGTAGCCCCCTCGGCGTGGAAGTGAACGGACTGGTTGCCGCGGAACTTGTCGCTGTCGTCCAGCAAAGCGAACTGCGGGTTGCCCAGTGCGTTGCCCGCAGTCGTCGTGTAGTTGATCCAGCGCTGCCACGCGGCGGGTTGCGTGCCCGGCGCGCCGGACTCGAAATCATCGAAGAAGAACGCATCGCCTGGCGGATCCGGCAACTCGGTCACGTTGCCGCTGCCCGCCGCCCCGACATTGCCAGAGCCCGCCGCGCCGGCATTGGCGCTACCCGCCGCGCCCAGGTTGCCAGAGCCCGCCGCGCCGGCATTGGCGCTACCCGCTGCACCGACGTTGCCGCTGCCGGCGGCGCCGTTGGTGTTGCTCGAGTTGTTCGAGTTGTTGGCGTTGTTCGTGCCGGTGTTGTTGCCGATCAAGCCGCCAGTCTGGTTTGTCTCGCTGCTGTTGGGGCCCGTGGGGCTCGGCATCGAGCCGTTCGGGTTGGTGTTGCTCGGCTGATTCTGGACAGCGCCCGTGGAGCCACCCGACCCGAATGGCGGGGTGGACCCGTAGTCGGGCATGCCGTCTGTCGCCGGCGCGCTGCAGGCAGCGCACGCGAGCAGCAGGCTCGACGCCCACCAACCCGACGGAGCCGAGCCCGCCGAAACCATCCACCCGAGGCCGCGAAGAGTACCGAGCTTTTTTCGCACGCTAGTTTTTTGCACGTCGCCGCTGTTGCAGCAAAGACCTTCGGCGGCGCCGCAAAAATTCAGGCGCCGCCGCGATCCCCTGCCCCTCAGCGTGCGATCTCGCGCAGCGCACCCAGCAGGCGATCGACCTCCGCGGGGGTGTTGTAGTGCACCGCTCCGACCCGCACGAGGCCCCCGCGCTCGGCGAGGCCGAGGCGTTCCATCAGGGTGAGGGCGTAGTGATGGCCCGACCAGGCGAAGATTCCTAGGGCCGCCAGGCGCCGAGCAAGCTCCGAGCCCTCCTTCCCCGCCACGGTGAAGCCGAAGGTGGGCACGCGCTGCGGCAGCTGCTCGGAACGCGAGAGACCATACAGGCGCAGGCCCGGGATCGCGAGCAGGCCCGCCAAGAGCTGGGCGGCGAGCTCCAGCTCGTAGCCGCGGATCGCCTGCAGGCTGCGCAACAGCACGGGCCGCGCCTCCGCCGCGCTCAGCGCGCCCGGATCGGAGGCGCCGCCCAGCTGCGCCAGGTACTCGAAGGTTCCCACCAGCCCGGCGATGCCCTCGTGGTTCTTGGTGCCGGTCTCGAGCTTCTCGGGGCTGGTGCGCGGCGCCGGGCGGATCTGGTAGGCGCGCAGGTCATCGAGCAGCTCGCCCTTTCCCCACAGGATGCCGAGGTGCGGTCCGAAGAACTTGTAGGCGGAGCAAACCAGGAAATCCGCGCCCAGCGCTTGCACGTCGATCGGCCCGTGCGGCGCATAGTGCACTGCGTCGACCCAGACGCGCGCCCCCGCAGCACGCGCCAGCCGCGCGATCCGCGGGACGTCATTGATCGTGCCCAGGGCGTTCGATGCAACACCGACCGCCACCAGCCGGGTCTTGCGCGAGAGCAGCCGCTCGTAGGCGTCGAGATCGAGCTGGGCCGTGTCCGGCTGCAGGGGGATGCGGCGCACCACGACGCCGCGCTCCGCGAGCTCCAGCCAGGGACCGATGTTGGCGTCGTGATCCAGATCGCTGACGATCACCTCGTCGCCCGCGCCCCAGCTGCGCCCCAGGGCCCGGCTCAGCGCGAAGGTGAGGCTGGTCATGTTCGGACCGAAGGCGATCTCCGTGGCCGAGCGCGCGCCGAGGAACGCCGCGGCCAGCTCGCGCCCGCGGACGATCATGTCGTCCGTGCGGCGGCTGGTCAGAAACTCGCCGTGACTGTTGGCGTTGGCTTGCAGGAAGTAGTCCCGCATGCGCTCGATGACCCGCTCCGGTACCTGTGTTCCCGCCGGGTTGTCGAAATAGGCCACCGACTGCTCTGCCACGCGCAGCGCCAGTGAGGGGAATTGGCGGCGAACCCAGGCGTTATCCAACATGGGGAGCCAGCATAGGCTCAAAGCTGCGGCGCCGGTATCCCTTTTGAGCACAGCGCCTGCTCCGGCGCGCCCGGCATGCTACTCTGTTGGTCAGCCCTGAGCTGCTGAGCCGCCGCCGCGATGATACGAGCAGCAGTGAAACACGACCTCGCCGCGCCGCCCCCTGCGCGCGCGCGCAAGGTGCTGGCGCTGCTCACTTGCAACGCCAGCTTGCGCGACGACTATCAGGGCGCGCTGCGGCTCGGAATGGAACGCGCTTGCGCTGCCGAGGGCGTTGATCTGTGGGTCTTCGCCGGGCGCAATAACTGGATCCGCTCCGCGGATCAGCACCGCCTGTTTCGACTGCTCGATCCGACGCGGGTGCACGGCATCGTGCTGGCGGCGGGTCTGATCGAGTCGTTCGCGCCGCTGGAGGACGTGCTGCAGACGCTGCGCGAGCGCTGCGTCGTGCCGACGTGCTCGGTGGGGCAAGTGATCGCGGGCCTGCCCTCCTTCGTGATCGACAACGCGAAGGCGGCAGCGCAGACGGCGCAGCACCTGATCCAGGCCCACGGTCGCCGCCGCTTCGCCTACATCTCGGGGCCCCAGGATCACCACGAGTCGCGCGAGCGCCTGCGCGGAGTGCGAGAAGCGCTGGCCGCGCACGGGCTCTCGCTCGCCGAGCCGGACATCGCGATCGGTGACTTCGCCGTGTCCGGCGGACGGCGCGCGGTGGCAGAGTTACTCGAGCGCGGGCGCGAGTTCGACGCGCTGCTCGCCGTCAACGACCACATGGCGCTCGGCGCGATCGAGGCTCTGCGAGACGCGCGGCGGCCCTGCCCGGAGCGCGTGGCGATCGCCGGCTTCGACGACGCGGCCAGCGCGCGCTTCGGCGTGGTGCCGCTGACCACCATCCGTCAGCCGGTACAGCGACTGGGCGCGCTGGCGGTCGAGTGCATCGTGCGCGCCTGGCGCGGTGAGAGCTCTCCGCCGGTCACGACGCTCGACACCGAGCTGATCTTGCGCGAGTCGTGCGGCTGCCACGCCGCGGGGCTGATGGTCTCGCCGCTGCCGGGCGTTGCCCGCGCGCAGACGCACGAAGAGCTCGCCGGAGCGCTGATCCCCGTGATCGAAGATCTGGCGCGGCGGCGCCACTGGGCTGGAGCCCTGGAGCAGGCGGTGGAGGAAGAGCGCCGCGGTCGCGCCGGAGCTCTCGAAGGCGCTTTCGCCGCGTTGGTGCAGGACGCGGGCGGCAGCCAGGTGCCGCTGCACGAGCTGCAGCGCGCGGTGTCCGTGCTGTGGAGGAACACCGCCCAGAATGGCTCCAACACGCTGGAGGGCGCGTTCCATGCGGCACGCATCCGCATCGGGGCGATGATGTACCAGCGCGCCGGCGAACAGAACCTGCGCGACGAGCAGCTCGTGGACGAGCTGAGGCTCAGCTGCGAACGCCTGGCGACGTCCCTGGAGCGCCCCGTTCTGGAACAGGCGATGGCCACGGAGCTGCCCCGGCTCGGCATCCGCAACGGCTTCATCGCGGCCTATCGCTCGGACTCGCCGGACCAGCTGGAGCCGCTGTTGTGGTTGAAGGATGGCGTCGCACAGAGCGTATCGGTGAAACAGTATCCGGCCCACTTGCTCCTGCCGGATGAAGCGCTGGGGCACGCGCAGCGCATCTCGCTCACCATCCTGCCGCTCACCTTCGAGTCCGAACAGCTCGGCATCGCCGCCCTGGAGCTGCCGCTCGGGTCGGAGGCCTACGCGCTCCTGCGCGAGCAGATCGGCAGCTGCATCAAGGCCGCGCAGATCCACGAGGCGATGCGCGTGCAGGAGCGCCTGCATGCGCAGTCGCGCGAGCAGCAGCGCGTCACGGCCGAACGGCTGCGCTCCCTCAGCCTGATCGCCGGCGGCGTCGCGCACGATCTGAACAACGCCCTGGGTCCGCTGGTGGCGCTACCGGAGGCGATCGTCGCCACGCTGAGCCAGGTCACGGACACGCGCGCGGGCGTACAGGTCCCGGGCGAGGTGATGGAGGATCTGGAGACGATCCGCCAGGCCGGCTTGCGCGCCGCGCACACCATCCAGGATCTGTTCCTGCTGGGGCGCACCGATCAAGTGGCCAAGCGGCGCATCGATCTGTGCCGCCTGCTGCGCTCCGAGGCGGAGAATCTGCGCCGCCTGTGCGATCGCCCGGGGCTGACGCTGGAGCTCCAGACCTCGAACCAGCCGCTCGTGATCCAGGCATCGGGCCCGCACTTGTTGAGGGTGATCTCGAATCTGGTCTTGAACGCAGCGGACTCGATCGAAGGGTCCGGCAAGATCCAGATCCGCGCGCGCAGCGAGTCGTTGCCGAATGGTCGCGACGGGCTCGAGCGCATCGAGCCCGATACCTACGCCGTGCTGGAGGTGAGCGACACGGGCTCGGGCATTCCGCCGGAACACCTGCCGCGGATCCTGGAGCCCTTCTTCACGACCAAGCGGCGCGCGGAGCGTTCCGGCGCGCCGGAGCGTTCCGGGACGGGACTGGGCCTCGCGATCGTGCAGCGCATTGTCAAGGATGCCCTGGGGTTCATCGACATCCAGAGCCGATTGGGGGAAGGTACGACGTTCTCTCTGTTCTTTCCTCGCGAGCCAGAGCCCGTGATCTCTCCCAGCCACCAGCAACTCAGCGCACCGCGCGGCCATGAGCGCATTCTGGTCGTCGATGACGAGGCGGTGCAACTGCGCACCGCGCAGCGGCTGTTGCAGCACCTCGGCTACGCGGTGGAAACGGCACAGTCCGGAGAGCGAGCGATCGAGATGTGCGCCGGCGCCAGCGGCTTCGACCTGTTGATCGTCGACATGGTCATGCCGGGAGGTCTGGATGGTCTGGCCACAGTTGCACGGATCCGTCGCACGTTGATGTCGCAAAAAGTCCTGATCGCCAGCGGCTATGCTCCGGATCACCTCAACGATGCGGCTCGCCAGCGCGGCCTGCCCTGGCTGGCCAAGCCCTATACCTTGAGCGGGCTGGCCTCCGCGGTGCGCAGCACGCTCGCGGGCAGCATCGAGGGGACGCAGCTCGACCATCCCGGCGAGTGATGTGCGCTGGCGGCGCTTGTGCTAGCGTGGCGGCGTGAACCACCCCCATCCCACTCTCCAGGCCTGGCTGGAAGCCTTCCTCGCTGCGCGCGGCGGCGTCGCCGGCAGCGTCCACGTTCTGCGCGGTGATCAGCTGGAGCTGGCCGCTCACGTGCGCTTGCCGCCTCCGGTCGTGGAGAAGACCCGCTTCATCCCGAAGGGCAAGGGCATGGCGGGCCTGGCCTGGGAGCGTGACCGGGTGGTGTCGACCTGCAACCTGAAGACGGACACCAGCGGCGACGTGCGGCCGGGCGCGAAGGCGGTCGACGCGGGCGCGGCGCTGGCCATCCCGGTGCGCGGCTCTGGGGGAGCGCTGCGCGCGGTGGTGGGCATCGCGTTCGCGGGCGAGCGCGAGATGAGCGCCGAGGAGCAAAGCAAGTTCGAGAGCGACGCGCAGGCGTTGCCCGAAGACGCGGCCCCATGAGCCAGCAGCACGCCGCGTGCTCGGCCGCACCCGGTTGCCAGGTGGCGCGGGTCGAGCTGTCACCGGGGCTCGGCGAACGGCTGGAGAGCGAGCAGCTGCCGCTCGTGATCGCGGGGGGCGCCGCGCGCTGGCCCGCGATCGTGCGCTGGTCACCGAGCTATCTGGCTGGCTTGCTCGGTGAGGCGGAGATCGATTTCAAGCTCTCCAGCTCGAACGTGCACCCCGACTTTCGCCAGAGCGAGCTGCGGCACATGTTCGCGCGCGGCCGGGCTCCGTTCGCCGAGTTTCTGCGCCAGCTGGTGACGGGCAGCGACGAGGAGCGCGCGCGGCGCCTGTTCACGGGCGACGAGCAGTTCTTGCTCCGGCGGCGGGACGGCGTCACGAGCGTGAACCCGCTCCTGGGGCCGTTGCTGGACGAGATCGAGGTACCCGAGCTGATCCCGCGCGATCGCCTGTACACCGTCTGGAGCTGGTTCAGCGGGCGCGGCGTGCGCACCTGGCTCCACTATGACAACAACGGCTGCCACAACCTGAACGCGCAGCTGTGCGGCCACAAGCGCTGCTGGCTGTACGCGCCGGAGCAGCTGCCGCGCATGCACCCCTTCCCGCTCGGCGGCGGCAATCCCGCGCACAACTGCAGCCAGATCGATGTCGAGGCGCCCCAGCCGGAGTTCGCCGCGGATCTGCAGGCAGCGCCGGCGTGGCACGCGGAGCTGCGCGCGGGGGATCTCCTGTTCATCCCTGCCTGGTGGTTTCACACCTTCACGCACGGCGGCGAGTTCAACGCGAACGTCAACTTCTGGTGGAAGCCGCTGCGGCCGAGCTGGAACGCGGTTGCAGCGCGTCAGGCCTTGCTGGATGCGGCGGGGCGCGCGGGGCTGTCCAAGGATCCGGCGGCCGCGGGCGCGCTGCGCTCGCTCGACGCGGAACTGTGCAGCGCAGCGGCTGGCTAGCCTTCGGAGCCGTTGAGCTGCTGGACAACCTTGTTGCCCAGCGCGATCAACGCCGAGATGTCGTCGCCCCAGCCGAAATGGCGCGCGGCCGCCAGCCCTTGCTGCGTCGTCTCCTCGGGGCCGATGATGGCAGCGTCGACCTGGGTCGCGATCCAGCTCGCCAGGCAAACGAGCGCAGCCATCGGCGAGACGTGGCCTTGCCGCGCGAAGGAGTGGTGGTGCGCGATCACCCAGCGCAAGCCTTCCGGCAATGACCACAGGCCGGCGACAGTGTCGGCGGCGGCCTCGTGCACGGCGAACATGGGCGCCTTGAGCTGGTCAAACGTGAAACCCCGCCCGTCAGCTCCGCGCAGGCTCGGGGCCACCAGCAGGCAGGCGGCGATGCCGATGTCGTGCAACAGGCCGCAGACGTAGATGCGATCGCCTTGTTGACCGATGCGCTCCGCGAGCTTGCGCGCGAGATGAGCGGTGACCGTGCTGTGGCGCCGCAGGGCCTGCATTGGGGCGCGGAACACCTCGCTGGTGAACATCTGCGCGTTAGTCGCAGCCTCGGTGAACACCAGGGCGATGGTGCGGATGCCGAGCCGCATCACGGCGTCGTCGATGGTCTGCACGCGCGCGCCGCCAGAATAGAACGGCGACTGCGCCATGCGCAGCACGCGAGCCGCGATCAGCGGCTCCGACTCCAGCAGCGCCACGATTTCGCCGAAGCTGACGTTCGGGTCGCGCGCCAGCGCCAGCATCTCCAGCGCCGCCGCGGGCAAGAGCGGGGGCTGATAGTCGGGCGACGCGAACGTCCGGTTCAGCTCGTCAATCAACACCTGCTCCGACGCCGTCCGCGCCGGCCTCGCCCGCTCGCTGAGCAGCCTGGATTCGCCCTCCACGGAAGCTGGTACGGCTCGCGTCTCTGCCTGCTTGAGCGTCGCACCGCCCCGCTCGAGCATCGCACCGACCCCACATGTGCCCACCCTCACCCCGCGTGCGCTGTTTCCAAATCAGCATTTAGGTGTGTTCGCAGCCTGACGTTCTGGAGCACGAGCCGGTGCGTTCCGGCATGAAGCGATGCGAATCCCAGGGGGCCCGGTGGCGCTGAAACGTTACGTGATGTTGGTGGACCAGGAGGGGGGCCCGCTGGCTCGCCTCATCCCGCGTCTCCGCGAGCTCGACTTTCGCATCGTGCGCGTGCCGGAACCGAGCTCGGCGGTCGAGTTCGTGCGGGTATTCCCCAAGCTGTCGATGGTGGCCGTGACCGATACCGGAGATCCGGAGCAGAACGTGGCGCTGGTCAGCGGCATGCGCGACTTGCAGCCAACCTTGCCGCTGCTCTGGCACGGCCCGCCACTGACCCTGCCGGAGGGGCAGCGCGTGGAGGTGCTGCCGCGAGAGGATGTGACCGCCGGCGATCTGGTCGCGTGCGCCGAGCGCCTGTTGTACCAGCACTTCTATCCGCTCGAGTTCGCCACCTACGTGGCGGAGACGGCGCTCACGGCCTTTGCCGCTTTCGGCGCGCATGCCTCCTCCGCCGATCCCTTCTTGAAAGCGAGCCGCGCGCGGCTCGCTGAGCTGAGCGCGTTGATCGCATTTTCGGGACCGGAGACCTCCGGCCACCTGGTGGTCAGCTCCTCGCGCCAGGTCGCCCGTGATGCCCACGCGAGGCTCTTCGGGGCCGCCGCTCCCAGCAACGATGACGCGCTGGTCGACCTGCTCGGTGAGTGCAGCAACCGCATCGTCGGGCGCCTGGTGAGCTACTTCGAAAAGCGCGGCCGCCCCTTCACGTTCGGCGTGCCCCTGTATCTGGCCGGCAGCCAGTGCGTGCTCTGGCAAGGCGCGAGCCGCCCCTCGCTGGCGCTCGAGTTCGAGGGCATCAGCGGGCGGCTGTTCTGCGAGATCTGCATCGATGCCTTCGATCCCGTGAGCTCGCAATCCGAGCTGCCCGACGAGTTGCTTCAATCGGGGACGTGTATCCTGCTATGACCGAATCAGCTCCCATCTCGACCATCGATCCCCCGCGCGTGTTGATGGTGGACGACTCGTCCACGTCTCGACGCCAGCTGCGCCTGGCCCTGGAGAAGGCCGGCATCGTCGTGGCCGAGGCGTCCGAGGGCGTGGAAGCCCTCTGGCGAGCTCGCCAGCAGACGTTCGACCTGGTCTTGACCGACATTCACATGCCGACCATGGATGGCCTGGAGTTCATCCGCGAGCTGCGCAAGAACCCGGGTTACGAAGCCACGCCCATCTATGTGCTGACCTCGGACGGCTCGCGCGATCGGCTGGCGGAAGGCAGGGCCGCGGGCGCGACCGCCTGGGTGATCAAGCCCCCGAACGTACCGCTGCTCGTGGACGCCATCGTCAAGGCCACCGGCACCCGGCGCCGAGCTGGCTGAGGCGCGTCCCGCCCCAGCCCGCCGGGCTCACAAGGCTTCGATGGCGATCTGATCGCCGCGGGCGCGTACGCGCAGGGCCTGGCCGCTCGCCGCACCCCCTTGCAGGATCAGCTCCGCGAGCGGGGCCTCCACCAGCCGGGAGATCGTGCGCTGCATGGGGCGCGCCCCCAGGGTCAGATCGACGCCGCCGGCCGCGAGCAAGCACTCGATCACGCTCGGCTCGAACTCCACTTGCACGCCCCGCGCCTCAGCGAGCCGCCCCGCCAGCTTGGCGAGCAGGCGGCGCGCGATCTCCGAGACCTGCGCGCGCTCCAGCGGCGCGAACACCAGCACCTCGTCGATGCGGTTGAAGAGCTCGGGCGCCAGCGCGTCGCGCACGCGCCGCACCACCCGCTCCCGGTACTCGCCCAGGGCCCGGTTTTCGCCCCGTGCAAAGCCGAGAGCGCGCCCGGGCGTTTGCTCGCTGGCACCGAGATTCGAGGTCATCACGATCAGCGCGTGCGAGAAGTCGACGGTGCGGCCGCGCCCATCCGTCATGCGGCCCTCGTCGAACAGCGCGAGGAAGCTCTGCAGCACCTCCGGGTGCGCCTTCTCCAGCTCGTCGAGCAAGATCACCTGATACGGCCGCCGGCGCACGGCTTCGGTGAGCTGACCGCCCGCCTCGTGCCCCACGTAGCCCGGTGGGGCGCCAAACAGCCGCGCCACCGCGTGTGGTTCGCTGTACTCGGAGAGGTCGATGCGCGTCAGCGCCTGCTCGGAGAAGAACAGCGCCTCCGCCAGCGCCTTCGCCGTCTCGGTCTTGCCGACACCGGTCGGACCCAGGAGCAAAAACGTGCCGATCGGGCGCTTGCCGCCCAGCCCGGCCGCGTTGCGGCGCACGCAACGCGCGATCGCCTTCAGCGCTTCCGTGTGCCCGACCACACGGTCCGCCAGCGCCGCCTCGAGCGCGAGCATACGCTCGCCGTCGCTCTCCAGCAGACGCTCCGCGGGGACCTGCGACAGCTCCGACACCACCTCCGCCACCTGCTCGGGCCCGACGCGAGGGTGACCGCGCCGGCGCGAGCGCGCACCGGCCAGATCGAGGATGGCGATCGCCTTGTCCGGCAGAGCCCGCCCCGGCAAGTACTGCACCGACCAGGCGACGCCCAGCGCGAGCGCCGACTCCTCGTAGCGCACGCCGTGGTGCGCCTCGAACTTCGGAGCCAGCGCCTCCAGCACCAGGAACGCGTCCTCGCGGCTCGGCTCTTCGATCTCGACCAGCGAGAAACGGCGCGCGAGCGCCGGATCGGGCTCGATCGCGCGTGCGTACTCCTCGCTGGTGGTGGCGCCGATGCAGGGCAGACGGCCCTGCGAGATGGCCAGCTTGAACTCGGAGGCGAGCTCCTCGCCCCCGTCCCCCACGAACAGCTGGTGCAGCTCGTCGAAGAAGAGCACCACCCTGCCCTCGCTGAGCTCCACCTCGTGACACAGCGCCTGCATGCGCTGCGCGAGTCCCCCGCGCACGCCCGTGCCCGAGACCAGCGCTCCGGCGCCGAGCTCGACCACGATGCGCGGCGCGAGCCCGAGCGTGCCGTCCAGGTTCGCGAAGCGCTGCGCCACTCCGTGCACGATGCGCGTCTTGCCGACCCCCGAGGGCCCCACCAGGCACGGATTGTTCGCCTGGCGCTTGCACAGCACGTCGATCACGCGCTCCACCTCGGTCTCACGGCGCACCACGCGATCCAGCTCTCCGCAGGCCGCCGCCAGCGTCAGATTCGTGCCCAGCCGGCTGAGCAGCGGAAAGCGCTTGGGCGAGAGCGCGAACTGCCGCTCCGCAGCGGCGCGCCCCAGCGTTGCTGGCGGGGAGGCCGCCGGAGGTGAGGCTGCTCGGATCGAGCCCGTTGAAGTCGAGGCCGCTGAAGTCGAGGCCGCCCGCGGTGTCGCTGCGCGCGCGGCCGGCGCTCGCTCGGGATCGATGGCGCGAGCCTCCGGAGCTGCCGCGGAGTCGTCGCTGACGGCGCTCTCCCGCTCCGCTGGTGGAGCGCTCGTGCGGCCGCCGCTGCGCCGCCGATCCCGCAGATCCTGCGGAGGAACGACCTCCGCGTGCCGGCGCGGCGAGCCCGTTCGCACGCGCGGCGAGCCCCGGCTCCCCGCCGCGTTCGCGGCGCCAGCCTGGGCCAGGTTGGTCTGCAGCTTGCCCGAGGCCTCCCCACGCCGCACGATCGGCTCGCGGCCGAGCAAGGCCAGCGCCTGATTCATCGCAGCCAGCCGCAGCCGATTCACGTCCACCCCGCACTGATCGAGCACGCGGTAGGCCGCCGTGCGGCGGTCACCGAGCAGCGAGATCAACAGGTGCAAGGCGCCCGGCTCGGGCGCGCGCATGCGCTCGGCGACCGCGCGTGCCCCCTGCGTGGCGGCGCGCAGCGCCAGTGGCTCATCATCGCTCGCCGAGCGCGCGGCGCGCAGCAGGGCCTCGGCCGCCAGCCGGCGGCTCTCCAGCAACGCCGCGGCTCCGCACGAGCTCTGCGCCATGGCGGCCAGCAGATGCGCGCTGGTGACTCGCTCCTTGCGACCGCGCGCGAGCTGCTCGGCTCGACGCTCCAGGCCGACCAGCTCGGATTCTGCGCGCAACGTAACCATCACCTGCCGAGTGGACCATGCGCATCAGCGGGGGTCGGGGGCCAAGTTTTGGGAGCGCAAAAGTGTGCTCGGAGACGACGCACCCTTGGGAAACAAGCGTGCGCCCGTGCGCCCGTCGAAGACCGAGAGCCCAAAACCAGACACGGCCACCCAGGGCTGACCCGGCGCCAGGGCCAGCTCCGGCGCGAACTCCGGCACCGGCGCGCCGCCATCGGCCGGCGCGGGCACGGCTTCGTCGAACCGGATCACTCGACGCTCATCGCTGCCCTGGCGGTACAACTCGATGCGCAAGCGCGCGCGCGTGGGCTCGAAGCTCTCCACCGCGAGCACCGCCAGGTCGCGGCCCTGCGCGCTCAACGCCACCGCGTACCGCGGCAGCTCGATGCGCTGCGCGCTCTGGCACTCCCAGTCGGCGCTCGGCGCGGCGGAGCGCTGCGCGCCGCTCATCCGCTGCAACAGCTGCAGGTCGTACGGAGTCGCGGCCCAGAACATGCCGGCGCCGGAGGCCGGCAACAGGCGCCAGACCCGCTCTCCGAGGCTCGGCGCGACCACCCGCTGCGTCCTGCCCTCCGCGCTCACGCGCCGCAGCCCGCCCGGCGTGGTGAAGATGAAGCTGCCGTCGCCAGGATTCGAGATGGCGCGGCCATCGAACTCGCTGAGCTGTGTCCAGCTCAGCACCGACACGTAGGGCGCAATCACGGTCTCCTGGAGGTCGAACTCGGGCAGCCGGGGGATCCCTTCATACAGCAGCCAAAAGTGATCGCTGGAATCCGCGCCGGGCAAGATGGTCGTGGGCCCCAAGCGCGGCACCGGTGCGAGCACCTCGGCGGAGTCATCCAGCTGGGCGACGCGGTACACATGGTTGCTGCCGGCCGCGACGAAGTCACCGCCGACGCCGGCGACCAGGTTGCGCGCGCCGGGCGTGCCGATGCGCTTCACTCCGCGCAGATCGGGCATGCGGCGCAGCAGCAGCTCGTCGCCGGAGAGCTGCGCCAGTCGCTGCTCGCTGAAGGCCAGGTGTTGCAGCGGCCGGTCCGGGGGAAGCAGGCGGGGGTCGCGCTCGATCGGGGCACGCTCTCCGGCTGGCGCCCTCTGTGACGCCGGCAGCGTCCGCTCGCCGCTCGCGGAGCTCGGCGCCTGCGCGGCGGGAGCCTCGCTCGACGCGCTCGTCGGCTGGGAACTGCGACAAGCAAGGCAGGGCAGAGCACACGTCAGCAGCACGCACATGCAGGCGCGAGCAGGTAAGGGTGAGAGGCGGCAAGCGACCACGAGCCCAAGCAATCTACACCCACCCGATGGCACGTGGAACTCATCCTGTGTCATGGGCTCCCACCCTGGCCTCGCCCCCGCGCAATGGGACCGCGCGCGGCTCGGGCCCTCAGCCAGAGTGCGTCGATCGGTGTCTGTGCACGCTGCGGTGGGTGCCTGGTGACGAGCGGCCGCGGCGTTACCGTCGGAGGGTGTCGCCAGCGTTCACCCGCTGCACACGGCAAGGTTCGCCCCGCGGCGCTTTGATCGCAGCGGCGACTCAGCTCATATTCAATCGAATATGCTTCGAGTGAGGGTCAACGTCGCACTGAGCCTCGCGCTCGCGGCGAGCAGCGCGTGCAGCTCCAGCGGGCCGAATGTCAAAGGCGGCGCTCAGGGCGGTGCGGAGAACAGCGCGGGCGCCAGTCAGGGGCCCGGTCCCATCTTCGAGACCGGCGGCGATGACGACATCGGCCAGGGCGGGAGTGGAAGCCAAGCGCAGCACAACATCGTGTCGCTGCGGATCGAGCCGGAAGAGGCCGTGCTCGACGTGAGCCCCGGCGCCCAGGTGCAGCAGCTGTTCACGGCTCACGCCGTCTTCGCGGACGCGCCCGAGCGGGAGCTGGACATCACTCAGCAAGCAGTCTTCTACGTGCCAGACAACTACCTGGTCGCGAGCTTCCCGGAAGACGGCTCCAACACGCTCAGCACACGCCTGCCCGCCAGCACCAGCGAGCCCGCACAGCGGGGCGGCTCGCTCACCGTACGCGCACAGGCGGCCAGCGCGGACGGCACGATCGCCACGGCGACCGTGCCCGTGCTGGTGCGCATCAGCGGCCAGCATGTCCCCGATGATCCCTATGGACCGCTGAATAGTCCTCCCCTGCCCGAGAGCCCGGCGAGCCATTTCGCTGGCGAGCCCGCAGCCGGGCGCGCGCCGGAGCTCGTGTATCCCAACGACGGCGTGTTGCTGCCGCCGAACCTGGGCCACCTCGAGGTTCATTTCAAGCCGGGCGCGCCGGAGAACAAGCTGTTCGAGCTGCGCTTTCACAGCGACGTGACGGATCTGGTCTACTACACGCGCTGCTACGCCAGCGCCAGCGACTTCGAACCCGGGTCTTGCGCCTACTTCCTCGATGGCGAAGATCTGGCGCTGCTCGCGAGCTCCAACCAGGGCCGCGGCCCCGTCACGCTCTCGGTGCGCGGCAGCGACGAGTCGGGTGTGTTCGGGCAGAGCGCGAGCTTCGCGATCGAGTTCGCGGAGCAGCGCATCGACGGCGCGGTCTACTACTGGACCACCTCGGGCGGCAGCATCATGCGCTTCGACTTCGGTAGCGCCGCCTCCGAGCCGCAGACGTTCGTGCGCGCCAGCAATGTTCCCGGCAGCGGCAGCGCGACCTGCGTCGGCTGTCACGCCCTGTCACGCCAGGGGGACAAGGTGATCTTCGGGCTCGGCAATCCGCCCTCCGCTCGCCTGGTGTACGTGAACGACATGCGGCGGCCGATGAGCGATGAGGCCTTCTTCAGCTACGCGGGGCCGACGAGCGACCCCAACGCCATGTTGAACGGCTCATTCAATCCGAGCGGCAGCGAGTTCGTGGCGGTCGCGCCCGTCGCCACCGGCGCGAGCGCGGACGCGCACCTGTATTTCCACGACGGGGTCAGCGGCGTGCGCACCGCCCAGCTCGACCTGCCCGTCGTGCCAAACAATCCCGACTGGTCGCCGGCGGGGGACAAGATCGCATTCTCGGCGCTCGGTGAGCTGCAGAAGTGGCGCGTCCTGTTCCTGGGCGCCGGGATCAGCTACATCCAGCGCCAGGGCGAGACCTGGGATGCCGACCACCCGGTGGCCCTGGTCCCGCCGGCAGCCGGCAAGAATCGCTTCAACCCCGCGTTCTTTCCGGACGGTGACCTGCTGCTCTACAGCGAGGTGGACCAGTCCTCCTACGCGGACGCGGACGCAAACGCCTGTGGGGCGGCGACTGCGGACGGAGCGGGGCGCTACTGCAACGGTTACTCGGACCCCGGTGCCAAGACCTGGGCGATCGCGGCACAGCCCGGCGCGACGCCGGTGTTGCTCGCGAAGGCCGCGGCGCCCGGTGTGGCCGATCTGCTGCAACCGGCAGGGCTGCAAGCAACCGTGGCCAAGACCGATCTGATGGACACCTTTCCCAAGGCCTCACCGTTCCAGATCCAGCACCGCGGCACGACCCTCGGCTGGTTCACGGTCGGCTCTCAGCGCCGTGCCGGGCTGCGCTTGAAATTCCCGAACGGGGCGTTCGTCTCGGGCGAACCCGACTCACAGGCCTTGCTCTGGATGTTCGCGGTCGATACGAGCCGCGTGAAGGCAGGCACGGACGGCAGCTATCCAGGGTTCTTTCTGCCCTTCCAGGACTTGAAGACCTCCAACCACATGGCGCAGTGGACGGAGCGTATCGTCAGTGACGACCCGCCACCACCGGCGCCCACACCGCCGCCGCCGGCACCGCCCCCGACGCCCGTCCTGCGCTGAAGAGCGAGGCCGCATGCCTCGCGGGCTGTGCCGGCCATTGCCGCGCACCGCTCGCGTGCGCGCGTGCAACGGTCTGCGCACGGAGTCGTGGTGATCCGGGCGCGCTGTGACGCGTGCAGAAATCGCAAATGTATTTTCCAATTTTGCCGATCCTGCCTGCAAGCCCGTAGTCCTCATCAGCGAAGGTGTATTGTGCGCGCGAGTGCGTCTCGATTTGCGGTCATATTCCTGGCATTCCTGGGGGCCCATTGCTCCAGCGGCGGAGGTCACCCTGGAGCTGGCGGCTCCGACCAAGGCGGTGCAGGCGGTGCCGATGGCATCAGCGGTAGCACCAACCAACCGCCGGGTGGCTTTGATGACGACATCGTAGGCCAGGGCAACTGTCACCCGACCACGTGCGAGGAGCAGGGCAAGACCTGCGGCAAGATCGCGGACGGCTGTGGCTCGGTCGTGGATTGCGGCGGCTGCGCAGACGGGGAGATCTGCGGCCTCAACGAACCCAACCTGTGCGCGAGCACCGAGAACCTGTGCGTGCGCGTGAGCCAGGAGGTCGCCTGCGAAGGCAAGCAGTGCGGCGTCGAGGGGGACGGCTGCGGCGGCACCTACCTGTGCGGCACCTGTCCCACCGGGCAACAGTGCGGAGCGGTGGCAGCCTCGCAGTGTGCGGCCGCGGCGACGGGCTCGACCACGGAGTGCCCCGCGCGCATCACCAGCTGCGCCTCGGTGGGTGCTCAGTGCGGCGTGATCGGCAACGGCTGCGGCGGCACGATCGACTGCGGAGGATGCCCCACGGGTGAGCTCTGCGGCAACGACCCGGCGCGCCCGCAGCAGTGCGCGCCCTACGACGCGTGCGAGCCGATCGCGCCCGAGGTGGCCTGCGCCGGCAAGTGCGGCGTGGTCGGCGACGGTTGCGGCAGCACCTACAACTGCGAAACCGAGGAGCTCGGCTGCAGCGGAACCGAGACCTGCGGCGGCGGCGGCGTGGCGTTCGAGTGCGGCGAAGGCGACGACTACAGCTGCCAGCCGATCGACGACGCGGTGGCCTGTCAGGGTCGCCAGTGCGGCTACGTCGCAGATGGCTGCGGCACGGCCATCGATTGCAGCGGCGGCAGCGGCTGCGGCGCGGGCAACCAGTGCCGGAACGGCCAGTGCGAGGCGCTCGCCCCCACCTGCTCGCCCACACCCCAGGGCACGGCTTGCGCCGGCAAGGAGTGCGGCGTGGTCGGGAATGGCTGCGGCGGCACGTACCAGTGCGGCTCGAACAACGGCGCCTGCGGCGCCGGCGAGCAGTGCGGGGCAATCGACGCCTATCAGTGCGATGTTCCACCGCCGAACCCGAGCGATCCCAACTGCGTGGGCCGCTCCAAGACAGAGGCGTGCGCGGGCAAGGAGTGCGGCGTCGCCTACGACGGCTGCGGCACCACGGGCATCCACGTCTACCAGTGCGGGGCGCTGAATGGCGCCTGCCCGGGCGGCGAATTCTGCGGCGCGCAAGCGGCTTATCAGTGTGACCCGTTGCCGACGCAGCCCGCCTGCGTCCCCAACGGAAAGACCTGCGCCAGCGAGGGCTGGGCTTGTGGCACGTTCGTGGACAACTGCGGCAACACGTCCTCCTGCGGCAGCTGCGCCACCAGCCAGAGCTGCATGGGCGGCATCACTGGTCCGACGACGTGCGTGAGCGTGGCGGGCGGCTCGGGCAGCGACTGCCCGCTGTGCGCCGCCGTGCCGACCAGCTGCGGCAGCAATCAGCTGACGCGGCTCACCGGGCGCGTGATCGCGCCGGGACAGGATGACTCGAAGACGGCCAACCAGGTGCGCGTCCCGAACGCGTTCGTGTACATCCTGCGCACGAACGACACCGCCGATCTGCCGGCGATCGGCACGGGCCTGCCCGGCAGCAATGGCCTGTCCTGCGACCGCTGTGTCGATCAGGATCTGGGCCCGGTGCTGGTCGGCGACGTGACGGACGCCAACGGCGACTGGGTGCTCGAGGGCAACATCCCCGTCGATCAAGAGTTCTTGCTGGTGACCAAGGTCGGCAAGTTCCGCCGCGCGCAGCGCATGACGCTGCCGCCGTCCGCGGCTTGCACCACCACCAACCTGCCCAAGACCATGTCCACCGCGGGCGGTGAGACCGCGGGGAACGGCACGAACGACAACCCCACGCGCCTGCCGCGCAAGATGACCGACGGTCTGGCGGTCAACATCCCGCGCATGGCCATCACCACGGGCGCCATCGACGCCATGGAGTGCGTGTTCTACAAGATGGGGCTCGCCTCGTCGGAGTTCGGCATCTTCGGCGGCAACCCCGCGCATCGCATCGACCTGTACCGGGGCGGTGCCTCTGGCAACCAGGGCGCCGTCATCGCCAGCGTCACGACGCCCGCCGACAGCAACCTCTACGACAGCCTCAGCCGCCTGGAGGCGTACGACATGGTCGTCTCCGACTGCGAAGGCGGCGGCTGGGATAGCAGCGGCAACCAGCGCGGCAACGGCAGCGACAGCAGCCAGGGCGGCAAGGTGCGCCAGTACGTCAACCGCGGCGGCCGCATGTTCCTGAGCCACCTGAGCTTCAGCTGGCTGTACAACAACGGGACCACCACCTACGCGGCGGCCAGCGACAAGATCGCCACCGGTCTGAATCCCGCGGCGACCTGGGACACGGGCCTCAACACCGACTCCTCGGGTACGGGCCGGGTGTCCATCGTCGGCAACCGGACCAACGCCAGCCCGCGTATCCAGACCTTCGCCGACTGGATGGTGAACGAGACCGTCACCACCACGCCGAACTACACCTTCACGATCACGGATCCGCGCAGCCAGAACACGGGCATCGCCACTGGCACCGAGGAGTTCGTGCATCGGACGAACGGCAACCAGCGCATTCAGCAGTTCTCGTTCAACACGCCCTTCGGCGCTCCCAACGATGCTGCCTGCGGCCGCGTCGCGTACAGCGGCTTCCACGTCGCGGCGGTCAGTGGCCAGGGCACCAGTCCCTACAACGATGAGGTCTTCCCGAACCACTGCACGAGCGCGACGCTCGGCAACAGCGGCAACCTGACGCCGCAGGAGAAGATCCTGCTCTTCATGCTCTTCGACCTGGGCACCTGCGTGGGTCAGGAGCCGGAGCCCCCGGCCTGCACGGAGCTCACCTGTGCGGCGGACCAGTGCGGCGTCGTACCCAACGGCTGCGGCACCACGATGGATTGCGGCGGCTGCTCGGGGAACCAGGTGTGCAACGCCAACCGCTGCGAGCCGGTCTGCGTCAAGACCACGTGCGAGGCTCAGGGCGTCGCATGCTCCACCATCGCCGATGGCTGCGGTGGTCTGATCGAGTGCGAGTGCAACGCCTGTGTCCCGAAGACCGAGCAGATCGCCTGCGCGGGTCAGTGCGGGTACCAGTCCGATGGCTGCAACGACGTCATCTACTGCGGCGAGTGCCCGCAGAGCTGCACGCCGGATACCACGTGCCCGTCGGGTGTGTGCGGCACCATCGGCGATGGCTGCAACGGCACTCTCACCTGCCCCGGCTGCCCCAACGGCCAGTACTGCGGCGCCGCCGGCGCGAACAAGTGCGGTGTGCCCACCTGTCGCCCGCTCGAGTGCTACGAGCTCGAAGGCGTCGAGTGCGGGTTGGTCGGCGACGGCTGCGGCGGTACCATGACCTGCGGCTCGTGCCCGCCGGGCCAGATCTGCACGGTTGTCGATGGCCATCCCAACCGCTGCGCCGGCTGCGCGCCGAAGAGCCAGCAGCAGGCCTGCGCCGGGCTGGAGTGCGGCCTGGTCGGTGACGGCTGCGGCGGCACCGTCAACTGCGGCACCTGCGGCAATGGCGAGTACTGCGGTGCTCTCACCCCGAACATGTGCGACCCGGGCCCGCAGTGCACGCCGCGCAAGTGCCCGGCCGATGCCCAGTGTGGCGTGGTGGGCGACGGCTGCGGCGGCACCGTGACCTGCGGCGTCTGCCCAGCGGGCCAGGTCTGCGGCCTGTTCGAGGCCTACAAGTGCGGCGGTTGCACTCCGCAGACTTGCCAGAGCGCCGGGGCCGAGTGCGGCAAGATCGGCGATGGCTGCGGCGGCGAGCTCGATTGTGGCCAGTGTGGCGGCAACTTCATGTGCGGCCTGGGCCAGCCCAACAAGTGCAGCCAGCTGCGCTGAGCTGACCCGCTGAGCGAGAAAGGAAGGAGCGGTCGCGAGATCGCTCCTTCCGTTTTTTGTCTTGGGCCGGGCCTCCGACTATGAGTCGGGCTAGACGCCAACGGTTTTTTCGCTGATTTCGCGATCGGATGAGGATGCTTTTTGGCTCGGGAATGGGCTGAGCTGCAAAGGGGCATAGACTTCTCCCTATTCCGATGGGCGGAGTT
>DASTRX010000062.1:0-11466 GCA_035760985.1 Polyangiaceae bacterium
AGCTCGAGATCGACGGCGGCATCACTCAGGTGACGGCCGATCTGCTGGAGCAGGCCCTCGCCGAGGCGGACCGGCGCAAGGCACAGGCGCTGGTCGTCAGCATCGATACTCCGGGCGGCTTGCTGGAAGCGACCCGGCGCATCGTGCATGCGATCCTGGTCGCGCCCGTGCCCGTGATCGCGTACGTGGCGCCCGCGGGCGCCCGCGCCGCCTCGGCAGGAACCTTTCTGGTGCTGGCGAGTCACGTGGCCGCCATGCATCCGATCAGCAGCATGGGCGCCGCGCACCCGGTCGGCGCCTTCGGCACCGACATCGAGGGCACGATGAAGGACAAGGTCGTCAACGACACGGCGGCCTGGGCTCGCAGCCTGGCGCAGTCGCGCGGGCGCAACAGCGAGTGGGCGGAGCGCGCCGTCCGCGAATCGTCCAGCATCACCGCCAGCGAGGCCTTGCCGCTGCACGCCGTCGACCTGCTCGCGGGGGACCTGCCATCCCTGCTCGAGCAGGCGGAGGGCAAGGTCGTGGCCGTGCAGGGGAGCGCCTGGCGCGTGAGCACCGGTGGCACGGAGGCGGTGCGCTTCGAGCCGAGCTTTCGCCAGTCGCTGCTGGCTGTGCTCGCGCATCCGGCGATCCTGTACCTGCTACTCCTGGCGGGCGCGCTCGGCCTGTACGTGGAGTTCACGCATCCCGGCTTGATCCTGCCCGGATTGTTCGGGGTGCTGTGCCTGGGCATCGTGTTCGGGCTGCAGGTGCTGCCGATGAACGGCGTCGGCCTGCTCTTGATCGGGGCGGCCGCGCTGCTGTTCATCGCCGAGATCTACGTGACCAGCCTGGGCTTGTTGACCGTGGCGGGGCTAGCGTGCTTGATCGGTGGCTCGTATCTTCTGTTCGACGTGCCCGGATCTCCGTTCCGGCTGCACCCGTTGCTGATCTGGGGGACGGCCTTCGTTTTCGCGGGCAGCGCGCTCGGCGTCGGCTATCTGCTCCTGCGCGTGCGCCGCCAGGGCGCGACCAGCGGGCCCGAGGCCTGGATCGGCGCGGAAGCGCGCGTCGTGATCGAAATTCCGGCGGGCGGGCGCGGCAAGATCTTCTTTGATGGCGCCTACTGGGACGCGACCAGCAGCGAGCGGCTCGAGCCGGGCGCTCCCTGCCGCGTGGACGCCGTACACGGACTGTTGGTCAGCGTGTCCCCCTGGCGCGCTGAGCAAACCAGACAACGAGGAGAGACATGAACGCGAACTTGCTCGTGCTGCCGATCGTCCTCTTTCTGATCCTGTTGATGTTGGCCTCGGCGGTCCGCATCCTGCAGGAGTACGAGCGGGGCGTGGTGTTCCGCCTGGGCTCCGCCCTGCGGCAAGCCAAAGGCCCCGGTTTGGTGCTGCTGATCCCCTTCGGCATCGACCGCATCGTCAAGGTGGACATGCGGGTCATGACCATGGACGTACCGGCGCAGGATGTGATCACGCGCGACAACGTCTCGGTCAAGGTCAACGCCGTGGTCTACCTCAAGGTCGTGGAACCGAGAAAGGCGGTGCTGGAAGTGGACCGCTACCTGTACGCCACCTCCCAGCTCGCGCAGACCACCCTGCGCTCCGTGTGCGGCCAGAAGGAGCTGGACACGCTGCTCATGGAACGCGAGGCGATCAACCTGGCGCTGCAGAACATCCTCGACAAACAGACCGATCCCTGGGGCGTCAAGGTGACCCTGGTCGAGCTGAAGCAGATCGATCTGCCGCAGGAGATGCAGCGTGCCATGGCCGCGCAGGCCGAGGCCGAGCGCGAGCGGCGCGCCAAGATCATCCACGCCCAGGGCGAGAGCGAAGCAGCTCGGCAGCTGGCGGAGGCCGCCGCGCAGATGGAGGCACACCCCGCGATGCTGCAGCTCCGCTACCTGCAGGTGCTGCTCGAGATCGGCTCGGAGCACAACTCCACCACGGTGTTCCCGGTGCCGATCGACATGTTTCAGATGTTCATGAACTCGCGTCCCCAGCGGACCTGAGCGTCAACGCCGAGCTCGAGCCCAGTCCCGGAATGCCTCGACCTTTCGGTGGCGGAGCGCACCCTCCGGATAGACGACGTAGTAGCTGGGTGGCCCCTGAGCGGGCACATCCTGGGGCCGCCGATGGCGTTGCGCGGCCGAGCCCTGATCGCCCGCCGGCAAGCTCCCGCGTATCCGCGCTGCGCAATGCAGCGGCCCGCGCCGCGGCGAGTCGGTGTATAACGCGGGCATGAGCAATCACCTGGCTATCGCTGCCGTGACGGCGGCGCTGCGCCGGCAGCTGCAGGCGGCGCTCGATACCGATCTGCCGCCGGTGCCGAGCGCGAAGGTCACGGCGGTGCGGCCGAACGCGCCGAGCGGGGATCTGCCTTCGCCGGGCGTGAACCTGTTCCTGTATCAGGTTGGGCCCAATCTCGCACTGCGCAACGCGGATCTGCCGACGCGGGACCGAGGCGGGAGCTTCCTGCAGCGGCCGAGCGAGGCGCTGAACTTGCACTATCTGCTGAGCTTCTACGGGGACGACAAGCGGCTCGAGCCGCAGCGCCTCCTCGGCAGCGCGGTGCGCGCGTTGCGGGCGGAGGCCGTGCTCACGCGCGCGGCGCTGCAGAGCACGTTGGCGGACCCGCTCTACTCCTACCTCGTCGGGTCTGATCTGGCGGATGCGCCGGAGCAGCTGCGCATCACTCCCACATCGCTCAACCTGGAGGAGCTGTCGAAGCTGTGGTCGGTGTTCTTCCAGACGCCCTACGTGCTGTCCGTCGCCTACGCGGTTTCGGTGGTGAGCATCTCGAATGACGTGCAGCCGCGCGAGGCGCTGCCCGTGCGCCGGGTCCGGGTTCAGGCGGACGCGGGGCTGCCGCTGCTCGAGCAGCTTTTGTCGCAAACAGCGCCGGACGCGCGGGAGCTGTCCGGGGCGTCCATTCACGCGGGGGATACCCTGGTCCTGGTCGGGCGCGATCTGGTCGGCCCCGTCACGCGCGTGCGCATCGGCGCGCTGGAGGTCGTGCCGGCAGCCAGCGCGCTCACCGCGGAGCGCATCAGCGTGCCGCTGCCGGCCGCGCTACAGGCGGGGGCACACTCCGTGCGCGTGCTGCAGCGGAGCACCGCGTCGCCGCTCGAGCGGAACTCGAACGCGCTCGGCTTCGTGCTGCAGCCCCGCATCAGCCCGGCGCTCCTGGGCGCGGCTCTGCGGGTCACTTTTTCGCCGGCCGTCGGGCGCGTGCAGCGCGTGCGGCTGGTGCTGAACCAGGCGGATGCCGCGCCCGGAGGCGAGGCGCGCAGCTACGTTTTCGACGTTCCCCCGCGCGACGCGCCGGACATGTCACCCTCGCTGGACATCGACATCCCCGGCGTGGCGCCGGGCGAGTACCTGGTGCGCGTACACGTGGATGAAGCGGTCAGTGATCTCACGTACGATCCGATCGCGGGCCGTTACACCGGCCCGAGCGTCGTCATCCCATGAGCGCGGCGGGGGTGATGCCGGGGCCGGCACCGGCGGCGGATGCCGCGCACTGGGTGGAGGCGAACCAACGTCACCTGTTCGCCGCCATCGCCGTCATCCGCTGCGAGCTGGAGCGCGGGGGCGCCGCTTCTTCGGAGCTGCCGGCTGCGCAGCGCGCGCTCGCGGAAGCAGAGGCAGCGATGCCCGCACCCGCAACGCTCGCGGCGCTGCGAGAGGCGTTCGGGCTCAGCCCGTTCGAGTATCAGCTGCTGGTGTTGTGCGCGGGCTGCGAGCTCGATCCGGCTCTCGGTGAGCTGTGCCGCGAGGCGCGCGGCGGCAGAGGGGCGCCGCGCCCGAACTTTCAGCTGGCCGCGGCAGCGCTCGAGGGCGCGCACTGGAGCGCCCTGTCTCCGGGGCGGCCGCTGCGGCGCTTCCGGCTGCTGGAGCTCGGTGAGGGCGAGACGCTCGCGGACTCCGTGCTGCGCATCGACGAGCGCGTGCTCCACTTCCTGCTCGGCGTCGCCGATCCCGACGCGCGCCTCGACGGCCTGATCGAGCCGGTCGAGCCCGCGCTGGAGCTGTCGGCCTCGCACCGAGCCCTGGCCGATCAAATGGCCGCCGCCTGGACCAGCGCGGCACGAGGCGAACGCCTGCCGGTGATCGAGCTGTGTGGGTCGGACGGCGTCAGCAAGCGCGCGGTCGCGGCGGCGGCCTGCGCGCAGCTCGGGCTGAGGCTGCACGCGGTGCATGCCCACCTGCTCGGTAGCGGGCTCGATGAGGCTCTGATCGCGCTTCTGCTCTCGCGCGAGGTGCGCCTGAGCGCCAGCGCCGTGCTGGTCGACTGCGATGAGCTGGAGCCTGCGGAGAGCGCGGCCGCGCAGTCGCGGCGCCTGATCGATCGTGTGCTCGGGCCGCTGATCGTCAGCCGGCGGGAGCGCGGCCAGCGCCCGCGCCGGGCCTTTCTGGCGCTGGACGTGCCGCGCCCGAGCTCGAGCGAGCAACGAGCCTTGTACCGGAGCGCCAGCGCGCAGTGGCCCGAACACACGCAGGTGTTCAGCGAGCGAGCCATCGAGCAAGCCGCCGAGCAGTTCGACTTGAGCGCGCGCTCGATCCAGGCGGCGTGCGCGCTGGCAGCCCGGCAGGCCACGGGCGGCGCGCAGCACGCGCTCTGGGACGCCTGCCGCCTGCAAGGGCGGGCGCGGCTGGACGAGCTGGCACAGCGCATCGAGCCGATCGCGAGCTGGGAAGACCTGGTGCTGCCGGCGCAGCAGCGCGGCTTGCTGCAGGACATCGCGGCGCGCGTGCGGCAGCGCGCACGCGTGCACGAGAGCTGGGGGTTTCGCGCCCGCAGCTCTCGTGGCCTGGGAGTGAGCGTGCTGTTCTTCGGCAGCAGCGGAACGGGCAAGACGATGGCCGCCGAGGTGCTGGCCAACGAGCTTCGGCTGGACCTGTTTCGCGTGGACTTGAGCCAGGTCGTGAGCAAGTACATTGGCGAGACGGAGAAGAACTTGCGGCGTGTCTTCGACGCCGCCGAGTGCGGCGGCGCGATCCTGCTGTTCGATGAGGCGGACGCCTTGTTCGGCAAGCGCAGCGAGGTGAAGGATAGCCACGATCGCTACGCGAACATCGAGGTCGGCTATCTGCTACAGCGCATGGAAGCGTACCGCGGCCTGGCCATTCTGACCACGAATCTCAAGGGTGCCCTGGACGAAGCGTTCTTGCGCCGGCTCGCCTTCGTGGTCGAGTTTCCGTTTCCCGGGCCAGAGGAGCGCGCGCAGATCTGGCGGCGCGTGTTCCCGCCTGCCACGCCGGTGGAGTCGCTCGAAGTGGCGCGCCTGGCGCGCCTGAACCTGGCCGGTGGCAGCATCCGGAACGTGGCGATCGGCGCGGCGTTCGTGGCCGCGGAGGCGGGGGAGCCCGTGCGCATGCGCCACGTCGCGGCGGCTCTGGAGCGAGAGTTCGGCAAGCAGGAGCGCTCGCTGCCCGATGAGTTCCGGCGCGGAGGCTGAGCCGCTCAGGGGTCAGAGCAGGGGCACCGTCACCGGTCCCGCGGCGGTGGCGTTGGTGACCAGCACCGTGAGCGTCCAGCGATGCAACACCCCCGCGATCCGGCTGGCTTGCGCCGGTGCGGTCGAGTCTGCTGCCTGACCCGCGCTGAACGCGGCGCCCAGATCGGCGACCAGCGCCGCGGGAAGCGCGCTCGTGACCAGGCCCGTCACCGCGGGGCCGATGAACTGCACCGGCGGCGGCCCGAGCCAGAACTGCACGAACGCGCTCGCCAGGGCCGCGCTGATGCTGCTCAGGCCGGCGGCGCCGGCAGCGGCGGCCGCGTCGAAGGCGGAGCCCAGGCGGTCGCCGAGCGCTGCCGTCGCGGCGCTCAAGGCCGTGGGCACAGGCACCGCCGGCCCCGCCGTCGCGCTGCTCGCGTAGCCCAGATAGGCGGCAGCCCAGGCGTTGCCGGCAGCGGCAGCGCTGGCCGGCGGCGGGTCGGCAGTGAACAGCTGCGAGAGCGCGCTCTCCAGGGTGGCGGCCGCCAGGGCCATCACTCCGCCTTCAGCACCGACGTGAGCTGGGGCAAGCTCGGGGGCGGGGTCGGAGGCAAGGGCGGGGTAGTGGGGCCGGTGCCGCTGCCGTGCTTGTGCTTCTCGAACACGTCCTGGACGAAGGCCTTGGTGGCCAGCTCCTGCAGCTGCTGGCCGCTGTCCTGGATCACGACCTTCTGGGCCTTGACGGTGACCTGCCCCGCGTTGGGATCGAGCGTGACCTCGCAGCCATTCTTGGCGCGAATCACGATCTTCTCGTTGCCCGATGCGTCGTCCATCACGATCACCAGGCCGAACTTGGTGCGCAGCACGGCAGTGTCGGGGTAGTTGGCTTTCGCGTCCTCGGGGATCTCGCTGGTGCCACCGGGCTTCGCCCAGCCGCCGCCGCTCCAGACGGGATGCTCCAGCTCGCCCTCGATGAACTCGACCCACACGATGTCGTCCTTCTGGGGCAAGAACAGGAAGCCGCGCCCGGCGCCGGCAAAGGGGGACGCGGGCCAGGCCCAGCCCGTCACGGCCCCCTCGAGCACACTCGGGACCCGCAACTTGAGCCGCCCCAGCTGATCGGGGTCGTCGCGATCTTCGACGAACCCGCGATACTTGCCGAAATACTTGTGCTGCTGCCGCTCCAGCAGCTCGCTCAGCTCATCCTCCATCATGCGCCGGCTCCGCCGGGCAGAGGCACTCCGACGCGCACCAGCTCGCTGCGCAGGTCCGCTTTCTTGATGTAGGAAATGTCCACGTTCAGCATGGCGTCGTCGGCCGTGATCAGCACTTTGTCGATCTGGATCTCATCCGACAGGTACTTCTGCAGCGCGCGCGCGACCATGAACTGAGTGGTCGCGGCGAGCACGTCCGAGTTCGGGTCGAACACCAGATCGAGCAGGCGGGTGCCGTAGTCGGGGCGGTTCACGCGCTCGCCGGGGCTCGTGAGCAACAGCTGCAAGATCTTGCCGCGCAGCAGCAGGTCGCCGCCTTGCGCGTAGACTCCCCCGCGCGAGCTGATGCCGAAAGGGAAACCGACGCCGGAGGCGAGCGCCGCGTCGGAGCCGCCGGCAGGCGGGCTCGCGGCGGCGACCGGCGGCTGCACCGCCAGCCGCAAGATGCGCGCCGGTAGGCTGAGCAAGTCGCCGCGTCGGGCGACCACGGTGAAGTAACGGTCGCCGCTCAGCCCCAAACCTTCGAGTGCCACCGCCGTCGCGGCCACATCCTGCGCGAAGCGCGTGCGGAACACATCCTGCGGGTCGGCGCTGCCGAAGACGTCGAAGACGATCCCGAGCACGGCGATGTCGCCCGGATATTCCCAGGACAAGCGCACGTTGCCGCTGCCCTGGTCCTGGCCGCGCAGGTCGCTCGCCGAGGCCAGCAGGGTCACGAGCGGCCCTTCTTGCTCTTGGGCGGCTCCGTTTTGCGAGCTGGGCTGGGCTGCGGGGCGGGCGCCTCCTTGGCGGCCTGCGTGAGCCGCGCTGCCTCCACCCGGCGGAACGTCGCGAGCCACTCGGAGTCGCTCAGGTCGCTGCGCTGCAGCCGCTCCCGCAGCTCTGGCTCGGCCGGTTCGCTGCGCTCCGGGAGGGCTTTCAGCTTCTCCAACACGGCCTTGTCGGCCGCCAGCCGGCGTAGCTCGGCCCGCGCGCTGTCGGTGGGAGCTCGATCGTACACCACGTGCAGGCGCCCGCCGCGCATCAGCACCGAGCGCGCGCCCGGAACCTGCTTCTGGACCAGCTCGGCCAGCTTGGCGAGCGGAACCCCGTCCGGGTGCTCGCGGCCCAGCACTTTCACGGGCAAGTCCACCGGCACCGGCTCGGTCACCCGGGGTTCGGCGCTGAAGCGCTTGACTGGGATGACCTGGTCGGCGAGCGGCTGGAGGTCGACCCCGCCGAGCAGCGCGCGCAAGGGTTGCAGATCTTCCGGCGTGAATCGGTATCGCGGCATCTTCCTCTCTCGCTTGCGCTCGCGGTGGCTCAGAAGCTCTTCTTCAACTCCAGCGCGACCAGCTGCATGTCGGTCAGCTCCACGTCCGTGCCCGAGTCGTCGCTCCCCTTCAAGAACACGTGCACGCTCGACGGGCGAAAGGCCGTGGTCGGCAGGAAGGCGAAGTTCAGCCCGCTGTTCACGAACATCAGCGACAGCGGGATCTCCGTGCCGAGGGCCTTTCTCCCGAGCTTCACCGTCAGCACGCGGTCCTGGATTTTGCCGGAGTCCGGGTCACTCTCGGGATCGCCGATCTGGTCATTGTAGAATGCCACTTGCACGTCGACCGAGGAGCTGGCGTTCGCGCGGCTGTTGATGAACAGATTGCCGCTCCAGAACACGAGCACCTTGCTGCCCTTGGACACCCGCGGCAAAGGCAGTCCGCCCACGTGGTGGTTGTCGCCGTCGATCACCTGCAGGTCCGGCAGCGTGCCGGCCGTGGTGCTGGCGTTGCCGGCGCGCTCGCGCAGATCCAGGATCGCTTCGATCTTCTGGGGGTCCAGGGCGGCCGCGTCGCGCGTGAGCCGCGCCAGGGGCGCGTAATGGTGGATCACGCCCTTCGGCGGCTCGAATGCGAGCGGCTCGATGCGCGCCGCGGGATCGAGCCCGGAGGAGGGATCGCCGGCCAGATAACGGGTCCGGAAGTTCCAGTAGTCGCCGGCGCGCAGGTCGCGCCCGCCGAAGCGCACGGCGACGCCGTCATTGAGCGGAATGGCCGCCGAGATGCTGCTGTCGTCCGCGTCGACTGGAATGGGCACGCGAAAGGCGTTCCAGCGCTGGACCTTGGGTCGATCGGCGAGCGAGAAGGTGGTGAAGCCGGGCACGCGCGTGGCGGCGGGCAGCGCCGCGAGCTGGCTGCCCGTCGGGTTCTGCAGCTGGATGACGTTGGCGAACACGGCCGCGACGGTGTGCTCCTCGCTGCCGAACTCCTTGCACAGCAGGATCTTGTCGCCGGGGTGAAAGCCCGCGGCATCCTCCACCACGACGCGCATCGAGCCCGGGGGGATGGCCTCGATCACGCGCTGGATGGTCGAAGCGTTGTCCTCGGACCAGCGCAAGGTGGCCGCGCCGAGATTGCCGGGCGTGTCGATCTCCACCAGGTAGAGGCGGTTCGCGACGCCGGTGTAGTTGCCCTCCGTCGCCAGCGAACCGAGGCCTCGCCCATCGCCGCTCGGCAGATCGCCCCCCTGGCTGACGCGCACGCGGTGGCGGGCGCGCAAGCGCGTCGACGTATCCGGGCCGCCCAGCGCCACCTCCCGCACCTCGGGATCCTCGACGTAGGTGACCGGCTCCGTCCAGACGTCGAGATACACGGTATCCGTGCGCACGCCCGTCGCAGGCGGCGCGAGCGGCGGATCATTGGGGTCGGCCTGCTGGGAGTACAGCTGATCCTGGATCTGCACGCAGGGGAAGCCGTGCACGTAGTAACGCCCGGCATTCTCGATGCTCGGCTCGACCAGCTCGAAGTTGGTGTTCATCAGGGCCAGCAGGTTCTGGAAGAACTCATCGGGGTCTTCCTCGCCGCCACCACCACCGCCGCCGTTGTTGGCGCCCGCCTGGAATAGGCTCAGCAACGAGAGCTGATTCAGGAACTGGTTGAACTCGGAACCGCGGATGATGAAATTGTTTTGACCCTGCTGGGTGCGCAGCGCCGAGCTGCCGAGCGCGAGATCGTCGAAGTCCCAGACCAGCGGCGTGCTCGCGTCCTGATAGATCTTGAAGCCGTACTTCTGGATGCGCGTGAGGTCCGCGGGGATCCCACCCGGCGCCGAGGTGCGCGCGCTCATCAGCTGCGCGAACAACACGTCCCCGAGCAGCTCCATCGCGTTGAGCGAAGCCTCCAGCGACGCCTGCGTGTCGCCGGGAGGCAGCGGTGGGTTCACCACGATGCGCAGCGCCCGCGTGGCGACGAGGCCGTTGGCGTCCGTGGCGCGCACCGTGAAGTCGAACGTGCCAGTGGCCGTCGGCGTGCCGCTGATCTGGCCGGCGATGCGCTGGTCCTCGGTGGAGTCGTCCGCGCTGAGCGTCAAACCCGGCGGCAAGGCGCCGGCCACCACCGCCCAGCTCGAGGGCAGCGTGCCGGACCAGGCGTTGATCGGCGACTCGTAGCTGGAGTTCTGGAAGCCGGGCACGGTGCCCCTGGTCAGGATGTGAAAGCGCAGATCCAGCGGAGCCGCGAAGGCCGGCAGCCACACATCGCGCGCGAGTGCGGGATTGCTGAGCCTCCACACCGAGCGCCGGCCATCCAGATCTTCCAGGAAGAACTCGTAGTCCCCCGGCACCTGCTGATTGAGCCGGAAGTGAAATGTGGCCAGCTCGAACGCGGACAGATCGACCACGTTCGGCAACGTCTTGATCAACTCCACCGCGCCGGCGTGCCCCGACGCGCGCAGAAAGCCCTGGCCTTCGTAGGGCCGGTCGCGCGCCAGGCGCAGGCGGCCCTGCGGAGACGACAGCGCCCAGCCGCTCGCGGCCTCGAAGCCATCGAGCTTGAAGCCGGGAAAGCTCAGAAAGAAGGGAATGGACCCGAACAGCACGTCCATCAGGATGGTGACCAGATCCACCAGGCAGATGCCGATGATCTGCCCCAACGCTTCGCCGATGTCCGAGCTGGGTGCCGCCTGCTGCTCGGGTAGCCGGATCGGTGGAGGGAACGCCGGGGAAATACTGAAGCCCTGGTTCGGACTGCCTTCGCCCACGGCTTCGCGCGCCAGCCGGCGCTGCAGCGAGAGCCCGATGTCCTGGCTCTCGTTCCAGTCGGAGTCCAACACCACGCGTCCCTGCTGGAGGTAGACGCCCAGGTAGTTCTTCAGCTCGTTGAAGCTGTCGCGTGAAATGGCTCGAGTCATGTACCTTGCCTGTCAGACCAGCAGCTCGGGGTCGACCGTGCTCCGCCGGCTGTCGATGATCACGGGCACCACGCCGGCGGGCAGCATGCGCGGCAGCCGCTGCGCGAGGTGCTCGAGCACGCGCGCGGCCGCGGCCTGATCTTCCGCGCTGAAGGCCACCTGCAGCACGTCGCCCGGCTGCAGGAGCCCTGCGGGCAGCGCGAAGCGGCCCCGATCCAGATCGATCGCCAGCTTGCCCGGCGCCGCTGTCGCGGTCTCATCCTGCAGGTCGCGCAGCTCGGGGGCGAGGGTCAGCGTCAGATCGGCGCCATTGCGCCAGACCCCATAGCCGCGCGGCGTACCGTGAAAGCTCGCGATCGTGGAGCCCAGGCGCAGCTTGACGGAGAGCGGGTTGCCGTCGAAGCCGTCGCGCAGCAGCACCGGTTCCGCGCGTGGGGAGAAGCAGAACACGACGCCACCCGCCAGCGGCGCTGGCGCGGCCACGAAGCGTGCAGACGGGCCCAGCTGGTAGCCCACGCGCAGCGCGCTCGGGTCCAGCGCGAGCGCGCCCAGATCGAGCGAGAAGCGCCCGAGCTCCGGATCGACTGCCACGTCCGTCGCCGCGAGCGCGAGCGGCGCGCCCGCGGGCGTGCGCGGCTGTGCAAAATCGGCCAGATCCGCCGC
>DASTRX010000063.1:0-10778 GCA_035760985.1 Polyangiaceae bacterium
GCAGAGGCAGAGGCAGAGGCAGAGGCAGAGGCAGAGGCAGAGGCAGAGGCAGAGGCAGAGGCAGAGGCAGAGGCAGAGCGTGGGGGGGGAGCGGACCACCCGATGACGGGTGGGGATTCCGCCCCATCGTCCCCTGCCTCATCCCCTACCCCTCCCTCTGGCTCTCGCCCTACCCCTAGCTCTACCCCTGCCTCTCCCTCTGCCCCTGCCCCCACCCCGGCCACCATCGCGAGGGTAGCGGCGACGGTGGCTCGAATCCGGCAACGGGTGGAGCGCGCGCGCGCCGAGTTGCATCGACTCATGAGCTCCGCCGAGGCGCGGCGCCGGGAGTACGGCGCGGCGCGGGCGGCGCTGGCCTCGATCTGTGGGGCGGTGACGGAGGCGGAGCCGCTGGGGGCGCTGGCGCGGCGGGAGCTGGCTCGGCTGAACGAGCTGGAGCTGCTCGCGACCCGGCTCCCGGAGCTGGAGCGCGAGGCGCAGCGGCTCCGGGGGCTCGCGCAGCGGCAGCAGGCGCTGGGCGCGGAGCTGCGGGCGCTGGGCTTCGATCCGCTGCCGGGCGGCGCGGAGTTTGTCGCGCGGCTGGCAGAGCTGGAGCGGCCGCTGCGCGAGGCGGAGCTCGCGCAGCGGCAGCACGAGCTGAACGGCGAGCGCGAGGCGGAGCGGGCCGCGGCGCTGGAAGCGCAGCTTCCAGCGCTCGCGGCGCGCTCGGAGCGCCACCAGCGGCTGGCGCTGCTGGCACAGCGCCGCGCCGCCAAGGGCGCGGCCGCGCCCACCACGCGCGCCGAGCTGGGCGAGCAGATGCGCGGCGTGGAAGCCGCGCGGCGCGCGGCGCACGACCGCGCGCGGCTGGCGGAGGAGCGGCGCGAGCGGGCGCTCGCGCTCGCTCTGGAGCAGGAGCCGTCCGGTGAGGGGCCGCAGAAGGAGCTGCTGCGGCTGGCAGAGAAGCTCGATGGGCAGCTGCTGGCGCAGCGCTACGAGGATCTGCCGATCACCGAGGCCCGGCGCACCCAAGCGGAGCTGGGGCCGCTGAATGACGCGATCGTGGTCGAGGATCCGGAGCGCGCGCTGGCCGCGGTGTACGCCGAGGAGCACGCGCCGGAGAGTGTCTGGCTGGTGCGCGCCGGCGGTTGGCCCGCCCAGGGCTCCGCGCCCGCGTCGGAGGCGCCGGGGCATGTGGTCGTGGATCTCGGCTACGGGCTGCGCGTCACGCGCTTGCCCGAGACGGTGCAGCTCGGGCGCGCGGCGCGCGAGCGCCGGGCGCGCGAGCTGCGCGCGGAAGCCGAGCAGCTGGAGCAGGAGCGCGAGCTCGCGCTCGCGGAGCTGCGCGAGCTCGACGCGGACCGCGCGGAGCTGGAGCAGCTCTGGGAGCAGTGGGACGTGTGGGCGGGCGGCGACCCCGCGCTGGAGCTGGCGCAGCTCCGCGCCGCGCTCGCGGCCGCGCGCGAGCGGCTCGCGGAGGAGCAGCGGCTCGGCCGCGAGCGCAGGCTCGACGCCGCACGGTTGAAAGGGCAGTACGATGCCGCGCGGCCGTGGCTCGCCGAGCATCATTTGCTGGATCCGCCCGATCAGGTGGCGGCCGCGGAGGCGGCGCGGCGCGAGCTTCAGCTCGCGCGCGGCGCCTCCGCCGAGCTCGCGCGCGTGCAGAGCGCACGGGCGGCGCTGGTCGCGCAGTTGCACATCCTGGATTCGCCGGAGCCGGACAGCTCCGAGCCCCAACAGCTTCAGCAACGCGCGGAGCAGCTCGATGCCCAGAGCGATCGCTTGTTCGCTGTCGCCGAGGCGCTGAGCGCGCTGGAGCGGGAGCAGGCGGCGTGGGCGTGGGCCGATGCGCCGCGCGCCCTGGCGGAGCGGACGCGCCTGGTGCCGGAGCTCACGGCGCAGCACGAGCTCGCGCAGCAGGAGCTCGCGCGCGCGCAGGCGCAGTTCGAGGGCGCGGAGGCCGACTGGGAGGCAGCGACGGCGGCGGCGCAGGCGGCCGCGGCGGCGCGCGCAGCCGCGGACGCACACGTGGCGCGGGCGCAGGCGGAGCTGGCCGCCGAGGGCGGCGACCCCGCAAGTCAGGGGCTGGAGGAGCTGCGCGAGGAGCTCGCGCGGCTGGCCGAGGCCGTGGCTCGCTTGCGCGCCGAGGAGCGCGGGATCGATGCGGAGGTCGCGCTGTGCCGGGAGCGGCTGAAGGAGGCGCAGCAGGCGCGCGAGCGGGCGGAGCGTGAGCTATCGCGCGAGCGCGCGCTCAGTGAGCCGGTGGCACGCGCGTCGGAGGAGTTGCTCGCGGCGGCGCGCGCGGCGGGCCTCGCCGAGGAGTTCGACGCGGGCGAGCGCAGCAGCGCGCAGCTCTGGCTGGAGGCGGAGAGCAAGCGCGCGTTGCTGGCCGATCGCCTGCAGGCGGCGCGGGGTGGCGCGGAGCTCGCGCGGGCCGTGAACGCGGCGCGCGCCGGCGGCGACCACTCGGAGATCGAGTTCGGGCGCGCGGTGCTCGCGCGCTGGCTCGAGGTGCGCGACTGGCTCGCCCAGCGCCTGCCGGCGCAGCTGGCGGAGCTGAGCCCGCAGCAGGGCATGCAGCGGCTGGAAGCCGATCTGGAGCAGCTGGAGCGCCGCCTCGAGCGCCAGGAGGGCGACCTGCGCGGCACTTCCGGCGACGTCGCGCGCAGCATCGAGGTGCAGGTGCGGCGCGCCGTGGCGCAGGTACGGCGGCTGAACGCTTCGCTGGAGGGCGTGAGCTTCGGCAGCATCCACGGCATCCGCGTGCAGATCGAGCGCGTGGCGAAGATGGAGCAGGTGCTGCGCGCCCTGCGCGACGGCGAGACGCAGGAGCTTTTGTTTCAGTCGAACCTGCCGATCGAGGCGGCGCTGGACGAGATCTTCAAGCGGCACGCGGGCGGGCGCAACGGTGGCGAGCGCCTGATCGACTACCGCGAGTACCTGGAGCTGTGGGTCTGCATCCAGCGGCGGCCCGATGCGGAGTGGGAGCGCGTGAACCCGAGCCAGGTGTCGACCGGTGAAGCGATCGGGGTCGGCGCGGCCTTGATGATGGTGATCCTGGCGGAGTGGGAGCGCGAGGATCAGCTGCTGCGGCGCCAGAAGGCGCTGGGCTCGCTGCGCTTCCTGTTCCTGGACGAGGCCAACCGGCTCTCGCAAGATAACCTCGGCGTGCTGTTCGATCTGTGCAAGACGCTCGACCTGCAGCTGTTGATCGCGGCGCCGGAGGTGGCGCGCGCGGAGGGCAACACGACGTATCGGCTGGTGCGGCGCGTGAAGGACGACGGCCGCGAAGAGGTGCTGGTCACCGGCCGGCGCGCGACGCTGCCCTCCCCTCCCAGCGTGAGCGAGGTCGTGCCGGCGCCTGCGCCCGCGCCGGTGCAGGCGGCGCTGTTCACGAATTGAGGTTCAGCAGCTGAGTATCAGGAGCTGGCCGGGCCCGATGGCGCCGGGCGCGCCAAGAGCACCAGCCCATACTCGCCGATGCGCCGGAAGCCGACCGCCTCGTAGGCGCGCATGGCGCTGGGATTCTTGGTGAAGAGCACGGCGCGCGTCACGCCGCGCGCGCGGGCGGCCAGCAGAGAGCCCGCCACGGCCGCCCTGGCGTAGCCGCGGTTGCGCTGCTCCGGGGGCGTGTAGATGCCGCCGAGCTGCACGATGTCGGGCAGCGCCGCGTTGAAGGCGGAGTACGAGACGGGCGCGCCACCGGCGATCACGACCCAGGCGTTGCCGGCGGCGATCTGTGCGTCGACGCTCTCGCCGGCGCGCTTGCGCGCCGACTCGGAGGGCTTGACGTTGAGCGATTCGATGTCGAAGCCGAGCCGCCAGTCGCCGAGCAGCTGGCGCTCTTGCGGCAGCGGTGGCCGGCACTGGAGGCTGCCGTCGCGCAGTGCTTCGGGCACGCTCAGCTCCGAGAGTTGCAGCGCGAACAGGCTCTCCTGCTCCTCGAGCTGGGTCGGCACCTGATCGAGGGCGAGCGCGCGCCGCGCTGCTCGGATCTGATCCAGCGGGCCCGAGAAGCCGTTCACGCCGCGGCGGCTGTGTTTCACGGCGGCACACACGGTCTCGGCCAGGCCGGCTCCGGGCGCCTGCACCAGCAGCATGCCGTTCCAGCAGTGCGCGGCCACGCCGACCAGCGCGCCGTCGTGGAAGCAACCGACGTAGGTGGCCTGCAGGTACTTTCCGCGATCGACCAGCCCGCCGTGGCGGGCGTTGGAGCGCAGAAACATGGAGCTGTCGCGGTGCTGCGCCAGAAAGGCTTCGAGCAGCGCCGCATCGGCGGGCAGCAGAAGCCTGGGCTCCATACGAGCTTCCGGGGAGGATGCGCCAGCGTTCAGCGCTTGCGGCGCGCGCGCACCGCGCCGGCCAGGGTCTCGAGCACGGGGAGCGTGGCGTCCCAGCTGATGCAGGCGTCGGTGACGCTCTGGCCGTAGGTGAGCGGCTTGCCCGGGGAGAGCTCCTGGTTGCCCTCGACCAGGTTGCTCTCCAGCATCACGCCCATGATCGCGCGCTCGCCCGCCGCGACCTGATCGGCGAGCGCCTGTGCGACCTCGGGCTGGCGCCGGTAGTCCTTGCGGCTGTTGCCGTGGCTGCAGTCGACCATCAGCCCGCGGCGCAGGCCGGCCTTGGTCAGCGCGGCCGCCGTCTTCTGGATGGTCTCGGCGTCGTAGTTCGGGCCGCTGGCGCCGCCGCGCAGGATGATGTGGCACTCCGGGTTGCCCTTGGTGGACACGATGCCGGCCAGGCCCTGCTCGGTCACGCCCAGGAAATGATGCGGGCGCGCGCTCGACATCACCGCGTCGACGGCGATCTTGATCGTGCCGTCCGTGCCATTCTTGAAGCCGATCGGCATCGACATGCCGGAGGCGAGCTCGCGGTGTACCTGGCTCTCCGTGGTGCGGGCGCCGATCGCGCCCCAGCTGACCAGGCCGGAGATGTACTGCGGGCTGATCGGATCGAGCAGCTCACAGCCGCAAGGGACGCCCATGGTGTTCAGCTCGCCGAGCAGGCGGCGGGCGGTGCGCAGGCCCGTGTTGATCTGATAGCTCTCATCGAGCAGCGGATCATTGATCAGGCCCTTCCAGCCGACGGTGGTGCGCGGCTTCTCGAAGTACACGCGCATCACCAGCAGCAACTCCTGCTGGAAGCGCGGGATCGCCTTCAGCAGCAGCTCCGCGTACTCGATCGCCGAGCGTGGATCGTGGATCGAGCACGGCCCGACGATCACGAGCAGGCGGTCGTCCTGCTCGTAGAGCACGTCTTTGACGGCGGCGCGCGTCACCTCCACCGTCTGCTCGGCGGCGGGGGTGATCGGCAGCTCCTCGTTCAGGATGGCCGGGGAGATCAGCGGGCGGATGCCGAGGACGCGCAGGTTGGCGGTGGGAGGGGACATGCTCGTTGGTTCCTTACCGAAGGTGACGCGGGCTGTTCAGGAGCGTCGCGTCGTCACGGCGCCGTCGGCGGCGGAGGCGACCGTGGCCGCGTACTTGGCGAACACGCCCACCTGGAAGCGCGGCGGCGGCGGCTGGAACCCGCGCAGCCGGGCTGCGATCTCCGTCGGGCTCAGCTCCAGCTCCAGGCGGTCGGCGTCGGTGTCGATGTTGATCATGTCGCCGTCGCGCACGGCAGCGATCGGTCCACCCACCGCCGCTTCCGGCGCCACGTGACCGATCATCAGCCCGCGCGTCGCCCCGCTGAAGCGCCCGTCCGTGATCAGCGCGACGTCCTCCCCGAGCCCCTGCCCCACGATCGCGGCCGTCACGCCCAGCATCTCGCGCATCCCGGGCCCGCCGCGCGGGCCCTCGTAACGGATCACGACCACGTCGCCCTTCTGGATCTTCTTGGCCTGCACGGCCTCGAAGGCCAGCTCCTCCGAATCGAACACGCGCGCGGGCCCGCGGTGCTTCGAGCGCTCGTGCCCGGCCATCTTCACGACCGAGCCTTCCGGAGCCAGCGAGCCCTTCAAGATCACCAGACCGCCCGTCGACTTGAAGTGCTTGCCCTTGGCGGCGATCACCTCCTGCCCCGGCGTCTCCTTGGCCAGCTCCGCCTCCTCGGCGATGGTCCGGCCGCTCACGTTGCGCGCGCTGCCGTCGAGCAGGCCCGCATCGAGCATGCGCTGCGCCAGCAAGCGGCTGCCGCCCGCGCGGTGAAAGTCCACGGCCACGTACCTGCCGCCGGGCTTCAGATCCGTGAGGATCGGCGTACGCTTGCTGATCTTCGAGAAGTCGTCGATGTCGAGCGGGATACCGCACTCGCGCGCCAGCGCCAGGAAGTGCAGCACGCCGTTGGTGGAGCCGCCCGTCGCGGCCACCGTCGCGATCGCGTTCTCGAACGAACGCCGGGTGATCAACTCGCGCGGCGTCACGCCGTTGCGCAACACCTGCATCACGTGCTTGCCGGTCTCCACGGCCACATCGCGCTTCTGCGCGTCGGTGGCGGGCACGCCGCCCGAACCCATCACGGCCAGCCCGAAGAACTCGAGCGCCAGCGCCATCGTGTTCGCGGTGTACTGACCGCCGCAGGCGCCCGCGCCCGGACAGGCCGAGTGCACCACCTGATTCAGCTCCTGATCATCGATCTTGTTGGCGGAGCGACGCCCCACGGCCTCGAACACATCCTGGATCGTGATGTCGATGCCCTTGTGCTGACCGGGCAGAATCGACCCGCCGTAGAGCAGCACGCCCGGCAAGTTCAGCCGCAACAGCGCCATGGCGCCGGCGGGCAACGTCTTGTCGCAGCCCACGATCACCACCAGCGCGTCGAACAGACAGCCGTGCCCCATCAGCTCGATGGAATCCGCGACCACCTCCCGGCTCACCAGCGAAGCCTTCATGGCCTGCGTGCCCATCGACACACCGTCGCTCACGCTCACGGTGTTGAACTCCATGGGCGTGCCACCCGCTTCCCGCACCCCCTGCTTCACCCGCTCCGCCAGCTCGCGGTGATTGAAGTTACAGGGCATCGTCTCCGTCCAGCAGTGCGCCACGCCGACCAGAGGCTTCTTCAGATCCTCATCGCTGAAGCCGATGCCGTGCAACATCGCGCGCGCGGGCGCGCGGCTCGGGCCATCGAGCAACGTGGAACTCTTGTGTCGCGGGTTTTCCTTGGGATTCGTCATCAACCGCCTCTCCCGGAGGGCTAACCCGCCGCCCTACACGAAACTACCTCCCCCCGTCCAGAGGCGGCACCGGCCAGGGCCGGCCGGGAGGTCATTCCTGCTGACGTGCAGCCCGCACCGCGCCGAGCCCCCCGCACGATTTTTTCGCCGAGAATTTGTCTGAAGGATCCGAAAAGGCCGCGGAATTTACCTGCAAAACACCCCATAACTGCACGGCATGACGGACTTTTATGCGCTTCTGGATCGCGTACTTCGCGCCCACGTGGGCGCACTGACGAGCGCCGAGCGCGACGTCAGCGCTGACAAATCCTGCGCCGGGCGCTAGTAGACGCGGCGTCGCCGGCATCCCCGTGCTGGGCGACCACTCGCGCGAGTGGCGGAATTGGCAGACGCACTGGATTTAGGTTCCAGCGCCGCAAGGCGTGGGGGTTCAAGTCCCTCCTCGCGCACGAAGTTGTAAACGCTCGGGAATCGGAAACGGCACCGGGGGACCGGGAGGGGGTGGGGCTGGGTGGTGACGTTTCCGGTGACGATTCGATTCCTCCGGAAGGCATCGACCCGATCGCGGTTGCGCTAGCCGATGGCATTCGCACCGCCGTCGCTACCGGCGACCGCTTGATGGCTCGATTGCTCCTCAAGATGCTTCAGGCGCTCCTCGATTCGTAGCCCCCACCAGGCCGCGCGACTTCCCCGCGGAAGTGCGTCCTAGCGCTTGCCTGGGCGACGAGGCAGGGCCGATTCTCGCGCAAGCTATGGTTCGCCGCCCGCGCTCCCACCAACTCGAAACGGAATCGCGAAATGCTTTCCGCCAAGTCCTACCCTCGCGATGGGTCTGTCGAGACATCCACCAAGACTATGGCGTCGAATGTGAAGTCGAACTCTTCGACGCAGCAGAAAATGCCACCGGAGAGCGGTTTCTCGTTCAGCTAAAGGCGACGGATAGCGATGCAGAGGCGCCCCAGGTTCGTCTTCGTTCGGAGACCGTTGCCTACTACGAACGAAGCGTACTCCCCGTCCTACTTGTCCTCTATGGTGCAACTCGCAGGGCACTACACGCACGATGGTTTCACACGCTCGACCGCGACAAGCGTTCTGCGTCGGGACTCACGATCAAGTTCGCGGCATCGGACCTCCTAACGGCAGAAACGGTTGAGCGCCTCGCGCTCGAGGCACGAGCCTACCTCGCCTTGGGCGCGACAAGTCCGTCGACACCCGTACACTTTGATCTGCGAATCGCCAGCAATCCAATCTATGGCGTGCAGCGCCACAAACTGTACAGCGAGATTCGTGAGCTCAAGCACAAAGTTCCATCAACGCTCGTCGTCTCACTTGAAACAGGCCCGCGCAGCGGCCTTTGAACTTGATCAATGTAGATTGCGACAAGATCGAGGTCACGATTGCCGGCATCACTGGCTTCACCTTCCCCAATGCAAGCGACTACCCTCCCGCTCCAAGCGATCTTGCGCACGACATCCTGCTACTGGTTGCACTTGCTTTTGCACGACTCGGACAGGTGGCTCGCGCAGCAGCCCTGATCGAAATCGCGTGGTCACGCTCTCAGTTCGCCAAACATCTGGCGATCTACACCCGCGTGGCAGTTGCCGAGCGCGCTCAGTCGCGTCGCATCTCGAAGAAGTTTCTTCTGTTTCGCGCAAAACCGGCTGCCTCATAGAACCGCAGCGTAGCCTCGCGCTGGGAACCCGTAGCGAGTGAGACTTTATAGCAGTCTGCCGCCCAAGCCGCTTCGATGGCCGCAGCCAGAACAGCACTGCCCCTCCCAGTCCTGCGGCATTCCGGATGGGTCACGACATTCTCGATGATCGCGTAGCCTCGCCCCCCTCGCGCCAGGCTGGGGACAATGGTGAGCGTGCATGTAGCCTCAAGGTGGCTCACTCCGTCCACGACGAAGACTTTGTTGTTCGACTGGTTGAGCACTTCGCGCCAGATCGCTTCAGCCCGTGCTGCCGGCAAAACAGGGTCGTCTGGGTGCAAATGCCGAAAGAGCTCCAGTACACCCAGAAGGTCATACGCTCCCGCGAGTCGAACCGAGATGTGACTCATGCCGTGTCATAGTCGGATCGTCCCTCGCTTGCCAGAGCGCAGGTGCAGCGCCGCACAGGTCAGTGCCGGAGCCTGCCCGCACGACGAGACGATGGCGCACATGGCATTTGAGCTTCGATTCCTTCTCGAGCGACCCGGTCCGCCGCGCCTGCTTCCTCCCCCGTAGCGCCGCCCGCACGGTGGCGCGAAGGAGCCGCACAGATGCGAGCTCGCACAGCCACGTGCCCGCTGTCTCGCGTGCCTTTGATGGAGCTTCAAATTCGACCTCGGTTGCCCGATCGCGAGCCGTCGCAGTGACAGCTGCCTGGGGCGCAGCCCACCAGCAGCGAGACTCTCGGTGAGTCCGGCACTCGGGCGCGTGTACCGCGGCTCCGCGCGCCTCCGCTAAAATTGAGCTGCAAGCGCCCGCCCGAGCGAAGCGAGGAAGGGCGATTGTCAGATCCAATTTCTAGTTAGACCGCGACGCTCGCAAGGTGATTCGTCCAGGTTGCAAGCCTACTCTGTCATCGCTGCGCCGTCGCTATGTCACGCGCGTAAGAAAAAGTCCCGTGCGGTAGTCGAGCCGTATCGTATCGCCGTGATGGCAAATGGCCTCGCGCACGGCGTCGAGCAATGGATCACGCTGGCCAGAAGAAAGCGTTGAGTGATCCGAGTACGTACACAAGAGGTCGCAGTAGGACTCGGGTGAAAGGTCTTGCGACCATTCCACGAAGGTGAACTCCAAGTCGCGAAAGTGGGGGCTCGTGTTGATCTCGTCCACGACAGGACTGGTTGACGATGAATACCAGGACCGCGCGTTATCTCGCTGAGAAAGCGTCGGTGCGTGTTTCTGGTATGCTGCGTCCATGGCGGTCCGAAGCGTTGGCGAGCCAATCTCAGAAGAATGGCCGAAGATGGCCAGAGCACCCCGCGAGCGAATGACCTTCGCCAGTTTTGGTAGCCGCTCGTCCGGATCAAGCCAGTGAAAGGATTGCGCCGCAAAACCGATGTCGAAGCGCAGTTCGCCTGGGTCCCACTGTTCGAAGGAGACCTCATTGACAACGACATTGGGCAGGGCTCTCAAACTGCGCTCGTGCGAGCCGAGCAAGGCTGGCGCCGGGTTCCAGGCAAAGCAGGCGGTGACCCCGCATCGCGAGCGGTCTTGTGGCCTTGCCCGTCCCTGCTCCAATCTCGAGGACGTCTGCAGGAACGTGCCGGAGTCTTGCATACTCCAAGATCCGATCGAAAATCTCCTGTGGGTACTCGGGCCGCGCTCGATGATACGCCTCGGCAATCGCATCAAAGGACGTATTGAGACGGCTTGCGGACATACTGGCCTCAGCTCGAATCGGCAAGAATGAGAGCCTCAGCATACAACACGGGCAGGACAAAAGTCAGTCTAACGACCGGCATTAAGCTGCGGGCCCATCAATCTCGGCGAGACTCGTCGGCTCGGAACGACCGCTGCCTTGGCGCGAAGCGCTCAAGGCAGCGATGCATGGTGTGCTTCCGGCAAGCGTGCATGAGCCGTTGCCGCGCGTCGGGTAGCGTGAGCGGGTCCACCCGCCACGACAGGAGCCCCCAGTGGGACGCAAGAAGACTCGCCTGCTCGACCCCCGCGTCGAGCCTCTCCGCAAACAGA
>DASTRX010000064.1:0-84011 GCA_035760985.1 Polyangiaceae bacterium
TCGATGCGAGCCAACATCAAGCGTTACATCCTTCCACCGCGGCGCCCGAAACGCCTGTATCCCCGCGTGGTTAAGATCAAGATGAGCAATTACGACCGCAAGCGGCCTTCTGTCGAGCGCCTTAAATGAACGGCATTGGGGTTAGGGGCGGGCAGTATCGCCCGTTCCGCAGCCAGGCGCCACGTCGAGCAGAGTTCGGAACTGGTCACCGCAAACTTCGACTTTGCATCGAGCACCGCGCGCTGCGACGCAACGAACGGCTAGAGACTCAGTCTTCGCTGGCGCCGCTGCTCTGCTGGAGCACGCGCCGCCGATACACACCCGGCGGCATGCCGAGCTCGCGCCGGAACGCGGCGTTCAGCAGGGCCGAAGTCGTGAAGCCGCTGCGCTTCGCGACCTCGGCCAGGCCGGCAGAAGTCGTCCTCAGCAGTTCCCTCGCCGCTTCCACGCGCGCCCGCTGGATCTCGTCCTTGACCGTGCGGTCGAGCACGCCACGGAAGCGACGCTCGAGCCGCTGCCGGGCGCTGCCCACGGCGCGCGCCACCAGCGAGACGGTCAGCCGCCGATCGATATTGGTGCGAATCCAGCGCACGGCCTCGGCCACCAGCTCGTCCTCGATCGCCAGCACATCCGTGGAGCGCCGCACCTGGACGGAGAGCGGCGAGATAACCAGGCGCTGCGCCGGACTGGCTTCGCCGGACAGCGCCTGCTGGACGAGCTGCGCCGCGCTCCTGCCCACCTCTTGCCAGGGGATGATCACGCTGGAGAGCGGGGGCGCCATGAGCTCACACTCGAGCGCGTCGTCATCCGCGCCGACGAGCGCGATGTCTTCGGGCACGCGCAGGCCTGCCACGCGCGCGCAGCGCGCGACCGGCCGAGCCCAGCCGTCGGTGCAGGTGAAGATTCCGCACGGCTTGGGCAGTGAGCGCAGCCACTCGACCATGGCCGCAGGCCGCAAGGACTCGAGTGGCATGCTCCGGGGCACAGAGGGATCCTCCGCCCAGTTCAGAGCCCGCGCCTCGTCGCTGCCCCACCCGACCGCGACGTTTAGCCCCGCTGCGCGCGCTCCCTCGACGAAGGCCCGCTCTCGCGCCACGGCGAACGGGGCTGCATTGTAGCGACACGTGCTCACGTGCCGCAGCCCGGTGGAGAGCAGGTGGCGCAGCGCGAGCGCGCCGATGCGCTGCTCGTCGAGGCACACGGATGCGATGCTCTCGGAGCTGCGATCGATGGTGACCGACACCAACGACCCAGCGGCAAACTGCGCGAGCGCTTCGCTGTCCACCCCCGGCCCGACCACTGCGACGTCGGGCGCCCATTCGTCCGCCACCCAATCGAGATCGACCAGCGGACTGTAGTGCAGCAGCGTCCAGCCGCGCTCGTGTGCAACGGACATGAATCCGCGCAACACACCGCGCGACCAGGCAGCGACAGTGTCCAGGATCACGAGCACGCGCGGCGGATTCATGCGCAGCTCCTCGATCGCTCAGTCGCTCGCGCTGAGCGAACCACGCGCCCGACGACGATAGGCGCCGGGAGGCATCCCGACCTCGCGGTGAAAGGCCACATTGAGCAGCGCGGCGTTGCTGAACCCGCTGCGGCGCGCGATGTCCACCAGCGGCAGGTCAGTGTCCCAGAGCAGCCGGCGCGCCACTTCGACGCGGGCGCTGCGGATCTCCTCCAGGACGGTGCGCCCGAGATGGCGGCGGAAGCCGCGCTCCAGCCGCTGGCGCGTGGCGCGGATGGCGCTGGCGACCGTCGGCACGCTCAGGCGTTGCGCGACGTGGGCGTGAATCCAGGCCACCGCCGCGGCCACCAACGGATCTTCGATGGCGAAGGTGTCGGAAGAGCGGCGGACCACCACGTCGAGGGGCTCGACGAGCACGCGCTGCCCGGCGATCGGCTGACCGCGCAGACCGCTGCGCACGAGTCGCGCGGCGGTCTCGCCGTAGCGGCTCCAGGGCACCGCCACGCTGGACAGCGGCGGCGCAGCGATCTCGCACTCCAGCGCATCGTTGTCGACGCCGACCAGCGCCAGATCCTCCGGAATGCGCAGGCCCACCGCGCTGGCATAGCGCGCCACCACGCGCGCCCATGCGTCGGTGCAAGCAAAGATGCCGCACGGCTTCTTCAGCGCCGATAACCAGGCCATGATCGCCGCCGGATCGTCTTCGATGCAGCGGGGAGCCACCGCGTCGGAGGACCATCCCGGCTCCAGGCAGGCGCCCGCGGCCAGCGCGGCTTCCCTGAAACGGCGCTCCCGCCCGCTCGCCCAGGCGTCGAAGCGCACCGTGGTCAGCTGGCGAAAGCCGCGCGCCAGCAGGTGAGACACGGCCAACTCCGTGACGCGCGCCTCGTCCAGACACACGGAGGCCACGCCCTCCGCGCAGCGATCGGCGTTGATCGCCACCGAGACACAGCCGCGCAGCCACTCCGGCCAGGGCCCGGCGAAGCTGGGACCGAGCACGGCGGCCTCGGGGGGCAGCGCGCTCGCCAGCCGCTCCAGGTTCGAGGCGGGATTACAATGCAGCACAGACCAGCCACTCTCGTGCGCGACCTGAGAAAAGCCGCGCAAGATACCGCGTGACCAGCCCGCGGAGGAGTCGAGCACGAGCAGAACACGAGCCACGGCGCTGTTACCGTGTACCACGGCCGCGCAAATCGGAAACCCATCCCATGGGCCCCGGCACCTCGATCGTCTCGGACAGGCACGGCGCGAGCGACCGAGAACGTTTCCAGCCGCGCTCGCTCCACGGCCGCGCCCGCGCGGATATTGATTTGCTCAGTCTCGTTTGCGGATTTGCGTCGCGCCGGCTCGCGCCGCTCCGCCCGCGCCTACCAGCCGAGCGCCTCGATCAGCGCCTGCGCATAGCGCTTGCCGAACTCGACCTGAGAATCGTGAGCGAAGTGGAGATGCCACTGCGTGTCCGTCGGGTCTTGCACGAGACCGTTGGCAGAGATCACGCGGGCGTTGCTGATCAGCCCCGGCAGTTGATTCACCAGGCGGTTATGGCCGGCGGCGCCGCCCGTGTAGAGCAACTCTCCAGCCAGAAATGGCACCTCACCGATCCCCAGATCCGCTCTCAGGTCCGCGACCAGCGTGCTCACCTTGCCCGGCCAGCTCGGGTCACCGTTGTTGGATTCCCCTTGGTGGAACAGCAGGCCCTCGATCACTCCGCCCGCCTGCTGCGCCAGGCGCGCGCGCTGCAGCAGCCGCTCGTATCGGCTGCCTCCGATCTTCAGAAAGGCTTCGATGCGCTCGCCGCTGATGGCGCTCGGCACGAGCCCGATGCTGTCGCCCTGGGGGATCACCGCCAACAGCGTCTTGGCAAAGTAGTCGCCGGGGCCGAGCCCGTCGTTCCAGCACTCGTGCAGAGGGGGTGCGGCCACATCCCACACGTCCGTCTGACGGCCGGTGGCTGCGCAATCGTCGAAGCCGAGCACGCGCACGCGCGGATCTTCGGCCCGATCCGCCGGCTGCGCTTTGGGGTAGCCCGCCATGTTGGATTGCCCGAGCAACAGGAAGACGTGAAAGGTGCCGCCCGGTTTGGCAGCGGGCGCGCCCGTCGCGGATCCGGCAGCCCCCGCGCTCCCAACGGGAGGCGCTGCCGCGGCATTCTGCGCGCTCGCGGGCGTCAGCGCGGAGATGGTACCCGCGACGTCTTCTTCGTTGCCGGCGGCGGGGCTGCTGCCGCGTGCTGCAGGCGCTTCAGCGGCGGGGGGCTGGCTTTCGGTCTGCGGGCTCTCGTCGTGCGCCCCGGCTGCCGACGACGGCCCCGCACTGGCAGGGTCCGAACGCGTGTCGGGCGCTGGCATGCCGGCGCGCGGATTACCCGAATTACAGGCCCAGCCCGCGGCGATCAGGAACGGGGCAGACCAGCGGCGGAGTCTCATTCCGGCGAGGATATCGGGCCTGCGGCGAGCCCTCCAGGAGCCTCGCGTTGCAGACGCTTTCACCGCGCTGCGCAGGCGCGCCGGCGGCCGCTCGAAACCCGAAATTTTGCGATCGCAAATGCGAACTCAGACTCGACGCCGCTCGCGAATCAGCGCGCGCCCACCTTGGCCTTTGCCTTCGGGCGCTGCAGGTCGATGTAGTCGGACAGGATCTGCTGGGCCTCCGTCAGAATGACGTCCTCGCGCGAGCCCGGCTCCGGCGGGTCATTGGCGTCATCCGGCGCGGAAGAGCCGCCCTTGGCAGCGGATTTCGGCGCCTTCTTCTTCTCCAGATCGAGCGGCGGCGGCAAGCCGGGTGAACCGGCGTTCTTGAGCGTGATCTCGTAGCTGCGCGGCGGCTGGGCCTTGCGCGTCGCTCGTTCCTTGTCACGCTCCGCCTGGCGCGCCTTGGCGTCGGCCATTTCCTTGCGGCGCTCGGCTTCGTTCAACGAGACGGTCTTCTTCTCGAGGCTGCCGCGCAAGCGCGCGATGTCGTCGGCGAGGTAGGCAAAGTCCTTCGAGGACGCGATCCGCTGCGCGGAGCGCTGGCGCAGCACCTCGACATACGGCGAGACGCGATCGTCGCGGGTGTAGCTCGAGGCGGGCACGGCGTCCCAGGGCAAGGGGTCCTTCATCGCCGATTCGCTCACGGCGCTGAAGTCGGTGGTCGACGGGAGCACGATGTTGGACTCGACACCCCGCATCTGCGTGGAGGCGCCGCCGGGCCGGTAAAACTTGCGAATGGTGACCTTGAGCGCGCCGGGGTCATACGAGTGAAACAGGCCGCTCTGGTCCATGAGCCGCGCCAGCGGCAAGACGCTCTGCACGGTGCCCTTGCCGAACGTGGACGAGTCGCCCACGACCAGCGCGCGGCCGTAGTCCTGGAGCGCGCCGGACAGGATCTCGGAGGCGGACGCGCTGAAGCGGCTGGTCAACAAGACCAACGGGCCCCCGTACAGCTGCGAGGGGTCGGTGTCGGCGTCCACCTCGACCTTGCCATCGGGACCCTTCGTCTGCACCACGGGCCCTTTGGGGATGAACAAGCCGGTCAGGCTGATCGCCTCTTCGAGCGATCCGCCACCGTTGCGGCGCAGGTCGACGATCAGGCCCTGCACGTGCTCGGCCTGAAGCTTGGTGAGCAGCTTGGCGACATCGCTGGTGACGCTGCGATGCCCCTTGGAGCCGGGCGGGGCCATGTCGGCGTAAAACGACGGCAGGTCGAGCACTCCCACGCGCAGCACGGAGCCCTTGGCGTTGGGCAAGTCGACGATGCGAGCCTTGGCTTGCTGATCCTCGAGCTGAATCTCATCGCGCACCAGCGCGACCGTCTTGGGCGCGCTGCCTTCCGGCGCGCTGCCCGGGATGATGGTCAAGGTCACGCCAGTGCCCTTGGGCCCGCGGATCAGCTCCACGGCACGCGAGAGCGGCATGCTGACGATATCCACGGGATCTTTGCCCGCCTGCGCGACCGCGACGATGCGGTCACCGGGCTGCAGGACGCCGCCGCGCGCCGCGGGACCGCCCGGAACCATTTCGCGGATGGTCGTATACCCGTCCTTCGACTCCAGGACTGCGCCGATGCCGAACAAGGACAGATTCATGGAGATGGAGAGGCTCTCCATCTGCTCGTGACCGAGATAGTCGGAGTGCGGATCGTACACGTGGGCGAGCGCGTTCAGGTACGCTTCCAGCACGTCGTCGTCCGCGAACGCTTGCATCGTCTTCTGCTGTTGCTCGTAGCGGCGGGTCAGCGTGGCCGCGATCTTCGGCTCGGGGACGTCGCGCAGCTTCTCGTCGAGATACTCGGCGCGCAGCTCCTGCAGCCAGCCCGCCTGCGCAGCGGCCATGTCGCGCGGCCGCTGCGCGTGCTCGCGATCGAAGGAGAAGGTGTCGTGGCCCGTGAACTCGAACTTGGCAGTCTTCAGCTGCTGCGTGAGATACGCCGTGCGCTCGCCCAGGCGCTGCTGGTAGCGGCGCCAGATGGCGTGGGCTGCCGTGGTATCGCCGTCACGCGTCGCCTGCGCCAGGGTGGGACGGAAGGCGGCAAACTCCTGCACGTCGGACTGCAGGAAGAGTGAGCGCCGCCCGTCGAGAGCGTCCAGGTAACCATCCAGGAATTTGCCGGCCAGCTCGGAATCGAGCGGATGATGCGCGAACTGCGAGTGCTCCAGCAGCCCCGTCGTCAGGCGCGTGATGTTCGCCTCGGTCTTGTTCGGTGCCCCCGCCAGCGGCGGCGCCGCGAGCGCAACCGCTCCGAGGCCAAGGCTCAGTCCAACGGCGATCAGGCGCCGGGCGAGGGAGGTCGGCAATTTCATGGACTGCTAATCCAGCACGGCAAGAGACGCGCTGCAACGTCACCGGCCTCCCGATCGAGGTTCCGAGGCACTCTGCGGCCGCCATTTCACCGGGGGCGCGGAAAGGCCCCTTTTGCGCCGGCCCCGCGCCCGCGCTACCCTGGCTCCGAATGTCACGGATCTTGCTCCGCTGTCTGGCGCTGTGCGGCCTCGCGCTCGCCTCTGCGTGCGAGGGCGGCGGAAGCTGCCCGGACATTTCGGCGGGTACCGTCACCCCTGGCGTGCTGCAGACCAGCTTCGAGCGGCTCTCTGCAACGGAGAAACCCGTTCAGCTGGTCGTGGCGGATGACGGCCTGTACTGGCGCGACAGCTGGTCCGTGTACGCGCTGCGCGAGGGTCAGACCGCAGCGGGCTTTCGCTCGAGCCTGGGCGATCAGATCCTCGGCGGCGACGCCGGGCACGTCTATCTCGCCACATCGGACGGCCTCGTGGCGATCGCCACGCGCTAGCGCCGGCAGCCCGCGGCGCGCTGCCAGCCTGCGGCGATGGCTTCCGACTCGGTGGCAAACAGGCGCTCCCCCCGGCTCTCGTCGATGCGCGTCTCCGCGTACGAAGGGCAGCCCGGCAAGTGATAGAGCTTCTGATGGCGGGCGTTGATGTTGCCTTTGATCGGTGGCGGGGCGGCCGCCGTCGGAGCCGGGACCGGTGCGGGGGCCGCGCGCACGCCAGGGGTGAGGACGACCTCGATCGGGCAGTGGTCGGAGAGCTTGGATCGGAACGGCGCGTCCGCGTCGTCGTAGCCGAGCTCCGCGAAGGAGTTCGGCTGCAACCAGGCTGCGGCATCTCGCGAGAGCAGCAGGTGATCGATGAATTCGGGATACTTTCCACCCCAGCAGCGCGAGGCGTGCCCCTCACCGAGCAAGCTCAGATCCGCGTTCGGAGGCTCGCCGTCGTCGAGCTCGGCGTAAAACGGATCCCGCGCGTTCAAGCGGCGATTGAAATCGCCGAGCACCAGGAAGGCCTCGCCGGCGCGGGCGCGATCGTCGATCCAGCGCTCCAGCACGGGCAGCTGGGCTTGCAGCTTCACGCAAGCTGCGCGGGGACTGCTGAGCGGCGCGGCGAAGCAGCCCGATTTCAGGTGCACCGCGAGCAGCCGCAGCGCCTCGCCGTTGACGTGCACGGTCAGGTCCGCGCCGACGCGCAGGCCGCCGACGTCCAGAGCGGTCAGGTCCGGATGTCGCTCGACGAGCAAGCCCTTGCGATAGGCGAAGCCCACGCGCTGGACGTCGCGCTGGCTGGTGACGTGGTACTCGTACTCGTCGGGCGCGAAGACCTGCTGCAGGGCCTCTGCACCGTCGACCTCCTGGACCGCGATCACGTCGGCTCGCAGCCGCTGGGCATAACGCTGGAGTCGCTGGTAGTCCGCGGGGCCGCGGCGGACCGGGCCGCGCTGAGCGCGACGGTTGAGCCAATCGAGGTTCCAGCTCGCGATCGTCAGAGAGCGCGGCGCCGCGGCTCGCTCGAGTTGTGCCTGTGCGCTGACCGGCGCCGGCAGCGCGGGCGAAGCGGAGAGTGAAGCAGGCTTGGACGCCGAGCGGCACTGCAAGAGCCCCAGCGCAAGCAGAATGCAGCGGGCGAGCGGGGTCATCGAAGAGCGATACGGCTGCGGCGCCAGCCAGGTTGCGCTTGCCTTCACCGCGCGATCAGGCGAAGGAACCTACATGCTACACACAATCGCCATCGCCGCGGCCGCTGGTTATGGTGCCCTCTCCCTGGCCGGTGGAGTGATGGGCTATGTCCGGGCTAACAGCCGCGCCTCGTTGATCGCTGGCGGCGTCTCGGGTTTGCTGCTGGTCGGCGGAGCGGCGCTGGCAGTGAGCCAGCCCGCGGCCGGGCTCGGACTCGCGGCGCTGGTGAGCGCGGCGCTGGTCGCCCGCTTCGCGCGCAGCGCGCTGAGCAAGCGCAATTCGGTGGCCTACGTCATGGTCGGGGGCGGGGTGGCCGTGCTCGTCGCCACGGGGATGGCGCTTGTCTGAGCGGCGCGCGCCGGGCAGCGGCCTGTTTTGGCTGTGCGCGCTGCTCGCCGCTTGCGGAGGAAAGAAGGGCGCTGAAGCGGACGCCTGCAGCGAGCTGCGCGCCTGTGGCGGAGACGTGGTGGGCAGCTGGCGCGTGGATGCGCTGTGCCCCGATCCCGTGACGGCGACGCAGCTGCTCGGGGCGCAGCTGCCGGCGGCCTGCTCGGATGCCGTGCAGAGCGTGGACCTGCCCAGCTACGACCTCACGCTCGACTACACGGCCACGACCCGCACGGTCAGCGGCACCGCGGCGCTGACCGCGGCCTTGACCCTCTCTCCGTCGTGTATCGCTGCCGTGACGCGGCTGCAGCTGACGCTGAACGACAACCTGTGCGCGCTCGTGGCGACCGCGGCGGCACCCCAGCTGCGCGCGAACCTGCCCGACGCCACGCTGACCTGCCAATTGGCAGAGAGCAACTGCGCCTGTGACCTGGCAGGGACTCTGACCCTCAACTCGACCGCCAACTACGTCGTGGCCGAGAACCAGATCATCGAGGGGGACAGCGCGCAGGACTACTGCGTTTCCGGCCAGCAGCTGGCGCTCCGCAGCGCGCAGCTGGGGCAGCTGCACGCACGCCGGCCGTAGCCGCTTCTTCGGCGGGAGCTCCAGGGCTCGGTACCGCACGTCGGCGCCCGGCACCAGAATATGCCCACCTCGCGGATGAGCCCAGCGCTCGTCAACCCCCGTCGGCGCCGGCATCGACGGCTGGGGGCAGCGCCGTGCCCGCGTCCGCGGCGTCGGGCGGCGTCACGTCGGGAGGTAAGAACTCGGGCCAGTAGCGCGGGTTGTCGATGTAGTTGGCAACGACTTCGATGTCGGCCTGCTTCACCGGAGGCAGGCGCGACGATGGTGGAGGCATGCTGCCGTTGCGCATGACGACCACAATCCGGGACGCGCTGGAGCTCAGGGGCACGATCAGCCCCGCCGCGACTTCTAGAATGAATCACGCCGGCATGCCACGCCGGAGGAGCTCGCTCAGTCGCCCACCGCGCCGGTCGCCTTCAGGATCGGCGTCCAGCGCGCGACTTCTTTCTTCACCAGGTCTCCCAGCGCCGCCGGTGTGCGACCGGGCCCGTCCGGCAAGATTCCACCCAGATCGAGCAGGCGCTGGCGCGTCGTCGCGTCGTCGAGGGCCTTGACGAGAGCATCGTTCAGCTTCGCGACCACGTCCTTCGGGGTGCCCTTGGGCGCGAACAGCGCGTTCCAGGCGCTGACCTGGAACTCCGGCATTCCTCCTTCCGCGGTGGTGGGGACGTCCGGCAGTGCAGGCGAACGCTTCTCCGTAGCGATCGCGTAGGCCTTGATCTTTCCGCCCTTGATCTGCTCGGCCAGGTTCACGATCTGATCGCACATGTAGTCGACCTGGCCGCCCATGAGGTCATTCAGGGCCGGGCCCGTACCGCGATACGCCACCCTGGCGGGCTTGATGCCCAGCTGCGAGTCAAACAACGTGCAGGTCGTGAACGACACCGAGCCGACACCGGCGTGCGCCTCGTTCACCTTGGCCTGGTTCGCCTTCAGGTAAGCGACGAACTCCCTGAAGTCCTTGGCGGGGAAATCCTTCTTGGCCACGATCAGGATCGGCGTGCCCACCGCCAGTCCGATCGGCTCGAAGTCCTTCTCTGGATTGTACTTGAGCCTCGGATAGAGCGCGGGCGCTGCCGCGTGGGTGCCCATGTGCCCCATCATGATCGTGTAGCCATCGCCCTTGGCCTGCGCGCCGCGCGTGATGCCGGTGGTGCCGCCCGCGCCGGCGACGTTCTCGATCACGATCTGCTGGCCCAGCACCTTCGACATGTGCTCGCCGGTGATGCGCGCGATCACGTCGGTAGGGCCGCCCGCCGAGAACGGCACGATCTCGGTGATCGGCCGCGCTGGGTACGGATCCGCGGCGGAGACGACAGTGCCCCAGAGGCAGGCAGCGGCGCCGAGCGCGACCGCCTGCAGCTTGCGCCAGCGATTCGGGACGGAGAGCCTCGAGGTGCGGGATGTCCGTGCAGAGTTCTTCATGATCGACTTCTCTCCTGACTGCCTCAAGATAGGCTGACCTCTGCCCGTTTCTTGCGGACCGCCGGCAAGAGGGCAATGATCAGAACGGCGACGGCCACGATCAGCAGCCCGCACGACACCGGGCGCGTGACAAACGGCAAGAAGCTGCCGCGCGAGAGCACCAGGGCCTGGCGCAGCTTCTCCTCCAGCAGGCGCCCCAGCACGAAGCCGAGCAGCAGCGGCGCGGGCTCGAACCCCAGCCGGAACAAGGAGTGCCCGACGATGCCGAAGCCGGCCATCAGCAGCACGTCCCCCGGGCGGTTGTTGATCGAGTAGATGCCGATGCAACAGAAGATCAGGATCGCCGGGAACATGAGCCGGTAGGGCACGCGCAGCAGGCGCACCCACAGGCCGACCAGCGGCAGATTGATCGCGAGCAACGCCAGGTTGCCGATCCACATGCTGGTGACCATGCCCCAGAACAGATCGGGGCGATTGTTGATCACCTGCGGCCCCGGGATGATGCCGTGGATGGTCATGGCCCCGACCATCAGGGCCATCACGGCGTTGGGCGGAATGCCCAGCGTCAACAGCGGGATGAAGGCCGTCTGCGCGCCGGCGTTGTTGGCGGCTTCGGGCCCGGCCACACCCTCGATCGCGCCGCGGCCGAAGCGGCTGGAGTCGTCCGCGATGCGCTTCTCCAGAGCATAGCTCGCGAACGGCGCCAGTACGGCACCGTTGCCCGGCAGGATACCCAGGATCGAGCCCAGGCCCGTGCCGCGCAAGATGGGACGGAGTGCGCGCTTGAAATCCTCGCGCGAAGGCAAGAGCCGCCCGATCGTCGTGTGCACCTGCGGCTGCGCCTCGAAGCTCTGCAAGTTGCGCAGCACCTCCGCGAAGCCGAACAGGCCCATCGCCAGCACTGCGAAGTCGATGCCGTCCGAGAGCTCGTCCAGACCGAAAGTGAGCCGGTCCTGCCCGGTCTCCAGATCGGCACCCACGGTGGAGAGCAGCAGGCCGAGCAGCACCATCGAGCCGGCCTTGAGCAGCGAGCCCTGCACCAGCACGATCGCGAGCGTCAGGCCCAGAACCATCAGCGAGAAGTACTCGGGTGGTCCAAACCAGAGCGCCAGCTCCGAAAGTGGAACACCGAGCGCCGCCACCACCAGGGTGGAGATGGTACCGGCGATGAACGAACCGATGGCCGCGATGCCCAGCGCGATGCCAGCTCGCCCTTGCCGCGCCATGGGATGTCCATCCAGTACGGTCACCACGGCGGTGGCCTCCCCCGGAATGTTCACCAAAATGGCCGTCGTGGACCCGCCGTATTGGGCACCGTAGTAGATGCCCGCCAGCATGATCAGGGCGCTGGTCGGGTCCACGTTGAAGGTGATCGGCAGCAGCATCGCGATGGTGGCGATGGGGCCGATGCCGGGCAGCACCCCGATCAGCGTGCCGATCAGGCAACCGCCGAGGCAGAGCACGATGTTGAGCAGGGAGAGCGAGGTCGCGAACCCGAGCTGAAGATTGTGAATCAGGTCGCTCATGGCGCGCGCTCAGTACCCGATCAGCCAGGGTGCGACCGGGATCGGTAGCCCGAGCAAGGTCCAGAACAGCACGACGCAGAAGGCGGTCATGCCGAGCGCGAACCACAAGCTCTCGAGCCGCTTGGTCTCGGGGCTGGCCAGGGTGGAGATCACGATCGCGAGCGGGGATGCGATCACCAGCCCGAGCGGGCGCACGCACAGCCCGAACACGGTGGCCGCCAGGACCAGGAACACGGGCGCGCGCAGAGCGCTCCACGTGCCGCGCGCGGGGTCAGCGCCGGGCGCGGCTCCTGCCGCTTGCGGGGCCACCTGCCACAGCGAACGGAGCCCGATCGCGACTCCGCACAGGCCCACCAGCACGGCCAGCACGCGCGGCAGCATGCCGGGGCCCATCTGGCGTAGCGTGCCTGGATCCAGGTCGGAGCCCTGCCAGAGCGCGATCGCTGCTATCCCGAGCAGGCAGGCGCCCGCCGTCAACTCTCGAGGATCGCGGCTCATGACAGTCCTGGGCCGCGACTTTAACCGCACGCCGCCGCCGCCGGCAATCGTGGCCGCGGCACTGAGGGTGCAGTTTTGCGGATGCTACTTGCCTGCGAGGGCCGCGAGCGGGCGTATTCCCCCGTCGAACCGTGCCCGGGCCGCGAACGTTGCCTTCTGCGGCGCTTCGGGCGGCGCCTTGCATGCCGGAAGCCCCGAGAGCGGGGCAAGCGACAAAACGACAACAGCCGCCTCGTCTCATCATCTTCCTCCATCTCGATCCCCCTCTGCGGGCACGGAGGTTCCTGCGGTCAGCCCCGCCGTGCCCGGGCACCGGTCATGTCACGGTGAAACATTCCCCGGGCGGACACGACGGGTTGCAGACACTTGCCGCGTTAACGTCGCCAGCTTGGTGCGGCAGCCGCGGAGGCACTCCTGGCGCGCGAACAACCCTGATTTCCGTTCATCTCCTGCGGCGAGCAAGAACGGCGCCTTGCCGCGATCGGGTGATCCATGCCCAGCGACTGCCCCCCCCTGCCGCTGAATTCACTCTGCGCGCCGGCGCCGCCGGGCCAGGGCCAGCGCTGCGAGCGCCAACGAGCCCCCCGCGAGCAACGGAGCGCGCCCGGAGGGCTCCGGCGGGTACAGCCCACATCCCGAGCCACGATGGGAGGATACCGGCGCTGGCGCCGGGGGGCTCAGATCATGGTCTGCCGGCTCCTGCGCGCTGGCCGCGCCAGCGTCCTCGCGCGCGCCCGTGTCGACGGTGCTGGTCGTGTTCCCGGCGTCTATTGCGCCGGCGTCGTGACCTGTAACGGGCGGAACAGGGCTCGCCGGACAGCGCAAATCCACCTCCAGCCGCGCCGGCTCTGGCTGCGTGGTTTGCCCGACGAGGTGCGAGCGCACCTCCACCGAATGCACGCCAGGGTCCAGCAGGATCGGCGGGTTGCACGAGTCGATGTCGAGCCCGGAGAGCGAAGGACAAGGCGCGACGAGCTCCAGCTCGGCGCTCTGGATCTGCTGCGCGTGTTCGCCATCGACCCAAGCCTGGGTGTCGAGCAGCGGCAAGCCTGCGGCGTTGGCGACGGGGTTCAGATGCCGGAGCCGGACGAACACCGCCGTGACCTGCCGATTCGCATACAAGACACCCTTCTCCTCCAGGGTCAGCTGGGCGGGACGGAGCTCGACGGCAGCGGCCTCGGTGGTGGCGAACGCGAAGCTGCTCGTGGCGCTCGCGGGACCGTCGAAGCAGCTCTCGCGATACTCGAGCACGACGTCCGTGCTGGCCGGAATCGCGGCTTCGGGAGCGAACACGCGATCGGCACCCAGCGTTTGGATGCTCGCCGCGATGGGCTCTCCTCCGGCAGTGCGCAGCGTGAGCACGCCCGGATCTTCTGGGAACACCTGGAAGTAGACCAGGTTTCCCGGCATCGACGTCAGCGCCGGCAGCCGTACCGGCGCGGTACACTCGGGGCCCGCGCAGGCGCTCGCCGGCGCGGTGTAGCAAAAGGTGGAACACAGGATGACCCCCACCCCAACGGCTCGCAAGGAACTCGCAAATGTCACGAGAGCGCTCGAAGCACGTTCCGCGCCAGCGGCGCGAGCGCCGAGGCGGGCCGAAAACAGCCTGCTCCGCCCTGCCCGGAGCGGCTGGAGTGGCACGCCCTGTGTCAGCGTGTGCAAAGGGGCTGACGAGCGTGCCCGATCAATCGATCTGGGCCGGCTCCAGCCGGGGAACGAGCCAGTGAATCAGGACCCAGGTGACCAGATACGCTGCACCGGCCACGACCCAGAGCGCGTCATAGCGCCCGGTGCGCTGCAGCACCTCGCCCACGATCAAGCTCAACAGCATGCCGCCGACGCCGCCCGCCATTCCCCCGAAGCCCACGACGGAGCCCACCGCGCGACGCGGGAACATGTCCGAGACCAGAGTGTACAGATTCGCCGACCAGCCCTGGTGCGCCGCCGCGGCCAGACCGATCAACGCCACCGCGCCCCATAGATGGGAGACCTGGGAAGTGAGCACGACCGGAGCCGTGCAGGCCGCGCAGATCAACATCGTGACCTTGCGGGCACGGTTGGTGGACCAGCCGCGCGCGAGCAGGCGCGACGAGAGCCACCCGCCCCCGATGCTGCCGACATCCGCCAACAGGTAGATGGTGATCAATGGCAGGCCGATGGACTTCAGATCGAGATGATATGCGCGGCTCAAGAAATCCGGGATCCAGAACAGATAAAGCCACCAGACCGGGTCGGTGAGGAACTTGCCGAGCGCAAACGCGTAGGTCTGCCGGCGCCGGAGCAGGACGGTAGCGCTCACCTTGGCGGCGGGCGGGTCCGGCGGATCGCTGCGGATGAAGGCGAGCTCCGCCGCAGACAGGGTCGGGTGAGCTTCGGGCGCGCGGTAGAAGGCCAACCAGGCGAAGACCCAGAGCAGACCCGTCAGACCGGTGCCGATGAAGGCCCACTGCCAGCCCCAGTGCAGGGTAATCCAGGGCACGATCAGCGGGGTGAGCAGCGCGCCGATGTTGCTGCCCGAGTTGAACAGGCCGGTCGCGAAGGCGCGCTCGCGCTTGGGAAACCACTCGGCGACGGCCTTGATCGAGGCGGGGAAGTTGACCGCCTCACCCAGGCCGAGCAAGAAGCGCATCAACGCGAAGCCTGCTGCCGCCCCGCCGAGCGTCATCAGCGAGAAGCCCAGCTTGGGGTCGATGATGATTCCGGGCAGCTCGAAGCCGCCCAGACGGTGCGCGACGGCGTGGCCCGCGGCCGCGAGGCTCCAGAGCACGACCGCGCAAACGAAGCCGATGCGCAGCCCCGCGCGATCGATGAAGCGGCCTCCGAGCGCCAGCCCGATCGAGTAGGCGAGCTGAAAGCCGACGACGATCGCGGCATAGATGCGCTCGTCGGACCAGCCAAATTCCTGCACCAGGGTGGGCTTGAGGATGCCGATCACCTGGCGATCGACGTAGTTGATCGTGGTCGCAAACAAGAGCAGCGCGCAGATGCCCCAGCGCACGTAGCCGGTCTTCGCGACGCTCGTTGCCGTGGGTGCTGCGTTCTCGTCGCCTTCCGCCTCGAGCGATGCTTTGACGTCTGCGGTCGTCATAGACGTTCTCCTTGCGCGGGCAGTTGCGCACGGCGTGCGCTTTCGGGCGGACCGAGATAGCTCGACCGCAAGCCGCCGGTGTCGATCACGAGCTTCTGCACGATCACGGTGGGATCGACAGCCCAGAACTTCAGCACGTGGTGGCCGGGAGCGGACAGCTCGTGCTCGGTCGAGGTCAGGTTCACGTTATCCGAGGTGTTGCGCTCGAACGATCGGTTCATCGGGATGCCGTTCAAGGCCTTGGTGATGTTCACGAGCTGAGGCGGCGCATCGTCGAGCGAGACGGCGTACTCGAGACCGTCGCTGGCCCGCACGTTGTTGCGCGGCGAAAGGTAGGCCCAGACCTTCACCTTGCCCGCCTTCCACAGCTGCACGTCATACTCGAGCCGTGCTCCATCGGTAGCGAGCGCCTGGCGCGGGGCCGTCGCGGGGAACGGGGTCATGCCGCCCCCGGTGCGGCCGATGTGCGGCAGGTGCTGCCAGTACACGGGCGCTCGGTCCACGACGCGATCGAAGTGCTCGGCTTCGATCGACACGTAGCCGTTGGCTTCGATGAAGCCCGTCGGCGGCGCGCTCCGCTCCGGGTTGTTCACGCGCGCCTCGACCAGCACGCGACTCTGGTTCGGACCCGTGACGCTGAGCCAGACGGGCGTGACGCCCTTCGGAGCGCGCGCCCAGTCGACCCGCAGCGCAGCGCGAACCTGATCTCGAACCGTGCCCTCGCGCGGCTCGACCGTGAGCCACGGGGCTGGGGATTCAATCCGATACTGGAAGGGCTTCTGACCCCGGTTGAAGACCTCGATGTACTGCTCGCCCTGCGTCTGGTACGGGCTGAACTCCGGCAGCCGCGGGGGCGCCTTCTTCCCCGAGGCCGTCCAGAAATCCTCGGAGCCGTCGATCGCCACGCCGAGCTCGGCGGCAGCCGGCAGCTGGGGCCGCACCAGCGGCGGCCAGATGAAATCTCCCTTGCCGGGCGGCGGCTGCTGCCAGCTCGACTCCGGATAGGGGCCTCCGTAGCCCAGCTTGGCTTGAGTCTGAAAACCCTGCCATTTTCCGCCGGCGAGCTCGTTGTTGTAATACGCGCTCATCGCCTGATCCTCCTTCCAGCGAGCCTCCGCGGCATCGGCCTGGGCCAGGCTCGAGGCGCGCCCCTGCGCCGCGTACAGGATGTTGCGGAACTGCGCGAGCCGCAGCTGGTACACGTTGGCCGTCGACGCGACGGGGTACTGCACCAGCTGGTAGTAGGCATCGCGCAGCTGCGGATCGAGCCGCTGCTGGATGGCCTCGCTCTCCTTCGCGAGCAGAGCCCAGTCGTCGGTCACGCGTTCCGCCTCGCGATAGTTGACGAGGCTGAAGGGGCTGGCATCACGGTAGATCACGGCCTGCTCGGTCTTGCTGATGTCCAGCGCGGGATCGAGCGTGATCGCGCGATTCAAGAGCTCGGGCTTGCGGCGCGACTGCAGCTGCCCGTAGCGGGTCAACAGGCGCGCGATGTCGAGCGCGAGCGCGGGCCCGAACTGACGCGCCGCCCACTGCTCTTCCCAGGCGCCCAGCCGCTCGCTGGGCCAGCGCCCCGGATCCCAGGCGTAGTCGAGGAAGAACTCCAGCGGGTGCTCGTTGTTCTTCAGGTCCCCGACGTTCACCATCCACATGCGCTCCACGCCGCTCTCGTAGGAGAGGTGGAGCTGCTCCCAGACGTTCGCGAGCGGGCTGGTGTCGTTCCACTTGTAGTTGCGACCGCCGCCCACGTAATCGAAGTGGTAGTATAGCCCGTAGCCGCCCGAGCGGGGCGCGTCGCTGGGGCTCGGGAGCTTGCGCATGTTGCCCCAGTTGTCGTCGCACCAGTTGATCAGCACATCGTCCGGCGCGCGCATCCCGTCTTCCCAGTACTGCTGCACTTCCTTGTACAGGGACCAGATCTGCGGAACGCTGGCCGGGTCGCGCTGCGTGACGTCGGCGATGATGCGGCGCTGGGTGGTGACGATGCGCTGCATGAGCTCGATGCCCTGCGCGTCCTCCATGCCGGTGTCACCGTTGCCGCGCATGCCCACCGTGATGATGCTCTCGAAGCCGTTCATGCGCCGGATGCCGTCCGCCCAGTAGCGCTCCAGCGTATCGGCGTTGCGCACGAAGCTGAACTCACCGGTGCCGCCGTAGGGGCCATCTTTCTGGCCATAGCGATTCCACTCGTCCTGCGCGCGCATCATCGGCGCCTCGTGCGAGGTACCCATCACGATGCCGTATTCGGCGGCCAGCGACTGATTGCGTGGATCGTCGTCGAACAGCGAGCGGCTCCAGACCGCCGGCCACAGGTAGTTGCCCTTCAAACGCAGCAGCACCTCGAACACCTTCGCGTAGAGCTGATGCTCGAAGCCGCGCGGATGCTGGGGGTTCGGCGCGTCACCAAACGTGTGCCGCGCCCAGGTGCCGAGCGCCGGGTCCTCATCATTGATGAAGAAGCCACGATATTTGACCGCGGGCTCGCCCTGTGAGTGGCGGCCCGCCGTGACATGGATCTCGGCGTGGTGGCGCGCCGGCACGTCGTCCCAGTAGTACCAGGGGGAGACGCCCATCTGCCGGGACAGATCGTAGATGCCATAAATCGTGCCGCGCGGATCGCTGCCCGCGATCACCAGCGCGCGCTCGATCCCGGGCAGCGGCTGCTCGACGGCCTGGGTGATGGCCATCTCCCAGCGCCCCCGGAGCTCGGACAGGTCGAGCTTCCCCGTGCGCTCCAGCTCGCCGAGCAGCGGGCTTTGATCGACGGTACCGATCAGCACGACCTGGCGCGCATCGGCGGGCGCGCTATCCAGCGCCACGGCCGCCGGGATCGAGCTGACCCGCCCCACATCCGCGCCCAGGTCGCGCGCAGCACGCTGCACCCCCGGCGCCTCCCGCGAGCTCGCGAGCAACGCCGTCGCGCGCCCGCCCGCCACCAGCGCAAAGCCGCCCGGCGTCGGCTCGAAGCTGACGTACTGCCCCGGATCGTGCGGAGTGCGCTCACTGCCGGCGAGCACCTGCTCGCTCTTCGCCACGGCCGGCGCTGCTGCGGCGGACGGCACTGCCCCGCGCTCGCTGCTGCTGGTGGCGCCCGCGCAGCTGATCAGCAACGCCAGCGAGGAGGAAAAGTACAGCGATTTTACCATGAGACTTCCGCGCGCCCACGCTACCCGGGCGCTGCGCGAGCCACAATCGCCAATCCCGGAATCCTGGCCTTCTGCCATCGCCAGTGGGCGGGCCCCTGCCCGTTCGCCTGGGCGCCGGATGGGTCGAGGCACGGAAGCCAGCAGGGCAGGACCTCATGCTATGGACCCGTCATGGCATTGGATTGGCTCGCCGCCGCGCAGCGCCTGCGCGCGATGGCCCAGACCGGGCTCACCTACAGCGAGGGCCGCTTCGACCGCGAACGCTACGAGGAGCTGCGCGAACTCTCTCATGCCATGCTGGCGGAGCTGCTGGACCGCACCCCCGCGCAGATCAGCGAGGCATTCTGCATCGAGCGGGGCTACCCGACGCCGAAGGTCGACGTGCGCACGGCCGTGTTCTCGCAGGGGCGCGTGCTGCTGGTCAAGGAGTGGCTCGACGGCGCCTGGACGCTGCCCGGAGGCTGGGCGGACGAGCCCGACTCCCCGCGCGCGGCGGCCGAACGCGAAGTACGCGAGGAGTCCGGCTACATCGTGCGCGTGACGCGCCTCGTCGCGCTGCGTGACCGGCGGCTGCACCCCTACCGGCCCCAGCACCTCGGCGGCATCTACAAGCTGATCTTTCTTGCCGATCTGATCGGCGGTGAAGCGCGCGTCTCGAACGAGACGACCGAGGTCGGCTTCTTCGCGCTCGACGCCTTGCCGCCGCTCTCGCTCAGCCGCACCTTGCCGGAGGACATCCAGCAGGCGTTCCGCTACCAGCTCGATCCGGCGCTGCAGCCCAGCTGCGACTGAGCGCTCCCGTCGCGGCTCGCCGCGGGCCGTGCGTTGGTTTGGGGCCGGCCCTCATCCGCTCGTCACGCGCGAATCCTCGGGACCCCGGGCGACGTGCGCGACCCGAGCCAGCGCGTCGCCGAGCGCGACTGCCGGCTGCTCCGGCAGCTCGCGCGAGCGCCATGCCACGTAGCCGTCGGGGCGCACCAGTGAAGCGCCGCCCGCGCCGATGCCCAGGGCCGCCCGCAGCTCGGCGGACGGCGGCAGCAACTTCAGCTCGAGCCCGAGCTGCTCGACGGCGCCAGCCACGACTGCTTGCCAGCGCTCGTCGTGCGCGACCAGGACCCAGTCGCGCTGCAGCAGATCGAGCGTCGAGACCCGAGCCTCAGCGTGGGGCAGCCAGAGGTGCGGCACGCGGGTTCCGGGTTGTCCCGCCCACTGCTCGGGCCGCTGTGCGGGCGGCAGCTCGTCCCCTGCCCCGAGCACGGCGCGCGAACGGTAGAGCTGGCCGAGCTCGATGGCCTGATCGTCGAGGAGCGGCACGCTCTTCTCGGCTTCGCTCGCCCAGCTGGCGTAATCCGGCCGGGCGAAGATCTGGCCGTGCCGAAGCCACGCGATCGGACGCCGCTCGGCGTCGTAGCTGTCGAGCAGAGCCGGCGCCGACACGCCCGAGAGCACGGCCGCGAGCTTCCAGGCGAGATTGAACGCGTCTTCGATGCCCGTGTTCGCGCCATAGCCGCCGCGCGCCGGCGGCAAGGTGTGCGCGGCATCGCCCACCAGGAAGACGCGACCCGACGAGAAGCGTTCCGCGATCAGGGCGCTCAGCAGCCAGCGACCGGTGGTGATGAGCTCGAAGGCGAGCTCGCGCCCGATCGCCTGCTTCACCTTGGCGCGCAGCGTTGCCTCGTCACGCTCCTGGTCGTCCGCGAACATGAGCAGCCAGCGGCCGTCCCGGTAGGTCGTGAGCATCCCCTTCAGATCGGGCTGCTCGATCTGAAACTGGCTGATCCCCGACTCCAGGTACTGGTCGAGCTCGGCGCGAAACAGCACGCTGCGCACCACTTGCAAGCAGCCGTGCCCGGAGCGCCCGATGCCGAGCGCTTCACGGATCGGGCTGGAGTGGCCGTCCGCCGCGATCAGATACCGGGCCTGCAGCGCGTACTCGCGCCCGTCGCGCTGACGCAGCCGGGCCACGATGCCGTCCGCCGTCTGCGCGAACGAACGGAGCTCGGTGTTCATGCGCACGTCGGCGCCGAGTGCGATCGCTTGCTCGCGCAGGATGGGCTCGAGCCGGTCTTGCGCGATCGCCGTCCCGGTGCAAGGCGAGCCCTGTTCCGCGCCGCGCGCCGGTGCTCCGCGCTCGGCGCGCGGCTGCCCCGGGCTCCAGTCGCTCTCGGCGTGCCACTTGCCCGCCAGGCTTTCGACCTGGATGCGGCGCGGAGGGCCGTGTCCGCTCGGCACCTCCGGCACGCGCCCGGCGATACCGACGGCACGGAACAGCTCCAGCGTCCTCGGCGTGAAGCCGATGGCGCGTGGATGCGGAGAGCTGCCGGCATACTTCTCCACCAGCACGACCGAGACGCCGCGCCAGGCCAGGAAGAGCGCCGCCGAGAGCCCGGCGAGACCGCCGCCCACGATCAGGACGGGAGCGGAGAGAGCGGAGTTGGGGAGCATTTGCAGTGCCTTTCCTGCAGGGTTCTAAACATCGTTCGTGACGAACACCGTTCGCCCTTGACCCAAAAAGAAGACGCGCCGGCCTTCCGCACTCCTTCAGCGAGCGCGCCGCGGACCCTTGGCTGCGCGCCGCGGGGCGCCGGCGGGAGCACGCGGAACTTGCCGGATGCCTTGCAAGACCACGTCGATCGCCCAGGCGAGTCGCTGCGCGCCCGTGCCCGAGAGCAGATGGGCGCGGCTGGCATGAATCTGCGGATAATCGCGCTCGGAAACGCTGGCCACCGCGCGCGCGACGCGCCCGCCGGGAGCCGCCGGCTCGAGACCCTCCGCGTGCTCGGCGGCCACCGCGGTGACCTGCAAGATCAGGAGATCGACCGCCCACGCCCGCGTTTCGGGAGCGATGCCGCCTTGCGCCAGCGAGCCCAGGAGCGCTTCGGTGATGCGCAGCGCGTTGGGCCCCACCGCGATCGTGCCGAACGCCAGCTGGGCCAGCCCCGGGCTCGCGCACAGCACCCGTGAGTAGGACTCCAGCACCGCGCAGACCCGATCGCGCCAGTCCGCTGCCCGGGCGCAGCGCACATCGACCTTGGCCAGCGCGCGATCGAGCACCAGCGCTCGCAGCTCCTCCAGGTCCTCGACGTACGCGTACAGAGAGGCCGGCCCCGTCTCGAGCGCGGCCGCCACTTTGCGCAAGCTCATGCCCTGCGGGCCCTCGACGGTCAGCTGCCGCAGCGCTTCAGCGACGATGGCGTCGCGGCTGAGCGGCTGCTTCACGGGGCCGCCGCGGCGGCTGCGAACCCGGGGTGCCTGGAACGGGTCTCGCGCCGCCATGACGAACAGTGTTCGTCACGAACGATGCTCTGTCAAGTCCGCCCGCTCCCCACCCTGTCGAGCCGGGCGAATCACGGTGCAACGAGCCTGCAGCAGCGACACCGCAGCACGAGTTCACGGCCCGCTGCAGCACTCCGCGCGGTCGACATCCGCACGCGAACGGCGAGCACGCCAGCTGCCCCGCACGGTTCAGCTGGCCCCACCATTCGACGGGGACGTCGTGCACCGGGGCCTTGCCCGATGTACGCCGGGTGTACCCAGACGCTCCGGCAGGAGAAACAGCCGCTGACATTTCACGCGGCCTTGGGGCTCCCATGAAATGAGCGCTGCTCGAGCCGAACACTGGTGCGGTATTCTGCAGCTCACAGTCGAACCGCTCACAGCTCGCTCGGCATCTGCCCCATTGTAGCTCCCAAGGTCGCAAGGAAGCGCGGAAGGGGGGCCAATGGCAAGCATTCCAGAGCAGCAGCAGAGCGGGTCTCGAGTGGGCGAGAGCGGCATCTTCGAGCTGCGCGCCGCTGATCGCTCGCCTGCGGAGGCCTTTCGTGCAGAGCCCTTTGCTGAAGAGGCCTTTGCTGAACAGGCTCTGCACCCCGAGCGCGATCCTGTCGTGCAGGCGTTCGGTGAGATCAGGAGCCTCAACACCCAGCTGCAGCACGCCAACGACGCTCTACATGGCGTGAACGAAGCCTTGCGCGCGAGGGTCGAGCAGCTACGCCTCACGGCGCTCGATCTCGAGCAGATGCTCGATGGCCTGGAGCTGGGCGTCGTGCTGCTCGACAGCGAGCTCACGCTGCGGCACTTCAACGCCATGGCCGCGCAGTTCCTGGCGCTGGACGACGCGGACATCGGCGGCAACGTCAGCGGGGCCTGTCGCGGGCTCGGCCTGCGCCTGGCGGAGTGGTGCGCCGATGTGCTGCGCTCCGGCAAGCGCGTCCGGCGCTCGTTCCAGTCGGCCATCGGCGAGCCGCTGACTTTGCAGCTGCGCCGTGCGCGGGTGGATGGCGAGCTGCGCCTGATCCTTGTATTCTCGGAGGTGAGCGAGCCTCGTTGATGTCGTCCCCGCCTCCCGTTCCCGAGCGCCCACGCGTCAGCATCGAGTATTGCCCCCGTTGCGGCTGGATGCTGCGCTCGGCCTGGCTCGCGCAGGAGCTGCTGACGACCTTCGAGGCGGAGCTCGGAGAGGTGGCTCTGATCCCGTCGCGGCAGAGCGGCACTTTCCGCATCCTCGTGAACGAGGTGCAGGTCTGGTCGCGGCAGGCGGACGGCGGTTTCCCCGCCGCTCCCGAGCTGAAGCGGCGGGTGCGAGATCAGGTGGCGCCCGGGCGATCGCTCGGGCACAGCGACGCCGGAGAGGGCTCCGGAGGCGCACAGGGCGCCAGTGACTAAGTGGGCAGTCCTGGGGTCGGGCGAGGCGGACGGGGTCCGAGCCCAACTATTTTTTCTTCTTCTTGGAGGTCTTGGAGCTCTTCTCGCTTCTGGCGCTGACGATCTGCTCCAGCACGGGCAGGTCCTTGGCCTCCACCGCGCCGCCCACCGTGCAGCGCAGCATGCCGTCCGGATCGATCAGCGCCTGAAACGGTAGCTCCGGCTCGGTATCGAGCCCGAGCGCCTCGAGCCAGGCCTTGCGCACGGCGCCGTCCGGCAGCCACTGCGTGCGGGTGAGCCCCGCCGCCGGTTGCTTGTCGAGGAAGGCGCTCAGCTGGCGCTCGTCGTCATCCAGCGAGAAGAACGCGAAAGAGACGCGCTCGCCGAGCTTCTGTTGCCACTCGAACAAGAGGGGCAGCTCCTCGCGGCAGGGCACGCACCAGGCAGCCCAGAAATTCAGCCACAGCCAGTGACCGCGCGCTGCCTTCAGCGGATCTTCCGGTAGCTCGCCGCTCTTGTCTCCCTCGCGAGCCAGCTGCCGTGGCGCGAGCGCTGGCTTGAACGGCTTCGGCTTGCTGGCGAGCTGGCCTTCACACAGCGGAGGGCGCGGCGGGGCGGGCTCGGGCGTGGGCGTGATCTGCGCCGGAGGTGGCGGAGCCGTACCGGGCGCACCGGCAGCCTCGGCCAGCACGGCCTGGACCCGAGATTTGGCGGGCGCCGCGCTGGAGTCGCAGCCGAGCGCCGCCGTGCCCAGCGCCGCGAGCGCGCTCACCAGACCGTACGACGCCTTCACAGCCGGCAATCGACCCATGACACGAAGGCGCTGCGGTTGATGGCTTCGTCGTCGCAAACCGCGTCTTCGCGGGAGCGGGGCCACTGGCAATACTCTCGAGAGAGCTGCGCGAACTCGTTGCCGAGCCAGAGCAGGCCCACGCGCTGGTTCAGCTCCTCTTCGCTCTCCTCCCCCAGCTGCTGCAGATGCATCAGCACCGAGTTGGCGCGGCGGTGGGACAGAGCGCGATTCTGATCGGGCGTGCCGGTCTTGGAGGCGCGCGCGACCACGAAGAAGTAGCGCGCGCCCTGGCGCGCGAACCAGCGCTCGTCGAGCAGCTTGGCGCCGGCCTCGTCCAGCACGTCCTTGCCCTCGTCGAACAGGAGCACCCCGCCGCGCTCCTTCAGCGGCGTGAACAGCGCGTTGAAATCCGCGTCGTCGATGGCGGCGAAGGTCTTGATGTCGGCCGGCTTGCAGCCGCGCCGCTCGGTGGCGGTGCCCAGGCCGCAGGAGTGGAGCACGCGCTCCAGCACGGCCTTGAAGTCCGGGGTGCAGTAAGCGACTTCGGCCTCCTGCGCCGTCGCAACCTTCTGCGCGCTGCCGCTCGCGTTGGCCTCGAGCCGGCGCCCCGCGGACTTGACGCCGCTGCCGACCAGCCCGAGCGCCACCAGCAGGGCCGCGCCCGAGACGATCGCGCCATGCAGCAGGCCCGGCGGAGCTCCGGGCGCCCCGCCCCCCGGCTCCTCGAAGCGCGGGTCGCGGCCTCCCGCGGAGAAGACGGCGGGCGCCGGATCCTGGTGCCCGCCGTCGCGCACGTCGTTCAGCAAGTCTCTGAAGCGGCTCATTGCACGAGCTCCGGGGCGAGCTTGCCCAGCGCGAACATCAAGCCCATGTCGATGTCCTCGTCGCACAGGCGCTGGTTCTCGATGAAGACCTGCGGCGTGGAGACCGCAATGGCGTTGTCGACCGCGAAATGCAAGTGGCGGTTCAAGCGCTGCTCGGTCGCGCGCGCGTTCATGCAGCTGGTGAGCTCGCTGCCCCATTTGCGGCTGAGCAGCTGGCTCAGCGAGCCGCCGCCGGCCTTGGCGGCGGCGGCCAGCTCTTCCTGATTGGCGTAGGCCCAGTCGAGAAAGTCGCCCGTCGACTTGGCGCAGAGCGTGGCGCGGGCGACGGCGCAGGCGCCGGGGTGGAGCGGCTGCTCCAGCATCCAGTTGCACTGGTTGTCGAGCGGAAACAGCGCGAGGTCCACGTCGAGGCGGTCGAGCACCCCGGCCGCGCGCAGGCGCTCGTGCAGTGATTTGCAGGTCGGGCACAGCGGATCCTCGAAGAACAGCGCGTGCTTCTTGGGCGCCGTGCCGTGCAGTGCCAGCAGCGCGCCGTGCGATTCCTTGGGGATCTTCACCGTGCCGCACTGCGTGACCAGCTTGGAGTGGTCCGGCGCCAGCGCCGCGTACACGACCGACGGTGCCAGCACGAAGAGCAGCATGCCGAAGGCCAGGGCCGCCGCGAGGACCAGCCCGGGCCCGGAGCCCCGTGCGCGGTTGCCCCAGCTGCCCGCCAGCACCCCCAGCGCGGAGATCGCCAGCACCACCGAGCCGGTATAGATCCCCGCGCAGGTCTTGCAGATCGAGCCCAGCACGAACCAGCTGATCGAGAACATGATCGCCGAGACGATCAACGGCGAGATGGCGAACGCGGCGTAGAGCGCGCCGGCGCCGCGCGTGGTGCGCGAGCCCGAGTAGGCGATCGACAGCGCATGGCCGAGCAAGAACGCAAAGCAGCCGAGCCCGAACAGCGAGATCGGCACTCCGCCCCAGAGCTCTTGCTTGAAGAGCGCGGCGTAGGGGCTGTTGAGGGCCGTGCGGCAACCTTCCGCCACGGGCGATGCCTCCGCTCCGGGGATGAAGGAGCAGTGCAGGTCGTGCAGGCCTCGGTCGAGATGCGAGGCGTAGTCGAGGCTGGAGATGCCGGCGAAGATCAGGCCCCAGAGGGCGCCGGCCACGCCGATCCAAGCAAAGAGCCGTACGCGGTTCACGATGGGAGCCTCCTGCTGACCTGTAACGCCAGTTACAGGCACCAATGTAGAGGCGTGAGCGTAGGCGAGCTGGTGCCAAACTCGCCAGAAACGCGCGAAGCGCGCGTGGCTCACTGCCCCGGGAATTCCGCCTGCAGTGAATCCAGCCAATCGAGCAGCATCTGGCGCCGCGGGTCGGGACGCTTCATGGCCTTCGCGTACTCCTCCAGCGTGCGATAGATGGCGAGCGCCACCGTCACATCGTCCGAGCGGGTCGTGGGCAGCTTGGAGAAGGCTCGATCGCACGCGGCAAACAGCTCGCGAAAGGGCGAGCCGGGCTCCTGGAAGCTGACGGCCTGGTGGGCGCGCTCGTGCGTCGCGAAGCGCAGATCCCACTCGCGCTCGGCCGCGCCCGCGGTGTGGACGTGCTCGGGGAAATCGAAGAAGTGGCTGTCGCGAAAGGCGCGCTCCAGCTGGCGCAGATCCTCGGCCTCCAGGGTCTCGCCCTCGCTGGTGAGCCAGCTCTGCGCGCCATGCGAGATCAGGAAGGCCTGCCCCGTCGGCAGCGCGACGCGCTGCACCACCTGGTCCTCGAACTTGTTGGTGCACAGATAGAGGCCATCGCCCGAGAGGGCCTCGGCGGAGGCCGGAGCTCCCGCGGCGCCCGTGCTGGGGGCCCCACCCGTACTGGGAACCGGAGCGGGGCGCGCGGCAGTGGTGCTGGCGTGCGGCGGAGCGGGCGCTGCCTCCGGCGGGTCCTGCCCGCGCCGGCACGTGCACAGGGCGAGGATCGAGAGCAGCCCCCCGGACAGAGCTCCTCGGGCACGGTAACACCGCGACAAGAATGGATTTTCCGCGCGCCGCCGGCGAGGGGCTTTCACGCGGCTGACTTTATCACAGAGTGCCGGTCACCTGCCCCTATTCGGGATGCGCGCGGTCAGAGCGACTCGAGCCAGCTCTTGAGACAGTCGATGTCTTCCTGTTCGAGCGGATCCGAACCGAACGGCATTTGCGAGCCGCACGGAGGGTTCGCCTCGAGCTTGGTCAAGACCGCGCTCTTGTCCGGGTCAGCGGAGTCGATGTACTTGCCACAGGCCGTGTTCTTCGTGGGCTGGTCCACCAGCGCGAGCGCTGCAGCCTCATCCTCGCCGAAGTCTCCGAGGGCGGCACCCGGCCCGTGACAGCCGCTGCCGAGGCCGCAGTAGTACGCGAGCACCTTCGTCGGGGCGTCGCAAACTTCGCCCGTGGAGCCGCTGCCGGAAGAACCGCTGCCTGCCGAGCCACTACCCGCAGCACCGGACCCGCTGGCGCCCCCCGAGGAGCCGCCGCCGGTGCCCGAGCCGCCACCGCCGGTGCCCGAAGCGCTGCCGCCCATGCCACTTCCGCCCGCGCCCGACATGCTCACGCTGCCGGCCGCACCCACTGGATAGTCAGGGTCGTACGCGACGCGGACGAGCTCCCGCCCCTCGGCATCGAGAGGCGGCGTGTCACCCCCGGCACAGGCTGCCGCAATGATCAGGCACGAGCCGAGGCCCGCCAGTGCCAACGCCCATCGATTCTTGCCCGTGTTCTTGCTGATCACCACGCTGCCTCAGATACCTGCTCGACGCGCACCGTCAATGGCGAATCGAAAGAGCTAGTTGAAAGTAAAACTCAGCCGCGGCCCACCCTGGAGCCTACCGACACCTACAGTCTGCCGTCGCCAGAGTCGACGATCAAGCAAGGTGTACGAGCGCTTTCCGCCAAAAACTGCACCCACACAGCCAAATCCGCGCAGGAGCGGAGCAGCTCTCCCGGCCCGTTGCTCAGGCTGCAACTCGCGTCCGGTGCCGCGAGGCATTTACGGCTCGGAGGTAAGCTTGCCCGCGCTGCTGAACCAACGTGATACAAGCGGGCCATGCGCCGCTTGCCGTCCTCTTCCTCTCCCTCGCAGGCCCCCTCGCCCGGATCTACCCGACGTCGCTTCTTGCTGGGCGCGGGTCCGTTGCTGGCTGCGGCCTGGACGGGGCTGGGTGGGTTCGCCTGCAAAGATTCCAAGCCGAGCGGTTCGAGCGGAGGCAGCAGCACCCCGAATGCCCCCACGAGCAACGAGATCGTCGTGGGCCATTACGGATCGCTCACCGGCAACACCGCACACTTCGGGCAGGATACCGACAAGGCCGTTCGCCTCGCCATCGACGAGGTGAACGCCGCGGGCGGTCTGTTGGGCAAGCAGGTGCGACTGGTCACGCTCGACGACCGCGGCGACTCTGCGGAGGCCGCCAACGCCGTGACCCGGCTGATCGACGTGGAGAAGGTGGTCGCGATCATCGGCGAGGTCGCCTCTAGCCTGTCGCTCGCCGGGGGGCGCGTGGCGCAGCGGCGCCAGGTGCCCATGATCTCGCCCTCCTCCACGAATCCGAAGGTGACGCAGGTCGGGGATTACATCTTCCGGGTGTGCTTCCTGGACCCGTTCCAGGGCAAGGTGATGGCGGACTTCGCGCACGACACGCTGAAGTTCACCCGCGTGGGGATCCTCCGCGACGTGAAGAACGACTACTCGATCGGGCTCGCCGACGCCTTCAAGGCCGCCTTCACGGCCCGCGGTGGCACGATCCCGGTGGAACAGTCGTATTCTGCCGGCGATACCGACTTCAGCGCGCAGATCACGGCCATCAAAGCCGCCGACGTGCAGGGTCTGTACGTGCCGGGCTACTACTCCGAGGTGGGCACGATCGCGAGGACGGCGCAGCGCCTCGGCCTGAAGGTGCCGCTGATGGGCGGCGACGGCTGGGATGCGCCGGACCTGTTCAAGATCGGCGGGGACGCGCTGGATGGCTCCTTCTATTCGAACCACTTCGCGCCGGACGCCGCGACGGCCAAGTCGCAGAAGTTCGTGAGGGACTTCAAGGCCAAGTACGGGCAGGAGCCGACGGGCCTCGGCGCGCTCGGCTATGACGCCGCCGGCGTGCTGTTCGAGGCGATCCGCGCCAGCGGCAAGACGGATCCCGCAGGCATCCGCGAGGCCCTCACGCACGTGAAAAACTTCGAGGGTGTTTCCGGGACCATCAGCATCAACGCCAACCGCGATGCGGACAAGAGCGCGGTGATCGTCGCCATCGAGGGCGGCAAGGGCAAGTACCGGGCGACGGTATCGCCCTGAGCTCCGCTCCTGCGCTGGCCCGCGGCGCTAGACAGCGCGGCGCGGGTGCAGGATCATCGAGCGTCGAGTGAGCGAGTTCCTGCAGCAAGTCGTCAACGGCCTCTCGCTGGGGTCCATCTATGCCCTGATCGCCCTGGGCTATACGATGGTGTACGGCATCCTGAAGCTGATCAACTTCGCGCATGGCGAGGTGTTCATGATGGGCGCGTATGCCGGCTACTACTCGGCGGGCTGGCTCGGCGTGAACGGCTACGAGGCCGCGGGCCGCGGGTTCCCGCTGCTGCTGGCCCTGGTGGTGTTGTGCTTCGCGATGGGCAGCATGGCGCTGCTCGGCGTCACGATCGAGGCGCTCGCCTACCGCCCGGTGCGCTCGGCGCCGCGCCTCACGCCGCTGATCACGGCCATCGGCGTCAGCCTGTTCCTGCAGAACGCGGCCATGCTGGTGTTCTCGCCCAACCCACGGCGCTACCCCGCCATCCTGTCTGAAGTGCGCTTCGAGGTCGGTGGCGTGATCGTGACCAACATCAAGTTGGCGATCTTCGTCGTCGCCATGGTGCTGATGGTGGGCCTGTACCTGCTGGTGAATCGCAGCTGGACCGGGCGCGCCATGCGCGCGCTGTCGATGAACGCGGACGCGGCACGGCTGATGGGCATCGACGTGAACGCGACCATCCGCGCCACCTTCGCGATCGGCTCGGCGCTGGCAGCCGCGGGCGGCATCCTGTTCGGGCTGGATCAGATCACCATCAATCCGCTGATGGGAGTGCTCACGGGGCTCAAGGCCTTCGTGGCGGCGGTGCTGGGCGGCATCGGCAACATCCCCGGGGCGCTGATCGGCGGGCTCCTGATCGGCCTCGCCGAGCAGCTCACCGCCGGCTACATCTCGCCGGACTACCGGGACGCCATCACGTTCGTGATCCTGATCCTGATGCTGCTGGTCAAGCCCGAGGGGCTGCTCGGCGTGGTGAGGCAAGAGAAGGTATGAGCGCCTCCGGCCTGGATCACGCGGCGCCTGTGGCCCCTCCGGCTGCGCCTCCGCCCGTCCCTCCCCTGCCCGATCCGCCCGCACGGCCCCGCTGGGCGCTCCGGGCGCTGGTCGCGCTCGGGATCATCGGCGCCCTTGCGGCGCTGCGGATCGCGCTGGAAGCAGTGCTGATCGAATACGCGCAGCGCATCCTGATGCTCGCCGGCATCAACGTGATCCTGGCGGTGAGCCTGAACCTGATCAACGGGACCACCGGGCAGTTCTCCATCGGCCACGCCGGGTTCATGGCGATCGGCGCTTACGCGGCGGCGTTCCTGGGCACACACCTGGCACCCGCAGTCGCGGCACTGCTGGGTAGCGGCGCGCTCGCCGACGCCGTCACCTTCAACCTGGCGCTGGTGCTCGGAGCCCTGTTCGCAGGGCTCAGCGGCCTGTGCGTCGGGCTGCCGAGCTTGCGGCTGCGCGGCGACTACCTGGCGATCGTGACGCTCGGCTTCGGCGAGATCATCCGCATCTCGTTCAACAATGCTCAGTTTTTGGGCGCCGCCACCGGTTACTTCGGTGACTCGCCAGCTGGCTTGCCGCCCTACACCAACCTGTTCTGGGTCCTGCTGTGGGTCGTGATCGTGATCCTGATCACGTGGAACATCACCTTCTCGCAGACGGGCCGATCGCTGGCGGCGATCCGCGAGGACGAGATCGCGGCCGAGGCCATGGCCACTCCCACGACGCGGCTCAAGGTGCTGGCCTTCAGCCTGAGCGCGGCGGGTGCGGGCATCGCGGGCGGGCTGTTCGCGCACATGCAGGCCGGCATCCGTCCCGAGGACTTCAAGTTCGACAAGTCGATCGACATGATCGTGATGATCATCGTGGGCGGCCTGGGCTCGGTCTCGGGCGCGGCGCTGGGCGGGGTGTTCGTCGCGGTGAGCCTGGAGCTGATGCGCGATCTGCACGAGTACCGGCTGGTGCTGTACGCGCTCTTGCTGATCGGGATCATGCTGGTGCGCCCTCAGGGCATCCTGGGCACGCGCGAGCTGCCCAGCCTGCTGGGTGGGCTCTGGCAGCGCCTGGCCGCCAGGGGCACGGCAAAGAACGCGAGCAGCGGAGGAGCCGAGCGCTGATGCTGCTGGAGCTCGATCACGTACACAAGATCTTCGGCGGTCTGCACGCCGTGAAGGCGGTCCAGCTGCGTGTCGAGCCGGGCGAGATCTTTGGGCTGATCGGGCCCAACGGCGCGGGCAAGACCACGATCTTCAACGTGGTGACGGGCGTGTATCGGCCGGATCGAGGGCGGGTCTTGTTCGACGGCAAGGACATCTCGGGCTGGAGCCCCGCGCAGATCGCCGGCGCAGGTATCGGCCGTACCTTCCAGAACATCCGGCTGTTTCGCTCCATGACCGCCGAGCAGAACGTGATGGTCTCGGGGCGCCGCCTGCATAGCGCGGGGCTGCTCGCGACCATCCTGCGCACCGCGAGCCAGGCCGACTGCGAGCGCGCGCTGCGCCGGCGCGCGCACGAGCTGCTGGAGGCGCTGGGGCTGCGCGGACAGGCCCATGACATGGCCGGCAGCCTGCCGTACGGCTCGCAGCGCCGGCTCGAGATCGCGCGCGCGTTGATGCTCGCGCCCAAGCTCCTGTTGCTGGATGAGCCCGCGGCGGGCATGAACAGCCAGGAAGCGCGCGAGCTGGAGGCGCAGATCCGCTGGCTCCGGGACGAGCTGAAGGTGGCGGTGGTGCTGGTCGAGCACAACATGAGCGTGGTGATGAGCGTGTGCGAGCGCATCCACGTGGTGGACCACGGCGAGACGATCGCCGACGGTCCGCCCAGCGCGATCAAGACGCACCCCAAGGTGCTCGCCGCGTACCTGGGCCAGGAAGACTCGAGCGGGGATGCACCGCGGCCCGAGGGCGAGCCATGAGCGGCCCGGCACTGGAGCTGGAACAGCTGTCGGTGACCTATGGCGGCATCCGAGCCGTCAAGGGCATCTCGTTGCACGTCGAGCCGGGTCAGATCGTGGCGCTGATCGGGGCCAACGGCGCCGGCAAGACCAGCACGCTGAAGGGGATCGTCGGGCTGCTGCCCTCGGCGCGCGGCCGCGTGCGCGTGTTCGGGCAGGACGTGCTGGGTGTGCCCACGCACCGCATCGTGGCCCAGGGCGTCACGCTCGTGCCGGAGGGGCGCGCGATCTTTCAGGGCATGTCGGTGCGCGAGAACCTGGAGCTCGGCTCGATCTTGAAGCGCGACCCGAAGGGCATCGCGGCGCGCATGGAGCGGGTGCTGGCGCTCTTTCCCCGCCTCGGCGAGCGCCTGACCCAGGCGGGCGGCACGCTGTCGGGCGGTGAGCAGCAGATGCTGGCGATCGGCCGGGCGCTGATGAGCGAGCCGCGCCTGCTCTTGCTCGACGAGCCGAGCCTGGGCCTGGCACCCAAGCTGGTGCGGCAGATCTTCGACGGCATCGTCGAGATCGCCAAGAGCGGACTGACCATTCTGCTGGTCGAGCAGAACACGCGCCTGGCACTGGAGACGGCGCACCAGGCGTACGTGCTGGTGACGGGCGAGATCGCCCTGTCCGGCTGCAGCGCGTCCTTGCGCGAGGATCCGCGCGTGCGCGCCGCGTACCTGGGCGAAGACATGCACGTGTAGCCGCATATCGCACCTGTAGCGTCGGGTCGTACGCACCGTTTGTGCCGGGAGCGGGCATGCTCAAAGCAGAGGACAAGATTTTCTTCCGCCTGCCGAAGGAAGATCGCGCCAAGAAGCGGGTGCTGCGCCCGGCCACCGTCTGCGCCTACGAGAACCCGACGCTCACGCTGCGCCTCGAGGAGCCCTGTGTGGGGATCGAGCCAGGCGAGGAGGCGACGATTCACTTCGAGGCAAGGCGCAAGTTCATGCAGCAGCTGGCGCGCGTGCTGCACAAGGAGTCAGAGCAGCCTCTGATGCTGGTGATCCAGCTGCTCGCAGAGCCGATCTCCTCCGAGAGCCGGCAGTGTTACCGCGTCTCCTGCCTGGGTGAGAACATTCGCGCCACCGTCGACAGCGAAGCGGGCTGCGAGGTGGTCGATCTGAGCGCGACCGGGCTCGCGTTTTATTCGCGCCGGGATTGGGCGTTGGGCAGCCAGGTCCACATCACGCTCAGTCATGCCGGCAAGATCTACGAGGGCCAGGCGACGATCATGAGCTCTCGGCGCATGACGCCCAAGACGATCCGCCACGGCGTGCTGTGCACCGAGCGCGAGGGCGGGACCCTCGCGCGCTCGCTGGCCGCGATCAACCTCGCGATCCAGAGCGAGCAGCAGCGCCGACTCGCCGGGCAGTCCCGCTAGGGCTTGCCGCCCGCGAGCTTCGCCTGCACGTCCGTGGCCGGCGTGTGCCAGTTGATCACATGATAGGTGGCCGGCGTATCGCCCACGTTCTTCACGCCATGGAGCTGGTTGGAGGCGTTGAAGATCACCGAGCCCGGGCCGAGCACGCGCGTCTTGCCGTTCGACGTGGCTTCGATCTTTCCGGAGTCGATGATCACCAGCTCTTCATTGGGATGCTTGTGCGGTGGGTGCGAGATTTCACCCGGGTTGAGCGTGGTCACGTGCATCTCGAGCTCGTCGAGCGTGGCGGTCTTGGCGCGCATCACGCCGCGGTACTGCCCGACGCCGGTACGGTTCGGCTGGAGGTCGTTCCAGTCGAGGAGCGCGGATTCTTGCACCTTCGCCGCTGAGCTCTCGGCATGAGCAGGGCCAATCAGAGCGGACCGGCCGATGCCCATGCCCAGGGCCAGCGCGCTCGCGACGAGCAGCAGATCTCGACGAGTCAACATGGACGGATCGATAATGGGGACTCGCCGACCCGGCAATGCCCGACGGCGCGCGATGTGTGATGATAAGGTGCCCCGCCTCGCTACCGCGGCGGCATCACTGCAATCATCCACCCTGGAAGGTCAATCGATGAACCCGTCCCGCACGAGCCGTCGCGCGTTCGTGGCCACCGCTGCCGGGCTGGTGGGCTCGCTGGGTCTGCCTCTGGCCCTGCCCTCGCGCGTCTTTGGCAAGGAAGCGCCGAGCAATCGCTTGCGGATCGGCCAGATCGGCTGCGGTCGCATCGCGCGCGTGCATGACATGCCCGGCGTGCTGAGCTCGGATCTCGCCGACACCGTCGCGGTCTGTGACCTCGACAGCAAGCGCGCGGCGCTCGGCCGCGAGCTGGTCGAGCAGAGCTACCAGACGAAGCAGCGGCCGGCGCCGAAGGTTGCTGTCTATCACGACTACCGCGAGCTGCTCGCGCACCCGGATCTGGACGCGGTGGTGATCAGCACGCCCGATCACTGGCACGCGCAGCTCGCGCTGGCGGCGGTCCGCGCAGGGAAAGACGTGTATCTGCAAAAACCATTCACGATGACGCACGCCGAGGGCGTGGCCGTGCGGGACGCGGTCGCGAAGAGCGGGCGCATCATGCAGATCGGCAGCCAGCAGCGTTCGATGGAGCAGTTTCGGCGCGCGGCGGAGCTGGTGCGCTCCGGGCGCCTCGGCAAGGTGCAGCGGGTCGAGATCGGCTTGCCCATCGATCCGACGCAGCCGGATCCTGCGCCTGGGCCCGTGCCGAGCAACCTGAACTACGATGCCTGGCTCGGCAGCACGCCGCTGGCCCCGTATACCGAGCAGCGCGTGCATCCCCAGAACGATTTCAACCGCCCGGGTTGGCTGCGCAATGAAGCCTATTGCCTGGGCATGATCACGGGCTGGGGCTCGCACCACTTCGACAGCTTGCACTGGGCGCTCGACTGCGAGCTGACGGGGCCGACAGCGGTCGAGGGCCACGGCGAGTTTCCGAGCAACAAGGTCTGGAACGTGCACGGGGCCTATGACATCCGTTTGACCTATCCGGGCGGCGTTCAGGTCCACGTCTCCGACAAGCACGAGAACGGGCTCAAATTTTTCGGCGAGTCGGGCTGGCTCTGGGTCACGCGCGAGGGCCAGGCAGCGATCGGTGACGGCAAGACCCCGGGCAAGCCGCTGCCGAAGCTGGAGGCGAGCGACCCGCGCCTGCTCGACCCGGCGGGGCTAAAGGTGGAGCTGCCGCACAGCGCTTCCCATCACGTCAACTGGCTGGAGGCGGTGCGCGCGCGCAAGCAGCCGATCGCACCCGCGGCGGTCGCCCACCGCAGCGGCAGCGCCTGCATCGTGAGCTGGATCGCGATGAAGCTGGGCCGCCCGCTCACCTGGGATCCCAGATCGGAGAGCTTCCTGCGCGACGCGGAGGCCAACGCCCTGCTCTCCCGCCCCGAACGCGCCCCCTATGGGGCTCTGCGCTCGGCGCAGCGGCGGCCCAGCAAGGCGTGAGGGCTCGTTTCCCGATGTCCTCGGTGCTCGGCTTCGCCATCGTCGGCACCGGCATGATCGCCGGCTATCACGCGCGCGCCATCCGGGAGACGCCCGGCGCGCGCCTGGTCGGTGTGGTGAGCCGCTCGCCGGTCAAGGGCGCGGCCTTCGCAAAGGAGCACGGCATCCCGGAGGTCACGGAGACCGTGGACGCCATGCTGCAACACCCGGATGTTCACGTGCTGGCGGTGACCACGCCCAGCGGCGCTCACCTCGAGCCCGCGCTCAGCGCCATCCGCGCCGGGCGGCACGTGCTGGTGGAGAAGCCGCTGGAGGCCACGCCGGCGCGGGTGGACACCCTGATCGACGCCGCGGCCGCGCGCGGGGTGAAGCTCGGCACGATCTTCCAGGGGCGCTTTGGCGCCGGCGCGCGCCGGGTCAAGGCAGCGATCGAGCGCGGCCGGCTGGGCCGGATCGCGCTCGCCAGCGCGTACGTGAAATGGCAGCGCACGCCCGCCTACTACCAGACACCCTGGAAGGGCACCTGGGAGCTCGACGGCGGTGGCGCGCTCATGAACCAGGCCATCCATGGCGTCGACCTGTTGCAGTGGTTTGCCGGGCTGCCGATCGAGGTCAGCGGGCGCATGACCCGGCGCGTGCACACCACCATCGAGGCGGACGACACGACCGTCGCGAGCCTCGCGTTTCCCTGCGGCGCGCTCGGTTGCATCGAGGCCACGACGGCCGCTTTTCCGGGCTGGTCGCGGCGCATCGAGCTGTGCGGCGAGCACGGCTCGGTGTGCCTGGAGGACGACCACATCGCGCGCTGGGATTTCGCGCAACCGGAGCCGGAGGATGAGGCCGTGCGCGCGGCGCCCCGGGACGATGCGCTCGGCTCCGGCGCGGGCTCGCCCGGCAGCATCTCGATCGCCGGCCACCTGCGCCAGATCCAGGACTTCGTCGCCGCCGTGCGCGAGGACCGTCCGCCGATCGTCGATGGGCACGAGGGCCGCAAGGCGGTGGCGCTGATCCACGCCATCTATGAGTCCGCGCGGCGCGGGCTGGCGGTGCGCCTGTGAGCTCGAACGCGGAGACGGAACCCGGGCTGCGCGCGGGCGCCCCAGCCGAGGCGCCCTGGTGGCGCACGCTGAGCTCCCGGCACTGGTTCGTCTTCGCCGTCGCGTCGCTGGCGTGGTTCTTCGACTGCCTCGACTCGCAGTTCTTCAACCTGGCGCGCGACGCTGCGAGCGATCAGCTGCTCGGGGATCGGGCGCTCTCCACCATCTACGCGCCCTACACGACCTCCGTCTTCTTGCTGGGCTGGGCCGCCGGGGGCCTGCTGTTCGGAGCGCTCGGTGATCGCCACGGCCGCGCGCGCATCCTGTCCTGGTGCGTGCTGCTGTATTCGGTGTTCACCGGGGCCGGCGCGTTTGCGGGCAGCTTCTCTCAGTTCTGCGTGTTTCGCTTCCTGACCGGCTGTGGCGTGGGCGGCGTCTTCGGTCTCGCCGTGGCGCTCGTGGCGGACACGCTGGCGACCCGGGCGCGCGCGCCCGCTCTCGGCCTGTTTCAGTCGCTCTCGACCTGGGGCAACGTGCTCGCCGGTCTGATCGGTATGGGCATAGGCGCGCTCGGAGTGCGCCAGCTCCTGCCCTTCGGGCTGCGGCCCTGGCAGGCCATCTTCGTGGTCGGCGCGCTGCCCGCGCTGGCGTGCGTGCCGCTGCTGCGCCGGGTGCCGGAGCCCGACGCCTGGCTGCGCGCGCGCCAGGCGGGCGGTGCGCACAGCCAGGCCGGGTCCTATCGGGCCTTGCTCGGCCAGGCGCCGTGGTCGCGGCACGCCTGGTTCGGACTGCTCGCCTGCAGCGCCGGGATCGTCGGCTACTGGGGCATCGGCAATTTCCATCCGCGCATCGTCGGCAGCATCGTGGACCTGCACCTCGGTCAGAGCGGCCTGTCGGCGAGCGCGCTGGCCAGCGAACAGGCATTCTGGCGCTCGACCGGGCTGCTGCTGCAAAACGTGGGCGGCTTCGCCGGCATGATGCTGTGTGCCTGGGTGGCCGAGATCTGGGGGCGGCGGCCCGCGCTGTGCGGCGCGTTGCTGCTCTCGTTCGCGACCACGCTGCTGGTATTTCGCGGCCTGCGCGAGTTCAGCCAGATCTACTGGATGCTGCCGCTGATGGGTTTTGGCCAGATGGGAGTGTACTCCGTGTACGCGATCTATCTGCCCGAGCTCTTCCCCACGCGCTGGCGCAGCACCGGGACGAGCTTCTGTTACAATGGCGGCCGCATCGTCGCGGCGAGCGCGCCCTTTACCATCAGTCGCATCACCGCTAGCCTCGGCGGCAACATCGAGGCCTTCCGAAGCGCGGGGCAATGGGTCAGCCTGCTGTTGCTCGCCGGCCTGATCGCGCTGCCCTTCCTGCCGGAAACGCGCGAGCAACCCCTGCCCGAATGAGAGACGACTCCATGCATTCCGCCCCTTCCGGCCGCCGCCAGTTCATGCAGAAGCTCTCGCTGGGCGCAGCCGGCGCGGGCGCGCTGCTCGCCTGTCGCTCCCGCCCCTCCGCCTCCGCCGAGGCGACGGCGAGCCCCTCCGCAGGCCAGCCCCCCGAGCCCCAGAAGTCGGAACCCCAGAAGTCGGAACCCCAGAAGTCCGACGGCCAGAGCTATGCCCCGCGGGGCAAGCCGAATCCGGTGGTGAAGCCCGGCGAGTTCGTGTTTGCCGCCGCTCACCTCGATCACGGGCACATCAACGGGCAGTGCAACGGCCTGACCGAGGCCGGGGCCACGCTGGAGTGGGTGTACGATCCCGATCCGGCAAAGGTCGCGGCGTTCGTCGCCAAGTTTCCGGGCACGAAGGTCGCCGAGTCGCTCGACGCCATCCTGGCCGACCCCCGGGTGAAGCTGGTGGCGACCGCCGCTGTGCCGAGCCAGCGCGGGCCGATCGGTTGCCGCGTGATGCAGGCGGGCAAGGATTACTTCACGGACAAGCCGCCGTTCACCACGCTCGCTCAGCTCCAAGAGGCGCGGCGCGTGGCCGCGGCCACGGGCAGGAAGTTCATGGTCTACTACAGCGAGCGGCTGCACAACGAGTCGGCCATGTTCGCGACCGATCTGGTGGCGCGCGGCGCCGTCGGGCGTGTGCTGCAGGTGCTCGGGCTGGGGCCGCATCGCGAGGGGCAAGGCCGGCCTGCCTGGTTCTACGATCCCGACCAGTACGGCGGCATTCTCTGCGACATCGGCTCGCACCAGTTCGAGCAGTTCTTGACCTATTCCGGAGCCAGCGACGCCACCGTGATGCACGCCGCCGTCGGCAACTACGCGCATCGCGAGCACGCGCGCTTCGAGGATTTCGGCGAAGCATCGCTGCTCGGCGACAACGGCGCGACCAACTACATCCGCGTCGACTGGTTCACGCCCAAGGGCCTGAGCACCTGGGGCGACGGGCGGCTGATGATCCTCGGCGAAGAGGGCACGATCGAGCTGCGCAAGTACGTCGATGTGGCGCGCGACAAGACGGGCAATCACGTCTACCTGGTCGACGCCGAGGGCGAGCACCACTTCGACGTGGAGGGTAAGGTCGGCTTCCGCTACTTCGGTGAGCTGGTCCTGGACTGCCTGAACCGCACCGAGAAGGCGATGACACAGGCTCACGCCTTCAAGGCGGCGGAGCTGTGCCTCCAGGCGCAAGCCGCCGCGCGCCGCATCGGCTGAGAGCGATCAGTGGGCTACGCGACGCTTGGCGGCGTGTAGCGCCCGCTTTTCCCCCTGCTCTCCTGGCGCGCCGCGAGGAGCGAGCATCCAGGGCGCGCGCCACGAGCGCTCGCCGATGTGGCTCGCGAGCAACGCTGCAGGCGCCCGATGTTACTGGTGGGTAGCAGCGTGCGGCCGCAGCCCCGCGCGCGCGATCTCGGCCGGCGAAGCCGGCGCACGTGCACGCTCTTCCAATGGCGGACAATGCCGCGCACGCGACTTGGCACGCCGAATGCTCCGCAAGGCGCCTGGCAGCGCAATCTGGCAGCGGAACTTTCTGGACCCTCTTAGCAAGGATAGGTGTGTATGGCGAAACGCTCTTCCCGTGGTCCCTTGATCCTCGCGTTCGCAGCACTGAGCTGCTTCTCCTACGTTGCCTGTGGGGATGACGATGAGGTCACTCCGTCTCCGGGCGGAGGCGGTAGCGGCAGCGGTGCGAGCGGCGGCAGCGCCGGCGCGGGTGCCGCGGCAGGCAATGCCGGAACAGGCGGCGAAGCTGGCGCAGCTGGTGAAGCTGGCGCGGCCGGCGGCGCGGGTTCGGCAGGCGCGGCGAACGACGCGGGCTCCGACGCCGCGACGGATGCAGCCACCGACAGCGGCAGCAGCTCGAACGACTGAGCCCAGCGTCTGCGTGCTCGAGGTGCGGGCTGTTCAGCTCGGTCCCGCTACGCAGCTCACCCGGATGCGAGTCCAGCCCGCGTCCGGGTGAGCTTTTCCATCTTCAAGCCGCTAGAGCGCCGGCGCTCCGGCATCCGCGCTGCCCGGCTCGCTCGACAGTCCGTCCGCCGCCGGGTCGCTCTCCGCAGCGCTGCTGACCGGAGGCGGCTCTGCAGGAGCGCTGCTCGCCGGAAGCGACGCGACCGGCGGGCTGCCGAGAGCTGGCTCGGGCGCAGCGCTGACCGGCTCGGCTGGCGACGCCAGCTCCGTGCCGGGTGCCGGCGTTCCAGCGTCCGCCAGCGGGAGCGCGCGTGGCTCCACGCCGGTCAGCGCGGGGCGCGGACTCTGCTCGCTGACGGCAGGCTTGCCTGCCGCGGGGCGCGGTGCCAGGCACACGCCGCCATCGGGCGCGCCGGCGCAGGCGTCCACGCAAGAGCCATCCAGGCAGACAGAGCCGGCCGGGCACTCCTCGTTCAGTACACACTCCCCCAGCGGCCGCCGATCGGGCTGGCAGACACCGCTCGCGCAGCGATCCAGGAGGTTGCTGCATTGCTCGGTCTCGCTGCAGGTCTGCCGGCACGATCCGTTCAGGCACAGCATGTCGCTCGCGCACTGAGCAGTGCGTGTGCATTGCACGGGTGGATTTGCATCGGGCAGGCAGATGCGCGTGCCGCTCTCCACACTGCAACGATCACCGCTGCCGCATTGCGCATCGGACTGGCAGCCGTAGAAGCAGTCGCCGCTGATGCACTTGCCCGGCCCACACTGACTGTCCCGCGTGCACGCGATCTCGAAGGCCGAGAAGCGGCGCGCTTCACCGGGCAGCGCCGCGGCGCCTCGGTCCGTGGCGACGCTGCCCGGCGCCGGCGGCGGGCTCGCGCTCGGCTCGGCAGCGCCGGCGTCCGAAGCGCCCGGCGACTTCTGCACCGAGTCCTCCACGCACGGAGAGCTCGCTGTCGAGCAGTAGCGGCCGTACCCGGAGCTGACCGAGTAGTAGAGGCGACATTCCCTGCGCGTCACCTCGCAGGAGTTGTAGCGACGGCTGTCAAGCTCGGGTTGGCAGCCATTCGCTAGCAACGCGAAGGCGATGACGGTTCTCGCTCCTGTAGTTTTCATCCCCCACCTCCACTGACGCTGTTTCGGGCCGAGCTTGGAGCGTTTGCAAGGACCTTGCCGAAGCGCCAGCTCGTGCGGCGGCGCGCAGCCGCGCAGCCCTGCCGCGAAGCCCGGGTAACGCCGGCCAGCACCGGTGTTACAGGGCTGCGCCGCGAGCCGCGCGACCGAGCAACACGGCCGCGGCGCACCTCTCCGCCATCAGTGGCGCGAGCGCCAGTCGGCGATCTTGGGGTGGCGGGCCACCGCTTCGTACACGCCTTCCAGCTTCGGGAAAGCGCTGAACACCGTGACCGGGATGTGATCGAGCACGCCCGATTTGAAGGACGACAGGATCTGAAACAGCTTGATGTCCGCCACCTGGATGCGCTCACCGGCGACGAACGGGCCCGTGATCTGCTGCTCCAGGTTGCGGCCCCAGATCTGGAGGTAGCCGCTCGCCAGCTCCTCGCGAGCGCGCTTCTTCTCCTCCGGATCGCTGATCTTGCCGGAGGGCCCGAGCGCCGCGCGCAGCTCCTCGACCGCCGCCAGGATCGCCTCGTGGCGGGCAGCCTCCCAGGGGTCGCTCGGATGCAGGCCGTAGCTGCGGCCCACGTAGGCCAGGATCGCGTTGGACTGCGCCAGCGCCGGCTTGCCCGCCGCCTCCAGGATCGGCAGCGCTCCGTAGGGCGTGCTGGGCTTCAACGCCTGCCAGGCCTCGCGGGAGATGCGGTGATCTTCGAATTCGACGCCCGCCACGTGCAGCGCGAGCCGGCATTCCTCGCCGCGGCTGCCTGAAAAATCAAAATACGTCAGCTTGTACTTGGCCATGCTCTCACCGGTTCATCTGTCTCGCGCGGACTCGTAGCCCCTGGAAAAGATCGTGCGATAGACCTGGGTCATGTCCTTCATGGTGGCCAGGATGTTGGCCGGGGTGGTGGACGCGCGCGCGGGCTTCGTACAGATCCGCCCGCGTGCGCAGTCGGACTTGCCCTATCGGCAGGTGGCGCCTCGCGTGCTGAACGCGCACCTGCGCGCCTACAACTTCGCCGATCACTGATTCGAGCAGCTCGATCTGGGGCGCTGGTTCGGCACGTTCGTGGTCACGGCCGGGCGCAAACCGTAAGCGACGCCTACACGCCACCACAGCGCGCGCTCCCGATCTGGAGCGAAGCTCGGGGGCCGCTCACCCCCACGGACCGCTCCACCCTGTTTGCTACAGGTTCGATCCGGCATGCCGTCCTTTCCGAGTACAATGTCTACGATCATCGGCCTCGTCGTCGTGATTGGCGCCGTGCTCGGCGGCTTTGCGATGTCGGGTGGGCCTTTTCCCGTTCTGATCCAGCCCAACGAGCTGGTCGTGATCGGCGGCGCCGCGTTCGGCACGCTGATCATATCGGCCCCGGGCAAGATCATCAAGCGCGTCTCGGCCGCGTTCAAGAAGGGCTTTCAAAACCACATCCCGACGGCCAAGGACTACGAAGCGCTGCTCCAGCTCCTGTACGGCGTCTTCCAGCTGACGCGGCGCGAAGGCATGCTCGCACTCGAGTCCCACCTCGAGAACCCCGCCGAGAGCCCGCTGTTCAAGAAGTACCCCGCGGTCACGCACCGGCACCACGCAATGACGTTCCTGTGTGATGGCCTGCGGCAGCTGGTGGACGGCTGCAGCGTGTCCGAGCTCTCGCTGCTCTTCGACGCGGAGCTGGAGACGCTGCACGAGGAAGAGCATCAGCCCATCGCCCTGCTCAAGACCACGGGGGACGCGCTACCCGGCCTCGGCATCGTGGCGGCCGTGCTCGGCATCGTGATCACCATGGGCCACATGGACGGCGGACCCGAGGTGATCGGGCACCACGTGGCAGCGGCCCTCGTCGGCACGTTCCTCGGCATCCTGTTGTGTTACGGAGTCATGGCACCCATCGCCACCAGCATCGAGCTGCAGGGGCAGGCCGAGACGCGCTTTCTGATCGCCATTCGCGAGGGCGTGCTGTGCGCGGCTCGCGGCAACGCCCCCGAGCTCTCGGTGGAGTTCGCGCGCCGGATCATCTTCACCGACGAGCGCCCTGACTCCAAGGACATGCCCAAGCTGCTGGCCGCGGCCAAGGGCTGAGGCCTCCTGACGAGGCGAGGTCAGCAGCGGAAGGAAAGCGAGCGTGAGCGGCCCCAACGTCATCATCATCAAGAAGAAGGGCAAAGGTCACGGCGGCGGCCACGGCGGCGCCTGGAAGGTGGCCTACGCCGACTTCGTGACAGCCATGATGGCGCTGTTCATCGTGCTCTGGCTGCTGGCCCAGACCGACAAGGAGCTGCAGAAAGAGCTCTCGGCGTACTTCCGCACCGGCGTGTTCTCCGGCGCCCCTTCGATCCTCGAGGGCGGCTCGGGCATGCTCGACAAGGGCTTCGTCGACGTGCAGCCGGACGCCATGGAGTCGAGTCTGCAGCTCAACGCCGAGGCGCTCACCCAGGTGATCCAGGGCGTGATGGCCGAGAACGCCGACCTGAAGGGCATGAAGGACGCCGTGCAGGTGTCGGTCACGCCCGACGGCGTGCTGATCGCCTTCACCGACAACAGCAATGACCTGCTCTTCGATCTCTCGTCGTCCGAGCTGAAGCCGCCGCTGATCAAGGTGCTGGAGGGCATCACTCCGATGCTGACCCGCATCGGCTACCGTATCCGCATCCAGGGCCACACCGACGCGCGGCCCTTCCCGCCCGGCTCGAAGCGCAGCAACTGGTCGCTCTCCTTCGAGCGCGCCGATCAGGCCCGCCGGATCCTGGAGCTCAACGGATTTCCGGAGGACAAGCTGGTGGGCGTGTTCGCGCACGGGGCGAGCGCGCCGCTCAACCCCAACGATCCCAAGGCGGCATCCAACCGCAGGCTCTCACTGCTCGCGCTGCCGCCCGGTCGCTGACAGCTCGTCCACGGACGGCTCGACCATCGCCAACTCCGGAGCGAGCTGGGGCTGCTTGCGAAACCGGCGCAGGAACGCCGCCACCACCGGCGTAACCGCCAGCGTGACCGCGATGCGCAACGGCTGGGTGAGCTTGGTGAACACGTAGGCGGCGCCCCAGATGCCGGCCGCGCCGGCGACGCCGTCCAGCTTCACGCCCATCTCGAGCGCCGTGGCGGTGCTCACCAGGACCAGCGCGAAGATCCCGAAGTAGACCCAGAGCACGATCGCGCCCGACTCCGCGATCAGCGCCTTCATGCGCTGCTTGAGTGTAGGTTTGCCCGTGGCAGCGGGCGAGGAGGGCTTCGGGGTAAACTCCATGACCCCACTAACGTAGCCCCGCACCGGGGCTAGGTCCACTGAGCGGCGCCACCCGCCGTGGTTCAGCTGGCCTCCGGTCCGCGCATCCAGGTGAGCTCGTGCCGGTTGTGGAACAGGTGCACCAGGCGACTTCCCGGTACAGCCGCAAAGCGCTCGATCGCGTCATAATGCCCGGCGCCCTGAAACTTCAGCGTGCACACGAACTTGCGACAGCGGCCGGAGTCGAGCCACAGACGCACGTAGTCGTAGAGCTTTTCGGGGTAGCAGATCACATCCGAGAACAACCAGTCGACGGCACCGATGCGCTCCGGTGTGGCAGCGAAGGCGTTGCCGACGCGCGCCTCGACATTGGCCATGCGCGACACGTTGGCGGCGAGCGGCGCGCGGTCGACGGCGAGCACCCGGGCACCCAGACTGCCGAGCACCCAGGTCCAACCTCCCGGGCTGGCGCCGATCTCCAGGCAGCGCTCGCCGGCTGCGGGGTGTGCGCCCAGCAGCGTGAGCGCTTCGAACAGCTTGAGATAGGCGCGGCTCGGCGGCCCCTGGCGTTCGCTGAACTCGACGAAGCGCGGCTCGCCGTTGGGAAACGGGCTGGTGCAGCGCGGCGAGCAGAGCAGCACCTCGTTCTCCAGCCAGCAGAAGGAGCCGAGCGGCGCTTCGGGCGCCGGCACCGGAAACTCGAGCGGCTTGGCGGCGACGAAGGGCAGCTGTGCCTTGGTCAGCTCGCTGCGGCGGTGCAACTGATGCGAGTACGGCCACCAGTTGCGCTGCAGCGCGCACAGCTGCGCGACGGCGTCGCGGATCGACTTCACCTGCAGCCGATACAGCTCCAGCCACACGTTCTGCGCCCACGGGCACGGCTGCGGCGGCCCCTCGGCGATCACCAGCCGGCCATGCACGGCCTGCACGCGCCCGAGGCTCGACGTGACCCGCTCCACGCGCTCTTCGGGCGCGAGGTAGCCCGTGGCATCCAGGCGTTGCACGCGAGCCGGCGCGCTCCAGCTCCGGCGCTCAGCCGAGCTGAGACAGCAGAGTCTCGGCGTTGGAGACGGCGAACTTGCCGGACTCCTCGACGTTCACCTGCTTGACCACGCCATTGTCGATCAGCAGCGAGAAGCGCCGCGAGCGCGTGCCCATGCCGGGGATCTCGGTGTCCAGGCCGAGCTTCTTGGCCAGCTCCGCGCTACCGTCGCCCAGCATGCGGATCTTGCCGAAGGCGCCGAGCTGCTTGCCCCAGGCCGCCATCACGAAGCCGTCGTTCACGGCGATGCACCAGACCTCGTCCACGCCCTTGCTCTTCAGCTCGTCCAGGTGTTGCACGTAGCCGGGCACATGCTTGGCCGAACAGGTGGGGGTGAACGCGCCGGGCAGACCGAAGGCCACGATCTTCTTGCCGCGGGCGAGCTCGACGGCGCTCAGCTTTTGTGGAGCGAGCGGGCAGGCCTCACCAAACTCGACGCTCTCGTACAAAGTGGCATCCGGCAGCGCATCACCAATCTTGATCATGGCGGCAACTCTAAGCGTGCCCTGCGCGCTTTTGAAGCGCGAATCGCCAGCGCGAGCAGCGCCAGCAACGGCAACGCGCCGCCCGCGACAGCCCCAGCCGGCCGCCGCACCGAGCCCCGGGGCGAGGCCGCGCCCGCAGCACCGACACTGCACCCGCCCGGCTCGGAGCTGGACGAAGGCGGCGGCGCGGGTGGCGTCCAGGCCGCTTCGTCGCAGTCGCCCTGCCCCGCGAGCGCGGGCTCGAGCTGCAGGCGATCCGCGGTGGCGGCGCGAAAATCAGCGAAGCGCTGCGCGAGGACGCCGGCAAATTCATGGCAGCTCGTCGGGTCGAACGGCGCCCGGGTGCCGTCGAGCACGATCACCAGCGCGCTCAGCCGGCGTGCCGCGTGGCCCGCTGCTGGCTGTCGCGGCCCCTCCACCGCCAGAATGTCCTCGATGTCGATGCGGACGGGCTGCCCCGTCGCCTCGACGGACGCGCAGGTCTGCGGCGGCGACGCCGCGCTCACCGGCTTGCCCCGGCAATCGAGACCCGGGACCTGTGCGTTGCGCAGCAGCTGGAAGGGCTCGACCTCGGCGGGCAAGGCCACTCCCATCAGGTACAGATCGAGCGGGGAAAACCGGCTCCCGTGGGCGGGCGTCTCGCTGTGTTGCCCCAGCTCGTCCGCGATCCAGACGTTGCCCTCGTGCGGCGAGCCCGCCGTATCGAGGAAATACGACCAGTGCGCGAGCCCGCGCCCGAGCAGCTCGTTGGAAGGCTCCCCATCGATCCGCGCTTGCACGCGCGCGCCCCAGCGGTGCGCGACCTCGTGCTGGAACGCGCTGGCGAACTCCTCGGCGTGCGCGCGCCAGTAAGGCCAGTCATTGAGAAAGGCCACCCCTTCCAGGCCGCTGTCGGGCGTGTCGTCGAACAGCTCGCGCCCGTCATCGTGGCCGTAGCCGATGCCGCGCACGTCGTTGGCGAGCGGCGCGTAGTAGATCGAGTTGCAGCTGGGCGCGGTGCTGGAGAGCACGATGCCGATCGCCGGGTCCACGCCCAGGGCGCGTTCGACGCGCTGCACGGTGTCCGACAGCGCGGCCGTGGCGATGGGCTGCGCAGCGCAGGCCGCCTCGGCGACCGCCAGCCCGCCGCGGACCAGCACGAAGCCGGGGCCCCGCACCAGGTTCAGCTCGTCACCGAGCAGCGCCCTGGTGGTGCTCTGCGGCTCGCCAAGAGCGGCCTGCGTCGCGCCACCCTCCGCTGCGACAGGGCGGCGCTCGTCCGCGCGGGTGTCGATCACGAACGCCCGCGCGGACCCCTCCCAACCGAGCGCGACCAGGCCGCCGAGCAAGGCGGCCCAGCGGATCATCAACCCTTGCTGAACGAGAAGCTCGAGCCGCTCGTGCTCGAGCAGCTCCCGCTGCCCGAGCTGAACGTACAGGTCCACTTGCCGTTGGCGCCGGTGATCTCCAGCGTGCCGGAGCCGCCCGAGCGCGAGCCAGAGACGGCGTAGCTGTCGCCGTCGACGTCGATCAGGAACACGGCCTTGCCCGCGCCGAAGCAGCCCTGGTACTCGAGCGAGGCGCTCGTGCCCTCGCAGCTGTAATCGAGGTCGTAGCTGGCGCAGTACTGGTAGGCCGCGCTCTGATCGGAGCTGTAATACGATGTGCCGTTGCCGCTCGTGCAGCAGCCCTCGGTGAAGCAGCACTTGTCGAACTTGGTCGTGGCCTTGCCGCTCGACTGGTTGCCGCTCCCGCTGATGGTGATCGAGCCGCCTGCGCTGCAAGAGGTGGTGATGGTGGCCGAGCCGCTGGCGGCGGTCTGGTCGTCGTCGCGCACGCCCTGGGCAGAGCTCTTGGACGCGGCCTCGAACTTCTCCCCGACCTTGCCGGCGGTGCTCTCGTCCACGGTGCCGGTCGGCTTCGAGATCTCGTCCGTGATGCTACCGAAGCTATCCGCCTTGCCGCTGCCGCCGCAGCCCGTGACCAGCCCCCACAGCCCCAAGGCTGCTGCCGCGAACCCCAAACAGCGTTCCAATCTCAGCATGTCGAATCGACTCCTCGTGCACGCCTCGGCGCGCCTACTCTGATCCTACGGTGTTCCACGCCGCTCGAGAGCCGGCGCAGCCAGGCTAACGGCTCATGCGCCGGCAGCCATAACGCTGATGAATTGGGCGCTGATGCAGGCGCGAGTGACGCGGGGGCGGCGCGCGTGTCTGGGCCAGCGCCCACCGGCTCACACTCACCCACTCCGCTCGGCGGACATGGTTTCACTACGAGCCGGCGCGCGGGCGATGCATGTAATATGCTGAATCATGCAAGCGACGAGGGTGTGGGTGCAAGGGGAGCTGCTGGAGCGAGTAGCTGCCGAGCTGGAGAACACGAATTACCGCGCGGTAGCGTTCAACCCCGCGGAGCCGCCGGCGCGGGGCGTGGTGATCGTGCGTCATGCGCAGGCCGCGGATGAGCTGGCCAACATGCGCGTGAAGCTGGCGGTGCTGGCCGTGATCGACGCGACGGAGCTCGCCTTCCCGCACTGCGCGATCGCCGACTTCGTGCTGTTCAACTGGCAGCCGGGCGAGCTGCGTGCACGCCTGGCGCGGCTGACCGCACTGGAGGCGCCGGGCTATCGCGTGCACCTCCTGGCGCGCGCGGTCGAGTACGCGGGAGACATCATCGAACTCGGCACCACCAAGGCCGTGTTGCAGTACGTCAACCCCGCCTACACGCGCGTGCTCGGGCTGAAAGCCAGCGAGGCGGAGGGCAAGACGCCGGCCCAGCTGGTGCGCAGCGGCGTCCATCCACCGGAGTTCTTCAAGGAGATCGACCGCACGCTGTCCGAGGGCCGCGTCTGGTCGGGGCGGCTGATCTCGCGCAACACGCGCGGTGATCTGGTCTACCTCGACACCACGCTCGCGCCCGTGTGCGACGAGTCTGGCGAGGTGACCCACCACGTCGCCGTCAAGCGCGACGTCACGGAGCGGGTGCAGCGCGAGCAGGCGCTGGAAGAGACGAACCGAGCCTTGCGCCAGGCGCGCGACGCGGCCTTGCAGGCGAGCCGCGCCAAGAGCGAATTCCTGGCCAACATGAGCCATGAGCTACGCACCCCGTTGAACGCCATCATCGGCTACAGCGAGCTCTTGATGGAGGACGCCGAAGCGGCTGCTCAGGGCGAGCTGCATGCGGATCTGAAGAAGATCCACAGCTCGGGCACGCACTTGCTATCGCTGATCAACGATGTGCTCGACATGTCCAAGATCGAGTCCGGCAAGATGGATCTGGACGTTCAGGAGTTCGACCTGCGCGAGCTGATCACCACCATCCGCGACACGATCGAGCCGCTCGCGCAGCGCCAGGGCAACCAGCTGGAGGTCGAGTACGGCAACGCGCCGGAGATCGTCAGCTACGACCAGCAGAAGCTGCGCCAGGTGCTGATCAACCTGATGAGCAACGCCTGCAAGTTCACCAATGGCGGCCGCGTCAAGCTGGAGGTGGGCCTGGACGGCAACGGCTGGCTGGAGCTGCGCGTCTCGGACACGGGCATCGGCATCTCCGACGAGCAGCGCGCTCGACTGTTCCGCCCCTTCGTGCAGGCGGACTCCTCCACCACGCGCCGCTACGGCGGCACGGGGCTGGGGCTGGCAATCAGCCAACGCTTCTGCGAGATGATGGGCGGTCGCATCGAGGTCACGAGCCGGCCCGGGCAGGGCTCCACGTTCAGCGTGCGCCTGCCCGAGAAGGTGCGCCGCCTGAGCCGGCGCGCGCTGGAGGCAGACCCGGATGTGCAGGGGGCGCTGGTGCTGGTGATCGACGACGACCAGTCCACGTACGCCACGCTGAGCGGCACGCTCTCGGAGCGGGGCTTCCGCGTGGAGTGGGCGCGCACGGGCGACGACGGGCTGGAAGCGGCTCGGCTGCAACGGCCCCAGGTGATCGTGCTCAACATCAACATGCCGGCCAAGCAAGGCTGGAGCGTGCTGGCTCTGCTCAAGGAGGACCAGGAGACGGCCAACATCCCGGTCGTGATCGTCACCTCGCTGGACGAGCCGGAGCTGGGTATGGCCCTGGGCGCCACGGACTATCTGGTCAAGCCGATCCACCCCGCGCACCTGATCCGCACCGTGCGGCGCTGGCTCACCCCCTCCAACGACAACTTTACGGTGCTGGTCGTGGACGACGACGATGCGATGCGCGAGATCGTGGAACGCACGCTGCGTGGCGCCGGCTATCAGGTGGCGACGGCCGCCGACGGCAGCGAGGGACTGCGCGCCGTTGAAACCCGCAATCCTGGCCTGATCGTGCTGGACCTGATGATGCCGGAGATGGACGGCTTCGAGTTCCTGCGCCGCCTGAAGGAGGACCCGCGGCACTGTCAGCTGCCGGTGGTCGTCGCCACCGCCAAGGAGCTGAGCGAGGGGGAGCAGAAGGTGCTGCAGGAATCAGCGACGCGCGTGATCCAGAAGGTGGCTCACTCGCGCGCCGAGCTGATGCACATCGTCGAGCGCCAGGTGAACACGCTGATGAAATCCAGATGGGCCGAGCAGCTCTCGGAACGCCCGCGCAGCAACAGCGGCCGGGTGGCGTGAGCGAAGCGGTCGGCGGCGCTCAGGGGCGAGGCAAGCGCTGCGCGCTCTTGCTCGATCGGGGTCCCCCGACCAGCTCGCGCACCCGGAACTCCAGCTCCCCGGCGCTAGCCGTCTTGGTCAGGAAGCTCTGGGCGCCGTGCTGCTCCGCGAGCTTCCGCAGCTCCTGCGTGTCGGAGCTGCTGTAGAACATCACCTTGATGTCGCCGTTGCTGGAGCGGCGGATCAGCTGGATCACATCGGTGCCCGTCAGGCCGGGCATCCTCACGTCCAGGATCACCAGGTCGAAGCCGCCGCGCAGCAGCGAGTCCATGGCTCCATGCGCGCTGGCATGGAGTTGCACGCTGAAGCCCTGCCGCTCCAGGCGCCGTCGAGTCAGATCGCCGAAGGCGTGGTCGTCATCCAAGATCAAAATCTTGCTCACCTCATCCCCCCGCGCGCGCGCGTGCCTGCAGCAGCTGCGCGATCTTGCCGGACAGCCGGGCCCATTCGACCGGCTTCGTGTCGTACTCGTCGCAGCCCGCGCCCAAAGCTTTCTCCCGCTCTCCTTTGACGGCGTGCGCGGTCAGCGCCATCACGGGAATGTGCGCGGTGCTGGCGTCGGCCTTGATCGCTCGCGTCGCGGCCCAGCCGTCCAGCACCGGCAAGCTCATGTCCATCAGCACCAGGTCCGGCTGGTGCTGCCGGGCCAGCTCCACCCCCGCCTGCCCATTGCCACCCAGGAGCACATCATGGCCGGCTCGCTTCAAACGCCGGGTCAACATGTCCGCGTTCAAGTCATTGTCTTCTACGACCAAGATCAGCGCCAAACGAGTGCCCCAACACAGCTTCGCCTTGGCCACGGGCCTCGAGCAGCAGCTCCCCCCGTGCAGCCGACGATGCAACTGCATTCAGTCTAGCTCGAGCCGTTCACCGTGCATCCATGCGGAAACACAACCCTGGATCGCAGCTGGCACGCACCTGCGCACACACGAACCTCTGGCGTCGCCCTCCGGACCATGGCAAAAGTTTCGGTCGACTTCACTTCTACTGTACTCGCTCGGGATCTGGCTCGTATGTCCGACTGTTCAAGAGAGACTCCTCGCGGCACACCCGTGGCGGCATGGCACGGGCCTGTATCGCTCGTGGCTCTGTTGTTTGCGGCCAGCGCGTGCGGCAACGTCGATGACGCGCAGCGCCTGTATGAGCCGGGTCTGCGCTCGCCCGGTCCGCGCCCGCCGGCGTACTTGAACTTCCCACCTGACGCCTATCAGGCGCCCCGCGAGGGCGACGACAGCTTGCCCAGCTTTCCGCGCCTGCTCAGCCAGACGGGCGCATTTGCCGACGTCGCCACGCTGGAGGCAACGCAGGGCCTGGTCCCGTACGACCTGCAGGCGCCGCTGTGGAGCGACGGCGCGTTCAAAGAGCGCTGGATGTCACTGCCCGAGCTGGGCGCGATCCGGACCTCTGACGTCACGCCCTGGCAGGTGCCGGAAGGCACTGTATTCGTGAAACACTTCGAGATGGCGCTCGACGAGAGCCAGCCCGACGTCCGTACCCGCCTGGAGACGCGGCTGCTGATCGCCGCGCGGGGCGGCACCTTCTACGGCGTCACTTACAAGTGGAACGAAGCGCAGACCGACGCGGAGCTGTTGCTGACGAGCGAGACGGACCCGCTCTCGATCCGCGGCACCGATGGCAGCGAGCGGCAGCAACCCTACTTCTACCCGGGCCCGCGCGACTGCAACAACTGCCACGGCGCCAACTCCGGCTACGTGCTCGGCTTGCGCACCCGGCAGCTCAACCGCGAGCACCAGTACTCGGACGATTTCCCTGCGATCAACCAGCTCGTGGCCTGGTCCGGCTGGGGCTTCTTCGCCGACCGCAGCTTCGACAACACCGCCAGCATGGTCGTGCCGAGGCTGGCGGCGCTCTCCGACGAGAGCGAGAGCCTCGAGCAGCGCGTCCGCTCCTACTGGGACGGCAATTGCGCGATGTGCCACGCCGGCAAGGAGGGCACCGTCAACGGCTGGGACGCGCGCTTCCTCACACCGCTCGATCAGCAGGGACTGACCGACCCGCCGCGCAGCGGAGGCGCGAACCTGCCCTCGCACTTGATCCATCCCGGGGACCCCGAGGACTCCTACATCTTCGTGCGCGCGGCCACGGCGGAAGCGCCGCTGCGCATGCCCCCGATCGGGCGCAACCGCATCGACGAAGCCTACGTCGCGGTGCTCCAGGCCTGGATCGAATCGCTGGCAGAGCCCTAGCGGCGCGCGGCCGCTCACTTCGCCGGCGGCGTACCGAGCAGCCCTACGTTGAAGACGTGGATCACACCGATGCCAAAGCCGATCTGGTCTGCGCCCGCCGCGATCCCACCCAGGCTCCCGAAGCGCCCGCCATCATCGTTGATCACGTCATAGAACGTGGCGTGGACGTTCGTCGCGCTGGTGATCGCGTACAGATAGCCCAGGTTCAGGTACATGGCGCCGGTCTTGTCGCTCGCGGTGCAGTCCGCATCGCCGACGAGCTCACAGCTGCCCTCCAGCCCCAGCCCGAACGCGCCGAACACGTGATGGGGGCCAAACGCTTGCTCGACCAGCGCATACACGCCGGGGCGCGTGAACTCGTTGATCGCGCCGGGCGCGCTGTCATCGTCCTCGTACTGCAGGAAGTCGCCGGCGAGCACGAGCCGCGTGGGGGCATCGCTGCTCGACGTCAGGTACTGGATGGTCAACGAGTGACCCAGATCGGTGGACGACTCGTTGCTGGCGGAGGCTCCGTTGCCGCCGAGCTGGCTCAGGCCGAAGAAGTCCTTGTGATATTCGAAGGCGTAGCGAACGCGGAAGCCGAAGCCCTCGTAATTGAGGCTGGCACCGAGCAGGTAGGGATCGATCGCCACGGTCGGCGGCGTGGCCGCTGGATTCGCCTGCGTCCTGCCCTCGTCGAGCGAGTACGCCAAGCGCAGCGTGAAGCCGGACACGTTCGGGCTCCAGTACTGGATGCTGTTGGGCGCGCGCCGCTCGAAGGCTGCAGCCGTACCGCCGATCGCATTGACGCCGAAGCCCGGCGTGCTGAGGACCATGGTGTAGTCCCAGTCGTAGCCCGCGCGGATCGGATTGATGGTCGTGACGTGTGCCCACTTCCAGGGCGTGTCCCACAGACCGAAGATCAGGGTGCCGTAGTCGCTCGCGAAGCCCACGTGGCTGTTGCGGCTGGCGATGGCGCCGGCGGGGGGAGTATCGCCGTCGAGCGGAACCGCGCTCTCCACCTGCCAGATCAGCTTCAGGCTATCGGTGATCGGCAACCCGCCTCTGAATCCGAGGTTCGAGGTGCCGACCCTCATGCGAAAGCGCCCGTCCAGGTCCGCTGCCGATCCTGCCGTCGCCCCCTTGGCTTGCGTGTACTCCGTGAAGGGATACAAGGTCCCGTAGATCTCGATGTCGGGGCCGCGAGGGAGCGCCGGGGCCTCGGCGGGCGCTGGCGTGGGCGATGGCGGTGGCGTCTGGGCCTGCGCTGGCGTGAGCTGAGCTACAGCGGCAGCGATCAAGGATAGAACAGGTAGAGTCTTCATCGAAACGGTCTCGTCCCCCGGCCAGGTGGGGCATGGAGCAGTCCCCACGGGCCCCTTTGAGCCGGCGCATCTTCGCTCGAGAGCGCCGCCCCGCGCCGCAGAAAAGCAGTACAGGATCCAGTACGTGTTTGGCTCGGCATTGCGCTCAGTGGGAGACGCCAGGAGGGCCCTCCTGACGACGCGCTGCGACGAGCGGCGCCGAGCCCCCCGTGAGCAACACTAAGCGCTGGGCGCGCTGCGCTCGCCGAAGTTTCGAACCAACAGCTCCCACAACACGCGCACGCGAGGAACGTCGCGCAGAGCGCGGTGGGTGACCAGGAACAGCTCGTCGACGGGCCACTGCGCGGCGGAGTCACGCAGCGCAGCGCCGAGCTTCACCGGCACCAGGCCGAAGTGTTTCAGGCTGGGTTCAGGCACCAGCGCCACGCCGAGCCCATTCGACAGCGCCGAGAGCTGAACTCGCAGGCTGTCGGAGCGCAGGACGGGTTCCACTGCGCGCGCATGCGCCTGCAGCCAGCGCGCCGAGCCGAGCTGCGAAAAGCGCTCGCTCCAGCCGACCCACGGTGCGTTGTTCCAGGCGCGCAAGCTGCCGAGCCCGCGCGCCAGCTCGGCGTTCGCCGCCAGGACCCAGCGCAATGAGAGCAGCTTGGTGATCCACAGATCGCCGCGCGTGGGGCGCACGGTGCGGAGCGCGAGGTCGGCCTCGCGCCGGGTGAGATCCAGCAGCGCTTCTCCGGGGCTCAGCTCGACGCGCAGCGCGGGGTGGCGCTGGAAGAGCCCGCGCAGGGCCGGCACGACCACGACCTCCGCGACGTCGTCTGGACAGGTCACACGCACGAGCCCTGCGACCTCGCGCTCGAGCCCCTCGGCGGCATTTGTGAAGCGGAGCATGGCCTGCTCGATCTCCTCGGCCACGGGCAGCAGATCTTCGGCGGCCTTGGTCGGCGCGATGCCGTCCCGTCCGCGCTCGAACAACGCTGCATCCAGCGCCTCCTCCAGCGCGCTCAGGCGGCGCGACACGGTCGATGCGTCGACGCCCAACGAACCAGCCGCGCGCCCCACGGTCCGGGCGCGGCACAGCGCCAGGAACAGACGTACGTCGTCCCAGTGGAGTGGCGAGCGCTGGGCAGCCGACTTTTGCATATTTGCAACGATACATTGAATTGTTGCCCGTGGCGATGCGTCTGCGCACGACGCATCCTGTCTCCTGTCGGCACGAAAACAGGAGATGAACCATGAACTCAGATCACGGTACGACAGTCATTCTCGGCGGAACGGGCAAGACAGGCCGGCGCATTGCGCATCGGCTCAGGGCCCGCGGGCTACCGGTTCGCAGCGCTTCGCGCTCGGGAGCGCCGCGCTTCGACTGGAATGACCCTACCACCTGGGCGCCGATCCTGGAGGGCGCCCACTCGCTGTACATCGCGTACCCACCGGATCTCGCGGCACCGGAAGCCCAAGCTCACATCCAGGCCATGGCGGAGCAGGCCGTGACGAAGGGCATTCGCAAGATCGTCTTGCTGTCCGGCAGAGGTGAACCGCAGTGCTACCCCGCCGAGCGCTCGGTTCGCGAGAGCGGCGCAGCCTTCACCATCCTGCGCTGCGCGTGGTTTGCCCAGAACTTCAGCGAGGGTCAGCTGCTTCCCGCCGTGCTCGATGGGCGGGTGGCATTTCCCGCCGGCGACGTCGCCGAGCCGTTCGTCGACCTCGATGATGTCGCGGATGTCGCCGTCGACGCCCTGACCCGGCCGATCCACAACGGAAAGCTCTATGAGCTATCAGGGCCGCAGCTGCTCACGTTCGCCGAGGCCGTCGGCGAGGTCGGCAAGGCGCTCGGGCGAAGCATCGACTACTTGCCGATCAGCTTCACCGAGTACGCGCAGTCGCTCTCGCAGTTCGTGCCTGCCGAGGAAGTGGCGTTCCTGACGCAGCTGTTCGAGTTCGTCCTCGACGGCCACAACGCCTATCTGTCCGATGGCGTGCAGCAGGCGCTCGGGCGCAAGCCGAGAGCCTTCGGGGAGTTCGCTCGCGATGCCGCAGCGGCGGGAGCATGGCAGTCATGATGCCGCGGGCACTGTTCTACCTGAGCCTGGCGACGACGCTGGGCTCTGGGTTGATCGCGGGCGTCTTCTTCGCCTTCTCGAGCTTCGTGATGCCGGCGCTCGCGAAGCTGCCGCCCGCGCAGGGGCTGGCAGCGATGCAATCGATCAACGTGGTGGTGCTCAATCGCTCCTTTCTGAGCGTGTTCGTGGGCACGGCCGCGCTGGCCTCGCTCTCGACCGTCCTGTCCCTGTTCGGCTGGTCGCTGCCCGGCAGCAAGCTGCGCATCGCCGGCAGTGTGCTGTATGTGGTCGGCACGTTCCTGGTGACGATGGCCTGCAACGTCCCGCTGAACGAGGGCATCGCCCGGCTCGCGCCGCTGAGCGCGGAAGCGGCGGGAGTGTGGTCGCAGTACGTGCCGCGCTGGACGGCGTGGAACACCGTGCGCGCGCTGGCGGCGCTGTGCGCCGCGGCAGCTTGGACGCTGTCCCTCGTACAGAGCGCGAGCGCGGACTGAGGAGAGCTCAGCGCAGGATCGTGGGCGGCGGAGGCGGGGGCGGCGGCGCGGGCGCGGGAGGCGGCGCTGGGGGCGGCGGAGGCGGCGCATCGCTGACGATGCGCTGCGTCCATTGCGCCATGTGGTTCGAGGTCGTCAGATCCTGGAACGGCAAGAAGAAGCCGGGGTAGCTGCCGTCCTGGCCTTCCTTCACCGTCACGGGGTCGAGCGCGAACATCCAGAGCAACGACTGCGTGGCCACGTCGCTGACCACGCTGGCATGAGGATAGAACTTGCGCAGCCCCGCGCGCCGCTGCGAGCCCACCGTGAACCAACCGATGGTCCTGCCGCGGTGCGCGGTCAGGAACGGCGCCGGCTTCGGATAGGTATCCATCAGATCGCCGGGACCAGCCGTGGTCTGCGGCGGTAGGTAGAGCTGATCGGCGATGCCGGGTGCTGCGGCCCGGTCCAGCCGGACGGGCGTGGCGCCCGCTTTCGGCTCCACTGCCCAGGTCTTCGCAGCCGGGTCGGAGTAACCATCGCAGTGGTTGTTCCCCGCGACGGTCGTTTCGTTGCAGGAGTTGGCCTTGGCGTCGGAGTAGCTGGCTTGATCGACCTCCGTGTACAGGAGGAGCGAGCCATCGGGGAAGAAGGTGGAGTTGAAGCGATTCTTGTTCGCTTCAGCGGGCACGATCGTGGTGAGCGAGTCCGCATCCCACACGCCGTCGGCGCGCTCCAGCATGGTGATGGCGCCGCCCAGAAAGCTGATCGTGGCGCGATTGCGATCAATGGAGGTGAGCGCAATGCGCTCGCCGTCGGGGGACCAGTCCGGCTGGGTGGGGATGAACGGCAGCGTCACCGCGCCGCTGCGTACACCCGTCGTGCCGTTGTGGAAGAACAGCTGCTTGTCCGACTCGGGGTCATTGACGGGCGCAACCGCCACAAACTCGGACCCATCCGGGTTGAAGGAGCCGGTGAGAATGCGGTTCTGCTTCGATCCGGTCGCCAGCGGATAGTCGAGCGTCGCGCCGTTGTACGCGTAGAAGTCGGAAGCGGACGAGCTCTTGCTCAGATCGCTGACATACATCAGCTCGCCGCGATCCGAGTTGCCAAGGCTGTAGAAGATCTTGTCGCCCTGCCGGGACAGCGCGTGGCAGCCCACGCAGGAGTTGTTCGCGACACCGCTCTCGGCCTTGACGAAGGTCTCCGGCTCGGACTGCCCCGAGCCGAAGTCGAAGCGCTCGATGCTGCTGCCGTTGGAGGTCGTCCAGTAGTAAACGGCGCCGTCAATGCGCTGCGCTGCGAACTCGATCTCGATGCTGTCCGACTCCCCGAAGGTGCCGTTCTCGTCGCTGCCGCGCACCGTGAGCTGCACGGGGCCGGTGCCCTGGTTGGAGGCAGCCAGGTTGTCGAACTCGGCGCCGGAGAGGATCAGCGCGCAGGCACCTGCGACGAACTCGTCGCTGTCGGCGTAGCAGCGGGTGAAGTACTTCAGGTCCGTGTTCGAGCTCTCGAGCTCGAACTCGAACAGCGTGTTTTCCGCTGCTCCTGGCTGAAAGTGCACCTCGAGCCGGCCGAGGTTCGGCGGCAGGAGCACGCCGTCGTTCGGGTACGCGAGCAGCGGCGCGCGCGCGTCCGAGGGTGTGCCCACGAAGTGCGCGGCGGGGTTCGCCGGCAATGCCGGCGTCGCGAGCGGCGAGTCCGCGAGGGGCAGCAACTGTCCCTCCAGCTCCACGGTCAGCGTCGTGGTCGCGGTGCTCACGCTGCCGTCGCTGTTCGAGGCCTGAGCGCGCACCGTCAGCGTGCCGCCGCGCTGCTGCGCGTCCGCCGAATCGCTCGGCAAGCGTGTCGTCAGCGTGTGGCTGCCGTCGCTGGGAAAGCCGCCGACGAGATAGTTGTCGGGAACGTAGAACACGGTGCGCTCGGTGAGCTCGACCTCGGTATCGGGATCGCTCGCGAAGCGGCCGTACGCGCGATACTCGAGCGTGCCTGCCTGACCCAGCTGGACCTTCAGCACTTGATTCGCCGGCTCCACGCGGAACGCGATCAGATTCTGCTCCACGACCGCCGGCTCGGAACCTCCGCTGCCGCCTTCCCCGCCGATGTCGGGGCCAAAGTCGGGCCCCACGTCGGGCTTGCTGTGCAGCTCGCCCGTGGTGCCGGCCTCACCGAGCCCGCCCTCCCCGCCTCCGCTCGTACCGCCCGCGCCGATCAAGCTCTGGCCCGGCTTGTCACCCCCACCACAGCCGAGCACCAGGCTCAGCCCACACGTCAAATGCCAACGAAAGCGACCCACGCTTTCAGCATGGGTCACGATCCGCCGCCATGCAAAAGTTCCATGCAACACCCTTGTGGTGCGTTCCGCTGGAGAACGCTTCAACTCGGAGCTCCCCGCTGCTCAGCGGCTCAGCGAAAACAACTGCAGGTTGGCCATGACGACACGCTCGGAGGGCGTGCTCTCTGCCACGATGGCGCGCAGCTGCCGGAAGTAGGCGCGATGTAGGCCCTGCAGCTTCTGGTAGTCGGCCTCGGACACACAGAACAAGTTGTAGGAGTAGAGGCCCTCGCTGCCGCTCGTGATGCGACGCAGGCCGAGCTCCGCGGCCCAGGCCTTCAGGCGCTGCACGGCCTCCGGGTCCGAGGCGAGGTCGACGTTGAGGGTCTGCTTGACCTGCCAGCGCCCGTCCTCGCGCTCGATCTGGCCAGTGGCTTCCAGCAGCTCCAGTGCCGCGCGCGCCTCGACGATGCTGAGGCCCAGCTCCGCAGCGATGTCAGCGTCGCTGATGCGCGGTAGGGCTGCCATGCGCTCCGTCTCGAGCAGGCGCAGCACCGCGTGGCACCAGGGCGAGGTGTACGCCGCCTGGCGCGCGGCCATGAGCGCCCGCCAACCCGGGCGGAGCACGGGCACCTGCTCCGGATCGACCAGCGCCGCCACGAAGTCGAGCAGGCGGTACGAGGTGGCCTCGACGAGCGACAAGAAATCCGGCAGCCGCGGCTGGGTTTGCCCGGAGAGCCAGCGCGCCACGGCAAAACGGCTCTTTCCCGTGGCCCGCGCGAGGTCGGAGATCGAGCGGTTGCCCTGCAGCTCCTCGAGCAGGCGCTCGACACCGCCCTCTTGCAACAGACGCTTGCCGCTCAACCATTCCGGTTCGGAGCGCAGGAAGCTGCGCAGCGCCTTGCTGGTGTCGACGCCGGCGCGCTCGGCGACCTCGAAGAAGCGACGCGCCGTGGGGAAACGACGCCCCGACTCCCACGTGTAGAGCACGTTGCTGCGGCAGCCGATGCGGCGGCTGAAGGCCTCCTGGGTGCGCCGACCTCGCACCGCGCGGATCAGCTGCTGGGCGAGCTCTGCCAGCTCCACTCTGTCAGTATTGCACATGCCAAGGTACTTCTGGCAGAAATTACGTGCACTACCGCTCTAGCTGGGCGGAGCGGCTCTGCCATGTTGAGGGTATGAAGTGCTGCTTCCTTCCCGCGGCGCGGCCGCGCGCCGCTCGAGTCGCTCTCTCAGCTCGCCTGCTCCTGGCGTTGTTCGCCGCCAGCTGCGGCGGTGGACAGAGCGGGGCGGAAGTGGCGACGGGAGGTTCCGGCGGCGGCGATCCGGGGAGCGGCGATCCCGGCCCCGTCGAATGTCAGGTCAATGACGAGTGCCGCGGGAGGGCCCTCGCCGAGCTCGAGTCGCTCGCCCCGCCGCGTTCCGAGCGCTTCGAGATCAGCAGCTCGTCCTGCCAGGCCAGCGGCGTCATCCTGGAGGACCGCCAGGTCTCAGGCAACGCCTGCATGTGCAACTTCGCGAGCGGCAGCGGGCGCATGCTGGGTCCCGCCGGGATCGGTTGCAACGTCACGGGTCGGGCGGGCGACTGCCTGTGGACGGACGCTGAGTTCTCGGGCTGCAGCATCACGGACGCGCATGCGTGCGACGCGCCCTGCGCCGATCTCGCGCAGCGCCTGACGGCCGACGCTGCGCGTACGCTGCAGACGGAGCTGGTGTACGCTGGTTGCGAGCAAGGCCGCTGCCAGAACGTCGTCTCGATCGACAACCAGTGCTATGCGAACCGCTCGTATCAGCAGGGCAAGAGCTACGACTGCGCGCTGGGCGCGCAGGGCGTCTTGCAAGCCGCTGCGATCGCCTCACAGCCTCCGGAGCGCCAGGAGCTGCCGAACAACGGCAACTCTCCTTACCAGCCCGGCACCAACGGCAACGTGCAGCTGACCGTGCAGCACGACTACTGGGGCACGGCGCCCGGGCCGCTCGGCTTCGGCGTCTTTGCACAGTTCTTTGACGTGGAGGGTGCAGACGTACGCTACGGCGACGTGCTCGATCCGCTCGACGGCATCGACGACTGCGGTGTCGTGCGCGAGTCGCCGATCGGCGGCGGCGCCAGCATCCAGCTGCGCAGCGTGGATCGCGCCGTGTTGCGCGACGGCGATCGCGACTTGCCGCTGGAAGAGTTCCGTTCGAGCAGCGACACCTTCTTCTCCTATATCCTCGACCTGACCGGGACGGGACCGCAGCCCCGCTTCAACGGGCGCTACGGATTTTCGGCGAGCGGCGGCAGCTTCGGCGCCAGCATCGAGCTCGACAACATCACTCTGCCGGAAGACCTGACCGTCACCGAACTCCAGGCGCGCAGCCACTTCCCGCGTGCTCCGCTCGCCCTCACCTGGACGGGCACGAGCGCCAACGCGCTCCAGCTCAGCCTCTACATCACGCCAGGCATCGACAACTACAACGGCGCGTACCAGATCGACTGCTTGATGACCGACGACGGCGCCTTCACCATCCCCGAGGCGGTGATGGCCGCAGCACCGGACGGCTTCGTGACGGCGACGCTACGGCGCGCGCGGCGCACGAGTCAGCGCTCGGGCGGCAAAGTCATACAGAGCATCGCGGAGGTCATTGCGAACCATCGCTTCGTGCTCGGCCCCAACTGCGACGGTTCGGAGCTGGTCGCGGCATGCCAGCGCAGCGCCAACACCATCCGCGCCCGGTACCAGGAGTGCTCCGAAGTCGAGCCTCCGCCGCTCGAGCAGCTGTGCCCGGACTACCTCGCCACCACCTGCGGGGCCTGCCCTGAGTACTTCGACTGCCTGGCGACCACCACCACGTGCGAGAGCGCCGGGCTGACGATGCGCGCGGGCTGCAGTTGCCGTTAGGCGGCGGCAGCAGCGGCAGCAGCAGCAGCGGCAGCGGCAGCAGCGGGGCAGCGGCAGCGGCAGCGGCAGCAGCGGGGCAGCGGCAGCGGCAGCGGCAGCAGCAGCAGCAGCGGCAGCAGCGGCAGCAGCGGCAGCAGCAGCAGCAGCGGCAGCAGCGGTCGCGGCACGGTTCAGCGGCGGATCAGGCCGTAGATGCGGCGCACGAGGTGGTCCATGGCGATGAGGATGGGGGCGCAGTCGGCGGGGGAGACGTATTCCCAGGCGACGGCGAGGCGCAGCCCGGTGTGCGCCTCGTACAGCGAGCCGCGAGCGCTTTCAAAGCGCAGCCGCGCATTGCCGCCAGCCGAGCCGAGCCCCTCGGCGAGATTGAGAGCGATGCTGCTCAGAGCGCGCCGCAACTGAGAGCCAAGCTCGCGGTCCCGGCGGGCGATGGTGACGACCAGCGGCCGAGCCTGCGAGATGATGGAAAGTGCCGAGTCCAGGAGTTGCTGTCGAAGTGGGCTGTGCATGCCCCCTCCGGGCGCGGCTTGCGTGCCACCGGCTCACCGTAAAGCGCTGTAAAACCCCGCCGGTGGCGCGCAAGGTGCGCCCTCCCCGCATGCACAGCCCACTTCGACAGCAACCCACCCCAGCAGCCCCCACCGCAGCCGTCACTGCCGCTGCCGCTGCCGCTGCTGCTGCTGCTCCTGCCGCTGCTGCTGCTGCTGCTGCTGCTCCTGCTGCCGCTGCTGCTGCTCCTGCTGCCGCTGCTGCTGCTCCTGCTGCTCCTGCTGCTCCTGCTGCTCCTGCTGCTCCTGCTGCTCCTGCCGCTGCTGCCGCTGCCGCTGCTGCCGCTGCCGCTGCCGCTGCTGCCGCTGCCGCTGCCGCTGCCGCCGCTGCCGCTGCTGCCGCTGCTGCCGCTGCCGCTGCCGCTGCTGCTGCTGCTGCTGCTGCTGCTGCTGCTGCTGCTGCTGCTCGTGCTCCGCGCTGGCAAAGAGGGGGGCGCTACAACTCCTGGAGAGGTTTCCGAGGAAACCTCAACTCGCCCTCCGCAAGGGTACCCGCAGCGCCACGCCTATGCTGCTCTGCGCCCCGCTCCTGCTTCAGCCGGCCACGAACCTGGAAGTCGTTCGCGAGGTTGCATGGCAACCTCCCGTGCACCCACAAGGGCCACCCCTGCCCTCGCCACCACCACGCGCTGCCCCCGCCCCATTCGAGCAGCTGACACCGTAACCGCTGCTGCTGCTGCCGCTGCTGAGAGCTCATCCTGGAGTCGCGCGCTGACGTGCAGCGGCGAGCCCTGATCCCCCTGCTATTCGGGGATTTCCGCGGGCTCTCCGGGGAAGGGGACTCCGGCGTCCGGCGGCAACGGCTCCTTGTAGCCGTAGATGGTCTCTTTCTTGTCGTTCGGCGTGATCTTCACGTCGATGTTGGCGTCGCTGAATGTGTACGCGCGGGTGTGTACGGGCACGTAGTCGGGGACGCGGATCACGAGGTCGAGGGGGCCGCTGTCGCGCGGGCGCTCGATCACGAGCGGTTTGTTGCGATCGACGAAGCCGAGCCGCTTGGCGCCCCACATCACCACGCCCCTGCGGGACGGAAAGGTGCGGACAACGAGCTTCACGTTGGGCGACGGCGGCGGGCCCGCGTCGTGCGCGAGGCGCGCGCTGGCCGTGCTGGTGGCAGTGGTGCCCGGCGGCACGGGCGCGGGCGACGGCGCCACGGGAGGCGGAGCGGGAGCCGCGGCGGGCGGCTCGACGGGCTCCGCAGGCTCGGCGCTGTCCGGCTTGGATTTCGAGGAGCAGGCGTTGGCGAGCAGCAAGGCGCCGCTCAAGAGCCAACAGCCAAAGGCGACGCGGCCGCTCATGGAGCGCCCTTGTCGGCTGAGGCACGCGCGCGCTGCGTGGCGGTGCTGATCGTGTCGACCTCGTCCTCGGGCGGCAGCGCCGACGGCGGGTAGCGCACGCCGGGCTTGGGCACGGGGCCCTCCACCGGCTTCTGCAGCGTGCCCTTGATGTTGCCCTCGAGCACGTTGACACTCATGGGCGGGTCGAGCTCGAACTCGAACCCGCGCGAGGGGATGCGCATCTCGTAGACCTGGTCGGAGTACAGGAACTGGCGCGCGAAATCCATGGGCGAGTCGCCGTGCACAATCGTGTTGCGATGCTGGAGGATGAAGTCGTAGAGGCGGATCGCCAGATGGTTCGGCAGGCGGTGGCAGCCATGCGAGTAGCCGTTCGCGCTGTACATCGACAGGTAGTCGGACGAGCCGTGCGCGCGGATGCCGCGATCGACGTCGGGAGCATCGCCCTGGCCCGGGATCACGAAGTAGCCGGCGACGACGCCGTACGCCGATAGGTAGCCGGGCCCGAGCTCATCGTAGTTGACGATGTTCTGGTAGCGGCCGTTGACCTTCTTGTTCTTCACCAGGCTGCGGATCGGCGTCGACTCGGGCGCGATCCAGACCGGACCCGCGGCGATCTTGCGCAGGATGCGCGGCCCGACGTCGGAGCCCTTGTAGCGGTAGTACTCGTAGCCGTTGCTCCCCTGCTCCGCGCGCCAGCCGCCGATCGTCGTGCGCCAGCGCACCAGCGGCAGCTTCTGACCCTGGTAGTCGGCGTACAGCGTGAGGCTCGGGAAGCGCTGGCGAACCGGGTACTTCCAGTGATCCTTGTCGTCGAACCAGGGGTCGTAATAGACGTCGCCGCGATCGACGACGATCGAGAGCTCCATGTGCGCAGAGTAGTACTCCGGGCGCGGCGCGAGCTTCACCGCAGCGCGAAAGCGCTTGAAGTCCTTGGCCTCGTGGCGCTTGAAGAAGGCGAGCGCGCCTTCCGGCTTGTCGAAGCCCAGCTGCACCACCGCGGCGTTGGTGTACTCCTCGGCCAGGTTGCGCATCGGCACGCGCTCGCCCGCCTTGTTCTGGTACGTCGGGGGCCCGTTCTTGGTGTCGGTCGAGCCGTCTTCCAGCACGTCCGCCGCCGCGATCACGCGCTCGCGCAGGGCGCGCAGCAGCCCCTCGTGATCGTTCTCCAGCGTGGTGCGGGCCAGCGCCGCCAGCGTGCGCGGGCGCAGCGCGTGGCCCTCATAGATCATGTGCTTCTGCTGGAAGCGGCGCAGCGCGTTCGAGAACGGCGGGTCCTGCAGGCCCATCTGGTGCCGGGTGTTGCGCCCCTTGGGCGGCGCCTGCTCGGGCGCGGACAAGAAGCCCTCGCAGATCAGCCGCTTCTCCGCGGCCGCCACCGCCTTGGTGGCGCTGGTCCAGCGCTGATATTCTTTGATTTTGGCCGCCAGCTTGGGCTGCTTGTCCGCCAGCTCCTCGAGCGTCTCCACGCCGGCCGCGAGGCGCGCCTTCTCCAGCTCCTTGCCGATCTTGGGCTGGCGGATCGCGTCGCGGCGTTGCTGCGCGAGGGACGGATAGGACACGGCCTTGACCGCCAACAGGTCCGCCGCGCCCTCGGGATCGATGCAGGGCTGCGTTTCGTCTTTCAGGAAGCGCTCGCGTAGCACCGAGAACGACGGGAAGATGCCGTACAGCTCCAGGTAGTTCTTGCTGCCCGGATCCAGCGGCTCTCCGTCGCTGTCCAGCTGATCGTTGGCGAGGCCGATGAACACCCGCCGGTAGCGGTTGGGCAGGAGCTTGCCCTCGGCGTCGCGCTGTTCCTCGAACAGGTAGGGCGTCCACTCATCGCCGAAGTCGACCAGCGTGAGCCCGTCCGCCAGCGCCTTCTCGGCGGGGATCCAGCGCTCCTCCTTCTGACCAGCGTTGGCACCGTCGACCATGGTCAGCACCGGCTCGGACTCGTGCCCTTCGTCACGGACCGACGTGCGCGGCATCTCGGGGCCCGGCGGGGTCGCTGGCTGCGTAGACGCGGGCGGGGACTGGCCCGACGGCTGCTGCTCTTTCCCCGAGCAGGCGAACCCGCAGGCGATCAGCAGACCGGCGGTCGTCCGGGCCCGCAGAGCTTCGAAAAGACGCATGCGTCGAGGCACGATCCAGCTTAACCCGGATTTCCCCGGGGCGCGGGGGGTCCCTGGAAGGTCAAGGACGCGTTGGAGTCGAGGCGTTTTGCCGAGCAATACGCCATAGCAGTATCAGGATCTCTCACGCTAGGCGAACATAAGGACGGCCTGACGCGCGTCGGCAAAATCCCCCTGCAGGCTCAGGGCGCGAGGCACTCGCGGACGGCGCGGAAAAGCTGCACCGGCCCCGTGCGTGAGGATGCAAAAAATAGCTCCAGGCCGTCGGGCGACAGCTGCGGATCGAGATCCTGCGCCGTGCTGTTCAGGTCGACCAATGGCTCCGCCGCCTCAAAGCTGGTCGTGGCGTCCGCGCGCGTGGCCACGAACAGGTCCATGTCCGCGTCATTCAGGCGGTTTGAGGCAAAAAACAGCGTCAACCCATCGTCGGAGAGAGAGAAGCCTTCCTCCCGCGCGTCGGTGTTGATGCCAGGCACTTCCACCGGCGCTGAAAATTCCTCCTCCTTGCTCCCACGTTCCGCCATCCAGAGGTTGGACCCCTCGTTTGGTGAATCACGGCCCGAAACAAAGATCAGCCTGCGCTCATCGCGGCTCAGGCGCGGCAAATGGTCGATCTTCGGGCTATTCACCGCGGGCAACAGCGACGCCTCGCCAAAGGGCGCGCCGGGCTCCGGGCGGTGAGCGACCCAGAGGTCGCGGTCGCCCTGGACTCCGGCGCCCGGGCGAGTGGAGAAGAAGTAGAGCGACAGCCCGTCGAAGCTGAGAAAGGGCGTGCCTTCCTCCGTGCCCCCGGCGTCCAGCTGGGGCACCACCGCCGCAACGGAGAACTGGGCGCTGTGCGGCTCTCGGACGGCGCTGTAGATGTCCTCGTCCCCGGCCACGACCGAGAAGAACAGCGTACGGCCGTCCGCCGAGAAGACGGGCCCGAAGCTGTCGCCCTCGATCGGCAGACCCGTGATCGGCTCCGGCGCGCCAAAGGGGCCGAAGGCACGGCAGGGCTCGGGCTCGGGCGCAACCGGTGCGGGCTCCGGCGGGGCAGGCTGTGGCTGCGGCGTCACGGGCGGCGGCTGCGGCTGTGGCAGCGCGGACTGCGGCAGCGGCGCCGCGGCGGGGGGGAGCGGCACGGGGGAGCTCGAGGGAGCCGAGGCCAGCGCGGGCGTGGGCTTGGCAGACGCCGGCGTCGCGGGCCGCGCCTGGGTGCCCAGGCTGGCAGTGGGAGGCGGATCGCTGAACAACAAGCGCTGATCGCTGCCGCACGCCAGCGTTGCAGCGATGAGCCAGGTGCAACGGAACTCGGCTCTCTGCTGCCAGGTCGGGTCTCGTTCTGCCGTCATCGACATGCTCGCAAACTCCCCCAGCGGACATGACGCCATGCCGAGGGGCGGCTGGCAAGCGAAACGACAGCAGCGTCGCACCGGACCGCAATACCTCGACAGCGCGGCCCCTGTCTCGCGCGCGGGCCCGCTCACTGATTGGGGATCCAGTTACTGCCGCGCGCTACCGCTGGCGAACAGCGGGTGCGCGAGCTGTACCGCAACGAGCGGCACGTGATCCTGGCGTAGTGTTGCGTCTCGAACGTCGCGTCTGCAGCGGGCGTCAGAGCAAGCCACGCTCGAGCAGGCGCTGCAGCTTGAGCACGCCGGCCACTGTGATGCTGTCGGGGTAGGTTCCGGCGAGCACGCCCTCGTGCAGCTCGGCGAACGAAATGCGGCGCAAAGCCAGCTGCTCCGTCTCATCGGGATGAGCCGCACACGGCTCGAGGTCCCGAGCGAGGTAGATCAGGCAGCGCTCGTCCGTGACGGAGTTGGAGAGGTCCATCTCCAGGATCAGGTCCCAGCGGCGCGCGGTGAGCCCCACCTCTTCCGCCAGCTCGCGCTGGGCCGAGAGGAGGGGGTCCTGCCCCACCGGGCCTCCGCCCTCAGGGATCTCCCAGGAATACGTGCGGTGCGGGTAGCGATATTGACCAACGAGCCACGTATTCTGGTCGGCATCGAGCGGAATGATGCCGAGCGCAATGTTCTTGAAGTGTACGACGCCGTAGATGCCGTCGCTGCCTCCGGGCGTCACCACCTCGTGGTGCTCGACGCTGATCCAGGGATTGTCGTAGCGCAGGCTGACGGAGCGACGCTTCCAGGGCCCGAATTGGTCCATGCGCTCACTCAACCACGTTTGGCTCAGTCGCTGAACTGAAAGCGGAAGCCGGCATCCGCCAGGGCCTGGCGGACCTGGTCCACATGGCCGCCATCGCGCGTCTCCAAAACCAGGCAGACGTTCACCATCGTGACGTCTGCGGGCGCGAAATTGCGGTCATGATCGACCTGGATTAGATTCGCCTCGGTGCTCGCCACCAGCGCCAGCAAGCGCGCCAGGGCTCCCGGCTGATCGTACAGCTCGATGTCGACACGGCACAGTCGACCGGCGGCGGAGAGCCCGCGCTCGATCACGCGCGCGGCGATGTTCAGATCGATGTTGCCGCCGCTCAAGATCACCGCGACCCGCTTGCCGGAGAGCTGCGCCGGCTGGCGCAGCAGCCAGGCCAGTCCGACCGCACCGGCCCCCTCGACGACGGCCTTCTCCACCTCCATCAAGCGTACGATGGCCGTGGCGATTTCGGCCTCCGTCACGCACTCGACTTGCCGTACGTGCCGCGCGATGTCAGCAAAGCCGTGCGCGCCGAGCTTGGCGACGGCCAGCCCATCCGCGAGCCCCGGCCGCACGGGCACCGCCACCGGTTGACCCGCCTCCAGCGCGCGGGTCAGCGTGGGCGCGTTGCTCGCCTCCACCGCGATCACCTGAACCTCTGGCCGCAGCCGCTCCAGCGCGACGCTCACTCCGGCGACGAGACCGCCGCCGCCCACCGGCACCACGACCACGTCCAGCTGCTCGACCTGCTCCAACAGCTCGAGCGCGAGCGTACCCTGGCCGTGAATCACCTCGGGATCGTCGAACCCGTGTACCAGCGTCAGGCTCTGGGTCTGCGCCAGCGCGGCCGCGCGCGCGCGCGCCTCGTCGAAGCTCTCACCGACCAGCTCCACGCTGGCGCCGTAGCCGCGGCACTGGGCCACCTTCACCATGGGCGCGAAGCGCGGCATCACCACGCGCACCGGCACGCCCAGCCGCTGGCCATGATAGGCGAGCCCGAGCGCGTGGTTGCCGGCGGACGCCGCGACCACGCCGCGCGCTCGTTCCGCCTCGTCCAGCAAGAGCAGGCGATTGCAGGCGCCCCGCTCCTTGAAGCTGCCGGTGACCTGGTGGTACTCGTGCTTGAAGAACAGCTCGACGCCGCAGCGCTTGCTCAGGCGCGGCGAGTGGAAGAGCGGCGTGTTGCGCACGTGCGGCGCCAGCCGTTGGCGGGCAGCGAGGACTCCTTCCAGGCTCAGCACGGCAGCTCGGTGAAGCTCAGTTGGGTTTGTCGCCGGGGTCGCGCGGGACGACGGCGCTGGGCAGGGGGCGGTGGGAGGGCCGAGAGCGGAGCTCGAGGTCGATGGCGCGCAGCAGGTCCATGCGAGCGGGCGGCTTCTCCAGCGCTTGATTGGGAACGGTCGAGAGAAATTCGCCAGCCATGCTGGTGTTCGCGCCGCCGGACAGGAAGATCATGCGCTGCGCCAGCTGCGGCGCCTGCTGCTCCAGCACGTGATACAGCTCGATCCCGCTCATCTCCGGCATCAACAGATCGCAGACGATCACGTCGAAGCGCTGCCCGCGCCCCAGCTGTTCGAGAGCCTCCTGCGCGCCGCCCACTGCCACCACGTCGTGCGTGCCACCCAGCATGCGGCTCAGCACGCTGAGCACCCGGGGCTCGTCGTCGATGATCAGGATGCGGCCGCGCGCGCCGGACAGCTCCGGCTCTGGCTCCGGCTCCTCCAGCAACACCTGCTCGGCACCCGCCGTCGGCAAGCGCACGACGAAGGTGGAGCCACGGCCCGGCTCGCTGCTGACGCGGATCGTCCCGCCCAGCTCCTCCACCACGCCATGGCAAACCGAGAGACCCAGGCCCGTGCCCGTGCCGACCGGCTTGGTGGTGAAGAACGGGTCGAAGATGCGATCCAGCACGTCGGCCGTCATGCCCGAGCCCGTGTCTTTGATCGTGATGCGCACCTGCGCCGGACCGTCCGCCCGGGGCTCCAGCGCGGCGGACACGGACAGCTCGTTCGCGGAAGGGTCGCCGTCTTGCATGGCGTGCGCCGCGTTCAACAGCATGTTCAGGAACACCTGGCCGAGCCGGCCCTCATCGCCTCGCACTTTGGGGATGGGCTCGAGGTTGCGCCGGACGCGGGCCACGCGCGAGAGCGCCGTGTGGCTCACGCGCAACGCCCAGTCCAGGGCCGCGATCGCATCGCCCTCGCGCTCCTCCTGCTCGCGACGCCCGAACAAGCCGAGATCGGCGACGATGCGGCTGACACGGCTGGCGCCCTCCTCTACCTCGCTGATCAACGCGCCGAGGCGACCGAGGGCGACGGCCACGTCTTCCTGCCGGTGCGACGGGAGCAGCGGCTGTACCATCCGGCCCACCCGCTCCAGCTCTTCACTCAGGAAGCTCACGTTGCCCAGGATGTAGGTGAGCGGATTGTTGATCTCGTGAGCGATGCCGGCAGCCACGGTGCCGAGCGAAGCCAGGCGATCGGCTGCGGCAATCTGCTGGCGGGCGCGGCGATCCTCCGTCATGTCGCGCATCACGATCACCGCACCCAGGCGCTCGCCGCGCTCGTCGACGATCGGGGCGACGCTGTCCTCCACCGGGAGCTCGCGCTCCCCGGCGAGCAGCGAGGTGTTCGCCGGCAGGCGCACTACTTCCCGACCCGCCAGGGCCTCCTGGATCGGATCCGGCACGGGCTCCCGCGTCTTCTCGTTCAGGAGCCGGAATACGGCCTGCAGCGGCTTGCCCTTGGCGCCGCTCTCCGTGCGACCGATCAATTTCTCGGCAGCGCGGTTCATGAATGAGATCTGACCCGTGGCGTCGACCGCCACCACCGCGTCCCCGATCGCGCGCAGCGTCGTGGAAAACCAGCGCTCGCGCTCGCGCAGCTGGCGCTCCATCTGGTGACGAAACAGACCCACCTCGACGGCGCTGCGCAGCTCGCTCTTGCGAAACGGCTTGAGCAAGTAGCCGAGCGGCGCGCTCAGCTTGGCCCGGGCGACGGTGCCCTCATCCGCGTACGCGCTGAGGAATACGACCGGAATATCAAAGCGCTCGCGCAGCAGGCGGGCTGCCTCGATTCCGTCGAGCTCCCCCTGCAGGTGAATATCCATCAACACCAGATCGGGGCGCTGTGTCTCGGCGCTCTCCACGCAGGCTTCGGCGGACGAGACCGTGCCGGTGACGTCGTAGCCGAGCTTGGTCAGCGTATCGGCGATGTCCTTGGCGATCAGCTGCTCGTCCTCGACGACCATCACCGCGTTCATGACCATCCCTCCTTCATGACAACGATGCGCCGGGCAGCGCGGCCTCACCACCCGCGACCGGAGGACGCACCAGTTTGCGCACCGGTGACTCGTCACTGAAGCGTAGCTCGACGCGAGTGCCTCCGTCGCGCTGGACCAGCAACGTGCCCTCGAGCTGACGGGCCAGCGCGCCGATCAGCGTCCAGCCGAGGCCACGGCCGCCGGAGCAAGCATCGCCACTGGAAGCATCGCTATTGGAAGAATCGCCGCGGGCTGCGCACCCGCGCTGGGGCATCCCCACGCCGTTGTCTTGTACAACCACGCTCACGAGGGAGCCGGCCTCCCGCCGGCACGTCACCGTCACTCTGCCCTTTCTCCCATCACTGAATGCATGTTTGAAGCAATTCACGACCAGCTCGTGGACGATCATCGCGCACGGGATCGCCCGATCCACTCCTACGGTTACACCGTCACCTATGTCGAGCGCAAACTCCACTCGAGAGCTGCCGCCGACACGCTGAACCGAGCTGGTGAGCGTACGCAGGTGCTCCGAGAATGAGAGCTGCGCGAGATCGTTCGACTGGTACATCTGTTCGTGGATCTGAGCAATGGCCTGCACTCGCAGTCCGCAGTCTTCGAGCGCTCGCGCGGCGAGCGTGTCCCCCAGCTCGCGCTCCTGAATACTGAGCAGGCTGCAGATCAGCTGGAGATCGTTCTTGACGCGGTGGTGGACCTCGCGCAGGAGCATTTCCCGTTCATTCGCCAGCGCGGTGCGCTCGCGCACTCGCTCCTCGAGCATCTGGTTGATCTGGCCCAGCGCGGCATGGGCCTCGTGCTGCGGAGTCACATCGACACACGAGCCGATGAACCCGACGAACCGGTGCGAACCATCGAAGCGCGGCGCGCCCTGGTCGAATATCCAGCGGTACTCGCCGTCGTGCCGGCGCAGGCGATACTCCATCGCGAACGGCCGGCGCGCCACGAAGGCCTCCATATAGGTCTGCATGCTGCGCGCGAAGTCTTCGGGATGTATTCCCTCCGCCCAACCATTGCCCAGCTCCTGATCCAGCGTCCTGCCCGTGAACTTCAGCCAGCCCTGATTGAAGAAGTCGCACAATCCATCCTCGCCGGACATCCACAAGAGCACCGGCGCGCAGTCGGCGAGGGTGCGGAATCGGTTCTCCGTCTCCTGCGCGTGCCGCAGCGCCGCCTCGATGTCTGCCACGCCCGGCCAGCCGCCGACGCCAAGTCCTGCTTCCATTGTGCCCATTCCCTTCCGCTTCCAGGACATTACGACCCGAGCCCCAGCGCGCCCCAGCGGGCGCGGCACTTCGCCTCCACGGCGGTCACCTGCTGCCGCGCTTGCTCCGAGTTCAGACCCCACAGGCCGATCAGCGGCGGCAGCGCGGCCTGCAGCGGAGGCCACCAATGAGCGAGCCAGTCGCGCAGCGGCGAAAGGTTGCCCGGATGTTCACGCAATGCGACCCGGACCAGCTCGTCGCTCCAGGCCCGATGCCAGCTGCAGTCTGCCTCCAGCGCCTGGGCCAGCGCCGCGAAGAGCCGATCGCCGCGCTCCAGCGCCAGAGCCGCAAACTGGACCATGAACAGCTCGTCGAACGCCGGCTTGACCACCAGCTGCAACGCGACGAACGCTTCACCAAAGTCGTACGTCACCAGCAAGCGCTCCAGCACGCGGCGCAAGGGCTGCCAGGCCGGCTCGGACTGCCATTGCTCTCGCGCGGCTGCGCCGAAGCCCGCGCGCAGCTCCTGTAGCTGACGCATGCGATAGGCCCAGTGTTGCAGGCGGCGCAGCTCATCCGCCGCCTGCAGCGCACCCGCAACCACCACGCGCCCCTCGGGAGCCAGATGTGCGACATACGCCGCCAACATGTGCAGCCCGTGGCTCGGATAGCGCAGCACGGGCAGCACGGTGCCGAGCACGTCGAGCCACCCGGAGGAGAGCGCGCGGTCTTCCCCGCTCCGCTCCGCTGCCTCCAGCAGCTGCTCCACGAACGACTCGCGCCCTGCTTGCAGCTCGACGTAGCGGGCGTAGGTCGTGCTGCGGGGGTCCTGAAACTCGCGCAACGTGCCCGCCAACGGCGACTCCAGGGCGTAGCGCTGCATCCAGCGTGCGCCGGGCGTCGGCAGGGCGAAGCCCAGCTCCGGATGATAGAGCAGCTGCGAGGTCGCGATGTCGTAGGGCTGCGGCACGCGCCCTCGCGCCAGCAGGTGCCAGTAGCTGCGCTGTCCCATCACGCTCGCTCGGACCTCCATTCGACCCGCTCGGCGTCGAACGCCAGGAAGCCGTGAAACGAGGGCATCACCTGCTCCAGGTCACCCGGCAACAGAAAGCGCTGGCCGGTGATGCGCTCCACGGCAGCTCGCGTGAGCACGCAGGGCGGTGGCGCGCTCACGCGCAAATACGCGCCGCGATCGAGCACCTCGGCGCCGGCATTCAGCTCCTGGATCGCAGCCACCACCGCACGGCCCAGCTCGCTCGCCTGCAGCACCGGACCCACCCTGCGCAGCTCAGTGCTCACCCGATGCCTCGGGCAGATCGACGAGCACCATGCCCGCCCGGCACTCCACCGGATACGAGCGCAGGCGCAGACAGCTGGGGTTGATGCCCGCGCCGGTCCTGGCATCGAACTGAAAATGGTGGGCGGCGCAGGTCAGCGTGTGACCGTCGAGCGTTCCCGCGCTGAGCGGCAGCCCGAGATGCGGGCAGCGGTCTTCGTAAGCGAAGATGCCTGCGTCCGTGCGCAGCACGAGCACGCGACCTTCGCGCACGCGCACCTGGCGCAGCTCGCCGATCCAGAGCTCCGCCTCCGGCAGCGCCTCCACGAAGCTCATTCAACGCCTCCGCCTGGCGGGTGATCCGTGGGGGAAGGCCACTCGGGAACCAGATCGACGCGTTCCAGCGCGCTCAACCCGGCTCCGGCCACGGTCAGGGAGGGCTCCAGCTCCTTGCCGCCGCGGTACACGCGTGCGACCGGCGACGGTCGGACGCGCACCGCCGCCGCATCAGCCAGCACGCGCGCCAGCTGCGCGATGGTGTCGGTGTCGTGCACCAACACCAGCAGCCCCACGGTGTCTCCCTGCACAAAGCCGTGCAGCGGGACTAGCATGGTGACTCTCCAGCGGCCGGCGCCGCGGGGGATGGCACCTCACCGGGGGGCGGCTGCGCGGCGCCCGGCGCCTCCCCGGAGGCCAGCCAGGGATAGGCCCCGCGCGCCGCGTCTTTGCCCCACATGTCCTGATGCAGGCCGAAGTACTCGCGCAGCAGCTGCAGCAGGTTGGCTGGCGCCTTGCCCGCGAGGATGCGGCCCACGACGTTCTCGTGCGCCGCGTAGCGCTCCGGCTCCGACTCGAAGATCCACTGGCAGGGCTCGCTGCAAAAAACGTAGCGCCGCCCCCCGCGCAGCAGCGTGCGAGCTGTGTTCTCGCGCGGCGTGCCCCCGCACAGCACCAGCTGGCACAGATCGCAGAAGGTCACGGGAGTGGTCCCGTGCGTGTACCATTCCACCTTGGGCCCCGCCTCACGCTGCCGTTCCGCCACGCGCAGCCAGATCGGCTCGAACTCGGCGAACGATGCCGGATACTTGCCGGCGAGCCAGGCGCGCTCATCGGGACCGGGCAGCACGCAATCGAACCAGACGCTGGCGCGATAGGTGTACGCGCTGGCGTAGACCATGTGGTGGTAGTAGTCGAGGCTGCGCAGGAACGTCGGCCAGTACCAGGGTAGCTCCAGGCCCTGCTGCAACAGCTGCTGCTTGAATTGCGAGAGAATCCACTCCTCGACGAACTCCTTGAACGAGTGCCGGCGGTGCGGGAGCGGCGTCAGGTAGTCCATCGCAAACCCCGTCACGACCGCGAAGAACAGCCAGCTGCGCCAAAACCATTTATCCACCAATCGCTGGGCGCGAGCCGGATCGTGCCGCACCAGCACGTCCAGGACCGGGTTGCCGATCTGGGCATGTCGAGCCTCGTCGGTCTGGATGCTCTGCAACATCAGCTCGATCACTCGGTCGCCCACGTCGCGCGCGAGCGAGGACAGGCCCACGAATTGCAGATTGGTAAAGCCGGTCTCGAACACGAAGTGCGTCGCTACCGCGAACTCGATCGGATCGGCCGTCAGCAACAGCTCGTCCACCAGGTGCCGCGCCGCGATGGCGACCCAGTTGTTGGTGTGAAAGAATTTGTGCGCCCAGTCGAACTGCACATCCCAGGGCACGAGGTCGTGCAACAACAACAGGGGGACCTGCGTGTGGCGCAGCTCGTCGAGCGCGCCGTAGCTGGCGGCGATGCGCCACGCGCTGTCGCGCCCGAAGCGCGCCGCACGCAAGTTGCCCACCACGGCCGCGAACTCGGCCAGGGCAAAGGTGGCGGAGTGCAGCTTCACGGCGCTCAGCCAGCCTCGATCGAGCTTGCGCACGTCCTCCACTCTGCCGATGGCCTCGCGCACGGCGCTCCACCGGCTCTCCTTCTGGTGCTGGATCTGCACGTACTCGCGATAGCTGGTGCGGTACGGCTCATCCCAGTCCTGCCAGGCGGCGTGCTCCAGCCAGGGAGAGCCGCTCACCGCCTCCGGAAAGACCTCGCGCTCGGAAACGTAGGAGAACTCCCAGTCGAGCTTTCTGGCCAGCGGCAGCCAGTCTTCTCGTTTGAGCATCGCCCGCCTCTCCCTCCGTTCGCGCGGGAGACTAGCACGGACCGTCGGCGCGCTGCGGGAACGAAACAGGCCGCGCGACGCCTCAGGCCATCACCCCAGGGGACCGACGTTGCGCGGTGTGGGTCTGTCGCGCACAACCACCGCGCGCCGCGTCATCGCCGGCTCGCAGCGGACGCCGGCGGCGCATCGTGCGGTTCCTTTGCGCGCGGGGATTGCAGATCCTCGCGCAAGCGCACGACCAGTGTTGCACCTTGCCCCGGCTGCGAGTCCTCCATCAGCCTGCCCTGGTGCTGAACGGCCACGACCGAGTGCGCCATGCCCAGGCCCTGCTGATCGAGCAACTCCAGCCGCTCGGGGCTGAAATCGCTATCGCGCAAGGCCCGCTGCAACTCCGGCGGCAGGCTGGGACCGTTGTCCCGGAACGAGATTTCGATGCCTTCCTCCGCGCGCCGGCTGCGGATCGTGATCTGAAGCTGGTTGCCGACCGGGGCCGCGCCGCGCGCCGGGCGCACTCGAGCTCCTGGCGCGGGCTTCGGTGCGCGCTCGACGGCCGCCATCAGGATGTCGAAGAACGCCTGCTTGAGGGCCGTCACGTCACAGCCGATGAGCGGCAAGGCGCGATCCAGCTCCAGCGAGATGTCGGCCACGCTCGACCACATGTGGCGCGAAACGGCGACCGTATTCTCCAGCGCGCGATTGATGTCCGCAGGACTCCAGTTGGATCCGGGCTGACCGGCAAATTCCTTCAGATCCCGCACGGTACGAGCCATGCGCATGATCCCGTTCAGCGCCTCTTCCAGCGCCTTGGGCGACTCGCCCATCAGATAGCCGACGCGCTTCTGCTGCCAAACGCCCAGAAACTCATCGGCAAAGGCGGCGTCTCCCGCCGGGCGCGACACCAGGTATTCGCGCACCCGCTCCAGCAGCTGCGCGCTGGCGGCGACGGCCTTCTGCAGGAACACCAGGTTGTCCGCCGTGAACTGCGCCGGCGTGTTGAGATCATGCGCCAGCCCGGCCGCCAATCGGCCGATGGTCGCCAGTTTGCGCCCCTCGATCATGCGCACGCGCGCCTCGATGTTGGCTTCCACGGCCGCCTTCAAGTCCAGCTGCCCCTGAACCCGCGCGAGCAGCTCCTCCGGCTCGACCGGCTTGGTGACGTAGTCATTCGCGCCCTGACGCAGGCTCAGCACCTTGGTCTGGACGTCGTCACGGATGGTCAGCATCAGGATCGGCAGCTCCAGCCGCGACCAGCTCGAGCGCAGCAGACGGACCACCTGCAGCCCATTCAAGCCGGGCATTTCGAAATCGCAGAGCACCAGATCGTAGCGCAGGCGTTTACACTCGCTCACCGCGGTCGCACCGTCTTCGACCACATGCACGTCGACGCCGCGCAGCGCCTCGAGCGCGGTCCGGATGTGCTCGGCCTCGACGGTCGAATCATCGGCAACCAGGATTTTGCGAGTCCCCATCGCGGCGTCGCCCCTCCCTATCGCCAACGGACACCCCTTCTCGCACTTAAGCCCCGACTCGGAACGACCGTCCCTTGCGGTAGCCTGACGTGGCGTCGGCTGTCATACTCGGAAAATGACCAGGGCGTGGGGTCAAAGGACGGGGCACTAGTGCCAGCAGGAGGGAAACCGCTACGCGCATTGCTGGTCGAGGACTCGCCCAATGACGCGGAGCTCGTGTTGCTCGAGCTGCGGCGCGGCGGTTACCGCGTCCAGTGGGAGCGCGTGCAGACCGGGCCCGACCTGGAGCGCGCCCTGGAGGGCGACTGGGAAATCGTCCTCTCCGATTATTCGATGCCCAGCTTCTCCGGGCTCGAGGCGCTGAGCATCGTCAAGCGCAAGGGCATCGACGTTCCTTTCATCATCGTCTCGGGTACGGTCGGAGAAGAGGCGGCCGTGGGCGCCATGCGCGCCGGCGCGCACGACTACGTCTTGAAGCAAAGCCTGGTCCGGCTCTGCCCGGCGATCGACCGCGAGCTGCGCGAGGCGGAGCTGCGCGCTTCGCAGAAGAAGATGCAGGAGCAGCTGCTGATCTCGGATCGCATGGCGTCCGTCGGCACGCTGGCCGCCGGCGTCGCGCACGAAATCAACAATCCGCTCGCCGCCATCGTGGCCAACCTGGAGCTGATGTCGCGCGACCTGACGGCCGTCGCCGACCGTCTGGACCTCACCGATCGCCTGCACGAGGTCTTCGACGAGCTGTCCGACGCTCGCGAGAGCGCCGACCGGCTGCGCCACATCGTGCGCGATCTGAAGATCTTCTCACGTGCCACGGATGAGGAGCACCGCGGCGCGGTGGAAGTACAGCGCGTGCTCGAGTCTTCCCTACGCATGGCCTGGAACGAGATCCGTCACCGGGCACGGCTGATCAAGGACTACAGCGAAGTGCCGGCGGTGGAGGCCAACGAGGCGCGCCTGGGGCAGGTATTCCTGAACCTGATCGTCAACGCGGCCCAGGCCATCCGTGAGGGCGACGCGGACCACAACCAGATCCGCGTCAGCACGCGGCAGGACCGCGACGGCAACATCGTGACCGAGATCCGCGATTCCGGCACGGGAATTCCCGCCGAGAACCTCACGCGCATCTTCGATGCCTTCTTCACCACCAAGCCGGTGGGCGTCGGCACCGGGCTGGGGCTTTCGATCTGCCACCGCATCGTGAGCGGACTGGGCGGCTCTCTGGAGGTCGAGAGCGAGGTCGGCAAGGGCTCCGTTTTCCGCGTGGTCCTGCCGCCCGCCAGGAGCAACGTACGGCCCCTGGAACGCCAGAGCTTGCCGACGCCCGCCAAGACTCGCCGCGGGCGCGTGCTGGTGGTCGACGACGAGCCGATGATCGCCACGGCCATCGGCCGTACTCTGGCCTTCGATCACGAGGTGGTGGTGAGCGGGGACGCGGCGGACGCGCTGGAGAAGATTCTGTCCGGCGAGCGCTTCGACGTCGTGCTTTGCGACCTGATGATGCCGCAGATGACGGGCATGGACCTGCACGCGGCGCTGGCTGAAAACGCGCCCGACCAGGCGGAGCGCATGGTGTTTCTCTCGGGCGGCGCCTTCACCGCCGCGGCGCGCGCCTTCCTGGACGAGGTGCCGAACGAGCGCCTGGAAAAGCCCTTCGACACGCACCAGCTCTCGGCGATCGTCAACGATAGAATCCGTTGAAACGGAGCGCACGGCCCTGCCGTCCCGCTCCCACGTCGTAACGGGCCGCAGGTGCCGAGTTGACGCGCGCTCGGCGCGCTGTAGCAACAATGAACCATGGTCTGGCGCCGAGCTGTCACGGTGAGGCTGAAAGGCCCTGCTCGTGGTGTCATTCCGCATCTGTATTCTGGTCGATAGTCGATTGCTATCGCAGCGCTTTGGGAGCCGCAGAGCAATCGAGCTGGGCAAGCAGCGCTCGGCGCTCTATCTCCTGAGCCATGCGAGAAGTCCGACCCGGCAGGCCCTTTCCTCGTGGCGCTCACTTCGACGGACAAGGCGTCAACTTCGCCGTTTACTCCAGCGTCGCCAGCCGGGTGGAGGTATGCCTCTTCGACGGCGACAATCCCGCGCGCGAGATCGAGCGCTTCGACCTGCACGAGGGGGCGGGACACGTCTTCCACGGCTATGCGCACGGCTTGAAGCCGGGAGTCCTGTATGGCTTGCGCGTGCATGGCCCCTACGAGCCGCACCTCGGCCACCGCTGCAACCCGCAGAAGCTGCTGCTCGACCCGTACGCCCGTGCCGTCCACGGCGAGATCGACTGGTCCGAGCCCGTGTTTGCGTACGAGTTCGGGGGCGAGGACGCGGATCTGTCGCTGGATCGGCGCGACAGCGCCGCCGGCGTTCCCAAGGCGGTGGTCGTGGAGGAGCGCTTCGACTGGGGAGATGACCACCCGCCGGAGATCCCCTGGCGCGACACGATCATTTACGAGCTGCACGTGCGCGGCTTCACGCAGCTGCACCCGGAGATCCCCGGCCCCTTGCGCGGCACCTACGCCGGCCTCGCGCACCCTGCGGCGATCGGTCACCTGCAGCGCCTGGGAGTGACCGCGGTCGAGCTGCTGCCCGTCCACGAGTTCGTCCATGACGGCTTTCTCGAGGACCGCTCGCTCAGCAACTACTGGGGCTACAGTACGCTCGGCTATTTCGCCCCCGAGCAACGCTACGCGAGCGATCGTACTCCGGGTGCTCAGGTCGCCGAGTTCAAGGCGATGGTCAAGGCCTTGCACGCGGCGGGCATCGAGGTCCTGCTGGACGTGGTCTACAACCACACCTGTGAGGGGAACCATCTCGGCCCGACCCTGAGCCTGAAGGGCATCGACAATGCCATGTACTACTGGCTGATGCCGGAGGCTCGCTACTACCTGGACTTCACCGGCACCGGCAACAGCCTGAACGCCTCGCGGCCGGAAACAGCGCGCCTGATCGTCGACTCGCTGCGCTACTGGGTGACCGAGATGCACGTCGATGGCTTCCGCTTCGACCTCGCCACCACCATCGGCCGCATTGGCGCTGGCGAGTTCAGCCGCAACGCGCCCATCTTTCAGATCATCAACCAAGATCCGGTGCTATCGCGCGTCAAGTTGATCGCGGAGCCGTGGGACTGCGGCAGCGGCGGCTACCAGGTGGGAAATTTCCCCGCGCCATTCCGCGAGTGGAACGGCAAATTTCGAGATGCCATTCGCCGTTACTGGAAGGGTGACCAGAACCTCGCATCGGAGGTGGGCTATCGCCTGAGCGGCTCGCCCGATCTGTTTCAGGGGGACGGTCGCGAGCCGCAGGCAGCCATCAACTTCATCACTGCCCACGACGGGTTCACGCTGCATGACCTCGTCACGTACGGTCACAAGCACAACGAGGCGAACGGGGAAGGCAATCAGGACGGCGCCGATGACAACCAGTCCTGGAACCACGGGTTCGAGGGCGAAACGGACGACGCGGCCATCATCGCGCTACGCGAGCGCCAGAAGTGCAACATGCTGGCTACCCTGCTGTTGTCGCAAGGTGTGCCCATGCTGCTCGGCGGTGACGAGATGGGGCGCACGCAGCATGGCAACAACAACGCCTACTGCCAGGACAACGAGCTCTCCTGGTTCGACTGGAAGCTGGATGACCGGCGCAGGACCCTGCTCGATCAAACGCAGCGCCTGATCGCGCTGCGCCGCCGCCATCCGGTGCTGCGCCACACGCGCTTTCTGACCGGCGACTTCATCTGGCACTCGGAGCTCAAGGACCTGGCCTGGCTGCGCCCGGATGGTGAGGAGATGAGCCCGGAGGACTGGCAGCGGCCATGGATCGCCTCCATCGGCTTCATGCTGGGCGGCGACGCGATCCGTATGGTCGATGAGCATGGGCGCAGGGTCATGGGCGACGGACTGGTGGTGCTGCTCAACGCGCACCACGAGCCCGTGACGTTCCAGTTGCCCGAGGAGGGTGGCGGTACCTGGCTGCTGGAGCTGGACACGGCCGATCTGGCCAAGCCGGCCGAGAGGCCATGTTCCGGAGCCTACGAGCTGGGGGCTCGCGCGCTGGCTGTGTTCCACCAGCCGCTGCCCGCCGAGGTGGCGCGCGAGGCGAAAGCCGCGCCGGCACGCGCCCTGCGCCGCGAGACGCAGCGCCGGCGGCGCCGCGCGGGAGTCGTGCTCCCGCTGTTCTCTTTGCGCACGCAATCCGGCTGGGGGCTGGGCGAAATCGCCGACATCCCGCGCTTTGCGCGCTGGGCTCAGGCCGCCGGCTTCTCGGTGCTCCAGCTGCTGCCGGTGAACGAAGTGTCGGGTGCGGATCCCAGCCCGTATGCGGCCCTGTCGGCCTTCGCGCTCGACCCCGTCTATCTCTCCCTGGACGCCTGCGAGGATTTCAAGGCCGCCGGCGGCCGCGAGGCACTGTCCCCCGAGCAGCGCGCGCGGCTGGACGCCGCTGAGAACGCGCCGCTCGTCGACTGGGGCAGCGTGCGGGCGCTGAAGCGCGAGGCCTCTGCTCTGGCCTTCGAGCGCTTCCTGCGCGACGAGTGGCGCAAGCAGAGCGAGCGCGCAGAGCAGCTGGCGGCGTTCATGAAGAGCAGCCGCTCCTGGCTGGACGACTACGCTCTGTTCATCGTGCTCCACGAGAAATTCGGCAAGAGCTGGCTGGAGTGGCCGCGCGACGTGCGAGATCGGGAGCCGGCAGCGATCGCGAGAGCCCGCGATGAGCACGCCGATGCACTGCTGCGAGCCAAGTGGCTGCAGTGGCAGCTCGATCTGCAGTGGCGCCAGGCCCGACGAGAAGCCAGCGGCTTGGGGGTCGAGCTGATGGGCGACCTGCCGTTCATGGTTGGTGTGGACTCGGCCGACGTTTGGTCCAACCGGCAACTCTTTCGCACCGACCTGCGCGTTGGAACACCGCCGGACGATTTCTGCGGCGAGGGCCAGGATTGGGGTTTGCCCGTGTACGACTGGCGCGTCCTGGAGGAGAACGGCTTTACCTGGATCAAGGCGCGCGCCATGCGCGCCGGGGAGCTGTTCAGTCTGTACCGTGTCGATCACGCGATCGGCTTTTATCGCACCTACTTCCGCTCTTCCGACGGCAAGTCCTCGGGCTTCACGCCCGCGGATGAAACCGCGCAGCTCCTGCTCGGCGAGCGGCTGATGCGGCTGATGACACGCTGGGCCGAGGTGATCGCCGAGGATCTCGGTACGGTCCCGCCTTTCCTGCGCCCCTCTCTGGAGAAGCTGGGCGTGGCGGGCTACCGCGTCTTGCGCTGGGAAAAGGATCCGGAGGGCTATCGAGATCCGGCGTCCTGGCCCGCGGTCTCCGTGTGCACCAATGCCACTCACGACACGGATACCACCGCCGAATGGTACGACACCCTCACGCGGGAAGAGCGCGAGCAGCTGCGCAGCATCCCGGCGCTCTCCAGCCTGGATCCGGAGCGGGGTTTCGACGAGAGCGTGCGGGATCTGTTCCTGCACGTGCTCTATGACGCGCCCTCGACGCTCGTACTGGTCCTGTTCCAGGACGCCCTGGGTAGCCGCGAGCGCATCAACACGCCGGGCACGGTCGACGCGAGCAACTGGGCCTACCGTATGCCGATGACCGTGGCAGAGCTCTCTTCCGACCAGCAGACGACCGAGCGCCTGGCGCAGCTGGCGAGGGATGCCGGCCGCAGCCCGGCGGGCGGCGCGAGCGCCGAGCGCACGCAGAACGCACCCGGGCCTGGCTCGCAGCACAAGGCCGAGAGCTGACGCTCACAGGTTCGGAGCAGCGCGCCGCGCGGGCTCGCTGCTCTGCTGCGCCGCGGGGGCGAGAGGCGGGCGCTCGCAATTGTCGCACTGACCGCAGGGATCTCCGACGGGATCGCCAGAGTACTCGCGCAGGAACTGCATGCGGCAGGACGCCGCTTGCCCGTAGCGCATCATCAGCGTGATGCGCTCGCGATCCAGGCCCTGCCGCGTTTCGAAGGTGGCCAGGAACTGCTCGAGCTCCTGCTCCCGGAAGCTGCGCCGAAGCGCCAGGCTTCGGCCGGAGCGCCGCAGCAGGCCCAGGTTCTCGAGCACGGCCAGGATCACCCGGGTGCGGCGCGCGGGCATCCCGTCTCGACCAGCGCGGCCCGCTTCCTGATGGCATGATGAGCAATCAAGCAAGGCGCGTTCCAACCACCCCATGGCGTCGTGGGCATTGGCCGGAAGACGGTGTTGTGCGGCGGAATGCCGCGCAGCGAGCTCGCGCCAGCGAGCTCGCTGCGGCTCTTGCTCAGGGAAGAGATGCCGGCGCCAGGTCGTTCACGCAGAAGTCGAACGGAGTATCCACCGAAGGCGAGCCCACGACCTGCACCATCGTGCCCAGCAACGGGGTGCTACCGTCGTAGTTGCTGCCGCTATTGTCCCAGCACTTGGTATTGAACGCGGTCAGCGGCACGACATCGCTGCTGGAGGTCAGAGGATAGCACCACGTGGTGTAGTTCTGGTCGTACACGATCAAGCGCAGCGGCTCGTTGAAGGAGGTGCTGACGTCGTAGAAGATGGCCGAGCTGGTCGGAGACCAGGTGCTGCTGACGGCGTCCGGCGTCTGGCTGATGTTCCAGGCCCACTGCGCCCAGCTCCCGTAGGTCGGATCGGCCTGCACTTCGCCGCTCGCGCACATGCCCTGGCGCTGGATCGTCGCCTGCCCATGGGACTGCTCGAAGAGGTAGCCGTACCAGGCTCCGATGTCGCGATAGTCGATCGTGGTGTCGGGCCCGCCACCAGCGCCCGCCTCGCCACCAGCGCCCGCCTCGCCACCAGCGCCCGCCTCGCCACCAGCGCCACCAGCGCCACCGGCACCGCCGTCACCCGCCGAGCCTGCGGAACCGCTCGACCCACCGGCGCCACCGGCCCCACCGGCGCCGCCGGCTCCACCCGAGCCTCCGAGCGGAGCACCCGGCGCCAGCTCGTTCACGCAGATGTCAAACGGCGTGTCCGCCGACGGCGACCCCACCACCTGCACCGTCACGCCCATCAACGGCGTGCTGCCGTCG
>DASTRX010000065.1:0-81143 GCA_035760985.1 Polyangiaceae bacterium
CGGCACCGAGCCCTCCAGGAGTGCCCGCCGAACGCCGCGGCGCTGCACGGCACGGGGGCCACACCGCCCGACATCCGCTCCGCTCGCAGCACGCCAGCGGCGGCGCAGGCGCCATCGCAGGGCGCCGTTTTGCGCGGCCTCGCTGCGCCTGACAGACTGCTCAGGGGGAGCTTCAGCGTGAAACAGTTGCTGAGAACCGCCGCGAGCCTCGCGGCAACCGTGCTCGGTGGGGTGCTCTTGATCGCCGACGGGGACGAGTGCTCGAACTACGACGGTTTCCGGGGCAGCGCTCGCTACACGGCGAAGTGCGGAGAAATGGCGAGCGGCGAGGGCACCATCACTCTCGATCTGCCACGCGCCAGGGACCAGACGGCGCAGTGGCGCCTTGCCCAGCGGGATCTCGCCGAAGGCGGCCTCGACAGCTATCGGGTCTACCTCGGCTACACGGGCACTTGCGCCGCGGATGAGGGGCATCTTTCCGTCAGCTCCCTCGAGATTCACTTTCAGGACGCCAAGTTCCACGACTACGTATGCCCGCCGCTGGACTTGCCAGTCCGGGCAGAGCACACGCTGACCTGCACGCGCCGGAACGTCTCCGAGTACGATACGAGCCCAGAGATCCCATGCACGATCACGTTCCGGCCTCCGGAGCCGTGACGCCGGGACCCGCCGGACCGCAGCACCTGTCGCCCTGGATGCTCGATGCCACGGCGTTCGTGGCGGGCTTCGGCGCGATGGGCGCCGAGATGGCCGCGGGCAGGTTGCTGGCTCCGTATTACGGCACGAGCACGTTCGTATGGTGTCTGCTGATCGGCTCGGTGCTCTCCTCTCTGGCGCTCGGGACGTACCTCGGGGGTCGCTGGTCCCAGCGCCCGGGAGCGCTCGCGCTGGGCTACGCGGCGCTCGTGGGCGCGGGCTTGCAGCTGGCGATCTTGCCGCACCTCGCCCGACCCATCCTGCGGCGCGCCGCCGCCGGCTTCTTCGGCGGGCACGTGCTGGCGCTCGCGCTCGCGGGAGCGGCGTTCGCGCTGCTGCTCGCGCTGCCCCTGGTCGTGCTCGGGGCTCTCGGCCCCGTGCTGGTGCAGCGCGGCGTCGATCAGCGCGGCGCGCCGGGAGCCGTCGCGGGGCGCTTCGGAGCCGTCGGCACCTTCGGCAGCTTGCTCGGCACATTTGTGCCCGGACTGATCTTGGTGCCGACTGTCGGCACCGATCGCTGCTTCGCCCTGTGCGGCGCGTCGCTGGTGCTGGCCGGCGTGCTCGGGCTGAGAGCTCGCAACCGGATCGTGGGGATCGGCGCCGCCGCCGTGCTCCTGAGCGGCGCGGCCTGGGGCAACGCGCGCCGCGAGGATGGCGCGACCATCTACGAGGCGGAGTCGCGCTGGGGCTACCTGCGCGTGACCGAGCAGAGCGGCTTGCGGCGACTGTACTTGAACGATGGCTACGCGGTGCAGACCGTCGCGCGCCTCGACGGTGCGCCCTACCTGCGCGGCGTCTGGGGTTACTACGCGCTCGCGCCGAGCTTCCGGCGGGGCGGAGAGCTGCAGGAAGTACTGGTGCTCGGGCTGGGCGGTGGTATCTCGGCGCGACGTTACGCCGAAGATCATCCGCGAGCGCAGATCACGGCGGTCGAGCTCGATCCGGCGGTGGCGGACGTCGCGCGCCGTTATTTCGATCTGCCAGCGAGCGTCGAGGTCGCGATCGGAGACGGTCGCAGCTTCGTTGCCAGCAGCGATCGCAGCTACGACTTGATCGTGGTCGATGCGTTTCAGTTTCCGTACATCCCGTTCCAGCTCGCGACCCGCGAGTTCTTTGAGCTCTGCCGGCGCCACCTCCGTCCCGGCGGCGCGTTCGTGATCAACGTCGGCAGGAACGGCGAACGGCGAGAGCTGGTCGACGCAGTCGCGGCCACGCTGGCGAGCACGTATCGGCACGTGAGCGGGGTCAACGTACCGGGCTCGTCCAACACGATCCTGGTCGGGACCGAGCACCCGCTGAGCGAGGCGGTCGGACTGGCGGGCCTTGGAGCTCCCGCGGCAGCGACGGGTGAGCTGGAGCAGCTGCCGCCCGTGCGCAGCTGGCCGATCGAGGCGGGCGCTCCCGTGCTGACCGATGACCGAGCGCCCGTCGAGTTGCTGACGGATCGCATCATTCTCGACGTACTCTGGCGCTCGCTGGAGGGAGCTCGCGCTTGGACGCTCCCACCTTCCTGAGTCCAGCGGCGCGACACGCGCCGGGCGACTTCCTGATCAGGCCCGCGCCGCTCGGCTCCGCGCTCCTGATCGCCGGCAACGACTTCTGGCTGAAGGTCCACGCTCCGGGCGTGCTCAGCGGCAAGCTGTCCGACGTGGGGCTCTGCTTCTTCTTTCCATTGTTGATCGCCTCGGGAGCGGAGTGGCTGGCGTGGTTGCTCCTCGATCGCGGGACCCGCTTCACTCCGCGCCCCGCCATCGCGCGCGCTAGCGTCGCGCTGGCCGCGCTCTATTACACGAGCCTCAAGCTGTTCGACGAGATCGCGTCGCTCCACGTCACGCTGCTGAGCAGCCTGTTCCCCGGGCACCACTTCGCCGCCGTCGCGGACGGGACGGACCTGGTGTGCCTGCCGATCTTCGTGCTGGCGTTCCGCTATCTGGCGCGCGCCTGCGAGCTCGAGCCGGCCAAGGGGAGCTGATTCCGCCGGGCGCGCACGCAAATCGAGCGCCCGCGGCAGGGCGAGCCAGCCTTCAGCGCGCCAGCTCGCGGATGCGCGCCACGTGCGGATCGCGCGGGTGCTGCCGGAGGAAGCGGCGCGCGGCGCGCTGGGCCGCCGCGGCGTCGCCCTCCGCGGCGAGCGCCTCGATCGCCACCACGTCCGCGTCGGCGGAGAGCTCGCCCTCGGGGAAGTCCCGGTGGTATTGCTCGATCTGGCGCAGGGCGCTGGCGTTGGCGCCCACCGCCAGCGCGGTGCGGGCAGCGTCGAGCGCGGCCACTTCGCGCGCCAGCGAGGAATCCGCGCCCGCGCTGGCCGGCGGGAGCGAGCGGGCTGCTGGCTGGCGCGGACGAGCCGCGCGAAGCCCGCGCTGCGGGGCCGGCGGGCTCGCGGGCTGCGCGACGAACGCGGGCTCCGCCGCGGATAGGGGCTGCGCGAGGAACGTGGGCTCGGGAGCGGGAACGTCGGCAGGAGCCGGGAGCGCGCCGGGCGCAGGAGCCGGCGGCGGCTCGGGTACTGCCGGCACTGCCGGCGGGCGCAGCCAGACCGCCACCAGCCCGCCGCCGCCCACGGCGCCGATCAGGGTCCAGCGAGCGGCGCGCGCGGCCGCGCTCTCGAACCAGCCGCGCGGCGCGCTGGCTGCGCCGAGCGGCGCCAGCAAGGAGGCGTCCGCCGCAAAGCGGCGCCAGGCTCGCTCGGCCGCGCCGGCAGGCGGCGCGTCGCCGCGTGCGGATTCGAACAGGCTGCGCTCGAAGTCGGCCTGAGCGAGCTCATCGGAGTGCTGTCCGGTCATGGTCTCCTCTGCGCGGCGGCGCTGGCTCGCATGCGCCGGGCGATGGCGCTGAATTCCTCGCGCGCGCGGCGCAGCCGCGAGCCGACGGTGCCGATCGGGATGTCCTCGATCTCCGCGATGCTGCGCACGTCGAGCCCCTCCAGCTCGAACAGCACCAGCACCGCCCGCAGCTCGAGCGGCAAGCGCTCGAGCACGGCGTCGAGCAGCTGGCGGGCGCGCACTTGCTCCAGTTGTTCTTCGGGCGTCGGGGCGCCGTCCACCAGGCGCTCCAGCTCTTCGACGGCACCGCGCGCGGGCGCGCTCGCCTGGCGGCGCAGCTCGTTCGCGGCGACGCGCAACGCGACGCCGTACAGGAAGGGGTGCTGCTTGCCCGGCTCGATCTGCTCCAGCTTGCGCGCGGCCACCCAGAACACCTCCTGCGCGGCGTCGTCGAGCTGCGCCAGGGGCACGCCCAGCCGGCGCAACAGCCGCCAGATGGAGGCGTAGTACGTCTGGAACAGCGCGCGCAGGTCGAGCGTCAGCGCCATGCTTTCCGCGGTGTTGGTCGCGGCCGGAGCGTCTGGAGCCGCGGCGCGCGACATGCCGGGCAGGGAATAGCTGCTCACTAGAAGCGCAACCCGAGCCCCGCGACCGCGAAGGCGTTGAACGTGGAGGAGTGAAACAGCTGGCTGCCGTCGGGGCGCTCGGCGCTGAGCTTGCTCACCCACAGTTCACCGCCCAGGTTCAGGTCCAGATACAGGCTGGAGCCGAGGCTATATTGCGTGTGCGCCTCGAGACTCACGGTGCCGAGTCCCACCGTCTTGCTCTGCGTTTTGTTGCCAGCGGCATCGCGCGTATCCAGGCCCATCACTCCCACCGCGAACTCGGAGCACAGCTCCAGCACCAGCCCATCGGGATCGTAGGCCAGCGGCGCGCAGGAGCCGAGGCCTGCCTTCAAGCCCCAGAGCTGCGTGTCGAACCCGGGCGCGTGATACTCCGCCGGCCCCAGGAAGCTCCAGCGCACGCGAAACACGGCGCCCAGCAGGAAATCCTGATCGCCGGGCGCGGACACCAGGTTTGCGCGCGCGATCGAGAAGTCCAGGCGCGGCAGCGTCAGCCCCGGAATCACGCCCAGGGCGGCGCCGGCCGAGAGCGTGTAACGTGCCATGTAGCCGAGGCTCAGCTGGCCCGCGGGGACCTCGACCTGGTCCTGGTACAAGACCTTCTTCAGCGTGGGCGCGCGCGGCTCGACGGGCGCCGGGGAAAGGGGGGTGACCGCCACGACCGGCGCCGGCGCGACGCTCACCGTCACCGGAGTGACAACGGGCGCGGCACCGTCGGGCGGAGCCGCCGCCGGACTCGGCTCCGAACCGCTCTCGAGCGCGATCGCTGCCACCACGGCGAGCGCGTCGCTCACCTCGGCGCAGGTGCTGCCATGCACGCGCCGCGCGCCGGAAGCCTCGCTGCCCTCGCCGATCTGAAAACTGCCGGAGAAGCCGTTCGCGTTGTGCTCGATGCGCACCTCGAAGAGCCGCGCCTCCCCTGCCCGCTCCAGGGACGCGCCGCGCGCCGTCAGCGCCGAAACGAACGCGGTCTCCCCCGGGCAGCCTTCGGGCGCGGAATAGGAGAGCCGAGCGCTCGCGGCCTCCGCCGCCGAGCTGGAGAGCACGATGGCACCCGCCCAGAGGACGCTGCCGAGGAGAGCTTTGCTCGCTGTCACGCCCGACTAATGGCAAGGGAGCCCGCTCCGTGATCACGAAAAACGACGCGCCCCGGGACGCGTACCGAAACGATACGAGTGTCCGGAACCGAAGTTCAGGCCGCGAAGCGCAGGTGCCGCGCCTGCAGCACGTCGGGCGCCGGAGAGAAGGCCAGCGCGCGCTCGATCACATTGCGCAGCTCGCGCACGTTGCCGCGCCACGGGTGCGCGAGCAGCGCGGCCAGCGCGTCCGGGCCGAGCACCGGGGGCTCACCGTCTTGCGTGAGCTGGCGGATGAAGTGGCGCGCCAGCGCCGGGATGTCTTCGGGGCGATCGCGCAGTGGCGGCACCACGATCGGCACGACCTGCAGGCGGAAGGCCTGTTCAACCTCACCCGCGAGCTGGGCGGCTCGTTCGGCACGGCCCTGATGGGCATGCTGGCCGGCGACGGCGTGAAGCTCCATCGCTCGGCGCTGTCCGAGGCGATCAACCCCTACAACCCGCCGGTCCAGGGCCAGCTGCAGCAGCTGGCGGGCAGCATCGGAGCGCAGACCTACCAGAGCCAGCTGGTCGCGGAGCGCGTGCTCGACGCACGCGTCACCACCCAGGCCCTGGTGCTCAGCTTCGAAGACGGCTTTCGCTGGGTGGCGCTGGCGATGGCGCTCGGCCTGGTGCTGGTGCTGCTGCTGGAGAAGCCGGCGGCGGGCCCCGCGCCGATCGGGGCCCACTGAGCGTCAATCCCGGGTCATGGCGCAGCTCATGGAGCGCCACACGCGCTGTGCCTCCTCCGGGCCGAAGCTCTCGGCCAGATCCGCCTCGAAGCGCCGCGCCTCCTGGCTCATCGCCAGCAGCGCCTCGAACACGGGGTGTTGCGGCTGGCCCGCGGGGGGCGGCACGCGCAGCCCGGCGTTCACCTCCGCGACCTGGCGCCGCGCGGCGACGGACGCTGACAGGTCACGACGGCTGGCCACCTTTTCGATCAGCTGCAGGCAGCTGGCCGCGCCGAGCAGATCGACCACCTCGGCATCGCTCACGATCTGAAGACAGAGCGGCCGCAGCGTATCCCAGATGCGCCGATTGGAGCGGCGCTGCGCTTCCGCCACCAGCTCACCGTCATCCGGGCTCAGGCCGAGCCGGTCGAGCTCCGACGAGGCCATCTTCCAGTGGGCCTCCAGCGGCATCAAACAGGGCACCCGGTAGCGGACGCGCGCCTCGCTGGCGAGCTGCCGCCAGTCGTCCGCCGTGAGGTCGTATTTGTAGCGGTCGCGCTCCGCCACCTGATCTTCGAGCGAGCGCAGCTGGCCCTCGAGCTCGCGCTGCTGTTGCTGCAAGGCGTCCTTCTGGCTCTGCACCCGGGCCAGTTTACCGTTCACGCTCTCGAGCTGAGCCGCCAGCTGGGCCTTCGCCGGCGTCCGCCCTGGCGGGTTCGCGAGAGCCGCCCCGCCGGCGCCGGTGAGCGGTAGTCCGGCGCTCTCCAGAGCAACCTGCGCCTCCACGGCGGGCGGCGCCCCTACCGTGCCGGGCTGCGCCACGCCGCCACGCGCCGCCGGATGGGCTCGGATCGCATCGAAGGCCAGCACCGCCGCCGCACCCAGCGCCGCGGCGGCTCCGAGCCGTACCCATTCGCGTCTGCTCTCCATCCAGCCCACCCGCTCAGCGCACAGCCCCCGCCGGCCAAGCTAGCGCTGAAACGGCACCGGATCAATCCAGCCGCTCCCCGGACGACCCGGTAGATCCAGTCCACCGAGCAGCGCATCGCGATCGGGCATGGTGAGGCACAGGCGGCGGCAAACCGTGACCCTGTCGCAAACTCGCTCCGAGCAGAAGATGACCGTGCCGTCGGTATTCTCGCCGCAAGGATAGATCTCGATCCGGCAGTTGCGCTCCTCCTCATGGCAGTCCACCTCCACGCAGTCCTCGGCGCGCGCGCTCGGCGCGGCGGCGAGCAGCGCGGCCAGACTCGCCGTGAGGCCCGTCCAGACGAGTCGAGTCATCGTCTCCCTCCTCCAGATTTGCTGTTGAGCCAGTTTTCGGCAGCTCGCGTCGCTGCTCCTGCCTGATGGACGCGGCGAGCGCGCGCGTGGGCCGCGAAATCTCGCGCGCCGCGTCGTCCTGACGCGGGGAGATCAGCGTTCGTGGCTCCGGCAACGTTTCCAGGCCTGGAGGATCCCGTACCTTCGTTGCGAGGCGCGTACGCCGTTCTGAAACGATCCAGGCGCGTGCGCCGTCAGAGTGAACGTTTGCAGGGGTTGTCCCGACTGATTTCGCTGGGTAGGGATCGAACATCGCGGCGGTCGTCATCACCGTGGCGAGGAAATCATGGCGCGCGCAGGCAATGGATCGTCACCGGGCTGGGGAGTCGGCAAGGCTCCGCCGCGAGTGCTGGGTGACGTGCGCGGCTCCGCGCGCGGGCCGAGCCTGGTCGTCGTGGGCGGCATGGCAGGCAACGAGCCCGCAGGCGTGCTGGCGGGCGCCCGCGTGGCGGCAACGCTCCAGGGCTTGCGCTCGGAGCTGCGGGGGCGCGCGGTGTTTCTCGCCGGAAACCGCCAGGCGCTGGCGGTGGGCCTGCGCTACGTGCGCCGCGATCTGAATCGCAGCTGGAGCCCGGCGCAGCTGGAGCGCCTGGCGGCGCTCTCCGAGCGCGAGCTGGGCGACGAAGAGCAGGAGCAGGTGGAGCTGGCGCGCACGCTGCGCGAGGTGGAGCGCGCGCAGCGGGGTCCGCTGATCCTGATCGACCTGCACACCACCTCCGCCCCGAGCCCGCCCTTCGTGTGCTTCGGCGATACGCTGCGCAACCGCCGACTGGCCCTCTCGCTGCCGACCACGGCCATCCTCGGGCTCGAAGAGGTGGTGGAGGGCGCGCTCGTTTCCTACTGCACGGACCGCGGGCACATCGGCCTCTCGATCGAGTCGGGGCAACATCGCGATCCGGAAGCGGTCGAGCGCCACGTCTCGGCGATCTGGTTGCTGCTGGTGGCCGCCGGCTGCTTGCCGGCGCACGCCGTGCCCGAGCTCGCGCAGCACCGCCAGCGGCTGGCGCGGGCGAGCCAGGATCAACCGCGCGTGGTCGAGATCCGTTACCGCCATGCGGTCACCCCGGGCGATGGCTTCGAGCTGCTGCCCGGCTTCCGCAGCTTCGATCCGATCAGCCCCGGCCAGGTGCTGGGCAGCACCGCGCAGGGGCCGCTGCGCGCGCCCGAGGGCGGCTTGATGCTGATGCCGCGCTATCAGGCACAGGGGGAAGACGGATATTTTCTGGTGCGCGAGGTGCGGCCCTTCTGGCTGGAGCTCTCGGCCTGGCTGCGCCGCGCCGGCGTGCCGCGCGTGCTGCCCTACCTGCCGGGGGTCGAGCGCGATCGCGCGGCGCCGGGGCAGCTGGTGGTCGATCCCCGGGTGGCCTTCACCCACGTGGCGGAGGTGATGCACCTGTGCGGCTACCGGCGCCGCCGCTCGCCCGAGACCCGGCCGGTGTTCACCCGCCGCGGCACGCAGCGTGTATAACGCTGCTCATGCCCGCGTACGCTGCTCTGCTCCGCGCCGTCAATGTCGGCGGCACGGGCAAGCTCGCCATGGCCGATCTGCGCAAGCTGTGCGAGGCGGCGGGCTTTGCCGACGTGGCCACCTATATCCAGTCGGGCAACGTGGTGTTCACGAGCAAGCGCGGCGAGGCGAGCGTGAAGAAGCTGCTCTCGGCGGCGCTCGCCGAGCAGCTGGGCAAGCCGTGCGGCGTGCTGGTGCGCACGGCGGACGAGCTGCGCGAGCTGCTCGACGCCAACCCCTTCCCGAGGGCGGCACCCAACCGCGTGCTGGTCTTGTTTCTCGACGAGAAGCCGGCCGCCGCGAAGCTGAAGGACGTCGCGACGCCGGGCGGCGAGGAGCTGCGGGTGTGCGGGCGGCAGGTGGTGGTGCACTTTCCGAACGGGATGGGCCAGAGCAAGCTGAAGCTGCCGTTCCGAGATCTGGCCACGGGCCGCAATCTCAACACCGTGCGCAAGCTGCTCGCGATGCTGGAGGCGATGTAGACCGCGCGGAGCCGCTGCGCTTGCTCGCCGCGGGCGCCACGGAGGCCAGCGTGCGCGACACCCTTCAGCAGTTCGAGGCCGAGACTAGGCTGCGCGTCACCTTCGACTTCGCTGCCGTCGGCGCGCTGCGGGACCGGGTGCTGGCGGGCGAGCGCGCGGACGTCGTGCTGGTGACCCCGGTCATCATCGAGGCGCTCGAAGCCCAGGGGCGCGTGCGCGCCGGCTCGCGCGTGGACCTCGGCCGCGTCGCCGGCGGGATCGCCGTGCGCGCGGGCGATCCGCTGCCCGGCATCGACACGTGCGAGCGGCTGCGGCAGGCCCTGCTCGCCGCGGATGAGGTCCACTACGCCGACCCCGCACTCGCGACCGCTGGCGCCGCGCTGCTCAGGATCGTCGACCAGCTGGGCATCGGCGACGCCATCCGAGCCAAGAGCCAGATCAGCGCCGGTGGCAAGGCAGCGATGCAGAACATGACCAGATCGAGCGCGCCCTGCGTGATCGGCGCCACCCAGATCAGCGAGATCCGATCCGTGCCCGCGGCGGTGCTCGTCGGCGGCTACCCGCCACCGCTGCAGGTCGCGACCACCTACTCGGCGGTCCTCCTGGAGGGCACCACCCGCGCCGCCGACGCGACCCGGCTGATCCAGTTCCTCGCGGGACCCGTGTTCCAGGCGCGGCTGGCTCAGTCCGGATTTGAACCCGGGGGGCTCTGACGCGCGCCTCAGTGCACCGGCGCCGAAGCGGCGCGGCGCGCGTCACTCCCGAACTCGGTGTACAACCCCAGCGTCCGTAGCCGGACCTGGTCCAGCAGACGTTGCGGCAGCACCCGCGGCAAAGCCGCCAGGCGGCGCGCGTCCGCTCCGACCACGTAGCGCAGGCGCGGACGGCGGGCGGTGAGCGCGTGGTACACGGCCTCGGCCACGACCTGGGGCGGGCTGCCTTTGCTCTCGCGCGCATAGCCACGCCGCATGAACTCACGCAGCGCGGCGCCGTAGCGGGCAGCCCCCTCCGCTGGCAGCGAGCGGATCAGTGCCTCCGGATCTCCGAGCGTCTTGTCGACGGCCGGGGTGCGGATCGCACCCGGTTCAACCAAGGATACGTGAATGCCCGAGGGCCGGAGCTCGAGGCGCAGCGAGTCGCTCAGTGAGCTGAACGCAGCCTTCGAGGCGCACAGCGCGCCGCCGAAGGGCAGCGCGATATGGCTGCCGACCGAACCGATGTTGACGATGCGCCCGCGCGCGCCGCGGATCAACGGCAAGAAGGCCTGCGTCACCGCGATCTGTCCGAACACGTTGACCTCGAACTGGCGGCGCAGCGCCTCTTCGCTCACGTACTCGAGCGGGGCGGGCTGGGCGATGCCGGCGTTGTTGACCAGCGCATCGAGGCCGCCTCCGCCGAGCTGCTCGCGCACGAGCTCGGCGGCACGCGCGATCAACGCCCGGTCGGTGACGTCCAGCTGGATCGAGACGACCGCGCCGCCGCCCTCGGCCTCCAGCGCGCTGCCGTCAGACGCCTTGCGTACCGCCGCGAACACGCGAAACCCGCGCGCGGCGAGCAGCAACGCAGTCGCCCGCCCGATGCCGCTCGAGGCACCCGTGATCACCGCGCTCTTGGCCCCTGATGCGTTCATTGCTGCCTCCGTTCGTGCGCCCGCGCCCGCTCGGCCTGAGCTCCGCCCTGACGGCGAGAGCCGGCGCCGCTCCGATCTGCGCCCCGGCGCACGCTCACGCCAGCGCCAGGCCGCCACGCCGAGCGCCCAATATTGCGCCTGCCGCAGAGTGCCCCCTGTGGTTGCCCGAGGGAGCGAGCGGGCGGAGCTACTCGCGCGGCTCCCGCCGGGGCGACTCCCGCGGATGCGTCTCCAGTGAAACGAGGTGCGCGTGTACCACGCGCCGGGCCACCGCGGCGATATCCACCGGATCGCCCTGGACCGCCACGAGCGCGAACTGAACGCCCACCACCGGGACTTTGGCGTGCGGATCGGTGCTGGAGACCTGGTACTGCTCCAGCACGATCTTGGGCGTCAGCAGCTGCAGGCGAGTCGCGCGGTCGCCGGCGCCCGACTTCACTTCCTGGCCGAAAAGATCGATGGCCAGCCCCGGGTCCGCGCCGCTCGGCAGCTGTTCGCGCGACTCGACGCGCAGCTGCATCGTGACGCCGCCGCTGCCGGCAGGGACGCGCAGCTTCTTGCCGTGCAGCGCCTTCTGCAGCTCCGCGGCGATCGCGTTCCAGGCCGCAGTATCGCCGCTCGCCTCCGCCAGCCCGACGTGCACGGTCTCACCGGCGCCGTCCGTGCGCAGCACGAGCAGCGCGCTGGTGTTGGGCGCCGACGTGCTCTGCATCACCAGATCGGTGACCGCGGCCACGGCCGGGCCCTCGGGGCCGAGCCCCAGTTGCTGATCGTGCCGGGCCAGCCCGCTGCGCAGCACATGATCGATCTGATCGGCGAGGCGGCGCTGCGTGCCCGACGGGCGCCCCGACCGCGCGAGGAACGGGTTGTTCCCGGGCCCGACGCCGAGCGCGTCCAGTGAGAGCCCCTGCTTCGAGGCGGCTCCGGCTGGGTTCGCGGCGTCGGAGGACGCCCCTTCCCCTTCGGCGCTGGCGTCAGCTTCGGCAGCCGCGCCTGCTCCTCTCGCACTGCCCGACTCTGTCGCCGCTCTGCGAGCGCGCGGCGCGACGGCTGCGAGCCGAGGCGCGTCCGGCGCGCTCCGGGTCTGCTGCGCTGCGAGCGCGGGCACCTCCGCCGTGACGGCGTCGCCGTCGGGCGACTCGAGCTCCAGCTCCACGAGCTCGGCCGGATCCGAGGCTGGTTGCGCCGGTGCAACACGCTGCGCAGCTGCGAACTGCCGCCCCAGCAGCGCCACCGTGCCCAGCCCGAGCGCGTGCAGCGCCAGCGCCAGCGCGAAGCCGATGCGCAGCGCCCGCGGCCTCGAGCTGCGCAGCGAGCGCAGGGGGACCGCGGAAGGCGCGCGCATGCGCTGAAGGGTGACACGCCGGTGCGCGACCTTCCATGGCGGGTCCCGTACAGAGGACGACGGCCTCAGCCTAACCGCCCCGCGGCCCGACTGCAAATGAAACTGACTTTCATTTGCATTTGACCGCTCTCATGTTAGGGCGGCCCTGTGAGCCGTTCGAGAGCCAGGAGATCAACCCGCGCACGGCGCCTCGCGCTCGGAGTCGGCGCCGTCTGTTGCATCAGCGTATCACCGGCTGGCGCGCAGGAGCTGCTGGGGAGTCCGGAGCCACCACAGAGCACGGAACCGCCGGCGCCGGAGGCGGCCGCCGATCCGTCGGCGCCGGACGCGGCGCTCTCGGAAGCGCTCGACAGCGAAGAAGAGCTGGCGGAAGTGACCGTGCTCGCCACGCGCACCGCCAAGGCCCCGGGCTCCGTGCACGCCCTCTCGCGCCAGACGCTCGAGCGCTACGGCTACGACGACGTGCACTCGGCGCTGCAGCTCGTGCCGGGCGTGTACATCCGCCAGGAGGACGGCATGGGGCTGCGCCCCAACATCGGCATCCGCGGCGCGCTCAGCGATCGCAGCAAAAAGATCACGCTGCTGGAAGACGGCGTGCTGTTCGGGCCGGCTCCCTATTCGGCCCCTGCTGCCTACTACTTCCCGCTGCTGCCACGCCTGGTGCAGATCGACGTGATCAAGGGCCCGGCGGCGATCGGCTATGGCCCGCAGACGATCGGCGGCGCGATCAACTTCGTGACGCGCGCCATCCCGAGCGGCCCCGCCGCAGCGCTGGACGCCGCCGTCGGCCAGTACGGCTACGCGCGCTTGCACGGCTACGCGGGCACCAGCGACGGCGTCAACGGCTTCTTGATCGAGGGCATCCACGTGCGCAGCGACGGCTTCAAGGAGCTGCCGAGCGGGGCGGACACGGGTTTCTACCGCAACGAGTGGATGTTCAAGGGCTCGCACGACCTCGCGCCGGAGTCCACGGTGCTGCACCAGCTGGCGATCAAGGCCACCTACTCGGAGGAGCTCTCCAACGAGACCTACCTGGGCCTGAGCGACGCGGACTTCCGCGACAGCCCGCTGCGCCGCTACCCGGCCTCGGCCCTCGATCGCATGCGCTGGCACCACACCAGCGTGGTGCTGACCCATCGCATCGATCCGACGCCGAGCTTCTCGATCACCACCAACGTCTACCGCCACGACTTCCATCGCATCTGGCGCAAGGTGAACCACTTCCGGGGCGCTGCGCTGTTCGATGTGTTGAGCAACCCCGACACGCCGCAGAACGCCATTTACCGCGCGCTGCTGGCCGGCGAGGCCGACTCGACGTCACCCTCCGAGGCGCTCTACATCGGCCCCAACGAGCGCGACTTCGTGTCGCAGGGCATCGAGAGCCGCTTCCAGCTGGAGGCGACGACCGGGCCTTTCACGCACCGCATCGAATACGGCCTCAGGCTCCACGACGACCGGATCGATCGCCGCCACTCGGAGGAAGCGTTCCTGCTCTACGGCGGCCAGCTCGTGCCGGAGGGCAGCCCCACCATCGTGACCGCGTTCAACGAGGCGCACAGCGACGCGCTCGCCTTCCACGCGCTCGACGCCCTCAGCTGGGGCCCCCTGACGCTCACGCCCGGCCTGCGCGTGGAGTTGATTCACTCCACGTTGAAGGACAAGATCTCCGGCACCCTCAGCGGCAACTCCGCGCAAGTCTTGCTGCCCGGCCTCGGCAGCTACCTGGCGCTGGCGGACGGCTTCGGCATCCTGGCGGGCGTGTATCGCGGCATGAGCCCGCCGCCGCCCGGGTCGGGGCCCCAGATCGGACCCGAGATCAGCGTGAACTATGAAGCCGGCGTGCGCTTCCAGCGCCCCCGCCAGCGCGCCGAGCTGATCGGCTACTACAACGACTACTCGAACCTGACCGACGTCTGCACCTTCTCCTCCGGCTGCGTCGACGACAACCTCGACCGTCAGTTCGAGGCCGGTCACGCGCGCATCTACGGCCTCGAAGCGTTCCTGGAGCACGAGCTCGAGCTCGGCCCCGCGCGCTTCCCGCTCAGCGCCGCTTACACGCTCACCCTGACCGAATTCCTGGAGAGCTTCGCGTCCGACGATCCGATCTTCGGCGACGTCTCGAAGGGCGACGAGATGCCCTACGTGCCCCGCCATGAAGGCCGCATCAACGCCGCGCTGGAGCTCGATCCGATCGGCGCCTACGTCTCCGCCAGCTACATCTCCCGCATGCGCGAAGAGGCCGGCTCGGCGCCGCTCGACCAGTCGCTGACCACCGACTCACAGCTCAGCTTCGACGCCGGGCTGCACTACCAGCTGCACGACCCCTTCTCGACCCGCTTCTACCTCCAGGCGCGCAACCTGTTCGACGACCACGCGCTCGCCTCGCGCCGCCCGTATGGCGCGCGCCCCAACCCGCCGCGCTGGATCCAGATCGGGGCCAAGGTCGAGTTCTGAGCACACAGCGGCAAGCAGCGCTGCCACTCTCGAGAGGGGCTCGGACCCTCACGTCGCGCGCGACCCCAGCATGTGCCCGCTTCACGGCCCCAGCGCCCGGTGACTTGTGGCGGGCTGTCCTGGCGGGCTCGGGGTCGCGTGTCACGAGCCCTCTCGCAAGGGCTCCGTGAGAGCGCATCCAACTGCCCAAAGCCGGTCGCCGGTGCTCAACCGTGAGGCACCCGGAGGGGCAGCGCTAGACTAACGCTCTCGCTGTATGTGCCGATGATTTTGCCACCGCCGAGCGCCGTCGAAGCGAATGTCGTTGTCAGGACTGGTCGGACGTTCTACCGAAGAACTACGGTATTCGATGGTGTTCTTGGCTGCCGGCTTCTGAGGCATTTCCTGACCGAGACTGCGAATTATGCCATCTGCCCAAAGTCGGTGCATGGGTCAGCTTCACGGCCCTCGGGACACCGTGCGGCGCACAGCCACTCAAAGCTGAGCATCGAGCTTTGCATGAAGGACAATTGAATTGGCTGCCAGTGTTGACATCGAGCAACTTGCTCGTCGGGAAAGCGAACAGATCGAGTGGAAGGAAAACGTCGCAGATATTGACGACGTTGTTCAGACTCTTTCGGCTTTTGCCAATGATCTCCAGAATCTCGGTGGGGGCTATGTCGTTTGCGGCGCGCAGGAGGCCCAGGATGAGCATGGTTTCCCCAAACTCGTCCGCACGGGACTGCTGGCACCTCGTTTGAAGGAGATCGAGGGTACGGTGCTCACCCGGTGCAGAGAACGGGTGGCTCCTCCGATTACTCCACTCGTAGAGGAGGTAGATACCCCCGATCCGTCGCGTCGAATCCTCGTGTTCGTTCAACCGGCGACTGGTAGCGCTCACACGTTTCGTCGCGGCAAAGACGGCGCCAAACATTACGTCAGAACCAGCCGCCAAACAATTGAGGCGCGCAATGGTGTTCTCAGGGATCTTCTGGTGCGAAAAGGCGCCCTGGAACCCTGGGATCGTCGACCATGCAACGGCGCAACCGAAAGTGACATCGACCTCCTGGCATTCAGAGATGCGCTCCAAAGAATGGGAGCGTTTTCATCAGACCGAGGGGTTGAGCCGTACCTGTCGGCAGACGAACAACTGAGTCCGTTTGTTCCTCCGCTATTTGTGCGCGAGCCCATGACGGGGGTCCTGAGACCTCGCAACTTTGCGATTCTCCTGTTCGGAAGAGAGACACAAAAGTTCATTCCTGGGGCAATCACGTATTTCTCGATCTATCCGGGCGTGGATCGCGCAGACCCTCACGCAGAACGGCACGAACTCGCGAACAATGTGATCGAGCAAGCACGAAAGCTGCAAGAGCTTCTGGATATACAATCGTACACTGCGTTCGACAAAACCGATCGCACATCGCCGAACATTCTGAAATATCCGAAGCGAGCTCTCTATGAGGCCATGGGCAACGCTTTGGCTCACCGCGACTATGAGCTTGCCGATCCAACGAGGGTAACAGTATTCGCCGACCGGATCGAAGTGAGTTCACCGGGAACGCTCCCCACAGGCGTGACCATTGAATCGCTTCAGGCCGGAACGGCCTCCCCCAAATGGCGGAATCAGGCGCTCGCCTGGTTCTTCTCGAGGCTGCAAATTGCGCAAGCCGAGGGGCAGGGCATACCGACGATCTTGCGATCGATGCGCGAGGAAGGGTGCCCGCCACCGGTATTCGAGGCGGACGCAACGCGCGTCCTCTGTATTTTGCCCGCTCACCCCAGGCACGCGGTGCTGCGCGAACTGCGTGCTGCCGAACAAGCTCTGGCGCTCGGCGAGCTGAAGAACGCAAGGCGTCAGGTGGATGGAGTCCTTGCGAAGGACCCGTTGAATTCACGCGCGCTTCAGTTGTTTGCCGAAGTCAATCACGCGCTGGGTGAAACGGAGGCTGTGGCCGCCTGGACTGAGAGCCATCTGACGCAACTCGATGCCATGCCTTCGCAGGTACTCGTTCAGCTGGCGGAGGCCTTGCAAACGGAGTCGGCGTCATCAAAGGAGCAGGGCCTCGCAGGGAAACTCTTGGCGGCCGCCGCCAGAGGTAGACTCGAGGAACGCGAGCTACGTCGCGTCGCTGTGGCGATGAGCCGCGCGAAAGACGATCAAGGTGCTCTTTCGCTGATCGAGCGACACCTGCTGGAGCACCCGGAGTGGGAAGGGAACCCGTCTCTTCGGCAACTTCGCGGCGATGCATTGATCGGCTTGGCGAAGCGCTGTCGAGCCACCGCGAAGAAGCCTGGCATTGCTTCTGCCACTCGGACACGAGCGTGGAAGGAATTCCACTCCTACCTGGACAGAGCGGAACGGGAACTCCGGAATGCACTTGCTCTGAGCGTCAACACATCGCTCAGCGAGCAAATCCAGATTAACATCGACTATCTCGAGAGGCTGCGCCGTGAGAACCAGGCTCCCCGAAGGGGACGTCGTCGATAGCATCACAAAGGAGCTCGCACGCGCATGCTCGTTGGGGCGACCCACCGCAGATAGTCGGTAGCCCTCACCCCCGCCGCGCGGGTGGCGGCTCTGCGGGCGCCGGCAAGATCCAGCGCGCAGGAGCGATCCCGTCGTCGACCGACGCCAGATCGACGTCGGGGTCGATCAGGCGCCGCGCGCGGCGGCCGTTCAGGCTGGCCCAGGCGTCGGCGTGCACTTGCACGGGGCCGAGGCCGCGCCGCGCGAAGTCGTCGCGGATGTGGCGCGCCAGCTGCGCGATCAGGTCGGGTTGACCCGACATCTCGCGCTCCTGCAGCGGCGTCAGGTAGCGGGCGGGGCTGATCTCGTACAGCCTGCCGGTGCGCTCGCTGGTGACCCTGAAATGCACGCTGCCGTTCTTCTCGCGCACCATCACGCGCCAGGAGAAGCGCATGCCCTGCTCGTGCCAGCGCACGTTGCCGCCGTACAGCGCGAAGCGCAGCGGCAGCAGCGCCTGCAGCGCGCAGTAGCCGAGACCCAGCGCCAGCAGCAGGCGCGCGCGGGGGCGCGGAGCTGGCTGCTGGAGCACGGGCTGCACGGACGAGCGGGGGCGCCAGAAGAGGAGCCGGCGCGGCCAGTCCGGTGGAAAGAAGACCAGCGCCGCCACGGTCATGATCACCGGGAACATGCCGATCGGAAACAGGACCGAGGTGAGGGCGTGAAACGCGACCAATACGGCGTAGGCGTACGGCCGGGTGCGCCGCCAGGCGAGCCAGCCCACGATCGTGGTGTCGAACAGGAACCCTGCCCAGCTGAACACGATCGGCGCCGCGCCGGCACGAAAGAGCGGACCGAGCAGCGGGAAGTCCGCGCGCGAGGCCAGCCAGATACCGAGCGGCTGCCCGTCGATCAGCCAGTCCGCGTGCAGCTTGGCGAGTCCGGCGTAGACGTAGACCACGCCCACCTGAAAGCGCAGCAGATGGAGCCACGCCGCCCGGATGCTCGCCGCGGGCAGCGGCGCCGTTCCGCGCAGCCGGCGCCAGAGCGCTGCCAGCGTGCCCATCTTGCCGGCGGGTGAGAGCGCGAGCAACAAGCCGAGCAACGCAGCGAGGTAGTAGTGGTTCAGATAGGTGGCGACATCGAGCACCTGGACGTAGCTGAAGCCGAGCAACAGCAAGGCCGCCGACACGCGGAACCACGCGCCGCACGCCACCATCAGCCCGAGCCCGATCAGCGCCCAGAACAGCGCGCGCAAGAGCGGCCCCGGCAGCACGCCGACCCAGCCGAGGCCCCAGTACTTGAAGTGAAAGCCCGGCTCGACGAAGAAGCGATCGACCCAGCCATAATGCAAGAAGCGCCACATGCTGACGCTCAGGATCAGCCCGTAGGCGATCCGCAGCGCCACCAGCCAGTCGGCGGCGATCGGCTGCCACAGAGCGCTCCCGAGGCGAACCCGCAGCTTTGCCCATGCCCGCGCCGTCAGTCGTTGTCTCCTTCGGCGGCGGACGGCAGCTCCAGGTTCAAGACCGTAACGAACTCCGTCTTCAGCTCGTCCGTGACCTCCTTCACCGCGGCGTGCACGCCGAGCGGCAGCTCGCGGTTCGTGACCAGCGCCTGCGCCAGCGAGCCCGGCACGCGCTCGACGGCGGCATCGACGGCGTTCAGGCTCGCGATCATGCGCTCGGCGAGCTCTCCGGCGCCTGCCTCGCGCAGCCAATCGTCGAAGCCCACGCCCGCGTAGCCCTCACCGCAGCCCTGGAACAGCCGGCGAAAGCCCACGAGGTTCTGCTTCAGATAGGCGAGGGACGCATCCGTGTAGCGCGACTCGACGGCGTCCGGGCAAACCGCGGAGCTGCACTCGGGAGTGAGGCCCAGCGGCGTCGCCAGCTTCTGATCCTTGAGCTCGGCGTCGAGATAGAAAAGCGCGTTGCTCACGGCGTTCAGCACCTGCTGCTCGCTCTCCAGCCTCGGGTTGCCCGGGCCAGGCTGCGTGAAGCGCTCGCGGAAGCCGCCCTCGCCCCAGGCCCTGCTCAACTGCTCCGCCCGCGCGCGCACATCGGCCGCGGCCTCGGCGGCGTAAGCGCGCCGGCGCGCGCGGATCTCGTCCGCGGCCAGCGCGGCCCAGCCGCCCGTCGCGTTGATGCTGGCATACGCCGAGCAGCGGTTCTGCAGCGCGCTGTTGAACAACAGGTACTCCACCGCCGTCAACGTGCGCCCGGTCACGGGCGAAGCCGTGAAGTCGAGCGAGTGATACTCCGGGCTGAGGTAGAGCTGGCTCAGCGTCTGCTCGTCCGTCTTGCACTCGGGCCGCACGGGCCAGGCGTAGATCAGGTCGCGCAGGTCGGAGCCGCCCGGCTCGCCCGATCGCGCGGCGGGCCCGAAGCGGAAGAGCTCGGCGCGTTGCCAGCTGCCCATCGCGCTCAGGAAGGCCTGCTGCGCGCGGCCCTGGTGATCGGCGCTGGGATCGTCGCGGTACGCGCGCGCCGCGTCCTCCAGGGCGCGCGCGTTGCTCTCGAACTCGCAGTAGTGCCAGACGGCGCAGTCCGCCGCGGCGCCGATCAGCTGCGCCTTGCTGAATGGGCCGTCCGCCGCGACGGGTGGCGTGCAGCTGCTCGGCGGCGCCGACACGGCGCCCAGGCCCGCGCCTGCAGTGCTGCCGCCCGCGGCGGGCGGGGGAGTCTCGGGCGCAGCCGCGTTGCCCTCCGCCGGAGCCGGCGCGTCCGCCGTAGCCGCGTTCGATCGCGCGACTCCGGTGTACACGATCTCCGCCGGCGGCGGCTTGCGACAGCCGCCGCCGACGGCAACGATGGCCGCCAGCACCCCGAGGCGGAGACCGAGGCGCTTCACTGGCCGACGGGGACGATGGCGATCACGCCGTTGCCGTTTGCCAGACCCGTGCCCGTGGCATAACCGGCGGCTGCGTAGTACTTGCCGCTGGGCGAGACCTTCAAGCTGAAGAACTCCTCGTTGTCACCGCCGAAGTCGTAGGCCTTGTGCACTGCCGGGTCGTAGTACTTCGTCGGCGCGCCATCCTTCTCCAGCAACAGCAGCATGGCGTCCTTGTTCGTACCCGTCGCCGTCACGGCGCCGGCATACAGCAAGCGATCATCCGCCAGGGCGAGCACCGCGCGCCCGCGATCCTGGCCATCTGCCGGGTTGTAGACGACGGCGCCGCTGACCCCAAAGCTCGGATCGGGCGTGCCGTCGGGGCGCACCCGGAAGGAGACCATGTCCAGCAGCTCGGCGCCGCCGGCGCGCTCGGAGTCCACGTTGCCGTAGCCGGTGGTGATGAAGCTGCCATCGGACTGGAACGCCACGCCGTAGCACTCGGCGAAGCCGATCGGGAACGGTGCCAGCCGCACGATGCCGTCCGTCGAGAAGGACGTGTCGGGGGCCCCCGTCTCGAGCAGCTTGGCCAGCACGATCTGGTTGCGCCCGCCCACGTTGCTGTAGCCGCTGGCGATGATCTTGCCGTCGGGCAGCACGTAGCCGCGCCGCGAGTTGTCATTCTGGGCGAGCGTGGTGGTGCCGTTGGGCAGATCGAAGGTGAACACGCCCTGGTTCGCGAACGTCGTGTCCAGCGTGCCGTCCGGGTTCAGGCGCCACACGTAGCGATCCTGGTCCGTGCGCGGAGTGGCCGTGCCCTCGGGATTGGTGGCGAGCCCGTGCCCGAACACGTAGATGCGGTCGCTGGCGTCGATGTCGACACCCCAGGCCAGATCGTTCGGGCCCGCGCCGGGATCCAGCACCGTGAAACCCTGCGTGCCCACGCTGCCCGTGCCGAAGCTCAGATCGCGCGCGCCGGCGGCGTCGAGCCGGAACACCACGATGTCGAGCGGCGTCGCGGTGGTGGGCGCGAGGTCGTTCGGATCCTCGGCGCGGCCCACGACGATGATCTTGCCGTCCGACTGCAGAGCAATGTCCCGCCCCTCTTCGCTGCTCACGTCCGCGGTGGTGACCGTGTCGCTCACCGGCGTGCCGAGATACGGAGAGACATCGACCAGTACGCGGCCCTCTTCGCCGAAGCCGGCCACCGGCTGGCCCTCGCCGTCGTACTTCGCGACGACGATGGAGCGGTTGTCACCCAGGCCGTTGCCGATGTAGCCCACCGCGTACACGTTGTCCTGCGCGTCCATCGTCACGCCGTGAAAGCGGTCGTCCACGTCCGCCGAGAGACCGTTCACGGTGACGCCGTCGGGCCAGTACTCGATCGGCCCTTCCGGCTCAGACGGCTGCGCGGGATCCTGCGCGTTCGCGCCCGATGGTTGCAGCGGAGCATCGACCGGGGGCTGCTCGTTCGTCGCTCCGCTGGCGGCCTGCGTGCCCTGCCCCGGCGCGGGCCGGTTCGCCGAGGTGCTGGTCTCGGGATCGTCGAGCGAGGGATCCGGAGCCACCACTGTTTCATCGTCGCTGCAGCCCAGCGCCCAGAGCAGCGCGCTCGCGCCGACGACGCCCAAAAACTGCCCTGCGACCGTGAGTTTCCCGCGTTTCATGCCCTGATCCTGCCTTTCCAAGCCATTCACTGATACTGAAAACGAAAATGATTATCAGTTCATTAGTGGAACTCGGCCTTCGAGGGCAATTCGAAAAACAGTCGGCTCGAGAGATTTACGAGCCGCGCTCGTGCTCGTCAGGATTCCGGGCAGCTCAGCGGTTGCAGCCAGAGCTGTCGTTCGCCGGTGAGATCGCTACACCCCCGGCAGCGCCCCCTCGTGCGGCTCCAGCGGCGCCGTCGCCTGCGCCAGATATTCGCTGACGCCGGGATCATCGGCCACCAGCGGCGCCAGCACGCTGCGCACGCGCGCGTGATACTCGTCCACCTGGGCGCGCTCTTCGGCCGTGAGCAACGCGCCGTCGATCAGGCGCCGCTCATACGGGCAGAGCGTCAGCGTCTCGAAGCCGAGCGTCGTGCGCTCGGCGCCGGCCGGCTGCGGCCGCAGCTCGACCACGCTGATCAGGTTTTCGATGCGGATGCCGAAATGGCCGGGCTTGTAGTAGCCGGGCTCGTTCGACACGATCATGCCGGGCCGCAGCGCCACGTCGCTCGGGCGCTTGGAGATCGAGTGCGGGCCTTCATGCACGGAGAGGTAGCAACCGACGCCGTGCCCCGTTCCGTGATCGAAGTCGACGCCGTCGTGCCACAGGAACTGGCGCGCGAACGGATCGAGCTGGCTGCCGGTCGTGCCGGCGGGAAATTGCGCGCGCCCGAGCGCTAGGTGGCCCTTCAGCACCTGCGTGTAGCGCCGCCGCTGCTCGAGGCTGGGCTCGCCGATCACCGTCACGCGCGTGATGTCGGTCGTGCCGTCCAGGTACTGCCCGCCGCTATCGACCAGATACACGTTGCCGCTCTGGAGCCGCCGCGCGCTCTCGCGCGAGGCGCGGTAGTGCGGCAAGGCCGCGCTCGGACCAAAGGCGGAGATGGTGTGGAAGCTCGGGCCGCGGTAGTGCTCGCCGAGCGCGCGCAGCTCCCCCAGCTTTTCCGAGACGCTCCACTCGTCGTGAGCGCCGGGCACCTCGCGCGCAAACCAGCAGAGAAAGCGCACCATCGCCACGCCGTCGCGCACGTGCGCCGCGCGGATCGCCGCCAGCTCCGCCGGCGTCTTGCAGGCCTTGGCCAGCGTGCACGGGTCGGCGCCCACGTCGACCTTGGCGCCCGCCGCGTTCAGCTCGGCGATCAGCCACTCGCTGGCGCTCAGGCGATCCACACGCACGCGCGAGCCCGAGAGCTCGCGCAGCGCGCCGACCAGCTCGGCCGGCGCCGCGATCGCGAGCGCGGCCTGGGCGTTGAGATACGCGCGCACGTCCGGCCCGATCTTGTCCACGTGCATGAACAAGGTGAGCGCGCCGCTCGCGCGCAAGATCGCCCGACCCAGCGCGAAGGGTGTGTTCTCCAGATCGGCGCCCCGGATGTTGAGCAGCCAGGCCAGACTGTCGGCGGCCGTCACCACCAGCGCATCGAGCTTCTCCCCCGCGAGCTTCTCGGCCATGCGCGCGCGCTTCGACGCCGAGCTCTCGCCTGCCAGGCTCTCCGGATAGAGCTCCAGCGGCCCGAGCGGCTCTGCCGGGCGATCCGTCCACAGCGCGTCCACCAGGTTGGCTTCGACCGGCGCGAGGCTCGCGCCCACGCGCTGCGCCGCTGCTTTCAACCCCTCCAGCGCGGAGGGCGTGTGCACGCGCGGGTCGTACCCGACGCGCTCGCCGCTCTGTAACGCTTGCTCGATCCAGGCCGACGGCGGCGCATCGATCAGATGGTGGTGCTCCCAGAGCGGCTCCGGCGCCTGCTCGCGCGCTTGCTCCGTGTAGCGGCCGTCGACGAACAAAGCCGCGCGCGCTCGCCCGACCACCGCCATGCCCGCGGAGCCCGTGAAGCCGGTGAGCCACGCCAGACGCTCGCCGGACGCCGGCACGTACTCCAGCATGTACTCGTCGGAGCGCGGCACGATGTACGCCGCCAGGTTGCGCTGCGCGAGCTCCGCGCGCAGTGCCTCGACCCGACGCGCGCGCTCGCGCGCGTCCAGTGCGCCGCCGCTCACGGCCACAGGGCCACCCCTTCCAGGCCCGTGCTCTCCGGCAAGTCGTGCATCAGGTTCGCGTTCTGCAGCGCTTGCCCCGCGGCGCCCTTGCCCAGGTTGTCGATCGCGCCGAACGCCATCACCAGCTTGCGCGCCGGGTCGCAGGCGTAGCTCACGAACACGTTGTTCGAGCCGTACGCCCACTTGGTGTGCAGCGGCCTGTCGATCACCTTGACGAACTGCCGCCCGGCGTAGAACTCGCGCGCCGCGGCCAGGCACGTCTGCGTATCCACGCTGCCCCGGCAGTAGATCGTGGCCAGGATCCCGCGCGTCATCGGGATCAGGTGCGGGGTGAACACCAGGCCCTGCGACGAGCCTGCGATCGCCTCGATCGTCTTCGCGATCTCCGGCACGTGCGTGTGCTGGAGGATGCCGTACGGCGACACGTCTTCATTGCACTCGGCGTAAGAGAACTTCGCGTCGCTGCCGCCGCGCCCCGCGCCGCTGACGCCGCTCTTGGCGTCGATGATGATGCCCTGCGGCTCGATCAACCCGCGCGCGAGCAGGGGGGCGAGCGGCGTGAGCGAAGCGGCCGGATAGCAACCCGGGTTGGCGATGCGCGATTGCCCCCGAAGCTTCTCCGGCCACACATCCGCGAGCCCGTAGGCCCAGCCGCTCACGTAGCGGTGGTCCCCGCCGATATCGACGATCTTCGTGCGCGCGGGCACCTGCGCCAGGGCGGCCTTTGACTCGCCGGTGGGCAGCGACGTGAACAGCAGGTCGAGCTCCGGCAGCTCCGCGGGCTGAAACTTCTGAACCACCAGCTCGCCGAGCGCGCTCGGCAGGCCGGGATAGCGCTGGGACACCGTCTGCCCGGCGCTCGACTCGCCCGCGGCATACACCACGCGAAATTCGGGGTGCGCTGCACAGAGGCGCAGCGCCTCTCCCCCGCCATAGCCGCTGATTCCGACGATCCCGACGCGAATGCTCATGGGCGGAGTCTAGTAGGCGCCCCCGGGCGTTCAAGCCCTCAATCCCGCAGGTAGTGGCACGTGTAGCCGCCCGGGTTCTTCTCCAGGTAGCGCTGGTGATACTCCTCGGCGCGCGTGAACGTTCCGGCCGCGCTCACCTGCGTCACGATCGGGGCGTTCCACTTCTTGCTGGCGTCGACTCTGCGGATCACATCCTGCGCGACCTTCTTTTGCTCTGGCGAGAGATAGAAGATCGCGGAGCGATACTGCGAGCCCACGTCCTTGCCCTGGCGGTCCTCGAGCGTGGGATCGTGCATGCGGAAGAACCAGTGCTCGAGCAGGTCCGTGTAGCTGAGCCGCGCCGGGTCGTAGAGGATGCGCACCGCCTGCGCGTGCCCCGTCGTGCCGGTCTGCACGGCCTCGTAATCGGGGTTCTCCGTCGTACCGCCAGTGTAGCCCACCTCGGTCTCCAGCACGCCCGGGATCTTGCGCAGGATGGCTTCCATCCCCCAGAAGCTGCCTCCCGCGAGGATCGCCGTCTGCAGCGTCGTCCTGCACCCGGGTTGCTCGCCGCCCTGCGGCGCCACGCAGGCGTTGGTCGCCGGCGCCACCCGCAGCGCGGGTGCCTTGCCCTGAAAGATCGGCAGGTACTCGGCGTAACCGCGCGCGGCGAGCTCGGCCACGGGCACGAAGTGCAAGGCCGCCGAGTTGATGCAATAGCGGAGACCGGTCGGCGGCGGCCCATCCTCGAACACATGCCCGAGGTGCGAGCCTGCGCCGCGCGACAGGACCTCCGTGCGCAGCTGCGCGAAGCTCCAATCCGACTGCGTCGTCACGCGCAGCGGCTCGACGGGCCGCGTGAAGCTCGGCCAGCCCGTGCCCGAATCGAACTTGTCGCGCGAGCTGAACAGCGGCTCGCCGCTCGCGGCATCGACGTACAGGCCCTCCTCATGAGCGTCGAAGTAGCGGTTGTGAAAGGGCGGCTCGGTCGCGGCGCGCTGGGTGACGGCGTACTCCAGCGGGTCCAGCCGCTCTTTCAACTCAGCGTCGCTGGGCCTCTGGTACTGGCGCTCGGAGTAGATGCGATCGACCACCGGCGCCGAGGCTGCCGGCAGCATCGCCGCGGTCCGGCGCATCAGCTCCGGATCGCCGCGCCGGCACGCCGAGGCGCACACCAGCCCGAGCAGCAGCACCAAGCACAGCTTCCAGCGATGCGGAAGAGCCATGGGCCACCGTTATGCCACGAGCTCGGGCACCCTGCACGGAAGCGAGGTGAAAGCCTCGCCGAGCGCCCGTCCAGGTGCTCGACAGCGCGCCCGCAATCCCACGCAATCGGCTGCGCCTCGCGGGCAGCCGACGACCATGAGATCGTCATTTTCCAGACAGCCAGGCGCGCCGCAGCCGCCCCGCGCTCCGTCGCTCAGGGATGGCTCTCGTGAGCGATGGCGATCACGTTCGACCAGCGCTCATACGGGGCATGCCGCTTCACCACCACCTCGGGCCGCGGCTTGCGCCCCGAAAAGTCCTCGGCGGTCGCCAGCGGCGAATCGATCACGCCCTCGACCAGCCATGCGACTTCGTCCGCGCGCAGACACAGCTGCGGATCGATCGGACGCTGCGGGACGCGGGCCCAGAACGGCGTATCCACCGTGCCCGGACAGATCGCGTGCACGTACACGGTGCGACCGCCGGCTTGCGCCTCTTGCTTGAACTGCTCCGCCAGGTGCAGCGCGAACTTGAGCTGAGCGCCTTTGGCGGTGCCGTATCCCACCTCGCGGTACCAGGTGCCACCGCTCGCCAGCGAGGCGATCTGGATCACGTTCCCCGGGCCGTTCGTCGACGCGCGCAGCGCCGGCAGCGCTGCCTTGGTGGTGAGAAACGCCCCCATCACCGCCACGTCCAGCGTTTGACGGAACTCCTCCTCGTCGATCTCGTCGATCGTCAGGCAGTGACCCTGCCCTGCGCTGTGGATCAGCGCATCCAGCTGGGGGCCTGCCGCGGCGATCAGGCGCTCGACGTCCGACGCGAGCGTGACGTCTGCCGTGACCGCCTCCGCTTGGCCCCCGGCGGCGCGGATCTCCGCTACCACCGCCGACAGATTCCCCGGCGTGCGCCCGCCCAGGATCAGACGAAAGCCGCGCTTGCCGAGGCGGCGCGCGATCGCGGCCCCGATGCCCGAGCCAGCGCCGGTGATCACGGCGACTCGCGGCGAACTGGGATCCCCCGCCGAAGCACCAGACGATGTTTGCGTCATGGCGCCAGTCTGAACACAAAGCGCCGGCCCTGTCGAGGCGCTTGCCCGGCCCCGTCTGGCTGAACAGATCCGGGGCCGGGCGCCGCTTCCCAGCGGCGGAATGCCTCGATCGCCGTTCCGCTCGCTCAGCCCGTGCGCACCTGGATCGTGCGCGGTTTGGCCCGCTCGATCTTGGGCAGCTCGAGCCGCAGCACGCCGTCCCTGAGCTTGGCGTCGATCTTCGCCTGATCGATGCGCTCCGAGAGCGTGAACTGGCGGTAAAAGGTCCCCACCTGGTACTCGCGCAGCAGCTCCGATTCGTAGCCGCTCTCGGGGCGCGCCACGCGCCCGGTGAGCGTGAGCACGTTGTCGCGCAGATCGATCTGCAGCGCGTCCGCCTTCACGCCCGGCATGTCGGCGAGCACCGTGATCGCCTCGTCCGTCTCGAAGATATCCGTCGCCGGCGAATACACCTCGCCCGGCCGGGTCTGTTCTGGACCACGCGCGTCCGACCTGACCCGCGCATCGCTGGACAGATCGTCCCTCGACAGTGATTCCTTGGTCATGGTTGGTTCCTCCCGTGAGTGGTTAGCGGTCATGTGCGCACCGAGATCTGCCGCGGCTTGGCTGCCTCGGCCTTGGGCAGGGTCAAGGTCAAGATGCCGTCGCTGTAGCGCGCCTCGACGCGCTCGGCGTCGATCTCGACCGGCAACGTCAGCGTGCGGCTGAACGAGCCCTCCGGGCGCTCGCGCCGATGGTAAGCGGCCTTGCCTTGCTCCAGCTGAATCTCGCGCTTACCGGCGATCGAGAGTCGATTGCGCAGCACCGAGATCGCGAGCTGATCGGCGTTGATGCCCGGAATCTCCGCGCGCACGAACACGCTGTCCTCGTCTTGAGTGACGTTCAGGGGAGGAAACACGCCTGAAGTGCTCGCGGATGACTCGTTCGCCATCGAGTCGAACAGGCGCAGCATCTCCCTGCGCGCCTGCTCGAATTCGGAAAGCGATCCATTGAAGGTAGGCCTCCCTGGCCACACCCGTCGTACCAACATGTCGCACCTCCTGCCTTTGCGGCGGTATACGAAGAAGGGTCGCAAGTGTCCGGAAGGACACCCTAACAGGTCAACGCGGGCAAACTGAGCACGCGCCCGAGAGCTGTCAAGCGGCGTACGCGCGTCCGTCGCCAACGTCCGCTGCCGGCGCTGGCCACGACGGGCGCTGGCCGCAGCTCGTTGTCTCACTGGGTCAGGCGCGACCCCTGCGCACGGATGCGCCCCCTTCCGGAGCGCTGAGGCAAGCCCGGCGACGTCCTCCGTGCCAAGGCCTGTGCGGGGGCCTCGGGGTCAGTTGTACCTGACCGGCACTTCGGACGTCGTCGAGCCGCAGGTGGACCCTTATAAGGAAACGTTTCCCATGTAAATCACCGAGTGAACGCCAATTTTCGGTAGGAATCAGAGCAATCGGCGTGCAATCGTTTCCTCAACTCGGTCCTGACCTCCGGCTGCAGCTCATCGCAATGGCGGGAGCGGCGCCCCGGGGGAACGGCCGAGCCGCCGGGCGCGCATCGTTCGAACCGCGGTCCCTGCTCACTCGCGCCCAGCGCGACTTCACGGAGGCCTAGCAAATGCAAACTCATGGCATCGAGTCAGTGGGCATGTCGCCCTCGGCGGATTTGCACGCGACGAACGCCGAGATCGACCCGACCACCCTGCGCCGCGTGATCACGGCGTCGGCGGTGGGCACGCTGTTCGAGTGGTACGACTTTTACCTGTACGGAAGCCTCGCGGTGTTCTTCGGGAAGAAGTTCTTCCCGGCGGGCAATGACACTGCGCAGCTCCTCGCCAGCCTCGCGACCTTCGGCGCGGGCTTCGGCGTACGGCCGCTGGGCGCGGTCGTGTTCGGCCACATCGGCGATCTGATCGGCCGCAAGTACACGTTCCTCGTCACCATGGCGACCATGGGCCTGAGCACTGCGCTGGTCGGCTTCTTGCCCACGTACGCAACGCTCGGTCTGGGTGCCACCGCCCTGCTCGTGTTCCTGCGCCTCGCGCAAGGCCTGGCGCTCGGCGGTGAATACGGCGGCGCCGCCACCTACGTCGCGGAGCACGTCCCCGACAACCAGCGCGGCTACTACACGAGCTACATCCAGACCACGGCCACCGTAGGCTTCTTCGTCAGCATGATCGTGATCGGCACCACCCGTCACTGGTTCGGCGAGGAGGCCTTCACCGATTGGGGCTGGCGCATCCCGTTCCTACTCTCCTTCGTGTTGCTCGCGGTCTCGCTCTACATCCGCTTGCAGATGCAGGAGTCGCCGCTGTTCAAGCGCCTGAAGGCAGGCGGCAAGACCTCCCGCAACCCGTTCAAGGAAGCCTTCGCCAACTCCACCAACCTCAAGTACGTCGCCCTCGCGCTGTTCGGCGCGACCGCGGGCCAGGGCGTGGTCTGGTACACCGGGCAGTTTTATGCGCTCACCTTCCTCCAAGCGGTGCTGAAGGTCGACTGGCAAACGGCGTACACCGTCATGGGCATTGCGCTCGCCCTCGCGACCCCGCTCTTCCTCGTCTTCGGGCGCCTCTCCGACAAGATCGGCCGCAAGAAGATCATGCTCGGCGGCTGCGCACTGGCCGCGCTCACCTACGTGCCCCTGTTCATGGCGATGAAACACTTCGCCAACCCCGACGGGCTGCCCAAGGCCGACCCGTCCCAGGTGAACGTGCCGGCGCTGGTCGCCATCGTGTTCGTGCAGATGATCTACGTGTGCATGGTCTACGGCCCGATCGCCGCCTTCCTGGTCGAGCTCTTCCCCACGCGCATCCGCTACAGCTCGATGTCCCTGCCCTACCACCTGGGCAACGGCTGGTTCGGCGGCTTCCTGCCGCTGATCGCCACCGCCGTGACCGCCTCGGCCTGGGCCAAGGAGACCTTCGGAGCGGGCGCCATCTACACGGGCCTCATCTATCCCATCTTCGTCTGCATCGTGACCCTGATCGTCGGCGGCTTCTTCATCCGAGAGACCAAGGACCATCAGATCGAAGCCTGAGCGGGCGCGCGGCAGCCCCGCGCACCGACACAGGCTGAGCAACGAGCGGGATCGCCGGAGCACCGGCGGTCCCGCTTTTTTTTGCGCCCCCGCGCCCGCACACAGCAAGAGAGGGCTCGGCCCCCAAGCTCAGCGCGCGACCCCAGAATATGCCCACTGCCCGCAGCGCCTGCCGCGCGGCGGGCACATTCTAGGGTCGCGGGTTGCGCTCCGGCGGCGAGCCCTCGCTGTCATTTCTTGCGGCACCGGGGGGGCCGTTTACGGGGAGCAGCAGCGCCCTGAGTCGGTCGATCGGGGGCGTTGTCGCTCGGCTCAGGTGGGGCATAGCGAGACGATTTGCTCTCCGCCGCGCGTTCGGGTCTTTGTGCGACTTGGCGGCGCGGGGTCATCGGGCCATGTGTCACGAACATGGCGGGCCGGGAGTTCACCCAGTGCTGGCTGTTGCGCGGGGGCGGAGGCGCTCTGCTGCTGGGTTCGGTCGCGTACATCCTTCACCTCGTCCTGCGCTCCGTCGTGACCGCGAGCTCGGCTCTGGAGGTCGCTTCCACGGCAGGTTCCTGGATCCCGATCCATTTGCTCGGATTGGCCGGCGCAGTGCTCGTCCTGCTCGGTCTACCGGCGATCGTTCCTCGCTTCGCCGATGCCGGTCGTGGCGCGAGCATGGGGCTGGCGTTGCTCGCCGTGTCCTGGGTCTTTTTCGGATTGTTTCTGACGCTCTATGGGCTGCTCGTGCTCCCGTGGCTCGCGCGCAGCGCGCCGTTCTTGTTGCAGGAGGCGCCGCCGCGAGCGTTCGTCATCATGTTCGCGGCGGCGCTGTTGCTATGGCTCGCAGGGACCGTGCTGGTTGCGATTCCGTGGCTTCGGCAGAGCCAGCAGCCAACGTGGATGGCCTACGCACTGCTTGCGTCCGGTGTGCTGGCGGTTCTCGGCAATCTGGTCCTCGCCCCCAGCGGGCCCGCCTCGAATCTGGCCCTCAACTTGCTCTCGAACATGGGCCCGGTGCCCCTGCTCGCCGCCTTCGCTCACCTCGGATTCCAGCTCCGCTCGGAGCACGTGCTGCAGCATTCCTGAGCGGACTGGCGGCGAGCGGCGCCCTAGCGAATGCTCTCCGCACTCACGCCGAGCCGCTCGGCGTAGAGGCTGAGGGTGCGCTGCCAGGCAGGCCGGGCCACACAGCGCGCGTAGTACGCCTGGGTCTTCGGAAAGGGCTCCAGCAGGTCGGTCTTGCGGATGGTGCGCAGAACGCCCGCCATCATGATGTCGGCCACGGTGAACTCGGCGCAGGCGATCCATTCGCGATCATCGAGGCGGCGCTCGAGACTGCCGAGCCAGCGCCGGGCCAGCTTGGGCACCTCCGCGTGGAGCGTGGCAGCGGACCGATCCGCGTCGAAGATTGCGAGCAGGTCGAGGCAGGTCAAGGTCGGCTCGACCGTGCCGACCGCGGCGAAGCACCACTGGACGACGCGGGTGCGGCCCTGGACGTCGCGCGGGATCAGCTTGCCGGCCTTCTCCGCGAGATAGAGCACGACCGCCGCGGACTCGCTCACCACGAACCCATCGTCATCGATGACCGGCACTTGACGGAAGGGGTTGAGCCGCGTGTAAGCGTCGCTGTCGAGCTCGCCGCCGGTGTGATCGAGGGCGTGGACTCGGTAGGGCAGCCCGGTTTCTTCCAGTGCCCACTGCGCTCGAAGATCCTTCGTTTCGCCCACCCCTTCCGGGAAGATCCGTCCAAAGCCATACAGCGTGATCATGCGTCCTCCGATCGATGGCCAGTGCCGCCCGCTCCGGACCGTGCCACGTCAGGTGCTCCAGCGCGAGTCTCGATGCTCCACACGCGGCACGTCTTCCTGCGCCGCCACGTGGACGAAGCAGCGCCGGCCTGAGATACTCGCGCCATGGCGAGGGGCTATTTCATCACTCACCCGGATGTGATCATCGATCCGGAGCGGCCCATCGAGCGCTGGTCGCTCTCGCTGCGCGGCCGCGAGCGCATGCAGGCGCTGCTCTCCCAGCCCTGGGTGCGCCGGATCGGGCGCGTGCTGTCGAGCAGTGAACAGAAGGCGCTCGACGGTGCCGAGATCCTGGTCACGGCACTGGGCGTCCCGCACCAGGTGGTCGCTGAGCTGGGGGAATACGATCGCTCTTCCACCGGGCTGCTGCCTCCAGCCGAGTTCTGGCCGTTGGTCGAGGAGTTCTTTCGCTGGCCCGAACGCAGCATCCGCGGCTGGGAGCGCGCGCTGGACGCGCAGGCGCGGGTGTTCGGAGCGGTGCGCGCAGCGGTGGCCAGCTGGGCTCCGAGCTCGCCGGAAGCCCCGGATCTCGCCTTCGTGGCCCACGGAGCGGTGGGCGCGCTGCTGCTCGCACAGCTGTCGGGCGCCGCGATCTCGCGCGCGTTCGACCAGCCGCGGCCGCCCGCGGGCAGCTCACCCGGCAGCGGAGGCGGTTACTTCTTCAGCTTCTCGCTGCCGGGGCTCGAGCTCGAGCAGCGCTGGCAGGCGATCGACAGCGTCCTTTAGTCACCGGCATGGAACCGCTCGTCGCCGGTGGCGCGGGGATGGTCAGGAGCCGGCGCGCGCCGCGCGCAGGGGCTCACCCGGCGGCGCCAGGCCCCACGCGCAGAGCGCCGCAGCGGCGAGCAGCACCGCGCCGCCGCAAGCAGCCAGTCCGTAGCCGGCAGCGAGCGCCAGGGCGTTGAGCAGCGCGGCCCCGATCGCGCCGCCGAGCTGCTGGGCGGCGCTGACGAGAGCCGAGGCGAGCCCGGCGTTGTGCGGCTCGACACCGAGCGTCGCGAGGCTGAAGACCGGCATCATCGCCGATCCGATGCCCAGCCCCAGGAGCAGCTCCGCCGGCGCGAGGTGCCAGAGATAGGGGCTCGCTGCTCCCGCGCGGCTCAGCAGCAGCAGGCCGAGCGCGGCGCACGAGAGGGCGCCCGCGACGAGGTGACGCGGAGCCATGCGCGCCGACAGCCGCCGAGCCACCAGGGACGAGCCCAGCATGCCGCCGAGAGAGAGCGGCAGGAACGCGAGGCCCGTGTCGAGCGCCGTGAGGCCGCGCACCCTCTGATAGTGGTAGGTGAGCAGCAGGAAGGCGCCGCTCATCGCCGCCACGGCCAGCGCGGCCACGGAGGTGGCGACGCGGCGCGTGCGATCTGCCCAGAGGGCGCGCAGCGTCCGCAGCCAATCGTCGCGCCGGGGGGCGCGCGGCGGCGCGTCGAGCAGGGTGCTCACGCCCAGCGACGAGCCCAGCGCGATCGCGACGTTGACGTACAAGCACCAGCGCCAGTCGGCGAAGCGCGTGAGCAAGCCGCCGAGCACGAGACCCAGCGCGCCGCCGCACGCGGCCACCGCCCCGTACACGGCGAAGGCGCGCGAACGCTCGCCCGGAGCGCGAAAGCACACCGCCACCAGCGACAGCGCGCTGGGCGCGAGCAAGGCGGCAAAGGCGCCTTGCAGCGCGCGCGCCGCGACCAGCGCCGGGGGCACGGCGGCGGCGCCACCGAGCGCGGAGGCGGCAGCGAACCCGAGCGCGCCGATCAGGAAGGCTCGCTTCTGCCCCAGCGCATCGGCGAGGCGCCCCGCGGGCAGCAGCAGCACGGCGAACGGCAGCAGATAGGCGCTGATCACCCACGGCCGCAAGGCGGCGCTGAACCCGAGTGCGCGCTCCACGGTCGGCAGGGCCACGTTCATGATCGTGGCGTCGAGCGCCAGCATCAGCTGACCGAGCGCGATGCACGCGAGCGCGAGCCAGCGGCGCGCGGACTCGGGAGCGGTCTGCGCCACCGGCGCTGTAGGCAGCGACGCCACGGCTCAGCCCTCCCCTTCGAAGGCGGTGCGGTGCGCGCGCGCCCAGTCGACAAACCGGCATGCCGGCTGCCCCGTGATGTCGCGCACCGTCGGGAGCACCTCGGAGCCGTGCTCGCTGTCCGGGTCGGCCAGGATGGCATCGACCACCTGCTCGGGCATGCCGTAGCGCAGCATGCCGGCGCGCGCCGCCTCGTTCGAGAGCGCGTTCAGCGTGAGCGGGCGGCCCAGCACATCGCCCAGGATCGCGAGCTCCTCGGCGGGCGTGAGCGACTCGGGGCCGGAGAGCTCATAGCGCTGTCCGGCGTGGCCCGGCTGACAGAGCGCGATCGCTGCCACGCGCGCCACGTCCGCAGGGTCGATCGAGGCCGTGCGCCGGTGCGCCATCGGGATCGAGACCTGGTTGCCGCGCCGGATCATCGCCGCCCAGGCCAGCGTGTTCGTCATGAAGCGCCCGGGACGCAGCAAGGTCCACTCGGCGCCGCTCTCGATCACCGTCGCCTCCGCGGCGCGCACCCAGCGTACGATCGGGCTCTCCGGGTTGCGCCCTCCGCCACCGAGCGCGGACAGCTTGACGATGCGGCGGACTCGCGCCCGGCGGCAGGCCGCTGCCAGAGCCTGGTCGTGCGTCGGCGTCGGCGCGGCGAAGATCGCCTGTGCGCTCATCGAGAACACCGCGTCGACCCCGTCGAGGGCGCGGTCGAGACTCGCCGGGTCCTCGAAATCGCCGCGGACCACCTCGACGTTCGGGTGAGTCGCGATCGCCTCGGGCCGCCGCGTCAGGGCGCGCACCGCCCGGCCCATCCCAGCAAGCTGGGACATCAACTGCTTGCCGACGTGGCCCGTCGCGCCCGTGATCAGGATGGTGCCGATCGCTTTGGCTTCGGAAGGCTGGGAATCGTTGGGGTGTTGCATGATGGTCTGCTCCTGGCCGGCTCGCGCTCGAGCCGTATGGGTGGGTGCTCCCGCTCGAAGACGGAGCGCTGGTTCGGATGGATGAAGACGCGCTCAGCTGTGGGCGTGCGCCGGCTGGTGCTCGGGCGGCGCCGGCCGTTCGCGCGCCGCCGGCAAGCAGACGCCGACACAGACCAGCCAGATCAGCCCGGGGAAGCGCGCCAGCGGCAACAGCAGCGCGAGCGAGTCAGCGAGCAGGCTCAGGCTGGACAGCTCGGCGATCCCCCCGATCGCGATCCCGAACCACATCAGCCAGCTCGGCAAGCGTTGCGTGAGCCCGCCGGCGAGCGAGACGCCGAGCACGAGCAGGCCGAAGGTGACGGCGAAGGCCGGACCTCCCGTGGCGAACGCGAGCAGGTGCAAGAGCCGCACGGCCTCGGGCAGGGCGCCCACGCCGGGCAGACCGAGCGCCCACGTGCACGAGCCCGACAGCAACAGCAGGGTCGCCGCGGCGTAGCCGCCGAACGCGGCGATGCTCACACCCGCGACGCGCACCCCGAAGAACGTCAGGCGGCTCGTCGCCGTGGCCGCGAACAGCCCGAGCGGCAGCGCCGAGCCGAACAGGAAGAAGCTGCCCGTGCGCACCGCGGAGGCATGCGCCGCGAAGTAGTGGGCGGCGCGCTCCGGAGCGAAGGGCGAGGGAAAGACCGCGCCGCCGGCGAGCGCCGTCGTCACGGCCAGGCCTGCGAGGAACAAGGCGAGGTGAACTCCGGCGAGCAAGGCAAGCGGCGGCGATGGATGTTTCGCGGGCTGATTCATGACGTCCTCCTCGGGCGCGGGCGCGCTCGTTGCAAACAACAATCGTTACAACTTTAAACGATCCGGGCGGAACCGGACCCTCCACCCGCGCTGCCCATCTATCTTGTCCTAATCGTTCATTGTGTCAATGATATTTTCGTGGCATTATTGATGTTATGAAGGCCTCACCGGACAACCCTGCGGGCTCCCTGCCCTTTCTCCTCGCGCAGGTGGGCGCCCATGCGGCCATGAAGTTCGCCGAGCGGCTCGAGCGGCTCGACCTGTCACCGCCTCACGCGGGGCTCCTGGGCATGTTGCGACGCTCGGGCGGGCAAAGTCAGCAGGATGTGGCCGAGGCGCTCGGCATGCACCCGAGCCGGATGGTGGCGCTGGTGGACGAGCTGGAGAGCAAGGGCTTGATCGAGCGCCGCGCCAACCCGGACGATCGGCGCGTGTACGCCTTGTTCCTGACTCCGGCGGGAGAGAAGGCGCTGCGCGACATCGGTCGCGTGAACGCGGAGCACCTCGAGGCGTTGTGCGAGGCGCTCGACCCGGGCGAACGAGTCGAGCTCGCTTCGCTGCTCTCGCGCATCGCTCGACAACAAGGCTTGCGCGCGGGCGTGCATCCGGGCTTTGCGCGCATCGGCCGCAAAGGCAAGGGCTGACGAGCTGCTCGAGGGCGCCCGCATCTGCTATGCAGCGCGCCCATGCGACTCGGAGTCTGGGGCTGGACGGCCCTGGCCACGCTGGTGGTCGGGGGGCTGGTGGCGCGCGTCATCTGGCGCGAGCGCGCGGGCGGCTCCGGTCCGTCCTCGCGCGCGCTGGAGCTGGAGGACGCGCGGCTCGAGGCGAGCCCCGTGCTGCGCTTGCGCACGGTCGCGAGCGGCTTCACGCTGCCCGTCGATCTGCAGTTCGTGCCCGGAGCCGATGGGCTGGCGGTGGTGCTGGAGAAGCAGGGCCGGGCGCGGCTGGTCCAGCTCGGCGGCGACGGCGAGGCGTCGCCCGGGCGCGAGGTGCTATCGCTGCCCGTGCGCAGCAGCTCCGAGCTCGGCTTGCTGGGCTGGGCCTTCCACCCGCGCTACCGCGACAATGGGCTCTTCTATCTCAATGACAACCCGAGCCAGGGCGCGCTGCGCACGCGCATCAGCGAGTGGCAGCTGCCCGTCGCGCAGCTGGGGCAGCAGCCGCCGCGCCTGCTGCGCGTGCTGCTCGAGATCGACCAGCCTTACCAGAACCACGACGGCGGCCAGGTCGAGTTCGGGCCGGACGGCTTCCTGTACATCGGCATGGGCGACGGCGGCAGCCGCGCCGATCCCCAGGGCAACGGCCAGAACCTCGGCTCGCTGCTGGGCAAGATGCTGCGCATCGATGTCGACGCGCAGCCCTCGTACGCCGTGCCGCCGGACAATCCGTTTCTGCACGTGCCCGGGGCTCGCCCCGAGATCTGGGCCTACGGCATGCGCAATCCGTGGCGCTTCACCTTCGATCCCAGGGGCCGCCTGATCGCGGGCGACGTCGGCCAGGATCGCTTCGAAGAGGTGGACTGGATCGAGCGCGGGGACAACCAGGGCTGGAACGTGCGCGAGGCCGCGCACTGCTTCGCGCCGCCCGAGGGTTGCGCCGACAGCGGCATGATCGATCCCATCTTCGAGTACGGGCGTGACGCCGGCAACAGCATCACCGGCGGCCAGGTGTACCTCGGCCAGCGCATCCCGCGCCTGCGCGACAAGTACGTGTTCGGTGACTACCAATCCGGGCGCCTGTGGGCGCTGCAGCTGCCCGAGCAGCGCGGCGAGCGCGGGCAGGCCGAATACCTCGGTCGTTTCCAGCACGCCTTCTCGGCCTTCGCTCGCGACGCGAGCGGCGAGCTGTACGCGCTCGACCATACGCGCGGGTTGATCCTGCGCATCGACCCGATCTGAGACACAAAAGAAAGACGGAGAGCCCGGGCTTTACGCAGCGCCCGAGCTCTCCATCCGAAGTCGACGATCAGCCGCCCGCGTCCGCGCCCGCGTCCGTCACCGGAGGCGGAGGCACGCGGCAGGAGAGCGGCCCCATGCCACCGTTCGGAGGCGCTGAGCACAGCGTGCCGGCGGCGGCCGCGCAGTCTGCGTCGCTGGCGCAGAGCAGCCGCGAGTTATTGGGGCACGCGCCGTTGTTCGCCGCCAGGCAGGTCGGGTTGTTGCCCGCCTGACCGCCCACGCAGCACACCTGGCCCTCGGCGCAGCTGGTCGTGGTGCACGGTGGAGGCGTGCACACCAGGTTGGCGTTGCCGCCGCCGCCACCACCGCCGCCGAAGAGCGGCGCGCAAGTGTTGCCCGCGGGACAGTCCGCGTCCGTGGTGCAGACCTGGCGCTGGTTGTTCGGACACAGACCGTCGCCGCCGGGAGCGACACACGCCGGCTGCCCGCCGCCGAAGCCGCCACCGCCGCCGCCGGCGCGACAGCACAGCTGACCACCGGTGCAGCTCGTGGCCGTGCACGCGACCGGGCCGCAGGTGCCGTTGCCGTTGCACTGATTGCCCGCGCCGCACTCGGCATCGGTCAGGCACACCTGCACCGAGCCCATCGCGCAGGACGCCGCACAGCTCGTGGACTGCGCGCCGCCGCCCATGCCGCCACCGCCGCCGGTGCGACAGCAAACCTCGCCGGAGCCGCAGCTCGCCTGGCTGGAGCAGGAGGTCGTCTGCGCCGTGCCGGCCGGACACGCCGCCGCGTTCGGCGCGCAGCTGAAGGTCGCGGCCATGCCCATTCCGCCCGCGCTCGCGCAACAGGTCAGGTTGGGCGCGATACAGTAATTGCCCTGCCCGCCGCACTGCACGGCGCCGCTCGCCACCAGGTTGACCGGCATCGACTGATCGCGGTTGGGATCGAGCGCGATGTTGTTCGGATTGCCCTCGTTGTTCGGCGTGGCGCTGACGGAGCTGCCACCGCCGGTCGAGCTGCCGTTGCCGTTCGATCCGGAGTTGGAGCTGCCCGGATTGTTGGTAGCCACGCCCGTCTCGGGCGTATCAGACGATGAATCACCGCAGCCGATGACGTTGTTCCCGACCAGCAGCGCCAGTGCGACGAACACGCCGACCGAGAGCTGCGACTTGGCAACTGAGCGTTTCATTCTCGAAGACCTCCCGGCGCGATGTCTATCGCAGACGAAGCGCCAAGGTAATACCCCAGTTGCTCCGTCTGCGATCTGCTGCACCAGAAGTTCAGTGCTCAGCGGTTGTTGTCGTCGCCAGCGCCGTCGTCCTGCGCGTCATCGCCCTGATTTCGAGCGTTGCGGGGATCGATCGGAGGCTTTGCCGTCATACGTGCGCCGGCGCCGAAGCCCTGCATGGCGGGCTCATGCGGACCCTGGAACGCGCCGCCGAAGTGGCCTGCATCGGCGTCAGCGCCGCGCCCTCCGAACCTGCCCAGGCCACCGAAGCGACCCGCGCCCGCGTCGCCGCCGCCGAAGTGGCCGCCTCCGTGGCAGCAACCCACGAAGTCCGTCGCGTCCGCGTCGCAGCTGTTGGCGCCTGCATCGCCGTCATCGCGTCCACCGCGATCGAACGGTCCGCGCGGCAAGCAACTCTCCGCGCGCGCGGCGCACGACAGCGTCTGACCGCGGCGCGCGTCGTGATCCCTGCCTGCGGGATTGCAGGCAGCGCGCTGCGCGGCGCAATCCGCGGGGTTTGCGGCGCTGGCCTCACACTGCGCCACGCCCTCCAGACACTGCTCGAAGGCATCGCGCGCTTCCTGCAGCTGCTGCGCCAGCTCCTCACAGTGATCGCCGAGCTTCTGGCACAGCTCTTCTCCCCTGCCTGCGTCGCCCGCGAACGACTGGCACTTCTTGACCAGATCATCGCAGCTGGCCACCACGTCTGCGTCATCCCTACGCAGCTTCTGGATAGCCTCCTCCGCGCTGCCCACGGTGCTACCGGACGTGGCGCGATCGGACGACTTGGACGGTGCAGACGAGCCACACGCGATCAGCGACGTGCCACCCGCCGCGATCAAACACAGCGCAGTCAGAGACGTGATTTTCTTCATGTGACGCTCCCGTTTCCTTTCAGGCCCTTCACGCACCAATAGAGGAGGGCTCCCGGAGAACGGGTCAGCGGGGTCGCGTCACACGCTTCACCAGTACCAGTTTGCGCACAGCTCCAGCGACGGCTGGACGGCCCAGGGCTGGGCGCTGGCCACCTGCTGAGCGTTCTGGTTCAGGACTGCGTACGAATGACGCATCGGGTCCCAGTGCGCGACAGCGCGCAGCGTGGCGCCGAAGTGCTCGCTCCAGCGCAGCTCCGTGGCCCAACCGAGCCCTAACCGCAGCGAGCTGCGCCAGCTCGCCTCTGCCGCGGCGAACCCCGGGTCACCGGCGACGGTCTCGCGCCGCGACAGGCTCAGCCCGCCGCGCGCGAGCGGCCCAAAACTCCACATCCCGGTGTTCCAGCCCAGGTACTGCAGCTCGCCGAGCAACGCGTGCTGCAACACCTGGACCTGGCTCGGCCCGAGCTGCGCGCGAACCGGCAAGCCCAGCTGGCCCATGAGCAGCGCGCCCCAGGCGCCGCTCCGCGCGTGCAAGCCCAGCGCGCCGGCGAATGCTCCATAGCCGGGAGGACCGGGGAGCTGCCCCACCACACCGAGCTCGGCGTTCCAGTCGAGGGCGAGCGCGACGCTCGACGCCGTTGCTTCGGCGCTCGGTTGATCGGTCGTTACTTCACGCCGCTCCCGCGTCACTACGATGGGCCTATCCTGAGGCAGCACGGAGCCGCCCGGCGCCGAGCCCTCCACTGGATCCGTCAGCACGCCGGACGGTGCCGAAGCGCTGTCGGGCGCGCTCGCAGCGGCGCTGGGGCTCTGCGACGGCGCAGCGGCGGTCGGTGACGGCTCGCTGGGCGCCGGCGTGCTCGCGGGAGTCGAGGTACTGCCCGCGCTGGGCGCGGCGCTCGCCGCTCCGGCGCCGGGCGCGATCGTCGCGGCTCCCGCTGCGGCCGTCGTGCCCTGCGCGGCCGTCGTGGGTCGCGGCTCGCTCGACGGCTCGGACTCCGGAGCGCGCTGGCTCGGGTCGAGCAAGAGCGAGCGCACGGCGCTGCGCACCGTGAGCGCGCCGATCTCCAGCACGCCGGAGCGATCGCTCGCCGAGAGGCCCTGCCAGGGACCGGCGAGCGAGCGCGAAAAGAAGCGCCCGGAGCGCGCGAACCAGATCGCGACGCGCGTGCTGCCCAGATCGTTCTTGTCCGTGATCAGCCAGGCCACGAGGGCCGCGTCGCGGTGCTCGGCGAGCGGCCTCAGCTGACGCGCGAGCTCCGGCTCGGGCTGCCCTTCCACGACCAGCGACGCCAGCGTCGAGATCGCCACCGGCAGATCGCTGACCTGTCCGCGCACGCGGCGGATCCACTCGGAGGTCGGGCCCTCCAGCACCAGGATGCGCAGCGGTTCCGGCGCCTGCGCGCGCGCTGTACCGGAAAGGAAGCTCAGCAGCGCGCCGAGCAGCAGCAGCACGAATTGCGCTCGGCTGCTCCGCTCAGGGCGCTTCGAAGCTCGGGGCTTTGAAATAGGGGTTGGGCTCCGCGCAGGGACCGTGATGGCTGGCGGGCTTGATCCCGTCCTCCATGATGCAGTCGGTCGTGGTCGTGCCGAGCACGATGAGATACTCGTCGCCCCAGTCGTCACGCAGCACGAGCGAGCGCGGCGCCGTGCCGAAGAACGCGCTCGCTGCCTCGAACACGTCGCGCAAGCGCTCCGCATACAAGCCCGTGGAAGCGACGAAGCGCACGTCGTCCCGGCGCCGCTCGGGCAAGCTCCCGCCGGGCAAGCTGTCGCCCATGCGCGCGAAGGCGTTGCGCTCGATACTCGGGGGCGGACCGGGGTGCTCGGGCCAGCTGCTCTCGGCGAAGAATGCGTGCAGCGGGATCCCGAGCGGCCACTCGAAACTGGGGCCTGCGTAGTCGCGCAGCGGCAAGCCCGCGACGACCAGCAGCTCCCGAGCCTCGCCGCTGGCATCATCGCTCGCGCCGGAGACGGAGATGTCCTGCGCCTGCGCGGCGTTCGCGTTGCTCGGTTGCCGGGATTGCGCGCTGCCGGAGCTCTCATCCAACACACCCACCACGTCGGTGGAGCCGGAACAAGCACACAGCCAACCCAGCAAGCAGCTGCTGGCCCACACGGCGGCGGCCCGAGGAAGCCGCCGGCTCGCATCCGAGCCGCTGGCGGACCGCGCCTCTTTCATTCAGCCCCCAGCGTACTCAAGCGGCGACGCGCCGCAGAGACGAGGGGGCTCTCCGGATGGCGCGCGACAAAATCCTGCAGGGCGCGGCGTTCTGCGGGGGCGTCACCACGGGCGCGCGCCACCTGCGAGAGCCCGAACTGGGCTTCCGCGGTCAGCTCACCACCTTGGGTCTTCGCCTCTCGATACAAGCGCTCGGCTCCTGCGATGTCCCCGAACTGCTCGAGCTTCATCTCGGCGGCGGCGACACGCGCCGCGCTCGCCTGGATGCCGTCCGGGTCCACTGCGATCACCTGCGAGTATAAGGCCAGCGCCTCGCGATAGCGATGCCGAGAACGCAGGCGATTTGCGGCGGCGAGCCGATCGGCCGCGACTGCGCCGTTCTGGCGCGTCGCCGCGCCGAGGCGGGACGGGGACGCTGGCTGCTTCGCTGACGCCGCCGGGCCGGAACTGGGCGCATCCTCTGCACGCGGCGGCACTTCGGGAGCTGGTTCGGTCGGCCGCTCTCCGCCCCTTGGTGCGTCGGCTTCCGGCGGCACGGCCACGGGAGGTGTTGCTGCTGGTGGTTCAGCGGGGGGTGACACCACCGCTGGCGCGGCTTCCGGCGGCAGCTCGCGCACGCTGGTCGGCGCTGCGCTGCTGCCGTGGCCCGGCGCCGGCTCCACGTCGCGGCGCACCACGCCCACGTACACGGCGGCGGCGGCGCTCGCGGCGAACAGGCCGCCCGCGAGCAACCAGCGCTTGCCGGAGAGCCGCGATCGCGGGCGCGCGCGTTGCACCAGGAACTGCCGCTCGATGCGATCCGCGAACAGCGCCAGCTCGCGCTCCGATAGAGCGGACGCGGGCCCCGCCTCGGCATCCAACGAGGGCAGCGGCGGCGGCCCGAGCAGCTCATCGAGCTCCGACAGCTCGCCGTTTTCGTCGTTCTCGGGAGCGCCCGGCAGATCGTCGCGAGTCATTCCGCCCTCCGGGCGCCGGCCGGTGTCGGCTCTTTGACGAGCCGCGCGCGCAGCCGCTGGCGGCCCAGGCGCAGCCGGCTGCGTACGGTTTCTTCGGGCACGCCGAGCTCCGCCCCCATCTCCGGCACCGTCATGCCGAGCACGTAGTGGAGCACCAGCGCGTCGCGCTGTGCATCGGGCAGCTCATCCAGCTCGGCCGCGAGCTGGCGGCGAGCGTAGTAGCGATCGGGCAAGGTCGCCGGATCGACTGCGATGTCGCTCGGGTCGAGCGCGGACTCGAGGCGCCGCGAGACGGACTTGCGCGACGCAAACACGCGCCGCACCACCACTCGATCCGCCCACGACCGAAAGGCGCCTTCGCCGCGGTAGCCGGGCAGACCTTGCAGGATCGACAGCAGTGCATCCTGACTCAGGTCATCCACGTCGCGATCGCCTCTCACCAAATAGCGCACCAGATTCCGGACCCTCGGGAGCAGATAGGAGACGAGCTGACGGATCGATGGCGAGTGACCACGGGCGGCCTCCAGCGCCAGCGCCGACCATTGCTCATCTTCCGCCTCTCGATCTTTCACGCTCGAGCAGAATCAACCGATTCATTCTCCGCAATCAATGGATTGAAGGACCACGGCTGGCATTCGGGTCAACGGTAGAGGCGCGGAGCGCCCTGCGCCCGGGGTGATGGGCCAAATCAGCGCTGCGGCCGCTGGGCGGCCAGGCGCCGGCCTGCTGTAGGTGGATGGTGGCCGGCGTCGGCGGGGAAAGTGGGGTAAAACTCCCGCATGCGTTCTCCAGCGGCGGAATTGGTGGCGGGCACCATGGGCGCCATCCTGCTCACGGCCTCTGCGGCGCGGGCGGACAGCTTGTCGTGCAACGGCCGCATCGTTTCGCAGGGCGACACCCTGTACCAGGTTCGCTCGCTGTGCGGCGAGCCCGACGACGCGCAGCACCGCATCGAGACGCGCACGGTGAGGCACCGCGTGCGCGTGGCCTGCGCGCGCGATCAGAACCCGAGCGGCCAGTGCGACACGACCGTCGAGCGCTCCACGGACGTGGTGGTCGACGAGTGGACTTACGACTTCGGTCGCCAGCGCTTCATCCGCTTTTTGACCTTCATCGACGGACGGCTCGCGCGCGTGCAGACCGGTGGTTACGGCACGCGCGACGACCGCTGAGCAGCTCACGCCGCGAAGGCCGCGCGCTGGTCGCGCAGGAACGGGCGATCGATGTACTCGGCGATCTGCTCCAGATCGCCCGGGCGCAGGCCGGCGGCGGCGAAGTGCTCGCGCCAGCCCGCCACCACCCGCGCCACCCGCGCGATCTCTGCCTGTGCCGCCGGGCGCTTCAAGCCGAACTGGCCGCACATCGAGAGCGCGTTGTCGAGCGTGGCGTCGGCCGCGTTCGTGCCCACGCGCAGCTGCTGATAGCCGAGGCCCTGCAGCGAGGGCAGCACGTCGTACGCGGGCGAGAGCTCATACTGGCCCGCGTCGTCGACGAGCAGCGCGTGGTTCTTCTCGTGGTCGTCGGTGTTGTCGATCAGGATGTTGAACACCATGCGCCGGAACAGCTCGCGCATCTGCTCGGCGTTGCGGTCGCCCGCGACGACGCCTCGCCGGCGCAGCAGCTGCGCCAGCTCCGGATAGCCGTAGCTCTCGCCCGCGGCGGCCAGCGCCACCTTGGCGGACAGCGCATGCAGCCGCTCGCCGCCCTTGCGATCGAAGCGCTCGATGGCCACGGCGTGGCCGTCCGTGAGGCGGATCGCCTGCGAGCGCGCCACGGCGATGTCCGCGCGCGCGGCCAGCGTCAAGGTCGCGTGCTCCATCAGCGGCGCGTCCGTGGGGTCGCCGTCCGCGAATTTGACCACCCACTGTTGTCCCGCGATCTCGAGCAGCGCCTTGGGGCGCGCGCCGCCCAGTGTGACGCCGGGCGCGATCAGGCGCTTCAGCTCCGGCGCGACCGGCTCGTTGGCGAGCACGTGGCGCACCAGCTCGGCGATCGCCTCCGTGTCGGCGAGCGTGGGCAGCGGCCCGAGCCGGCGCGGCAGATATTCTTGCTCCGAGGTCGAGACCCCGAGCGCGCCGAAGCGATCATCGCCGGCGAAGTACAGATACTCGAGCAGCGAGAGGCGCGGCGGCTTGTCGAGGAAGCGGATCACGCGCTCGCCCCAGCGATCGGGGCGCGCGTCATCGACGGCGCCGGCGGCGCTGTCCCGCTCGCGCGGCAAGAACTCCTGGCCGCGCAGCAACGGCAGATCCTCGCTCAGCGCGAAGCCCTGCTCGACCCAGCGATCGGCGTAGCGCAGCGAGACTCCGCGCGTGGCGCGCACCAGCTCCAGCTGGCCCACCAGCACCGGCTGCACAGGCTGTGCGAGCCACCACAGGTACAGGCGATCGCGCGGCTGGTAGCCGCGCAGCGAGGCGGCGGCCCGCGGCGAAGCGGCGGCGCTCACGGTTTTTGCCCCCGGCCCAGGCGCGCCCGGATCGACGCCGCCGAGCGCACTGCGCGCCGCTCGGAAGCGCGCCGCACGTCGAGCTCCAGCGCGCCCTGGTCTTCCTTCGGCTCGGCGAGCGCGGGCAGCGCTGGAGTGCGCCCGATCAGCCACAGCGCAGTGGCGTACACGCCCATGGCCACGCTCGGTTCCCCCTGTTCCATGCGGATCAAGGTGGGGATGGAAACGCCCAGGCGCTTGGCCCAGGCGCGCTGCGATTCCTTGCGCCGCACGCGCGCGAGGGCGAGATTCTCGCCCAGCTGGCGCAGTGCCTCGGTGACCATCGGCGGCAAAGACGCCAGTGAGCCGGCCTGTTTTGACATTGCATAAATTATATCAACCGGCGCTTTTTGATCAAGTTTATGTCTCTCCAAATCGAGCCGTCAACTGCCGGAGCTCGGCCGGCGAGAGCTCGAAATCAAAGATCGCGAGGTCCTGCCGCAGGTGCTCCTCGCTGGTCGTACCGGTGAGCGGCACGATTCCCATCTGGGTCAAACCGCGAAAGAACAGCTGGGCCGGAGTCACGGCATGGCGCCGAGCCAGGGCCTGCACCTCCGGATGCGACAAGAGCTCGCGGTTCGCCGTCAGCGTCCAGAAGCTCTGATAGACCATCCCCCGGGCGCGGCAGAAGCCACGCAGCTGCTGATCGTAGCCGGTCGCGGCGTGGAAGCGGTTCTGCAACACCAGCGGCTTGATGCGCGCGGCAGCGTACAGGGCCTCGAGCTCCTGCAGCTGATAGCAGTTGCTGATGCCGAGCTCACGCACCACCCCGCTGTCGCTGAGCGCTTCGAGCTCGCGCCAGACTTGCAGCGTGAGCTCCAGCGTATCCATCGGCGAGTGCAGCACCAGGCAATCGAGGTACGTCGTCTGCAGATTTGCGAGCGAGGCACGGCACGACTGGCGCACCTGCTCGGCGAGCGGAGCTTTTGTGTCGTAAGGCACGCGGCGCGGATCCTGGCCGTCGAGCGGCGTAAACTTGGTCTGCAGATAGAGTTCCTCGCGCCGCCGGCCGCCGCGCAGCGCGGCGGCGACACCCTGCCCGACGCCAGCTTCGTCGTAGTGCTTGGGCTGGCAGGCCGTGTCGATGCCGCGAAAGCCGGCGCCGAGCGCGCGCTCAACCAGAGCGGCGGTGCGCTCCTTCTTCCAAGCGGTGCCGTACAGGATGCGTGGCATGGGCGTGCCGCGCGGGGAAATGATGGGCGCCGAGCTCATGGGCGCAGATTAGCGCGACAGTGCTCCGTCATGAAGATCGCCGTCGCTCGCTGGCTACGAAGTGCACCGGGAATCGCCGCTGCTAGAGTCCGCAGGTGAAGTCTACCCCCGTGGCTCGCAATCCATTTGCCATCTGCCTCGGCCTGCTCGTGCTTGGCTCACTTCGGTGCAGCGGCGAAGCCGAGGCTGACGCACCGTGCGAAGAGCTTGCGTACGAAGCCGCCGCTGCGCTGGAGAATGCCGCCACCCACGCCGACCGCACGTGCGCCATCGACAGCGACTGCACCAGCGAGGATTTCGGCGTCCGCTGCGGCGGCGGCTGCGGCGAGTTGCGGGCGGTGTCCTCTTCAGCACAGGCCGAGCTGCGAGTCGAGCTGAGCTCGCTCGAAGAGCGTTATTGCGCAGCGCTGCGTGAGCCTCGTTGCGCAGCGTTCATCGGCGGCAACATTCCCAGTTGCGGAGGACCGAGAGCGGCGCCCGAGGCAGTGTGCCTCCGCGGAAAATGCGAGCTCTGCAGCGAGGGTCGATGCCTGCTTCAGGACGAGATGCAAATTTGTACAAGGGCCGGCAGCGAGCTGCGCGATTGCCAATCCTTGCAGACCCGCCCTTGAAGCAAGCGCGCGGGGCCGCTCCGCAAGAGCGAATCGAGGTTTCCGCGGGATCCGCGGGTTCCGCGGGAACCTGATTTCGATTTTCGAAAGGGCCCGCGGAGGCCGCGTCGCCCCTGCGACCGGGAGGGCAGAAATGTGGTAGAAGTGCTCACCATGTCTCGCTCGTTGCTCGCAGGCTTGGCGCTGGTCGTCGCGGGCGGTTGCGCTGATTCGAGCTCGGCTCCTGGCTCGCAGAGTTCGGGGAACGCGCCTATCGCTGCGCCAGCTGCGAGCCCGCAAACCGCACCGGGCGAAGCCGTCGCACCCGCCAATACGAGCGCCGAGTCGGACAGTGCCGCCACGAGCAGTGCCGCTCCGAGCTCCGAGCTCACGCCCACCCCTGCGCTCGACGAGCCCTCGCCGGCAGGCCCCGAGCAACTGCAGCTGGTCGAGGCGACTCTCTCGCAGCTGGAGCAAGCGCTGGCCACGCGCCTGGTCACGCCCGCGCAGCTCACCGAGGCCTACCTCGCGCGCATCGCGGCCTATGACGACGGCGGCCCCAAGCTGAACTCGATCCTCGCGCTCGATCCTTCCGCCGCCGAGCAAGCGCGCGCGCTCGGCGCCCGCTGCGAAGACGCCGCGACGCGCGGCCCGCTGTGCGGCATCCCGGTGCTGCTCAAGGACAACATCGACGCCGCGGGCCTGCCGACGACGGCAGGCTCGCTCGCGCTCGCGCGCTCCGTGCCGGCGGGTGACGCCTTTCTCACGCGCAAGCTGCGCCAGGCGGGCGCGATCGTGCTGGGCAAGGCCACGCTCAGCGAGTTCGCGAACTTTCTGGGCAGCAACATGCCCTCCGGCTACAGCTCGCTCGGGGGATACGGCCTCAATCCCTACGACCCGAGGCCGCAGCCGGGCGGCGACGGTCGGCCCGTGCTCACGCCGGGCGGCTCCAGCTCGGGTCCGGGCATCGCCGTGAGCGCGAACCTGGTCGCCGTGGCGGTGGGCACCGAGACGTCCGGCTCGATCTTGAGCCCGGCGAGCTCCAACGGTGTGGTCGGCATCAAGCCCACGCTGGGCCTGGTGAGCCGCGCCGGCATCCTGCCGATCAGCGCCGATCAGGACACCGCGGGCCCGCTCGCGCGCACGGTGGAGGACGCGGCGCGCTTGCTCGGCGTGCTCGCCGGCTACGATCCGCAGGACTCCGCGACCGAGCCCTGCAACACGCCGGGCAATTGCTTCGACGACTACACGCAGTTCCTCGATGCCGGTGCGCTCGCCGGCGCGCGCATCGCCGTGCCGCCCTTTCCGGGCCAGCGCGACGATCTGATGCAAGCCGCGATCGAGGTGCTCCAGGCGCAAGGCGCCCAGGTGCAGACCATCCGCCAGCTGCCGGTGCAGAGCGGTACCTGCGTCAGCGTGCCCGCGAATGCCGCCTGCTCCACCGTGCTGATCTACGGCTTCCACCGCGATCTCGATCGCTATCTGGCCGCGATCCCGAACGCTCCCGTCCCGTCTCTGGCCGCGCTGATCGAGGCCAATGACAACACTCCGGGCGCGCTGAAGTACGGCCAGCGCCTCGCGCTCGCCGCGCAGGCGCTCGACGTGAGCGCCGGCAGCGCCGACACCCAGCGGTACCAGGCCGACCGCCAGCGCGATCTACAGGGCTCGCGCGCAGCGCTCGACGCCGTCTATGCCGGCACGGACGGCACGCCCGGCACGGACGACGACGTGGACGCGCTGCTGTTCTCCGAGAACTACGGCGCGGCCACGCCCGCCATGGCCGGCTACCCCAGCGTCGCGGTACCCGGCGGCTTCGTGCCGGCGACCGCGCCGGTCGCCAATCCCGCGCCGTCCGACGTCACCTTCTCGGGACCTCGCTTCAGCGAGCCGCGCCTGATCGCGATCGCGTACGCCTACGAGCAAGCGACACACCTGCGCCGGCCGCCGGCAAGCACGCCGGCGCTGCCCGGCGACACCTTCCGGCGCTGAGCGCGAGCGGCGTCCAGCGCGCCGCGCCCAGCGCAGGGAGCGTCACGGCAGCTTGCGCGCCCAGAACCACATCGGGTCGGTGCCGCCGCTGAAGCCCAGCGAACGGTACAGCTTCTGCGCGACCTCGTTGTCGGTGCGCACCTCCAGCGTCACGCCCGAGCAGCCCAGCTCACGCGCAGCCTCCAGTACCGACTCCAGCAGCGCGCGCCCGACACCGCGGCCGCGGTGGGGCCCGAGCACGCACAGGTCGTGCACATTGACGCGCGGCTTCGCCGAGAACGTGGAAAATCCCACGAAGCACACCGCCGCGCCGACCACCGCGCGCTCGTGCAATGCCAGTCGGATCAGCCGCTCCGGGTGCTGGAGCAAGCCTGGAACGATCGCGCGCTGCACGTCGAGCGGCAGCCCTTCGCCGCGGCCCATCGGGTCCGCGGCGTACTGATCCAGGCAGTGCACCAGCCCGGCGCAGTGCTCCGGATCCGTCAGATCCGCCGGCGCGATGCGGTATTTCGAATCCATGACCGCCATGCTCACCAGATCTTCACTCGCTGCTCGGGCGCCAGGAACAAGGTGTCCGCTGGCGCGGGCGTGAACGCCGTGTACCAGGGGTCGAGGTTGCGCACCACCGCCGAGCGGAACTCCGAGGGGCTGTGTGGATCGGTCACCAGCCGATTGGAGAGCTCGCGGTCCCGATACAACCGCCGCCAGATCTGCGCCCAGCCGAGGAAGAAGCGCTGATCGCCGCTGAAGCCGTCCAGCACCGGCGCGGGCTTGCCGGCGAGCGCCAGCTGGTAGGCAGCGTAGGCCACGGTGAGCCCGGCCAGATCCGCGATGTTCTCGCCCAGCGTGAGCTGCCCGTTCACGCACTGCGCGGGCTTGTCACCCTGCGCGGGGAACGGGCAGTAGCTTGCGTATTGCTCCACCAGGCGGCTCGTCGCGGCCTTGAACTTCTGCGCGTCTTCTTCCGTCCACCAGTTGCGCAGCGCCCCGTCGGCATCGTACTGCGCGCCCTGGTCGTCGAAGCCGTGGCTGATCTCGTGGCCGATCACGGCGCCGATCCCGCCGTAGTTCACCGCTGGATCGGCGTTCGGGTCGAAGAACGGCGGCTGCAGGATCGCCGCCGGGAACACGATCTCGTTCAGTGTGGGGTTGTAGTAGGCGTTGACCATCATCGTCGGCATGCCCCATTCATCCCGATCGACGGGCTTGCCCAGCTTGGCCAGCAGGCGATCGTACTCGAACGCGGCGCCTCGCTGCGCATTGCCGAGCGCGTCTCCCGCTTCGATGCGCAAGCTGGAATAGTCGCGCCACTTCTTCGGGTAGCCGATCTTGGGGTTATAGGAGGCGAGCTTGGCTCGGGCCTTGGCCTTGGTTTCCGGGGTCATCCAGGTGAGCCCATCGAGCCTCTGGCCCATCGCGATCAGCAGGTTGTGCACCAGCTCGTCCGCCGCGGCCTTGGTCTGGGCAGTGAAGTACTTTGCGACATACAGCTTGCCCACCGCCTCCCCCAGCCTGCTCACCACCAGATCCACGCCACGGCGCCAGCGCGCCTCGAGCTCGGGTGTGCCGGAGAGTGTCTTGCCGTACGTGGTGAACCAGGCGTCGACGAAGGCCTTGGGCAAGTACGGGGCCGACGCCGAGAGCGTGCGCAGCGCCACGTAGTCCTTCCACACCGCGAGCGGCTCGCTCTGGAGCAGCTGCCCCACGCCGGTGATCGCCGAAGGTTGGTTCACGTTGAGGTGAGTTTGCCCCTTCAACCCCACGTCCTCGAGCCACAGCGCCCAGGGCACGCCGGGAGCGAGCTTCTGCACTTCGGCGATCGAGAGCTTGTTGTACGTCTTCAGCGCATCGCGATTTTGCACGCGCGTCCAGTGCGTCTTGGCGAGCTTCTCCTCCAGCGCGTACACCGCTCCGGCGCGCTCGCGCGCGTGCGGCAGCTGCGCGAGCGTGAACAGCGTCGTCGCGTACTCCTGGTAACCCGCGCGCAGGCCCTCGAAGGCCTTGTTCTGCGGATCGTACATGTCGCGATCGGGCAGCCCGAGCCCGCCTTGCCCGAGGTTCGGGATATGGTGCTCGGGATCGCGATCGTCCTGCCCGACCTGAGTCGCGAGCGGGTTCGAGCTCAGCTCGCGCGCCAGCCGCGCGAACTCGTGCACCACGCCGGCCGTGTCACGAATTTTCGCGATCGCGTCGAGGCGACCCTGCACCGGCGCGAGCCCCTTGGCCTCGATGCCGGCCTCATCCAGGAAGCTGTGATACAGATCCGCGATCTTGCGCTCTTCGCTGCCCGGCGCGCCCTGGCTTCCCTCGATGATCTCGCGCGTGCGCTCATCACTCAGGTCCGAGAGCGCCGTGAACAAGCCGTAGTTGCTCTTGTCCGGAGGGATCGGCGTCGTCTCCAGCCAGTGGCCGTTGGCGTAACGGTAGAAGCTGCTGCCGGGCGCGACCGAGCGATCCATGCCGGCGGTATCGAAGCCCCAGCTGCCGAACTGGGGCTTCCCTGCCGAGCTCGCCGCACCTTCCGCCGCCTGCGGCGACGAGCTGGGGGCGTTGGGAGCGGTGGGCTGCGAGGCGCAGGCAACGGAGCACGCCAGGGCGGCGCCGCAGATTCGGAACTTGCGCGATGAGACGACGGGCATGCTGAGGCCTTAAGCCGCTTCGCGGCGCCTGGATAGACCCATCCTGATACCCAGCCCGCGGGCCGCGCGCACGGGGCGGCTCTTGGAGGGGTGACCGAGCGGCCACCTAGCAGGGGCCCAGGCGCGCGGACATGCTTTGAGAGTCGGCCATGAACGGTCAACTGCTCATCGCTGCGATCGTGCAACAGGTCACGGTGCTGATCGCCCAGCTCGCCACCTCCGGCGGCCTGCGCGCGCCGGTGGCGCAGATCGCCAACCAGGTCTTCGTGCAGCTGGCGCACGAGCTCGAGGCGCAGGGCGTCAGCCGCAAGGTGAGCGCGGACATGTTCGGCATGGCGCTGCGCGCGTACCAGCGCAAGCTGCGGCGCCTGACCGAGGGTGCGACCGATCCGGGCTCCACGCTCTGGCGCACGGCCCTGGAGTTCATCCGCTCGCAGCCGGTGGTGACGCGCCTGCAGCTCACCGAGCGCTTCGCGCGCGACGAGGAGCGGCAGCTGCTCGCGGTGGTACACGACCTGATCGAGAGCGGGCTGGTGTTTCGTTCCGGTTCTGGAGCACGCGCCGTGTACCGGGCCGCGAGCGAGGCCGAGCTGGCCGAGGTCACCCGCTTCTCGTCCGAGCAGGGGCTCGAGGAGTGGATCTGGGTGGTCGTGTACCGGGATGGCCCCCTCTCCTCCGCGGAGCTCTCCGCGCGCGTCGCCTGCGCCCCGGCTGCGCTGGAGGCGGCGCTCGAGCGCTTGCTCGCCGTGCAACGGGTGCAGCGGCTCGGCGACGGACGGCTGAGCGCGCAGGAGTTTCTGGTGCCGCTCGGCTCCGCGCGGGGCTGGGAGGCAGCGGTGCTCGACCACCTGAAGGCGGTGGTACAGACCGTCTGCCAGCGCCTGCAACTGCTGGAGTCGGGCAAGCCCGATGAGGGCAAGATCGGCGGCAGCACCTACGGCTTCGACATCTGGCCGGGCCACCCCTGCGAGCAGGAAGTGCTGAACCTGCTGCGCTCCTTTCGCGAGCGCGCCGGTGAGCTGCGCGCCCGCGTGGAGGCCTTCAATCGCCAGTCGGGGCGCGGGACCGTGGGCAGGATCCCCAGCATCGGCAGCGAATCGCACTTTCTCGCGTACTGCGCGCAAGGCTGCGGCCCCGGCCTCGACTGCATCGGCGGCATCTGCACGCGCGCGTGCTTGACGGATCAATCGAGCTGCGGCGACCTGGCGGCGGACGCCACCTGCACCAACCAGAGCGTGGAACCCGGACAGGTGGCGGTCTGCGACGTGAGCTGTGGCAGCGGCGGCAGCTGCGCGGCCCTCGGCGCGGACTATGCGTGTGACCACGGCTATTGCCGCAAGCCGCTCAGCAACGGCAACGCCGGCTCCGGCAGCGTCGGCACTGGCGCGTCCAGCGACTGCAATCCCGTCGGACGCTACGAAGTCGGCAAAGAGGGCGGCTACAAGCCGTGTTGCCCCGGTCTCACCGAGCTACCAACCCTCGCCCAGGCCTACGCCAACGGAGAGTCCGCACCCACTTGCGTCTCGCCGGAGTACCGCAGCTTCTCCTGCATCCAGGGCACCTGCGGCGACGGCATCTGCGGAGACGCCGAAGCACCGTGCGGCTGCGGCGTGGACTGCCCCGACTCCAACTGGCGTACCCACCCGAGCGAGTGCGAACACCTTCGCGATCAGAGCCCCCCGCCCGACGTGCGCGAGATCTCCATCACCAACACCGGCAGCGTGCCGCTATACATCCAACCTTCTAGCCTGGACTGCCTGTCTGCCCTGTTCGAGGTGCAGCGCGACGGACAGACGGTCAACGTGAATGGCATCGTCGGCTGCGGCCCCAGTTGCCAGACGGTGATGGATGAAGGCTGGCCATACAGGTCCGGGATTTCCCCCGCCCCCTGCAACAAGGATTGCAAAATCCCAGCGCCGGTCTTCATCGGGCCGGGCCAGACGCTGCGACAACCGGTCTCGCTGGAAGTCGTGGCGCAGCAGCTGCCGCGCGGTTGTGCCCAGGGCATCGCCGCCGACAGCATCGCCTGCTCCTCGCGCATCATCCCGCAACCCGGCAACTACCAGCTGGTCATCCACGCCGCGCGCGAGCTGCAATGCGATTCCCCCACCGACTGCGAGTGCCGGCCAAACACCGATGGCGTCTGCACCAACCCCTCCGTCACCTTGTACCGCTCCGCCAACCTCGATTTCAGCCTCCCGACCAACAACTACTACCAGAGCCAAACCTTCGAGCTCTCCGCGCCCTGATCCGGCGGAATCGTCAGTGGGCACATGCTGGCGGGCTCGGTGCCGCGCGGCGCCGAGCCCTCCAGGAGCCCTAGCTGCCCGGGCCCCTTTTCGAGCTCGAAGCGTGGTTCCCGAAGGAACACCCCCCGCTTGCGTGGAAACGCTGAGGTTTCCCGGGGAACCTCAAACCCACGCCGCGGAGGGGCTCTCGGCGGGCAGTCGGGTCGACCCCGCTCGTCGCGCGGGATGCGCCACGTGAGGTTCGTGCGCACGAACGGCACGTCCGGCATCTCGAGTACGCGATGTGGTCGAAGCACTGCGCCCGATCCGCACCGAGCGCGCCCTCGGCAGCGCAAGGCCAGTGTCGCGGATCCGTTCGTCGCGCACCGCGTAGGGGAACGTGCTCTTGCCCAGCGCGATCGGCAGGCGTTCACGCCGGCCGCCGCCGAGGCCCGCCGCAGCGGCCGCAAAGCGGGCGCGCGGCAGCCGGGCGGGAAGAAGCGCAAATAACCGTTTGTGGCCGCCGCTGCAGCGGGCATATCCTGGGGTCGAGGAGAGCGCGTGGGCTCCGAGCGAAAAACCCTGTATCCGGAAATCGAACCGTATCGTCGCGGGCGGCTGAAGGTCTCCGCGTTGCACGACCTCTACTTCGAGGAGAGCGGCAACCCCGAGGGCAAGCCGGTCGTCTTTCTGCATGGCGGGCCCGGCGGGGGCACCGAGCCCAAGCACCGGCGCTTCTTCGATCCGGCGCGCTATCGCATCGTGCTCTTCGATCAGCGGGGCTGCGGGCGCAGCACGCCGTTCGCCAGCCTGGAGGAGAACACCACCTGGGATCTGGTGAGCGACATCGAGCGTCTGCGCGAGCACCTCGGCATCTCGCGCTGGCAGGTGTTCGGCGGCTCGTGGGGCAGCACGCTGGCGCTGGCGTACGCGGAGACGCACCCGGAGCGCGTGGCGGAGCTGGTCCTGCGCGGCATCTTCCTGATCCGCCCGGAGGAGATCCGCTGGTTCTATCAGGAGGGCGCGAGCTGGATCTTTCCCGAGGCCTGGCGCGAGTTCGAGACTCACATTCCCCCGGCCGAGCGCGGCAACTTTCTGCGCGCGTACCACGCGCGGCTCACCTCGCCCGATCCCGCCGTGCAACGCGCGGCGGCCAAGATCTGGAGCGTCTGGGAGGGGCGCACCAGCTGCCTGTTGCCCAATCCGGAGCTGATCGCGCGCACCGGCGGCGATCAATTCTCGCTGGCCTTCGCGCGCATCGAGGCGCACTACTTCGTGCATGACGCCTGGCTCGCGGGCGAGCGCGCCTTGCTGGCCAACGCGGGCAAGATCCGCGGCATCCCGGGCGTGATCGTGCAGGGCCGGTACGACGTCGTGTGTCCCGTGAAGAGCGCCTGGGATCTGCACCTGGCCTGGCCCGAAGCCGAGCTGCGCATCGTGCCCGACGCGGGCCACGCGGCGAGCGAGCCGGGCACGGTGCACGAGCTGGTCAGCGCCTGCGACCGCTTCGCGCGCTGAGCGAGCGCGCACGGCCGCGACTCAGAAGAGCTGCACGCCGATCCGCACCAGCGCCGCGATGCTCAGCGCGAACACCAGCGTGCGCACGTAGGGCAGCCCGGCGAGATAAATGCCGAAGTAGAGCACCCGCGCCCAGAAGAACAGTGCCGCGGCGCCGGCCGAAGCGGGCTTGCCGCCGAGCCGCACGGCGGCCACCAGCGCCGTGAACAGCACCAGGTTCTCCAGCATGTTGCGCGCCGCTCGATCGGCGCGACCGGCGACGGGCGAGCGCGGTGGCACGTCGTCGCGATTGCCGAAGGCGACCCGGGCGCCGCCCGGCGCCCAGGGGCGCGAAGCCAGCACGCTGGCGCACATCAGCATGAACCACAGCAGCAACGCTGACAGGCCGAGGTAGTGCAGGTCGGTCATCGGGCGGCAGGCTAGCGTACCGGCGCGGCGCTCGCGAGGCCGAGAGGGGTGCTAGACTGTGCCATGATGAAAGAGCCGGCCGCGGCCGAGATCTTCGGCGATGGCACCCCGCAGCCCGGGGCGGCGGTCCCGCCCACCCAGCGTGCGAGGCCACGGCGCGGTGGCGCGATCGGAGCCGCGCTCGCCTTCCTGCTGTTCAAGGCCAAGTCGCTGCTCGTGCTGTTGAAGGCGCTGCCCGCGGCGAAGTTCCTGGTCACCAGCCTCTCGATGCTGGCCATGGTCTGGGTGGAAGCGCAGCGCACCGGCGTGTGGTTCGCGGTCGGCTTCGTGCTCATGATCCTGGTGCACGAGCTGGGCCACGGCTACGCGATGAAGCGGCGCGGAGTGGAGGCAGGCTGGCCCGTCTTCATCCCCTTCATCGGCGCGATGATCTCGATGAAGAACGCGCCGCGCGATCGCGACACCGAGGCGGACATCGCCTACGGCGGCCCGCTCGCGGGCACACTGGTCGCGCTGCTCGCCGCCGTCGTCGGGCTCGCGCTCGGCAGCCGGCCGTTCCTGGCCCTCGCCTACACCGGCTTCTTCCTCAATCTGTTCAACCTGACGCCGATCTCGCCGCTGGACGGCGGGCGCGTCGCGCAGGCGTTCTCGCGCCGGGCCTGGATCTTCGGCGCGGTGCTGCTGGGCGCGCTCTTCCTCTGGACTCACGCGCCCCAGCTGCTGCTGATCGCGCTGCTCGCGCTGCCGCGGCTGTTCTCGCGCGCCGGCGCGCAAGCGGAGGCCGAGCGCGACGCGCTGGAACCCGCGCAGCAGCGCGCCTGGGCGATCCGCTACTTCGGGCTGGCCTCGTTCCTGGGCGCCGCGCTGTATGTCAGCGGCTCGCTGCTGCATCGCGTGTGAGCCGCTACTGCAGCAGCTCGTTGATCGCCACGCGCCCCTTGCCGCGTTCGAGGCGCTCCGCCAGCGCCTGCCCGAGCGCATCCTCGGGGCTGAGATCGTGCAACGAGCGCAGCACGCGCTGCGCCGGCTCGAGCTCGCCCAGCGCCGCCAGGGCCAGCGCCTGCTGCCCGACTTGCTGCGCCAGCACCGCGCGCGTGCGCGCGTCGAACCAGACGGGCGCCTCCGGCTCGAGCAGGCGCTGCAGCGCCTCGCGCGCCCGATCGGCGCCCAGCTGACGCTCGCTCTTGCTCAGCGGGCGCGCCGCGAAGCGCAGCCACAGCCCGTCCGGACACAGGTGATCGAACAGCCGCGCGTCCCAGCGCGCGTCCAATTGCACGAACAGCGGGCGCGCGTCCGCGAGGCGCCCGAACGAATACTCGTCGGGCGCGCCGTTCACTGCCAGCTGGCGCAGCACCGGCGCCAGCGCCGGCGCCCGGCGCAGCAGCCGTGAACTGACCGATCCACGGTGCAACAATGGCAGCGGCAGCACGGTCAGGTCGGGCCGCGCTCCCTGGAGCTGCGCCGAGAGCGCGCGCAGGGCCAGCGCCGGGCTCTCCACCAGCAGCACGCTGTGCTCGGGCAAGCGCCCGAGCGCCTCGTCCGTCCAGGCTTCCGTCGCCAGCTCCCGCTGCGGCGGCGCGCCGGGCGCCTCCACCCGCTGCAACACCAGCGTCACCGCGAAGGACACCCCGAGCACCGTGGCGGGCTGCGCGAACGGCAGCTGACACGACCAGAGCCAGGCGAGGGCCGCTTGCAGCCCGATCGGCACGAACGCGGCCAGGCCCGCGCTCGCTGCCAGCGCGCACAGGGGCGCCGAGTCGCGCTGCAGCAGCGGCCCGAGCACGCTTCCGGCGATCAAGATCGCCCAGGGCGCGAGGCTGCGCCGCAGGCCGCGATCACCGAAGCCGATCAGCGCGCCCGCCAGCGCGAACAGCGCCGGCAGCGCGCCGATGCGCGCCAGCTCCGCCCGCGCGCTCGCGGCCCAGCCGAGCCAGGCGGAGCTCTCCGGCGCCGCGTCGACCGGCAACGAGCGCAGCCCCAGATCGATCCAGGCGTGCCCGGAAGCGCTGCGCAACCACGGCACCAGCGCGCAGCTGCCGGCGCCCAGCGCGAAGCAAGCCGCGAAGCGCAGCCAGGGCAGCTCCGTATCGTCACCGCCGAACAGCCAATCACCGAGCAACACCGCGAGCAGCCAGAGCGCGGCCGCGTGGCTCTCCCCGAAGGTGATGCCCAGCAGCCCGCCTGCCACGGAGAACACGCGCGCGTCCGAACGAGCGCTGCTGGAGCGCACCAGTCGCGCCCCCAAGAGCAGCCCGAGCAGCGCGACCGCGCCGCTGCCCGGCGCCGCCGCATCGCCCAGCGACTCCGCCGAGAGCGCCCAGAGCTGGCTGCCGAGCAGCGCCAGCAAGGGATTCAGACCAAACGCGCGCCGCTGATCCAACAGCCCGCACAGCAACGAGAAGCTCACGGCGCTGCAGGCCGCGAGCGCCACCACCCCGACCAGATCGGCGCGCAGCGCGCGGCTGCCCACGGGCAGCAACGAGAACAGCTGAGATAGCACGCTGGAGACCACCCCCTCGCTGCCTGCCGGCACCAGGCCCAGACCTCGCACGATGGCCAGATCGTCCTGCCAGCGCGGCGCACCGCCCGCCGACCACACCCCGAAGCCCAGCGGAAGTACCCAGGCCAGCCAGGCGCACGGCCCATCGAGCCAGGAAGCGGGCCGGTAGGCGGGCTCTGGCGCTGACTCGGTCACGATCGGAATCTGCGCTCCCGGAGCCAAAACGGCCTAGATTTCGGGCGATGCCGACGCTCCAGCTCCGCCCCATGACGCTCGCCGACTGCCAGCTGCTGGGGCGCGTCTTCGCCGAGCTGCCCGGCAACCTCGACCCGCGCGCCGAGCTCGCTCGCGAGCTCACCCGCAGCTGGGTCGCCTGCGACGAGAGCGGGCCGCTCGGCTTCGCCCTCGCCTGGTGGGTCGTGGACGAGCTCGAGCTGCTGGCGCTCGCGACCCTGCCGGAGGCGCGCCGGCGCGGCGTCGCGCGGCGCCTGCTCGACGAGCTGTGCGCCTGGGCGCGCCGCGCGGGCGCGCACCGGGTCACGCTGGAGGTCGCGAGCGGCAACAGCGCGGCGCGCGCGCTCTACGAAAACGCCGGCTTCGCCACCTTCAACGTGCGCCGCGGCTACTATCGAGCCAATGGCGACGACGCCCTGGAGATGGAACTGGTCTTTTGAGCTCGGGCCACACGACTCCGTGCCCCTCCAGGAGTGCCCACTGCTCCTTCGCGCCGCGCGTCCCGGGTGCCCCTGCGTACGCCGAAACCCTGCTACCGATCGGTACGATCGGTACTAGCGCCCGACTCGGCAAACCCCCGCGCGAACGGAACCGCATACCGGTCGGTAGTAGCCGCTACCGATCGGTACCAGCGCCCGACTCGGCCAACCCCTGCCTCGCCGAGAGCCGCGGCCCGCTGGGCCGGCGGCGCGCGGGCTTCAGTGCAGGGCCGGCGCGGTGATGCCGCCGAGCTCCTCGGCGTAGTCGTCATCGTCGAACACCTGGTCGCCGTGGCCGGCCGCCGCCATGGCTTCGCCGAGCGCGGCGGCGGCGATCTCCAGCGCCTCGAGCCGCGTGCTGAGCGCGAAGAAGTCGCCCTCGCGCACCGGGGGCAACGCCGCCAGTCGCTGCTCGATCATGTCGCGATAGCGCCCGGCGAGGCGCAGCTCCGCGGGCGGCCCGTCGGCGAGCTGCTCGGCACCAAGCGACCAGGTCAGCGCGGCGTGCGCCATGCCTATCGGATTGAAGGCGAGGAACACCGAGCGCAGACAGACGTGCCAGGTGTACACGTCCTCACTGGGCAGAAACCAGAAGCCGCCGAGATGATCGGCCACCACCTGCCCGAAGTACGCGCCCACCGTGCGCGACAGCAGCGGCAAGAGCTCGGGGCGCTGCGAGCTCGCCTCCAGGGAGAGACGCACGTAGTGATCGAGGATGGGCAGGGTCTCGATGGTGCCGTCGAGTGCCAGCCCGACGGCGTCGCGCACGTGCTGCTCGCAGCGCGCGGAGAGCTCCCGCACCTCGTCGGCGAGCGCTTGCTGGTCCGCTGCCGGACTCGATGGGCTGCTCATGGCGCGGCACCATAGCCCCGACCGCGGCACGGAACCTCACGACAATTTTGACCGCCAATTGCGCCGGCCAGCCAATCCAAGCGGCTCCCTGCCGTGGAATCTGGGGCCGCCCCTTTCCGGAACCCGGCAATGTGCCGTGTCGATACGAATGCGCGCCCTCCTTTGTCACACCTTGGAATCAGGCCAAAGGGGTTCGCGCACCTCTCTCCACCGCCCGCGGCCCCGCCCCGCCCGGTACTACCAGCGAATTACGAAAGCGCTCAGATTACGTTCCGCTTCGGTGATCCGTGGTAGGCTGTGAAACGAGACCGTATGCGCCTGGGCATTCTCAGCGACATTCACGCCAACTATGAAGCCTTGAGCGCGGTGCTCGAAGCCTATTCGAACGAGTCGATCGACGAGTACTACTGCCTGGGGGACACCGTCGGTTACGGCGGCTCCCCGAACGAGTGCTCCGAGATCGTGCGCGAGATCGCCAAGGCGACCATCCTCGGCAATCACGATGCTGCCGTCGCGGGCCGCATGGACTACTCGTATTACTACGAGGCGGCACGCCACGCGCTCGACATTCACTCCGCGATGCTGGCGGACGAGAATCTCGAATGGCTGAAGAGCTTGCCGTATCAGATCAAGCTCGATCAGATCGGCGTCCATCTCTGCCACGGCTCGCCGGTGCGGCTGGAGGAGTTCGAGTACATCTTCGCGCCGGAGCAAGCGCGCGAGTGCTTGTCGATGTACAACGAGCTCGGCCACATCACGCTGATTGGCCACTCGCACCTGTGCAAGGTGTTCGCGCTCACGCGCGATTCGGTGGAAGAGCTGCCGCCGATCGACTTCGATCTGGAAGACGGCAAGAAGTACATCGTGAGCGTCGGCTCAGTGGGCCAGCCGCGCGACTACGATAACCGCGCGAGCTTCACGGTGTACGACTCGAACAAGAAGCGCTTCGAGTTCAAGCGCGTCGAGTATGACATCGAGACCGCGGCGCAAAAGGTGCTGAAGGCCCGCCTCGAACGCAACTTCGCGCATCGCTTGTTCATCGGCGTCTGAGCGCCGCGCGGTTGTTGATCGGCGTGTGAGCGCCGCGCGGTTGGAGAGCTGCGCGCTCGTTGATCGGCCTTCAGTCCTCGCTCTCGTCCACCTCGTCCGGGATGGGGCGCCGACGGCGGCGCCGCCAGCGCGCGCCCGTACCGGTGCCGGCCGCCGCCGCGGGCAGGGCGCTCGACAGCTGCTGAAAGCTCCGCCAGCGCCTCGGGGCCAGCTGCTTTCGCCCCAGGAAAGCGCGGGTCAGCGCCAAACCCCCGAGGAAGCCCCCCAGGTGGGCGAAGACCGCCACGCCACCCGCCGCGGCGTCCGCGCCGACCAGCGCCTCGCTCAACGTCATGAACAGGTACTCCGCGGCGATCACCCAGGCCGGAAACACCGGAAAAAGGCCGATGAAGAAGATCAGCAGGGTCAGGTTCAAGGTGACGATCGGAGCCTTCGGGAACAGCAGCAGGTAACCCGCCATCACCCCGAAGATGGCGCCGGACGCGCCGACCACCGCCGTCTGGCTGTGCACATCGACCCCGACTTGCAGCAGCGCCGCCGCGACTCCGCACAGCAAATAGAAGCCGAGATAGCGCCCGTGGCCCAGCACGTCCTCCAGGTTGTCGCCGAAGATATGCAAGAACAGCATGTTGCCGCCCAGGTGCAGCCAGCCTCCGTGCATGAACATGGCGGTGAACACCGTGAAGGCCTCGCCGAGCGGGTCGGCCACGATGCGGGTGGGAACGAGCCCGTACCCCGGCACCAGCCACCAGGCGCCGCCCGAGATGCTGGGCCAGGTGTAGAGGAAGACGACGATGTTCAGCGTGATCAGCCCATAGTTGACGAAGGGTACCCGCTGCGTCGGGTTCTCGTCGCGAATGGGGATGGGAAAAATCATCGGACAATCCAGTCGGGGGCCACGTCACCAGACGACGAGTCGCCCGTCCGAGTCAAGCTGGGCACGCCCCGGCACGGGGGGCCCGGATTTCGCGAGGAACGCTCCGTGACTTCGCAGCCCTGCGACTTCGCAGCCCTGCGCTGGGCTTGCACGAGCCCGCGGCGGAGCCAGATTTCTTGAGGAGCGCGCTCCGCGGGATTAGGGTTCAGGGGTTGAGCACACGAGCGATATCTGGTGGGGCCTTGCTGCTGGCGCTGGCGACCGGCTGCGCGGCTTCCAACTTTGACGGCAAGGTGTTTCGCCAGGGCAACGTCTCGTTCCGGCTGGCGCATGTGCCGGCGGAATGGCGTCAGATCGAAATCACCGACACGGCGCTGGCCTTCCGCGATGACGCGCGCGAGACCACGGTGGCGATCAACGGCCGCTGCGGCCGAGACGCGGAAGATGTGCCGCTGAAGTCGCTCACCCAGCACCTGTTCCTGCAGTTCACCGATCGCCAGCAGGAACAGCAGCAGCTGATCCCGCTCGACGGGCGCGAGGCGCTGGAGACGCAAATGGTGGCCAAGCTGGACGGCGTGGAGAAGCACTTTCACGTCGTGGTGCTGAAGAAAGACGGCTGCGTGTACGACTTCCTGCAGATCGCCAACGCCCGACAGGACCCGGAGCAGTTCCGAAACTTCGTCAACGGCTTCTCGAGCGCGAGCTGATGGTCGCCTCTTCGCCCACATCCGTCCCACCGCCGAGCGCTCCGCGCTCCTGGCGAGTGCCGCCGCCGCCGCCCACCACCCGGGCGCTGGGCGCGCTGAGCGCGTTCGTGTCGCAGCTGGGCGAGGTCTCGCTGCTGATGGCGAACTGCGCGAAGGCGTTCTTCCGCAAGCCGTTCGAGGGGCGCGAGATCGTGCGCCAGTTCGAGTCGCTGGGGGTCGCATCGCTGGGCATCGTGGTCGTCACCAGCTTGTTCATCGGCATGGTGATGTCGACGCAGTTCGCCTTCGGCCTGCGCAAGTTCGGCGGCATGGAATACACGGGCCGCGTGGTGGCGCTCACCTTCGCCCGGGAGCTGGCGCCGACGCTCACGGCAGTGATCGTCGGCGGCCGCATCGGCGCCGGCATGACCGCGGAGATCGGCTCCATGGCGGTCACCGAGCAGCTGGAGGCGATCCGCGCGCTGGGCGCCGATCCGGTGAAGAAGCTGGTCTTGCCGCGGCTGATCGCGGCCACCTTCGTGCTGCCGATCGTGGGCACGTTCGCGCTGATCCTGGGCTTCACCGGCGCCATGATCATCACGGACGCGCAGTTCGGCATCCCCGCGGCGTTCTTCTTTCAGAGCGCGCTCGATCAGCTGGTGCTGATGGACTACCTGATGGGTCTGTTCAAGACGCCGTTCTTCGGCGCCATCATCGCCCTGCTCGGCTGTCACTTCGGCATGTCGACGCGCGGCGGCACAGCGGGCGTGGGCCGCAGCACCACCAAGACGGTGGTGGCGATCTCGATCGCGATCCTGATCGCCGACTTCTTCCTGACGAAGCTCGTCTTCATCTTCTGGGGCCTCGTCTAGACGGCGTCACTTTAGACGGCCTCGTTTAGCAGACGCCTTCAGACGCCTTTCGACAGAGGGTCTGAACCCGGAAGGTCTCGCAGACCGCTGAGAGGCGGAAGCCGAGCACAAAAATTAGAGGCCCGCCACACCCGCTTCCCACTACCGTTGCTCCCTTCCGGGCCTGGCGGGGTTCGCGGTGCGCTGTTGACGGACCCGCGGGCGACCCTAGCTCAGGCTCGACACGCCACCAAGGCTAATTTCGCTGGCACGCGTGCCCCGGGCGGCAAGCCTCGCGCGGTGGCCCGCGCGGTGGCCCTTCCGCTGCTCACGCCAGCGGGCCGGAAGCAGAGTTCATCGCAAAAGGCCCTGCGCCGGGGCTCTCACACCTGCTAAGAACTCGTCGCCCCGAGCGCTGTGCCTCGTTCGCGCGCTCGCCGGCGGGCCCCCGGTGCCTACCCCCGGTGCCCACGTGGCTCTTCTGCGGGGCGCCCCGAGCCCGCGGTCTGGGTCCGCGGGCATGCCCTGCAACCCCGGCCACGAGCCACTCACCCCGAGCTCCCGCGGATCCGATCTTGCCCCCTCACGACTACCTCAGGCCCAGCGCGGGCGGACGCGTCTGGGCTCAAGCGCGCTTCGTGCTCTCGGCGCTGGGCGCATCGCTGGCGATCCATTTCGCGCTGCGCGAGCCGTGGCTGGGCGTGCTGCTGGTGAGCCTCGCGCTCGCCTTCGGGCTGCCGCAGCTGCGGGCCCGGCAGCGCCTGCGCCAGCTGCTCAGCTCGGGCAACCTGAACGCGATCCTCGAGCTCTGGAACGATGCGATCGACGGCCTGCCGCACTATCGCACGGTGGGTCCCCTGATCCGGGCGACGGCGCTGGCCGCCCACGGTCTGACCGAGCGCGCGCGCGGCGTGCTGGACCGCGCGGAGCGCGGGCTGGCCTGGGAAAACGCGCTGGAGCACCGGCTGTTCATCGAGACCCTGCTCGACGCCTTCGAGGGCCGCCGCCTGCAGGCGCTGGACAAGGCGCGCGCGCTGCGCGTGCTGCCGCTGCCGGCATCGCCGTGGGCCAAGAGCCGTGCCACCGTGCTGCGCAGCGCGGCAGGCGCTCTGGCTCGCGCCTTTGCCCACTGCCCCGAGCAGGGTGACGCGGCGCGGCTCTCTGCCGCGGCCGACCATCACCCCCTCGTGCACTGGGCGATGCGCTACGCGCTCGCCGTGTTGCACATCGATCAAGGCCGGCGCGACGAGGCGCTGGCGCTGGTGCGCACCGCGCCGGTCTGGCCCGAGGGGAGCGCGTTCAACGCCTTCCAGCAAGAAATCGTGGAACGGGTCGGTCGCCGTTACCGCGCCTGAGCAGCGCGCCGTCTGGGTGGAGCGGAGCCACGACCTTTGCGCGGGGGCCGCGGGGCGGGCAGGTTTCCCCGAGATCTTGACCCAGCGCTCCGCCTTACCCAGAAAGAGAATACTGCTCGTGGATTCGCGCGCACTTTGGGTGAAACGCCGGCTGGGCGTGATCGCGCTGGTCGCCATGTTTGTCCAGGCCCTGAGCGCGGAGGTGGGATCGCCCGTGCAAGCGGCGCCACAGGCCGCGCAGGCCGCTTCCGCGCAGGCCAGCGCCGGGCGAGAGGCGGGCACGAAGCCCGCGGCTGCCGGCGTGGTGCGTGCCGATCCGGAACGCTGGCGCATCATCGACAGCCAGTCGGGTCCGGTGAACTACTACACGATCCAGCGCGACGCCGAGCGCACCTTCCTGCGTGGCAGCTACCAGCCACCGAACAAGAAGGCCGTGCTCGGCTTCGAGATGCCGGAGAAGAGCCGCGAGCGCGTGCGTCGGCTGGAGTGGAGCTGGCGCGCCATCAAACTGCCGGTGCAGGGCGATGAGTGCACCAAGGGCAAGGGCGACTCGGCCGCGGTCCTGTACGTGACGTGGCGGCGCTTTCTGAAATGGTACTCGCTGAAGTACGTGTGGAGCACCACGCGCCCACCGGGCACCATCTGCGACCGCCGCCGCAACAGCTTCGTCGCGCAGGACACGGTGGTGCTCGAGTCTGGCGGTCCCACGGGGATCTGGAAGCGGGAGTCGCTGGACCTCACCCGCGAATTCCGCGAGCACTTCGGCGACTCCGACGTCCCGCCCCTGATGGGCCTGGGCGTCATGACGGACGGCGATCAGACGAAGACGGAGAGCACCGGCGACTACTCCGACTTCGTGTTCATGCCCTGAAGCCTTTTCGCCCGAGCTCGGTGCGAGCTCGTGGCCAACGGTCCGGTCACCAGCCGCTCAGCGCTGCCCGACGAAGCCCTCGGCCACGACGCGGCCGCGCCCCGCTTGCTTGGCCTCGTAGAGCCGCTGATCGGCGAGGTGGATCAGCTCGTTGGAGGTGCTGTCCTTCAGGCATGAGAGCGAGGCGCAGCCCACGCTGACGCTGACCGAGAGCGGCGGCGTGCCGACGAAGACGTGGTCGGCGATCGCGCGGCGCAGCCGCTCCGCGGCGCGCGCGGCGCCCTCCAGCGGCACCCCACGCAGCAGCACCGCGAACTCCTCGCCACCGTAGCGCGCGAGCACATCCTCCGTGCGCAAGCTCTGGTGGCAGGCGTGGGTCAGGCTGCGCAGCACCCGGTCGCCCTCCAGGTGCCCGTACTGATCGTTGATCTTCTTGAAGTAGTCGATGTCGAGCAGCAGCAGCGACAGGGCCGTCGCGTGGCGCTTGGCGTAGGCCAGCTCCGACTCGAGCCGCTCCGCGAAGTGGCGGCGGTTGAAAGCGCCCGTGAGCGGATCGCGCACGCTGCTCTCGTACAGCTCCTCCAGCAGGTTCTTCTGGTGCTCGTCCATCCAGCAGAAGCGCAGCGTGGCCACCGGTCCGACCCGGATCAGATCGCCCTGCCGCAGCTGCACGGCCGTGATCGGCTTACCCCACAGGAAGGTCCCGTTCTGCGAGCCCAGGTCCTCCAGCACGTAGTTGCCGTCGCTCCAGCAAATGCGCGCATGCTTGCGGCTCACGCCGTCTTCGGCGAGGTGCAGATCCGCCTGCGGGCTGCGCCCGATCGTCAGCTGCTCGCTGGCCAGCGAGATCACGCGCCCCGCGCCGGGCCCGTCGATCCGCGTCAGGGTTCCGCTCAGCTCGCTGCTGGCCTCCGGGATCGGGCTGGGCGAGGTCACGGGCATCGACTCGGGCCGCTGCGTGGGCGGCCCCTGGCCATCGCTCCAGCTCGGCATCGGGTGCTGCGAGAGCGCGTGCTGGATCTCGTGTGCTTCCGGCGGCGCGCTGTGCTCGATCAGCAGCGTGCCCGGCGGAGGCCGCACCGCGGGCATGCGCGGCGCCGTCGGGCGATTGAGATAACCGAACAGCACCGAGCCGCTCGGCGCCTGGCTCTCGACCACCAGCGCCCGCAGACGGCTCAACGAGTCCGCCCCGGGTGGTCCCGGTGGCTTCGGCTTCGAGCCAGGTCCCTTGGGCTCCACCAGCAAAGTTACGGGCAAACCAGGGAGTGGTAAAGTGCCCCGGTCGGGGACGGGCCTACACGGTGCCGACGCTACACCGGCCTAGGGCAGTCGGCGGTGTCCGTGCCCGGCGCACACAGCATATCCTGTGGTGCCTCGTCGCAGATTGAGTCGTTCGTCCAGGGGCAGGGGTCGAGCAACAGCGGAGGGCTCTGATTGCCCGTGATCTTTAGCAGAGGGGTGTGAACGGTTGCGAACTGGCTGGCAGTGTTCGCGTCGAGCACCGGATTGGACGTGACGACCAGCGAACTGCCGACCTCGGTCAGCTGGGGAAACTCGATGTGCCCGAGGCTCGCGTTGGACTGGATCCGGATCAGGTAGCTCAGCTGCAGGTTGTTGAAGCCAACGAGCGAGCCGAGCGCGGGATTGTCGCGCACCCGTAGGTCGCTGACCACCGTGAGCTTGGGGTAACTGCCCGCACTCTCCAGTGCGGCGTTGCGCTCAATGGAGATCCAGTAGGCTTTCTCGAGAGCGGAAAAGACCGGCAGCTCGCGCAACCGCGGATTGTCGTTGAACGTGAAAAACGGGCTAGAGCGGAGCTGCGCGAGCGCGCTCACGTCCTCCAGCAAGGGGTTGCGCGCGAGTTCCACGCTCTCCGCCACCTCGCGCAGGTTCTCCAGGCCCTGCAGGGTGGTGAGAGCCGTACCCATCAGCTGCAGGTGGACCACGCTCTCGAGCCGCGAGACATCGCCCGGGTCGCTCAGGCTCGGGGCTTCCGAGACCAGCAAGTCCTGCAGGTGTGCCGGGAACACCAGCGGAGCGAGGCTCTGCAGGACGGGAACCTCGCTCAGCTCGAAAACCCCGCCCTGGAGCTCCAGCTGCGAAAGACCTTCGAGCTGCACCAGATTGGGCAGTCTGTTCAGATGGAGCTCTCTCGCGTGGCGCAGGCGGCTCAGCGGCGCCAGCGTGGTGATGCCCAGCCGCTCGAACCAGGCTGCGCCGCCGATGTACTCGAGCTGCTCCAGGCCGGCGAGCGAGTCGACGGTCGTGGTCAAATCCGGCGAGAGCACCTTCAGATCGCCCTCCACCCGCCGGAGCGCGTGCAATGGCAGCAGGTCGGCATCCCGCAACCGAATCGAGAGGTCACCGTCGATGGTGTCGCAACCGTCGAGCTCGTTCAGCGCGCTCTGGGTCGTGATCGTGGCCGCCGCGCAGTGCCGAGGCCCCGTCGGAGCCGCCGGCTCCGGCGCTGTGCCGGTTTCGCGCTGCGTTGGGCTGCCTTCGCCCGAGACGGCGCTAGCTTCGCGTTCTGCGTCGTCCGCGCCCGACGTGCTCCCGCCGCACGCGCTGGCCAGCATCAAGGCCGCAACTCCCACCAGCCATCGGTCCATCGACAAGCTCTCGCACATCGACCAAACCTGCCACGCGCCATTTCATGGTGCAACAACGCTCCGGCGCTGAAAGTTTCGCCCTGACTACAGCGGAATGTTCCCGTGCTTGCGCCGGGGGCCCTCGTCCTTCTTGTTGCGCAAGCGCCGCAGGTGCTCCCAGAGCCGCCGCCGCAGCTCGCGCGGGCGGATCACTTCGTCCACGAAGCCCAGCTCCGCGGCGCGGATGGGGTTGGCGAAGCGCTCCTTGTATTCCTGCGTGAGCTCGGCGCGGCGCGCCTCCGGATCGCTGGCGCTCGCGATCTCCTGGCGGTGCATGATGTTCACGGCACCCGCCGGGCCCATCACGGCGATCTCCGCGTCCGGGAAGGCGAGGTTCACGTCCGCTCCGATGTGCTTGCTGCTCATCACGTCGTACGCCCCGCCGTACGCCTTGCGCGTGATCACGGTCAGCTTCGGCACGCTCGCCTCACAGAAGGCATACAGCAGCTTGGCGCCGTGCAGGATGATGCCGCGGTGCTCCTGATCGACGCCCGGCAGGAACCCCGGCACATCGACGAAGCTGAGCAGCGGGATGTTGAAGGCGTCGCAGAAACGCACGAAGCGCGCCGCCTTGATGCTGGCGTTGATGTCGAGCACGCCCGCCAGCACCGCCGGCTGGTTGGCGACCACGCCGACCACGCGCCCGCCGAGCCGCCCGAAGCCGGTCACGATGTTGCGCGCGAAGCGGGCCTGCGTCTCCAGGAAGGAGCCCTGATCCAGCACCGCCAGCACCACCGCCGACATGTCGTACGGCTTGTTGCTCTCGGCAGGGATCAGCGACTCCAGCTCCGGGACCAGCCGATCGGTGGGATCGCCCGGCGCCAGCTCGGGGGGATTCTCCAGATTGTTGGCGGGCAAGTAGCCGAGCAGCTGGCGCACCAGCGCGAGGCAGCTCGCGTCGTCGGCCGCCGTGAAGTGCGCGACGCCGCTCTTCTGCGCGTGCGTGGCCGCGCCGCCCAGCTGCTCCTTGGTCACCTCTTCGTGGGTGACGGCGCGGATCACGTCCGGACCGGTGATGAACATGTAGCTCGTGTCCTCGACCATGAACACGAAATCGGTGATCGCCGGCGAATAGACCGCGCCGCCTGCGCACGGGCCCAGGATGCAGCTGATCTGCGGCACTACGCCGCTGGCGCGCGTGTTGCGATAGAAGATGTCGGCGTAGCCCGCCAGCGATTGCACGCCTTCCTGGATGCGCGCTCCGCCGCTATCGCTGAGCCCGATCACGGGCGCGCCGATCTTGAGCGCCAGTTCCATGACCTTCACGATCTTGGAGGCGTGCGCCGCCCCCAGCGAGCCGCCGTGCACCGTGAAGTCCTGAGCGTACACGCAGACCGGGCGCCCCTCGATCTCGCCGCTGCCGACCACCACGCCGTCGCCCACCGCGCGCCGCCCGCCCCCACCCAGCTGGCTCGTGACCAGGCGATCGATCTCCAGGAACGTGCCCGGATCGAGCAGCAGCTCCAGCCGCTCGCGCGCGGTCAGCTTGCCGGCGGCGTGCTGCTTCTCCACGCGCTCCGGGCCGCCGCCCGCCAGCGCCGCCGCATCCAGCTCCTCTAGTGTCTTGCTCACGCTTCGTGCTCTCCCGGGGGATCGACGTAGTCCACTTGCACGCCGCGGTGGGTGCGCAGCCGCGTCTTGCCGGGCTCGCGCGCCACCACGTAATCAGGGCCCACCGGCACCTTGCCCAGCCCGCCCGGCGTATCCACGATCAGCTTCGGCAGCGCGATGCCGCTCAGGCGGCCCTGCAGGCGCTCCATCAGCTCGATGCCGGTGCGGAGCGGCGTGCGCAGGTGCCCGGTGCCCTGCACGGGGTCGGCCTGCAGCAGGTAATAGGGCCGCACGCGCAGCCGCACCAGACCGCGGAACAGCTTCATCAACAGCTCCGCGTCATCGTTGACGCCGCGCAGCAGCACGGTGTGATTCATCACCGGAAAGCCCGCGTCCGCCAGGCGCGTGCAGGCCAGCGCCGCCTCCGGCGTCAGCTCGCGCGGATGATTGAAGTGCGTCATCACCCAGATCGGATGGAAGGGGCGCAGCGCCGCCAGCAGCTCCTCGGTCACGCGCTGCGGCAACACGACGGGCACGCGTGTCGCCAGCCGCAGCGTCTCCACGCTCGGGATGCTGCGCAGGCGATCCAGGAGCTGCGCCAGCCGCTCCGTCGCCATCACCAGCGGGTCGCCGCCGCTGATGATCACGTCCGTGACCTCGGGGTGCGCGCGCAGGTACTCGAAGGCCGGCTCCAGGCGCGAGAGCGGCCGCGCGCCGCCGCCCGCCCCCACCAGCCGGCTGCGCGTGCAGAAGCGGCAGTACACCGCGCAGCGATCGGTCGCGAACAACAGCGCGCGATCGGGGTAGCGCTGGATCAAGTTGGGCGCGACCTCGTGCGCTTGCTCGCCCAGCGGGTCCTGCAGGTCGCCGGGCACCAGCTCCAGCTCCTCCAGCCGCGGCACCACCTGCCGTCGGATCGGGCAGCGCTCGTCGTGCGGATCGATCAGCCCCAGGTAATAGGGCGTGATGGCCATGGGAAAGCCGCGCTCGCCCAGCGCCTCCAGCCCGCGCTGCTCGCTCTCCGAGAGCCGCAGCACCGCCGCCAGCTGCTCAGGCCGGGACAGCGCGTTCTGCAGCTGCCAGCGCCAATCGGCGGCGGGCTCGCTCGGTGCGCGGGGTGTCCCCGCAGCATCCGCGAGCAAGCGCAGCGAGCGGGAGGAGACGATCTTTGATTCGTGCATGAGGAGCTCAGGGCTGGGGGCGCGCGGGCGCGCCTCGGGGGCCGGGCTCAGGTACACGCTCCAGCGCCTGCTCGTCGATACTGACCGGAATGCTCTGTCGCAAGCGCTTCACCAGATCGTCTTCGGCCTGTTCCTGCAGCGAACGGACCAGCCGGGCGCGCACGGCCCCCTCCACCTCCTCCAGCGAGCGCTGCCGAGCCGGCAGCCTGGAGATCAAGCGCAGCACGTGGAAGCGCCCGCCCGCGGGGACGGGCTGCGGATAGACCTGCCCCTCCTGCGCGATCTCGAACACCGCGCGCCGCACGGCGTCGGGCACCTCGCCGCTCGCCGCGCCGCTCGCGCCGCCTGCACCCGCCGCGCCCCCGGCCGGGCTCGCCGCCCCTGGATCGGCGACACCGGGCGCGCTCAACATCCCCAGATCGCCCGCCACCTCGATCGGCGGTCGCGCGACGGTCTTGTCGCCTTCGGCGCCCAGCGCCTCCGGGTTGTACCGTTTCACCAGCGCATGCCAGCGATCGGCGTCCGCGCTCGCGGCCTCCGCCAGCACGCGCGCCGCGAGCCCCGAGTCCTGCAGCACGATCTGCGCGGCCCGCCGCCGCTCCGGATCCACGAACTCCGCCCGGTGCGCCTGATAATACGCCTGGACCTGCTCCTTCGAGAGCTGGTCGGGCCCCGGCACCCGGGCGCGCACCTGGCGCAGCAGCTCGTCGCGCTGATACTGCCGGATCAGCTCCTGCGTCTCCGGCTGCTGATCGAGCCCGCGGCGCTCGGCCTCGCGCGCCAGCAGCTCCACGTTGATCATCTCGTCCAGCAGCGCTTGCCGGCGATCGTCGGTCTGGTAGCGAATGCGCTCGAACGGATCCATGCGCTCCAGCGCCGCCGCGAAGTCACCGAGCGTGATGGTGCGTGTTCCGACCCGGGCCAGCACCTGCGCCGCCTGCTCGGGGCTGAGCCCGGCCTGACCGGCGTCGGCAGCCTCCGCGCTCGCCGGAGCGCTGGAGTGGGAGCAACCCTCACAACCCACCAGCCCCAGGGCGCACAGGCATAGCCCGAGCGCGAGAGCCCTGCTCGGCCACATCACGAGCGAGACCCTACCCGGCCAAGCGGCCTCGTGACAACAGATTCCGCGCGTTGCGGCGGCATGCCCGCAGGAGTAAGGAGTGTCTCGTGCAAGAGGGCAAGCCGAAGCTGCGTTACCACCGCGTCGTCATCAAACTGAGCGGTGAGGCCTTGTGCGGCAAAGAGGGCGGCTTCGGGATCGACACCGAGACGCTCAAGAACACGGCCGCCGAGCTCGGCGAGCTGCACGAGACCGGCGTGCAGGTCGGCGTGGTCGTCGGCGGCGGCAACATCTTTCGCGGCCTGCGCGGCGCCAGCGAAGGCATGGATCGGGCGCAGAGCGACTCGATGGGCATGCTCGCCACGGTGATCAACGGCCTGGCGCTGCAGGACGCGCTCGAGCGCTGCGGCGTCGCCACGCGCGTGATGACGGCGATCGAGCTCAAGCAGCTCGCCGAGCCGTACATCCGCCGCCGCGCCATGCGCCACCTCGATCGCAAGCACATCGTGATCTTCGCTGCCGGCACCGGCAATCCGTACTTCTCAACCGATACCGCGGCCGCGCTGCGCGCCATGGAGATCCGCGCCGAAGCCCTGCTCAAGGCCACCAAGGTCGATGGCGTCTACGACTGCGATCCGCGCCGCAACGCCGAGGCGCGCATGTTCGAGGACGTGAGCTACGACCAGTTCCTGGCCGCGCACCTGGGCGTGATGGACTCGACCGCCGTCACGCTGTGCCGGGAGAACCACCTGCCGATCCACGTGTTCAAGATGGCACCGGGCAACATCCGGCGTGTCTGTTTGGGAGAAAAGCTCGGCACCATCGTGAGTTGAGCGGCCTCGGCGGGATCAACCCCACTGCTCGGCGCTTCGGGGAGGGCTCGCCGCTAGCAGCGAAACGAGCGACCCCAGCATGTGCCTGCTGCACGGACGCGCAGCGGTCGGCTGCACCGCGCCACCGGAGCGGCCCCCTCGCTGCTGCTCTAAAATTAGAGCAAAATCAATGACATGCAGGGATTTAGTCGGTAACTTATAGGAACGGGGTTTTGCTAAATTTAGCCTTTCGATTACAATAAATCGAAATTACTAAATGAAGCTTCCCAGGCTGCCGCCTCCTCACCATAGCCTGCTGCCGCAGTTGCTCGCCCGCGACGTGGATATCCTGCGGCAGGCTGCGCCGACGTTAGCCGACGGGCGCTACCTGCACTGGGACCAGCTGCGCCATCGGCCCGCGCCGGAAGGCTGGAGTCTGGAAGACTGGTGGGCTGCGATGCGTTTCGCACGCGAGCAAAAGGCACGCCCGATCGAGGCCATGGTGCGCTGTTACGGCACAGCGTTCTCGGTGGTCGACCTGGCGACGATCCAGCGATCGCTGCACGAGTTCGATCGCGCCAACGTCGGGCAGACCATCTTGTCTGCGCTCGGGAACGCCGACGCGCAGGTCGAGTACCAAGTCCGGCAGCTGATCGAGGAGGCGATCAGCTCGAGCGAAATCGAAGGCGCACGGCCCACCACGCGCGAGCTAGCCCGGCACATGCTGCGCGAAAACCGCCCCCCCGTCTCTCGAGACGAGCGGATGATCATGAACAACCTGCGCGCCATGGAGCGCCTCGGGGAACTGCATCGCTCCCGGATCACGCTCGATCTCGAGCACTTGCTCGAGCTACACGCGATCCTGGGCGACGGCGCGCTCGACGTGGACGGCGCGGCCGGAACGTTGCGCAGGACCACAGACGACGTCACCGTCGCAGATCTGGAGGGGAATATCTGGCACCGCCCTCCCGACGCCAACGGTCTGGAAGAACGGGTCCGCGCGCTGTTGAGGTTCGCCAACGGCACCGACACCGAGACGAGCGATTTCATCCACCCGATCATCCGTGCCATCGTAGTGCACTTCTGGCTCGGGTATGAGCATCCGTTCCGAGATGGCAATGGCCGGATGGCGCGCGCGCTGTTCTATTATTGCCTGATGCGCGAGGGCTATGAAGTGGCCGAGTTCCTGTCGATATCAGGCCCGATCGATCGCAGTCCGAAGGCGTATTATCTGGCGTTCGCGTATGTCGAGCGAGACGCTGGGGACCTCACCTATTTCGTCCTGCACCAGCTCGACGTGATGAAGACGGCACTGGCGGAGTTGCTGGAGCACCTGCAACGCCGAACTCAGCGCCTGCGCCGGTTGAGCGCGATGATCGCGGCGTTCGACGCCCTCAATCATCGTCAGCGTTCGCTGCTCGAGCACGCCATCCGTCATCCCGATGAGGGGCAGAGCATCGAGGGGCATGCGCGGTCGCATCGCGTCCATTACATGACGTCGCGAACCGACCTGGCCGACCTCGAGCAGCGGGGCTTTCTCGCGAGCCGTCGGGTGCAAAAGGTGAAGCGCTACTATCCCACGCCGGCGCTGCTCGAGAGCGCCGCGCGCAAAGCGTAGCCCCTCCGCGCCGATCCCGGCTGTACGCGCGCGCTCAAGCCTGCGCGCGAAACGCCGTACTCGACGGATCGAGGCATGAGGGATAGCGTTCGAGTCGCGCTCTGGTCGAGCGTCGCCGCGTTCTTGCTCGCCGCGAGCTGTTCCGATCCGGGCGCGGGCGCCGGCGCGGCAGGCGCTGCGGGCACGGCAGCCGGCGCGGGCCAGGGGAACCACCACGGCGGCAGTGCCGGCAACGGCGGCGATGTGGGTTCGAGCGCCGGCTCCGGCAGCGCTGGCTCCAGCAGCGCCGGCTCCGGCACGGGCGGGGCCGACGCGGGCGAGTCGAGCAGCGCCGGCCAGGCGGGCACGCACGGCAACGATGCCGGCGACGCCTCGGTACACGACGCGGGCGTGGACGGCGGAGAGGAGACGGCGGACGCGAGCACCGGTGCCGCCGATGGCGAGCCCTGTCCGTACGGAGTCGCCTGCGGCGCCGGGTTGATCTGCGTGCACTACGGCAATCCGCTGCCGAGCGGCGAGAACTCGGCGTGCCGGCGCGTCTGCAGCAGCGAGAGCCCGCCGCCCGATTGCACCTGCGCGCCCGCCGGCTACTGCGAGAACAGCGTCGAGAGCGGCGGCTCCGGGGGTTCGGGCGGGTCCGGCAGCGTCGACGCCGGCAACGGCGGCGACGCCGGGCTCACTTGCGGCCAGGTCATCAGCAACGCGGGCTGCGCCGACGCGGACGACAGCACCACCGACTTCCAGAGCGGCGAGTTCCAGGGCTGCCTGCACTGGCGCGATCTGGGCGACGGCCAAGGCTGGATCCACTACGAGACCTACGGGGGCTTCCACTACGATCTCAGCACCTCGCTCGGCTGGGTGATGCGCACGGACAGCAGCCTGACCCAGGCCGAGGCCGAGGATTTCTGCGCGAACTTCAGCGTGGTGGGGCTCTCGGACTGGCGCTTGCCCACGATCGACGAAGTCCGCACGCTCGCCGGCGGCTGCGCCAACACCGCCCCCGGCGGCAGCTGCCCGCTCGACGACTCCAGCTGCCTGAGCTCGGACTGCGGCCTGGGCAGCGCCTGCACCTCGTGCCAGTGGGGTAACGGCCCCAATCTGCCCGGCAACTACTATTGCCGCCCGGACGCGATGCTGTGCAGCCTGGCCCACACCACCTCGTCGTGCGCGGATTGTCCGACGCCCGGCGACTGGCGCTACGGACCGGGCAACGGCAACTTCTTCTCCGCCTCGGTCGAGGACAAGCTGTTCCCGGTGTGCGTGATGGAGAACATTCCGAGGGCCGTACCCTGCCGGAACTGACCGACCCGCGTTCGTTGGGCAGTCCTGGAGTCGCCGGGTGCTGCGCAGCTCCGAGCCATGATCCCTAAGCGCTGAGCTCTGGCCCCTGCGCTGGCTCGGGGCGCGCCAGTGCCGCCTGGACCAGCTCGAGCTCGCGCTTGCCGAGCGGCAAGCCGAGCGCAATCTCTCGCGCGCGCCCGCTCATCTTGCCCCAGGTCTTGGCGATGATCTCGATCACCTTCTCTTCCGGGTGCTCCTGGGCGAAGTCGCGCAGCTCGTGCTCGAGGAAGGAGAGGCACAGCGCGTCTTCCATGGTCTGTACGTCAGGCTCACTGAGCAGACCTTGCTTGAGCTGGATCTGGCGCAGGGGCTGCAGCACGTCGTCCTCGTAGCCCAGCCCGCGCAGGATCTTGGCCGCCTCGTCCGCGTGAAAGCGGGCCAGCGCCTTGCGCCATTTGAGGTAGCCGATGCGCCCCGGCTCGTATTCCGAGCGCGGTTTTTCCCAGCGCCGCAGGTGCTGGCAGTAGGCGGCGAGCCGCAGCGCCTCCGAGGCCTGCGGCTCGAGCCGCTCCACCCACGCCGCCAGCCGCTCCGCGTCCAGCCATTCGCGCGGGCGCAGCTGCCCCGCAGCGTCGCGCAGCTGGCGCGGATCGCGGGCGTTTTCCGCTCGAAAGGCCTCGATCGCGCGCTCCCGTCGCCGCCCTGTTTCAGTCACGCGCGGCAGCCTAACCGAGCCAAGTTTCGCGAGCTACGTCGCTCCCCCGGCCCCGAGTCCCGGCAGGCCCGGCGCGCCGCACCGGGGCGCGCCCACCCGGGCAGCTGGGCCGCGGGGGAAAAGCGCCCCAATTTCGCGTCTTTGCCGCCTCGCCTGGAGACTTCTTCTGTGGCACGAAAGGTGGGCCCCCGGGGGCTCGAGCGTGCCGGCCCAAATTTCCCATCACCGGGGAAACAGCACAGCTGGGGCCTGTCTTTGAGTTCTTGCGGGAATGGGCTGGCAACTCTAAGAGTTGCCCCCGAGGCCGCGCTCCTGCCGTATCAGGAGCGGTCCGCCCGCACCCGAGCAGAGTTGAGGAGTCCAAGAGGCCATGTTGGGATCAGTACTGTGGGAGTCGCTGCCTGAGTTCGGAACGGGCGTGCTCTATGCGATCCTGGTCGCCGCCGCGTACACGTTCGCCGTGTCGGTGGCCGCCGGCCGCGGCCGCCCGCGCTTGTTGCAATCAGCACGGCTCGGCGCCTACGGAACGACGGCGCTGGTGCTGCTCGGCGTGCTGCTGCTGGCGTATGCCTTCGTCACGCACGACTTCCGCATCCGCTACGTGGCTCGCTACAGCGACCGCTCGATGACGACCACGTACCTGTTCACCTCGCTCTGGGGTGGGCAGGACGGATCGCTGTTGTGGTGGCTGTTCCTGCTCAGCATCTACATCGCTGCCTGCGTGCGCTGGCTGGAGGGCAAGTACCGGCTGCTGCAGCCCTACGTGATCGCGACGCTGATGGTGATCGTCGGCTTCTTTGCCGTGTTGATGCTGTACTCGGCGAACCCCTTCGAGACCAGCATCGCCGGCGCGCGCGTGGACGGCGATGGCCTCAATCCGCTGCTCCGCAACTACTACATGATCATCCACCCGCCGAGCCTGTACACGGGCTTCGTCGGCTGCTCGATCCCGTTCGCGTTCGCGATCTCGGCGCTGATCACCGGCCGGCTCGACTCGGAGTGGATCGTGGCGGTGCGCAAGTGGATGCTGTTCGCGTGGATGTTCCTGTCCATCGGCAACGCGCTGGGCATGAAATGGGCTTACGAGGAGCTGGGCTGGGGCGGCTACTGGGCGTGGGATCCGGTGGAGAACGCCGCTTGCCTGCCCTGGTTCACGGCCACCGCCTACGTGCACTCGACCATGATCCAGGAGCGGCGCAACACGCTCAAGGTTTGGAACGTGCTGCTGATCTGCATCACGTTCTTCCTGACCATCTTCGGCACGTTCCTGACCCGCTCGGGCATGATCAGCAGCGTGCACAGCTTCGCCCAGAGCGATATCGGCTGGTACTTCGCGGGCTTCATGGGCTTGATCGCCGCGGTCTGCGGCGGCCTGATCGTGTGGCGCTTGCCGCTGCTGCGCTCCGAGGGGCGCATCGAGTCGGTGCTGAGCCGTGAGGCCGCGTTCGTGGTCAACAACTGGGCCCTGCTCGGCGCCTGTACCTTCATCGGCATGGCCACCACCTGGCCGCTGATCACCGAGTTCTTCCAAGGCCAGCAGGCCACCGTCGGCCCGCCCTTCTACAACCGCTGGATGGCGCCGATCGGCCTGGCCATCCTCGCGCTCATGGGCGCAGCTCCCCTGTTCGGCTGGCGCAAGACCAGCGACGTCTCGCTGAAGCGCGCCTTCACCATGCCCACGATCGTGATGCTGGTGGTGATGGCGCTGCACATCGCCTTCGGTAAGCAGCTCGGTTTCCCACCCTACGTGCTCGATCCGCCGACGTACAGCGGCGTGGTCGGCAAGGTGGTGCAGCAGCTGGCCGCGATCGCGCCGCTGGTGACGGTGGCGCTGGTGTTCTTCAACTTCGCCGTGGTCTATCAGGAGTTCGCCCGTGGCGTGGGCGCGCGCCGCCGCAACAGCTCCGAGGGCTTCGTCGAGGCGCTGTTCACGCTGGTGCGCAAGAGCCGCCGCCGCTACGGGGGCTACATCGTGCACATCGGCATCGGCCTGATGTACCTGGGCTTCTGCGGCAAGGCCTGGGAGATCGAGAAAGAGGCCAGCCTGCTGCCCGACGAGAGCGCCCAGGTCGGCAACTACAAGCTGACGTACAAGGGCTCGCGCCGCGACGTCGACGAGGAGAAGCAGATGATCTTCGCCGATATGGACGTGATGCGCGGCGATCGAGCGCTGCCGCAGGTGCATCCGGCCAAGTTCATCTACAACCAGTCGAACATGGGGCCCACCACGGAGGTCTCGCAGCTCAATGGCTGGCGCGACGACCTGTACGTGGTGGTCGGCACGATCGACCCGGACAGCAAGCGCGCGACCTTCCGCATCCACGTCAACCCGCTGGTGCTCTACATCTGGATCGGGGTGTTCATCCTGGTCGGCGGCGCCGCGGTTTCGCTGTGGCCGGATGTGAGCTTGCGCGAGGTGGGCGCCTGGAGCTATGCACGCGCCGCTGCAGGCCTCACGAGCGGCGTCATGTTTGCCCTGATCTTTGCCAGCTCACCCGCCGGGGCCGTCGAAAGCAGCCGCTCGCTCGTGCAGCGCGACGCGCAGGTCCAGGCGGCCTCGCCGCTGCGCGCGCCGCGCGCGAACGACTTTGCTCCGCTCCAGCCGCGCGATTGGTCGGGCAGCGGCGCGGCAGTTCTCGGTGGCCTGCTGTTTGGTGCCGCCGTCGCCTTTTCCGCCTCGCGCCGCGAGCGCGAGCGCGGCTGAGGCTTCGAGAAATACGATGGCGCTACCGCTTCCCTCCTCCATCCAACCCTACGCCGCCCACGCTCGCTGGGCGGCGCCCCTGCTGGTCATCATCCTGGCCAGCTTGCTCGGGCACCACTTCGGCATCGGCGTGGGCCTGCTCACCGTCGCCGGCGGCGTGCTGTGCGGGAGCATCTGGTTGATCTGGTCCAGCCTGCAAGGTCTCTCGGGCGACGCGCCGCTGACGCTCGATGAGGCGCTCAGCCTGGGCGCGCCGAGCGCGGAGGAAGAGCAGAAGCGAGCCGTGCTGCGCGCCCTGAAGGACCTCGAGTACGAGCGCGCCGTGGGCAAGATCAACGACGCCGATTATGCCAACCTGGCCGAGCACTACCGCAACGAGGCCAAGCGTCTGCTGCGGGCGGTCGACGCCGACCTGGCGCCGGAGCGCGAGCGCGCCGAGCAGATCCTGGCGGAGCGCCTGGCAACGCTGGAAGCCGAAGGCGGCGAAGACGAAGAGGCCGCCGAATCCCCGCGCGCGACCGCGAAGAAGGCCTCCGCGGATGACTCCCAGCCGGGCGCCGACGAGGAGGCGGGCTCGGAGCCTGCCGTCGCCAAGAGCCCGTCTTCCGGCGCCGCCCCCTGATTTCTGATCGAGGACCGATGACTGAGCCGCTCGTATCTCTTTTGCGCTCCGCCCCGAACCGTCTCCTGCGCAAGGGCGCCTGGATCGGCGCGCTGCTTTCGCTCGCGCTGGCCTCCGGCGCGCTCTCCTCGAGCGCCCAGGAGCCGGCCGCCGGCAGCCCCTCTGCCCGGCGACCCTCTCCGAGTGCCCCTGCCTCGGCGCAGCGCATGATCAACCCGCACGGCAACCGCCAGAACGTGCCGCGCATCGTGCCCGCTCCCGATCTCGCCCCCGGGGAGATCGAGGTGCGCCTGAGCTCCAACGAGCCGGACTTGATCGATAACGAGGAGGTCAAGCTCTCGATCAGCAAGCAGAGCATCGCGCAGGGCAACAGCAACAGCGAGCTGGTCGAGAAGACGAACATCGGTGGCATCGTGCGCTTTCAGAACCAGTCCACCGAGACGGATCACCTGTACACGGTGAGCACCAACGTCGCGGGCGCGCAGTACTCGACCCAGCAGTTCCAGTTCCGCGCTGGGGGCGGCGGTCTGCGCGTGCTGCTGCCCGTCTACAAGGCGAGCAGCGACGTGAACGGGATCTTGATCCTGTCGCGCGCCCTGGTGGCCATCATTCCGCAGGACAACCTGTTCTCGATCGACTTCCTGTGGCGCATCGAGAACTACAGCGACACGGCCTGGGTGCCGGACAAGTCGGATCAGCAAGCGCGCCTGGTGCTGCCCGAAGGCGCGAAGGCGATCACGATCAAGGAGGACACCGGCGACGCGCGCTTCGAGAAGGACGGCGACGGCGCGATCCGCCTGGCGGGCACGTTCGCCCCCGGTCAGCACGATTTGATGATGCGCTTTCACCTCGACTCGACCGGCGAGAGCTCGCGCGATCTGGTCTTCCCGTCCGGGGTCCACCTGGGATCGATGCGCGTGTTGCTCGACAGCGCGCCGGGCATGGCGCTGCGCGTGGAGGGCTTCTCCGATCCGGTGGAGACGCGCAACGGCGACGGCCAGCGGCGGCTGATCTCGTCCCGCGATTTTCTGGGCGAAAAGCAGCGCGCGCCCGACAAGATCCAGGTGCACATCACCGGTATCCCCACGCCGGCAGCCGGCAAGAACATCGCGGTCTCGATCGCGGGCGTGATCGCCGTGGGCGGCCTGGTCGCCTCCATCGGCAGGTTCCGCGCGCGCACTCCGGTGCGCTCGCAGCTCTCCAAGGAGGATCGCGAACGCGCGGGAGAGCTGCTGCTGGAGGAGCTGATCCGGCTGGAGCAGGCCTTCAAGCACGGCGAGATCGGGCGCAAGACGCACGACGCCGCCAAGCGCCAGCTGCTGGAGGCGTACGCGCGCCTGGGCGCGGGTTCGCCGGCGTCCGCTTGAGAGCGTCGCAGCTGTGGTGAAGGGGCTGAGCCCGCACCACTCCTGCATACACATGTCGCGACCCTGAAGGCGCATTTCACGCGCCGGCGTCAGGAATCCGCGCCTCGAGTCGGCCGTTTGCTTCGAACTGTGGCGGCTCCGTGCTACTCGTCGGAGTAGCGCAGGGGTAACATCTCAGTGGGGTCTGGGTCAGCGAGCGAGTCCTGGGGAAACTGACGTGGTGGATCGGGCCCTGCTCTGCCGCGTGCACCGGATGCTTTGCGCCCTGCCCCTGCGCGACGTGATCG
>DASTRX010000066.1:0-58128 GCA_035760985.1 Polyangiaceae bacterium
CCCCGCTTGCGTTTGTTTGCCATCGTCGGGCGCTAGCCGGCGCGTGGGCCACCGCGAAGGACGTGGTCCGCGGAACGGCTACCAGTTTAATGCCGGTCGTTCGGCAGACAGTCGAGCCACGCAACACCAAGAACCCGGGCGAACGCCCGTCGAGCAGGCGAAACCTGGAGACCTGGCGTCTCCACGCGGTGCAGTCCACCTAAGGGTTGGTTTTGGGCGTTAAAGTGATGTCCATTGCCCATTGGGGTCGACCATCGAGAGAGCGCTCGACTCTCTGAAAGCCGTCCTTCTCGAATGAGACACTTGCCCTTTCCGGATCGGCGTTGATCATGCCAACTCTGAAGGCGCCGTCGGATGGCGTCTTGACGCTGTAGGCGGCTTGCTCCGGGTTTGTGAACGTGACACTCACCCCCTCCAGTGGGGCGCCAGTTGGGCCACGGACGATGCCTTTGACGAAGACTTCTTCGTCGCAGCCCAGCATGCCTATAGCGATGAGAGCAATGGCGTGCCAACGACGGACACAGGCCATGTTTAGCAGTCACCCTTTCGTGTGTGCTGATCTATGTAGGTGTAACGCGGGTCCGTGGTCGACTGTCCCATTAGGTACCAGTGCTCTACGATGGCCGCCTGCTGCTCGGGGTTGTAACTCGTCCAGTCTCTTCCGAGCACGTAACGGTAGGCCCACTGCGCTGATGCCTTCGTCGCCTCTGCGCGTGCCGCGATCTGGCCCCTGAGCTCTGCTATCCCGATCGGCAGCGGCATCGGTGGCGCCTGTGATCCGGCCTGGTTCGTGCCCGGCTCGACCGCGAACCGGAACCTGGTGTGCCAGGGTGGCGAGCAGTTCCCCGACGGGTATCTGACGCTCGCCTGCACGAATGACACGGGCTGTCCGGCAGAGTCGCGCTGCGATGGCGCCTTCTGCCGCCTCCTCTGAGCAGCGTGCGCTGAAATAGGTTTCACGTTCCGTGGGCTACGCTTTCTTCGGAAAGTGGACCACCGATTCGACCCGGGAGCCCTCGGGCTCGACCCTGACCACCTTTCGTCCGTCGAAGTGTTGTGCGCAGAGGAGCGTTGGGTAGAACCCGGTGGCGGATATCTCTGGGACGGGAAGGCTCTCTTCGTGATGTGGGATGGCGTGTACTTCCCGCTAAAACGAGCGCCGTGACGTCACAGCCCTCAGGGCCAGTAGTAGCCCTGCACCTCCCACTCATCGAGCGAGAAATTGGAGTATCTGACCTGATTCCTCTGGTTGCCGCCGAAGATGCGCAGCGAGTCTGGGGACGAGCTGATGTAGAACCCGACGTGAAAGCCGGTAGTCGATCCTGTCGAGCTGTCGCTGCTCGCGTTCTTCCTTTTGATCACCACGACTGCACCAGTACGCGGAACATCGAGCTTCTGGCCCCAGTTCATCCAGCTCTTGGCTGCCGCACTGTTGGTGCCGGCGAGGTTTGCCTGGGTCATCGCCCAATTTACGAAAGATGAGCACCAGGGTGTCTCGTCCGTCGTTGCCTTCAACGTCGTTGTGGCATGATAGTCCAGGATGCGCTGCGTGTGCTGACCCGGCAGAGAATTCTCCCGTACGCCGAGCTCCGCCTGGGCGACGTTGAGCCACGGGGCTCCAATGGCATCTGGCGGGGTGGGACTCACGGGTGGAGTTGGCCTTTGACCAAGGGCCGCCCAGGTCCGCTCACCCACGATGCCGTCTACCTTTAGCCGCTTTGCGCTTTGGAATGCCTCCACTGCGGCCCTGGTTCGGGCGCCGAAGCTTCCGTCCACGCGCAACCGTGGCCTGGGAACGACTCTATCGTTGAGAAGAATCTGAAGTCGCCTGACATCGGATCCACGACTCCCCTCCTGAAGGCTCATGACGAGACCTGTCCTTTCTCAGTGATGTCACTCGTTTGCAGCGAGGTATGCGCCAACGAATTGCCAGCCTTCTGGGCTCCAGGCAAACTGCATGTTCGCGACCCGTGCGGTCTTTCCGGCGATGGCATTCGCTGGAGGACTGGGGGTTCGCGCTAGATAGTGCGAGAGCGGTTCTGGTTGCGGAGCGAGTCCGACGTCCTGTGCAAGAAGCCGGCGTACCACCGCGGCGAACGCTGCACGATCGACCTGCTGCACGGGGTCATCATCCATCTCGCCGCGAACAGTGAAAGGAAACCTTGCCAGGCGTGAAACGGATTCCGGACTGTCGCTCAGTAGCACCGCACGCAGATCGCGCCAGTATGCAGAGAAGTCGCTCTGCGCAGCTGCGGCGGCCGGTGCGGACGCCGGTTGCAACGAGCGCGCTTCTCGACTCGAACCGTCGCCTTCGCGCAGGTTCGGTGCTGCTGGGGATGGCGCGACCGATCGTTCCGCCACAGGCGGTGGACTCTTTGCGCAACTCAGTGCAGCGCACAAAAGAACACTGCAAATAGGTGCGGCATTGCGCCCTCCTCTGGCCCCAGTCATGGAATCGAGCATTCCAGATCTTAGGCCACGGTCAACAGCAATTTGCCGTATACAACGGCCAAGCTCGGCTGCCAGATCCGTGCAACTCTGAGCTGGAAGCAAGCAATGTCGTCTCGGATATCGCAGGGCCCAGACGCAGGAGTGCTTCCCCGCGCTTGCAGTTACGACGCTCTCGTGAATTGGTTCCATCGCGAGCGACATCACGAGCGGCCGTTGCTCGTATGCATGGATGGCGCAGGTGCTTCTGGAAAGAGCACCATGGCCAAGCGTCTGGCCGCGGCATCCGATGATATTCAGGTGGTTCACCTGGATGACTTCTATCGCCCAAGCGCAGATCGATACGTCGGGGCACCGTCGAAGCGTCCTATCGCGGCAGACTTCGATCTTGACCGGCGCCGCGCGGAATTGCTCGTTCCGCTTCGGTCGGGCGCTGCATCACGGTACTATCTCTACAACTGGGAAGCAGATCAGGTGTCTGCGCAAGCAGTGGCTGTGGCCAAGCCGATTGTGATCGTCGAAGGCATCTACAGTCTCACCATTGGTCTATCCGGGCTCTTCGACCTGGCGATCTGGGTCGAATGTCCGCGTGATGTGCGGCTAGCACGGGGGCTTGCCCGCGACGGGGAGGCAGCGCGTTCCCGGTGGGAGAATGACTGGATGGTCGGGGAGGACCAATACATGGCGCGCGAGAGGCCGCGTGACAGGGCAAACCTGGTGTGCGACGGCAATCGAGACTCGAGCCGCGATGTCCTCATTCTGCACGAGCGGTGACCGTTTCATGGGCCCTGAGTCTCGAGTCAATGCGACCGGCGCCGAAAACGTGGCGACCGGGAATGTGCTCTCGCAGGCATTCTTTGCCCGCGGGTCTGCCGAGCTGACTGCTGCGACGGCCGGACCCGTGGAGTATGGTGCCAAGCGATGACTTCCGCTGAACTGGCCATCAATCTGGAACGTTTTGGAGCAGTGGCTGTCCGCGGTGCGTTAATGCGCAAACCCTCGGCGCGCTCTGGTCGAGCATTCGCCCCGAGACCTCCGCCGGGGCCGTTCGAGCCTCGTCAGCGCAACCCTACGGCGCGCGGGGCATGCTCGCTGCCCGTACGGACCTGAAGGATCTGCTCGTCGAACTGGGCCTGACCAGCCTCGCGACGAGCGCGCTGGGCGTGCCCGCGTTTCCGCTCGACGCGATCTTCTTCGACAAGCGCTCCGACGCGAACTGGGCAGTACCCGCTCATCAAGACGTGATTGTGCCGATCCCTGTCGGGGCCCCTGCAGATGCGGTCCGGAACCGACGCGAACGCCACGGCACCCTGTACGGCGAACCCGCGGACCTGGTTCTGCGTGAGCTCGTCGCGCTTCGCGTCCACTTTGACGACGCATGCACGGAGAGCGGCGGGCTTGCCATCGTGGACGGAAGTCATGCTTCTGGGCGCCTTGCCGACGCCGAGATCCGAAACATCCCGCTGGATGCCTTCAGGCCGTATGACTGTCGAGCGGGCGATGTTCTGCTCATGAAGCCGCTGGTCGTGCATCGCTCAGGCCGATCGACGTCGGGCGCCTCTCGTCGGGTACTCCACGTGCTCTACGCCCCTCGCTCGCATGCTCAGCTCGCCGTACCGTGACGCGGCGGGAGCGCTCTTGGGCGGCGCCGCTGGGGTTGGTAGCGCACGGCTGTCGAGTGTCAGCTCCGCCCGCCGTGGCGATCGAGTCGCTGTTGCAGGCTTGTGTTCCGCCGCGTCAGTGGTTCGACAGGTCTCGACAAGCTCGCGAATCCGTTGGCGCGGGAGCTCGGCGCGCGCTGCGAAGGTTCGCAGTGGAGGTGACGGTTCACTCCTTGCAACGGGCGGTCCATCGACGGTCAACCACAGGAGGGGATGCATGGACCTGTTGCGAGACGCAGAAACCAAGCCATCTGGCTTGCTGGGAGCCCTGTTCGCCTCGGCTGCAGCCCTGCTGGCGTCCGGCTGCGGCAATGATGAGAGTGCGGACCCAACGTCGGCGATGCTCGCCAGCAGCCGCAGCGCACAGTCCGATCTCATGGGAGGTAAAGCTCACGGCCAGACCGTCGATCCGACTCAGTTGGATGGCCAGCAAGTCTTTCGCTTCGATACCTTCGGTGACGAGAGCTTCTGGACGGACACGCTGCGCTTGAATGAAGCCATCGAGGCTGCTCTCGATCCCGTGACGGCCTTGTCGCTGGGCTTGCAGGTCGACGCCGAGGCTTTGCCGCCAGGCATTCTCGAGACGGCAGACTTGAACGCTCCGGCCACCACCGTGGCGTTGATCGGCCTAAACGCGGTGCTCGGAGTGCGAGGCGAGGTCGACTCCGCGGGTAACCTGGTCCGCGTCGGCGTGACCTGCGCCTTGTGCCATTCGCGCGTGGACGACTCGGTGATGCCGGGCATCGGCCAGCGTCTGGACGGTTTCGCCAACCGCGCTCTGGATCCAGGAGCCATCATCGCGCTGGCACCGGCGCTCGCCGATGAGGCCGAGCAGCTCGCGGTGCTGCGCAGCTGGGGTCCTGGCCGCTACGACGCGCGCTGGAACCAGGATGGAATCAACGCCCCCGTGCTCATTCCGCCCATCTACGGCCTGGAAGGTGTGCCGCTCGAGACGTACACGGGCGATGGCCCGATTTCTTACTGGAATGCCTATGTCGGCACGACGCAGATGGGCGGGCAAGGCCAGTTCTTCGATCCGCGCATCTCGGTGGCAGTGTTTCACCAACCGGACCGGCTGACGCCCAAGCTGCCGGCGCTGTACGCCTACCAGGTCTCGCTGGCGGCGCCCGCTCCCGTCCAGGACAGCTTCGACGCTGCCGCTGCCGAGCGCGGGCGCGCGCTGTTCGAGGGTGCGGGCCGGTGTGCGGGCTGCCACAGCGGCGCACTTCGGACCGACGTCACCGAGTATGTCCTGCATGAACCGGCGGAGACCGGAATGGACCCGCTGCACGCGGAGCGCAGCGCGACCCATCACTATCGCACGACGCCGCTGCGCGGCTTGCAGCAGCATCCACCGTACTTTCACGACGGCAGCGCCGCGACTCTCGAGGAGGTCGTCGAGCACTATCAGCGAGCGCTCGACCTGAGCCTGGATGCCGATCAGCGCGCGGATCTCGTCGAGTACCTGCGCTCGCTCTGATGGTCGAGGTGCCAGCCCCGCGCAGCATGCCCGCGCCTACGCGGGCGCTGCCGCCGGCGTGGCCCACTTGTCGAGATAGGCTCGCGCCGCTTGTCGGAACGACTCGGACCCGAAGTTGCCTCCGCTGTCGTGGGTGACGGCGATGGGCCAGGTGCCGATGCGCAGGCCCTGTTGCAGGGCGGTGCGGCACAGGTCGATGTCGTAGCAGTGGAACTTGAAGCGCGGATCGAAGCGTACGTTCTTGCTCTTCAAGGCGGCGGTGCGCACGGCGAGGAACACGCCGTCGAGTAGCTGGCAGGCCATCGGCGTGGGGCCGTAGACGCTCACCTTGGGGCAGGCGTAGTCGAAGTGGTTGACGCTGCCGGAGCGCTGGAGGCCGTGCTGCCAGCCCCGCGGGCGCAGCTCGGCGTCGAAACACAGGCCCCACGAGGGCTGGCTGAGGTCGGGGTTGGCGCTGCCGGCGAGGCCCACGATCTCGAAGCGCTCCAGCGCCTCGAGCACGCGCTGCACCAGGAACCAATCGTTGAGGTAGACGTCGTCGTGCAGGAAGACGAGCTGGGTCTCGGGCTCGGTCTGATCGAGGACCTGGTTGAAGATCTCGCTCAGGCCGCGCGCGCGCGGGCCCGTGTTGCCGAAGGCGATCGCGCTTGGCGGGCGAAACGCCTCCGGGATGCGCCGCAAGCTGCGCCCGAGGTAGGTGGCATCCCAGAACACACTCTCGGCGACCTGGGTCGCGGAGACGAGCTTGACGCGCTGGGGCATGGCTCTGCTACGACAGTCTCATGGGTGCGCGTCAGCCGCCGCGAAGGGGCACGGCAGCGCCAGCGCTTTGACGCTCCCGCAGCACCGCGCTGGGGCTGGCTTATTTGCGCCCGCGGCCGCGCCGTACCCTGCGCGGGGAGGACCCGCGCAGCAGGTCGCCACGGCCATGAAGGTACTGTTCATCCACCAGAACTTTCCCGGCCAGTTTCGCTACCTGGCGCCGGCGCTGGCGCGCGAAGGGCACGAGGTGCGCGCGCTCGCCATCACGCACCGCGCCGAATATCCGGGCGTGCAGAACGTCGCCTACGCGCCCGCGCGCAACAGCAGCAAGGAGGTCCATCCCTGGGCGCGGGACTTCGAATCCAAGACGATCCGGGCCGATGCCTGCGGCGCCAAGATGCTGGAGCTGCGCGCGGCCGGCTTCACGCCGGAGCTGGTGATCGGGCACCCCGGCTGGGGTGAGACCTGGCTGGTCAAGGACGTGTGGCCGTCCGCGCGCCTGCTGTGTTTGCAGGAGTTCTACTACGGCGCCGATCTGAACTTCGATCCGGAGTTCTTGCTCGGGGAGCAGGGCGCGTTCCGCTTCCGGGTGAAGAACGCCTGCATCTTGCCGGGGCTCGAGTCGATGGACTGGGGCGTGTCGCCCACGGGCTGGCAGCGCGCGCAGTTTCCGGCGAGCTATCAGGACAAGATCAGCACCGTGTTCGAGGGCATCGACACCGACTTCGTGCGGCCCAAGCAGCTCGCCTCGGTGACGCTGGGCAGCCCGTCGGTGACGCTGCACGGCGGTGAGGAGATCGTCACCTTCGTCAACCGCAATCTGGAGCCCTATCGCGGTTACCACACCTTCATGCGCGCGCTGCCCCGGCTGTTTCAGCTGCGGCCGAAGGCGCGCGTGGTGCTGGTGGGCGGCGATGAGGTCGGCTACGGGGCAGCGCCGCCGAAGGGCAGGAGCTGGCGGCAGATCTTCTTCGACGAGGTGCGCGAGCGCGTGGACGTCTCGCGCATCCACTACGTCGGGCACATTCCGTACGGGTCCCTGATCGATCTGTTCCGGCTCAGCGCCTGTCACGTGTATTTGACCTATCCGTTCGTGCTCTCCTGGTCGATGTTCGACGCGATGAGCGCGGGCGCGCTGGTGCTCGGCTCGCGCACGGGCCCGGTGGAAGAGGTGCTGCGCGATGGCGAGAACGGCCTGCTCGTCGACTTCTTCGACGCCGAGGCGCTGGCGCTGCGCATGGCCGAGGCGCTGGAGCGCCCGGAGCGCTTCGTGCCGCTGCGCGAGGCGGCGCGCCGCACCGTGCTCGAGCGGTATGCGCTCTCGGTGTGCTTGCCCCGGCAGCTGGAGCTGGCGCGCGACGTGGCCCACGGCCGCACGCCGCCATGAGCGCCGGGGAAGGCGAGTGCACGAACCTGCTCGAGCAGGCGCAGCGCCTGGCCCGTGAGCGGCGCTGGGATGACGCCGCGCGCGTCTACCACGAGCTGCTCGCGCGCGCGCCCGACCGGCCCGACGCCTGGGAGGGCCTGGGCCTGGCAGCGCTGCACGGCAATCGCGCGGCGGACGGGCTGCGCTTCCTGCTCGAGGCCCGTGCGCGCGCCCCGGACAGCGCGCGCGTGCTCAGCAGCGTGGGCATCGCGCAGCGGCGCAACGGTCTGTTGCGCGAGGCGATCGAGAGCTTCGAGCGCGCGTTCGCGCTCGAGCCGCAGGCGGGCATCCTGATCAATCGCGCGCGCGTCGAGCGCGAGCTCGGGCAGTTGCCGCAGGCCATCGCCAGCTTTCAGCGCGCCATCGAGCTCGATCGCAGCGCCCCGGAGCCCTGGAGCATGCTGAGCAACGCACTGCGCGAGGCGGGCAGGCTCGAGGAGTCGCTGAGCGCGGCGCGCGAAGCGCTGAGCCTCGATCCCTGGTTCGCAGAGGCCCACCTCAACGAGGGCGTCGCCCTGCACCGGCTGGGGCAGCTCGGGCCGGCGATCGTCAGCTACTGGGTGGCGAGCACGCGCCTGGCAAAGCCGGCGCCGGTGCTCGCCAATTTGCGCAAGGCGCTGCTGCAAGCGCTGCACGGCGGCTCGCCGCTGGCGCACGGCGGCGCGCCGCCCCGGGAGGCCGAGCTCGTGGCGCGGCTGCTGCAGAGCCCACGGGACGCCGCGCTGGCGCTGGCGCTCGGGCAGCTCGAGCAGCAACGCGAGCGGACGGCGACGGCCATCGGTTGCCTCGAGCACGCCGCGCAGCTCGCGCCGCTGGCCTCGACCCTGCTGGAGCTCGGCATCCTGGCGTTCGCGCCGGGCCGAGCGCAGCGCTCGCAGGAGTACGTGCTGAGGGCGTTCGAGAGCGGCAGCGCCGACGCAGCCTGCTACCGTCGGCTCAGCGAGTGGTTCGCGACTCGAGGTCGCTTCCGTCTAACGGGGCCGCGCTGGCAGGCGATCCTCGAGGCCTGCCCGGACGAAGTGCCGGTGCTGGTCAACCTCGGCGCCGCGCTGCAACGACAGGGCCTGCCCAGCGCCAGCGTGCGCCTTCACGAGCGAGCGCTGCGCCTCGCGCCGCGCCAGATCGAGGCACTGCTCAACCACGGCGCCGCGCTCTCGGACGAGGGGCGCTTCGCAGAGGCCGGCGCGGCCTATCGGCGCGCGCTGGAGATCGCGCCGGACAACGCGATCACGGCCTCGAACCTGCTGTTCTCGCTGCACCTGGATCCGAGCGTTTCCGCGCAGGAGATCCTCGCCGAGCACATCGCCTTCGGGCGGCGCTTCGCTGTCCCCGGCGCGCTGGATCCCGGGCGCTTCGTGCGCGACGCGCGCTCGCGCGATCCGGAGCGCAGGCTGCGCATCGGCTACGTGTCGCCCGATCTGCGGGCGCATCCGGTCGCCTACTTTCTGGAGCCGGTGCTGCGCGCGCACAGCGCTGGGGTCGAGGTGTTCTGCTACTCGGACGCGGTCCAGCCAGATGCCAAGACGCGGCAGTTCGCCGAGCTCGTCCCGCATTTCGTCGCCTGCGCGGGCTGGACGGACGCCGCGCTGGCCGAGCGCATCGCGGCGGATCAGATCGACATCTTGGTGGATCTCGCGGGGCACACGGCGAAAAATCGCATGTTGACCTTTGCTCGCAAGCCGGCGCCGCTGCAGGTCTCCTGGATCGGCTACTTCGACACCACCGGACTGGAGGCGATCGACTGCCGCATCGCCGACGCGCACTCGGTCCCGCCAGGGCAGGAGCGCTGGTTCGTGGAGCGCGTGGAGCGGCTGCCGCGCTCCAGCAACTGCTTCGCGCATCCGCCCGCGCCCGAACCAGCGCCGCCGCCCTGCCTCGAGCGCGGGCACATCACCTTCGGCTGCTTCAACAACCCGGCCAAGCTCACGCGCCAGGGGGTCGCCGTCTTCGCGCGTGCGCTCCGTCAGCTCGCGGGCAGCCGCATCCTGCTGAAGTACGGAGCGTTCGATGATCCGACGCTGCGCCAGCGCTACCTGGGATGGTTCAGCGAGGAGGGCATCGATGCCGCGCGCGTCGAGATCGAAGGGCACGCGCCGCTGCAGGCGTTCCTGGGCAGCTTCTCCCGCATCGACATCGCGCTCGATCCGTTTCCTTACAGCGGCGAGACCACGGCGCTGCATACCCTGTGGATGGGCGTGCCGCTGGTCGCGCTGGAGGGCGAGACGCTGGTGCAGCGCCTGGCGAGCCGTGTGCTGCGCGTGGCGGGCCTCTCCGAGTGGGTGGCTCGCGACGCGGACGAGTACGTCGCGATCGCCTGCACGCTGGCGCGCGATCCCGCGCAGCTGGCCCGGCGGCGCGCGAGCCAGCGCGCGCAGCTTGCCGCGTCACCGCTCTGGGACCACGCTGGTGTGACGCGCGAGCTCGAGCAGCTGTATCGCCGGCTCTGGCGCGAATGGTGCGCGCGCCAGTCCATTAGGATCCAATTGCCTCACGTCCAATCTGGTGGCGGCGCAGTTTTCTAGCAGCACGGGCGCCTACATCGGCTTTTCCCGGCACAATCACCCGCGGCGGTTCTAGCTTCGACGTGCGAGTTCCAGCTGGTCCCAGCGCTGGACCGGCGGGGGCGATGCAACACGAAGCGCGCGAAAATTGGGCCAAATCCATACGCGTCACGTCCGGCGGACCTGCAGCTGCGGCGCTTGACCGGGCCCCATGGATCGGGCAATTCCTCAGAGCATCACGCCGCGGGGCAAAAGAAAGGCAGCTCAGTGGAGAGCAACACCTGGAGCACTGGCTCCTCGCATTCCTGGACGTCGGTGACGGGCCCAGCGCTCGAACCGGGCTCGTGGTGGCAGCGGCGCGCGAGCGCGCTGCTGGCGGCCTGTGCGGTGGTCGGTGGCCTGCTCGGCTGCGGCAAGTCGGAGGACTCCGCGCGCCTGGCGCTGCGAACGACCACGGGCGAGACGTGCCATGACGGCGCCGCCGCTTGCGGTGACGTGTGCGTCCAGCTCTCTTCCAGCGCCGAGCACTGCGGCAGCTGCGACAACGCTTGCGCGAGCGGCTCGATCTGCGATCGCGGCCGCTGCCGGAGCGCGGCCGACGGCTGCTCCGCGCCAGCGCTGCTCTGCGGCAGGGACTGTGCGGACCCCAGCAGCGACGAGGCGCATTGCGGCTCTTGCGACAACCGCTGCCCGGGGGACGCCAGGTGCGTGACCGGCGAGTGCCAGTGCCCGGGCGCGCTCGCGGTGTGCGGCGATCAATGCGTCGACACGTTGACGGACGAGCAAAACTGCGGTGCCTGCGGCCAGTCCTGCGTCGATACCCAGAGCTGCGAGAGCGGCCAGTGTCAGTGCCCCGGCGGCACCGAGCTCTGCGCCTCGACGCAGCTGACGGTGCTGGACGGCAACGTCTCGGCAGGGGCGGGCGCGCAGAGCTGCGTCGACACGCAGAGCGACGCCCAGCACTGTGGCAGCTGCGGCAATGCCTGCACGGGCGGCCAGATCTGCGCCCAGGGCAGCTGCGAGTGTCCCGCCGGTCAGACGCTGTGCAACGGCACCTGTGTCGACACGTCGAACAGCCTCGCCAACTGCGGCAGCTGCGGCAACGCCTGCACGGGCGGGCAGACCTGCAGCGAGGGCGCCTGCGCGTGCCCCATGGGGCAGAGCTTCTGCGGCGGCACCTGCGTCGACACGGACAGCGACAGCGCCCACTGCGGCAGCTGCGACGTTGCCTGCAGCCTGGGTCAAGGCTGCAGCAGCGGCTCGTGCGAGAGCGGCGCTCCCGGCGATGACGGTTGTCAGGGCCTGGCGCAGAACTTGAGCATCTCCGAGGTGGCCGCGTACCAGACCATGAAGGTCTCGCTCGCGCGCAACGGGCAGGCCGTGGCCAATCCCAACCCGAGCATGGTCGCCAAGCGGCCCACCCTGTTCCGCGTGTTCGTCTCGCCGGGCGCCGGCTGGGTGCCGCGCGAGCTCTCCGCGCGCCTGTTCCTGCAGGACGGCGACGCCAAGGAGCTGACCCAGTACTCCAAGTCGACGCTGAACGTCGCCGCCGCCTCGACGGATGACGACCGCAACAGCGCGTTCGAGTTCTTGGTTCCAGCCGAGCGCGTGACGGCCGACACGCGGTTCGCCGTCGAGGTCGTGGAGTGCGGCGGCGGCAGCGGCGCAGCGGCCAGCCCGCGCTATCCGGCGACGGGCGGTGCCGATCTGAGCGCGATCGATTCCGGCGGCCTGGAGCTGCATCTGGTGCCGCTGCGCGCGAACGGCCTGCTCCCGGACGTGACGGACCAGGCGCTCAACCTCTACAAGTCCGCCTTCCTCGACACGTATCCGATCTCCGCGATCAACGTCACGGTGGGCAACCCGGTGGACATCGCCGACGCGACGGACTGGGCCAACAACCTCGACCAGATGCGCGCGCTGCGGCAACGCGAAGCGCCGGCGGCAGACGTCTATTACTACGGCCTGCTGAAGCCGGCGAACAGCTTCCGGCAGTTCTGCGGCAACGGCTGCGTGGCGGGCATCGGCTACGTGCCGGGAGGCCGCCAGGGCGCGGCACAGCGCGCCGCGATGGGGCTCGCCTACGCCGATCAGACCGCTGCCTTCACGATGTTGCATGAGGTGGGGCACAACCACGGCCGCAACCATGCGCCGTGCGTCCCGCAGGGCGGGCAGATCAGCGGCGTCGACGCCAACTTCCCGCAGACGAACGGCAGCATCGGCACCTACGGCTACAACGCTCTCGGCGATCAGCTGCTGCCGCCGACGTTCACCGATATCATGGGCTACTGCCAGAACCAGTGGTTCAGTGCCTATACGTACGCCGGGATCCTGAACACCGTGATGACGGTGAACCGCGTGCAGGCGTCGGAAATCCCCGATCCCGCGCGCATGGGAGACTGGCGCGTGCTGATCGTGGATGAGCAGCATGGAGCGCGCTGGGGTGTGCCGTTGCCCTCGGGTTCGGAAGCCGACGGCGAGGAAGAGCCCGCGTTCGTGTACGACGGCTCGGGCGCCCTGATCGAGACGGTGAAGGTGTACCGAACCGAGCTGTCCGATATGAACGCGGCCTCGGTGCAGGTGCCGGCGCCGCGCAACGGCTGGCGTTCGATCGAGGTGCGGGGCGCGCCCACCGTCGAGTTCGCGCCCTGAGCGCGGATCGGCTGACAGCAGAGATTTGCGTTGAAACGAGCGAACGGCACGGGCCGTTCGCTCGTTGCGCATAGTAACGCACATTGCGAGCACACCTGCCGCACCTCCGTTCGACACGCTGAGCCTCGACCTGCGGAGGCGAAGCACGCCCTCCGCCATGACCTCGGAGGCAGCTGTGAACAGAACATCCCGTCGGCGTTGGCGATCGAGACCCAGAGTACTCGTTGGCACCTGCAGCATCGCGTGGCTCGCGCTCGGCTGCGGACAGGACGAGCAGACTCGCTCGGAGGCGGCACCCGACGAGAGCAGCGTGACGGCGCCGTCCACCGCCTCACCCACGAAGAACACGCCGCCTACGGCGACGGGCGCGAACAACAAGCCTGTCGGCACGGACTCTCCCGCTGCGTCCAGCGGCGGCGGCGCCACGCCCACCAACAACGCCGAGCCCGCGCCGGCGGCTCAGACATGCGACGGCTTCGTCAGCTTCGACGATCTGTACTCGCGCATGCAGCAGGACCTGGCCCGGCAAGACGCCGACGACCGCCTGTTCTTGCGCTACATCAGCCTCGCCAATCGCCTGAACCAGGGCGCCTGCGCCGCGGATCTGGAGTTCGATCGGCTGGCGCTGGTCAAGACCATCAACAGCGTGTCCACGGACACGAGCGTCGTCATTCCGCGAGCGGTGGGCAGCGATGGAGCGCTGCTGCGCATCGACTTGCGAGATTTGGGTTGGGATGAACCGATCGTGGTGGACGGCAACGCATTCACCGATAAATGGGAGGCCATCATTTCCGCGTCGGAGTTCGCGGTCGAGTTCGAGGGCGACCAGGCCGACGACATCAAGCTCGACACCAACACGCTGGTGCCGGTCCTGAACGCCGACGCCCTGATGGACGTCGCGCTGAAGAACAATCTCTACTACGAGATGCTGGGCATCGCGGAGAGCGAGGATGAGTTGCTCGAGCAGCTCGGCATCGACGAAGAGGGCCAGGAAGAGCAAGGGCTCGTGATCCGCGCCGGCACCAGCCAGTCGCGCCTGTCGCGCCAGCCCACGGTGCTCGAGCGCCTGGAGCTAGAGAACCGCGTCGGCTTCTACTGGAGCCGCTACGATCTCGCCGACGAAACCGCGGGCCAGAGCATCTTCGCCAACCCGCTGGGCTTCCAGGAGGACGCCATCCTGACCATCTTCAGCCTGCCCAACGGCTTCAACGCCTACGTGATCTTCGACGGCGCCGGCGTGCGTCAGACGGAAACGGAGGTGGTGCTCGATCCGGATGAGGCCGAAATGGAGAACAGCGTCTCCTGCAACGGCTGCCATGCGGCGGGCCTCAACCCGGTCACCGACGAGGTGCGCGACTATGTCCGCGCCAACTCGCGCGACTTCAACGCCGACGAGTTCGAGGAGATCCAGGAATCCTTCCTCGAGCAAGCCGAGATCGATGCCACGCTGCGCGGCGACGCGCAGCTGTACCAGAGCGCGCTGGCGCGCTCGGGGCTCGACCAGCTGAAGATCGATCCCGTCGAGGCCGTCTACGAGCGCTTCGACGGCGACGTGGACCTGGCCGTCGCCGCTGGCGATTTGGGCCTCACCCCGGACGAGCTGCGCAAGGATCTGAACTTCCTGAGCCAGCAGGTCGATCCGCAGCTCTCCGTGCTGCGCGGCGGCAGCCTGCTGCGCGCCGGGTTCGAGGAGCTATATCTGCCCGCGCTGTGCGCGCTGAGCATCACCAGCGACAACCGCCCCAGCGCGGCGGCCTGCGCGGAGGTTGGACAGTAACGCCGAACAGTAACGCCGGGCAGAACGTCGCGTGGTAGCGCCGCGCAGGAGCGTCCGGCGATGACCGTCAGGAGTGGGTCTGAGGAGTAAGAGGAATAGAGAGAGCGAGAGAGAGGCGGCGCGGGGCTAGCGAGCTTGGGCCCCGCGCCGCCGGGTCCTCGGGGGGACTGCTAGGGGTCAGACCGCCAGGGGTCAGAGCGCTAGGGGGTCAGTGAGCAGCTCGTCGAGCACGCGCCAGGCATCGGCTGCGGCCTCTGGAGTGCCCGTCTTGCCGCAGGCGACGATCAGCGCCTTCCAGAGCGCCCAACCTCGCGCTCGTTGCCAGGTCGCTGGATCGAGCGACAGCGCCTCCCGGAAGATGCTGCGCGCGGGACCGGCGAAGAAGGTCCAGGCGATGGTCAGATCGCACGCGGGGTCGCCGACGCCGCAAGAGCCAAAGTCGATCACCGCCGCGAGGCGCCCGCCGCGGACCAGCAGATTGCTCGCCGCCATGTCGCCGTGCACCCAGACGTTGGGCAGCTGCCACTGCGAGGCCAGCGCGGCTTCCCAGATCGCGGTCGCGCGCGCCACGTCGATCCGGTCCGCCAGGGCCGCGAGGGCGTCGCGCGTCTCGGCGTCGTACGTCGCCACGGGGCCGCCGCGAAAGAAGTTGTGCTCTCCGGCACGCGGCCCCAGCGTGGCATCGATGCCGTGCAGGGCGCGCAGAAAGCGCGCGAGCTCACGCGCGAGCTCGCCGAGATCGAGGTCGATGGCGCTGGTGGCCGAGGGCACGGAGCCCTCCAGCCAGCGGTAGACCGACCAGGACCAGGGATAGCCGTTGCCCGGCTTGCCCTGGGCGACCGGCGTCGGGATGGGCAGCGGCAGGCGAGGCGCGAGCACGGGCAGCCAGCGCTGCTCCTTGTCGACCTGTGGCGCGTAGATCGCGCGGCTGGGCAGACGCACCAGCAGCTCCGGACCGAGGCGGAAGGTGCGATGATCCCAGCCTCCCGGCTGCACCGGCACCACCGCAAGGCCTGACCAGGCGGGGAACTGGTCCCGAATCAGCGAAGTGACGAGCTCGGCATCCAACATGGATGCCTATCTTTGCTCAGCCTGCCCGCCGGAACCAATGGTTGCGCAAGCTGTCGATGCGCTTGGAGGCTTCGGCCTTGGTCAGGTGGGCCACGAAGGCCTCACCCGCGTGGCTGCACAGAGTCTTCAGATAGGACGCCTGGGCAGCGGTCATGGGCTCGTTGGCCGTGACCCAATCGTCGGGCGACTTGGGTACGGACGGATCAGCGGGGCGGGCGCGGGGCCGTTTGCGATTGCGTGCGTTCATGGCGTCTCCTTTCCTGAACGGACTGGGAGCAAGATCCGTGCGCGCGGCAGAGTTGCACGGCGCGCAGGGCCGCCACGCCAGCTTTGCGCGATGCAACTTCTGCGCGAACTGGCTTCGATCTTGCTCCCTCCAGCCCTTCCGAAAGGAGGAGCCATATGGCCACTGATACCGTAGACGTTCTGAACTCATTCCTTCGTGGCGAGATCTCGGCCGTCGAGACCTATCGCCAGGCGATCGACAAGCTGCGCGACAAGCCCGAAGTCAACACCCTGAATGACTGCCTTCGCTCCCACGAGCAGCGGGTCTCGATCCTGAAGAGCGAGATCCGCAGCCGCGGTGGCGATCCTGCAGACAGCGCCGGCACGTGGGGCGCGTTTGCCAAGCTGGTCGAAGGCGGCGCCACGCTGTTCGGGGAGAAGGCGGCGATCGCGGCCCTGGAAGAGGGCGAGGATCACGGGCGCGACGACTACAAGCGCGACGTGACCAAGCTCGATCCGGATGCCCGGCAGTTCGTGCAGCAGCAGCTCCTCAACGAGCAGCTGCGCACGCACCAGGCCATGAGCGCGCTGAAGAAGAGCTTCGACACGCATTGAGCCGAGCTGCGCGCAGGGCGGCGCCTTCCGTGCGCCGTCCGTGCGCGCAGGGGGCGCGCGAGAAATGCGTCGACGAGCGGCACGATGCCACCTTTGCGTCCGCGCAGCGCAGGCACGTCGATGCGCACGAGGTTGATGCCGGCTCGGCCGGGCCGTCTCACTCGTGGCACAGTCAGGCCGTGGCAAGCCCTGCGCTGGCACAACAAAACTCGAACAAAATCGAGTGCAATGGGGTGCACCGTCCGTGCTCGGGTCTCGCCGAGAGGTGCCATGCAACAGCTCACCATCGCAGCCTGGCGCAGGGGTGTCCAGCGGGTGCCGTCCCATTGAGGAGCGGCGAGGAGCTGCGGGGTCTTTCCATCGCGGGAGCGCTGGCGCGCCTGAATGCCACGAGCCCCGCCGCTCTCGATGACAACGCCAGCGAGCTCTCGCTCGAGTTCACGGCGAGTGCAGCGGCGCTGTGTTTGAGCATCGACACTCCCGCCCGGTTGCCGGCGGTCCTGCAGTTCCCGGGCAGCGCACAGCTCCGCTCCAGCGATGGTCGCGTCGGGGGCTCGCTGCCGGTGCAGTTGACGGCGCGTGCCGTGAACGGTGCGCTCGAGCAGGTGAACGCCCAGGCGAAGTACCTGGCGCCCAGCGCGAGTGGGCTGGCGGAGCTCGCGCCTCGGTATGCCATCCTCGAGCCGCTGGTCTGGTCGGAGCAAGAACTCGGAGGCTTCGAGTTCCAGGCCGAAGCGCGCTCCAGCGCCTCGGGCGGGCTGTTGCGCGCCATCGGCGGCAATCTCGGCTGCGAGAGCACCCGACCCTGCGAGCAGGTGTGCCCGGGCAAGGGCTGTACGATGACCGCCGCCGAGAAATGGGCGGTGCGCTGGGGCGACACGATGCTCGGCAGCGACCTCCCGCGCCAGGCGCAGGGCGACTGATTCGCGGGACCCGCCGCTGAGTGGGCAGTCCTGGTGACGCCGGGCGACGGCCACAGCCGAGCCCTGCAACCTCATCTTTGACGGAGACAGTCTGGCATCCAGATCGCTGATATAGTGCCGGTCGGGACGCACTCCCGAGGAGGCAACATCAGCCATGGCGGATCTACCGAACCCGTATCAGCCCCCCGACTTCAGCGGCGGCGAGGATGCTGGCACAAATGCGGGTGATTTCAGCATCGGGCGGGCGATCGACGAGGCCTGGAAGGCGACGAAGCGCTACTTTCCCCTGTGGCTGGGCGTCGGCATCGTCGGCGCGGTGGTCGCCGGCGTGGCCGCCATCACGATCATCGGCTACTTCCTCGTGCTGCCGGTGCTGGCCTTCGGCGGCATCAAGTTTCTGCTCAACATGCTCGACGGCAAGGCCGAGTTCAACGATCTGTTCTCGGGCTTCTCCAACTACGGCAGCGTGCTCGGCCGCATGCTGTTGACCGTGCTGATCATCATGGCCGTCGCGCTGGTCTCGGAGAGCGTCTTTCTGTGGGGGACGTCGACGCAGTCCACCGGGCTCACGCTGATCGGCGCCTTGATCTACATGGCCGCGTTTGCGCTGGTGATCGTGCCGCTGTCGTTCTCGTATTTCTTCGTCGTCGACCAGAACATGGGAGCGGTCGAGGCGCTGAGCGCATCCTGGCGCATCAGCCGCAGCAAGGTGGGCAAGCTCATCGCGCTGACCCTGCTCGCCGGGTTGATCAGCGCACTCGGCTTGCTGGCGCTGATCGTGGGCGTGCTCTTCACCGGGACCGTGTCGTACGCGATGTTCGCGTCAGCGTATCGACAGCTGACGGGGCCCGCACCGGAACATGCCGGCGAATATCGATCGTGAGGCGCTCGCCGATGGCAAGATCCTGGCTGCCGGCGCCTGGTTCACTTCCGACGGCCCAGCGCGAGCGCGAGCTCAGCCCCCGTCCGGCGACCATCGAGGGCGCTCGATGCCGTTGAAGCGATCCCAGGCCGTCACGTAGTCGCGGCTGTGGGGGCCGGCGAGCTGCAGCACCCATTCGCGCTCCGGGGCGCGATCGATGGCGCCCACGACCGCCTCGAGGAAGCCCGTGGCGACAGCATCCTTGTCCCGCTCGCTGCCCTGGCTCAAGACGTGCTCGATGCGCTGGAACACCAGCGCGGCGTTGTCTCTGCCGATCTCATCGATGCGTTCGACGAGCTCCCTGCCCACGTCGGCGAGTGACGTCGTGGGCGGAGCCGGATCGGGTTGCCACTCCGCTTCGATGGCGGCGAGCAGCGGTTCGAAGGCCGCAATGCCCGAGACCACATCGACAACCAGCTGCGGAATGTTCGTGCTCACTTGCCTCCCAGAGCGTTGCGCAGGTCTTTGAGCACGTTCTCGGCCGCGGCGCGATCGCCTGGACGTGCCGTCGGGTTGTCGCGCAGCCACTTCTCCAGGCGGGCCACCGCCTCTTCCGCCTTCTGGCGATGCAACCTGCCTCCGACGCGCTCTCCCGTCGCGGCCTCGTGACGAACGGCGTCCGCCGTGCTGCCGCTGCCGATCTTGGCGCCTTCTCGGTACTGCTCGTCGAGGATCTTGGACAATTTCGGATCCTCGACGTGTGGACGACCCATGTTGCGTCGGAGTTCGTCGAGGTATTGCTCGTGCGCTGCGCGGTTGGCCGCGTCTCGGGCCGCCTCCTCGGTGGCCTCCCTGGTCGCTCCCGCGGCCGCTCGCTCGGCGGCCTGCTCAGCGGCCTTCTCCGCCTCCTTGGCGAGCCGCTCCGCTCCTTCTGCGGCGATCTCTTGCTCCGCTCTCCTGCCCAGGATGCCCGCGAGGCGCGTGCCGAGCTTGGCGGTCTTGGCGGCTTCGTATGCCGCCTTGCCGCCCTTCAGCACGTATTTGCCGCCTTTGCCGATGTACTTGAGCAGGTTGCCCGCGGCGGGAACCGCGAACACGCCAGCCATGACGCGGCCCACGGTGCCGACCTTTTCGCCCGTGACCGGGTTGATGCCGGTGAGCGCGGTGGTCGCGTCCTTGGCGTTGCTCACCCAGGGGACGAAATCCGTGGCAATGTCGGTGCCGCGCAACAGCACCGAGGGCTCCTGCGCTCCGCTGGCTGCCACGCTGCCGGCGTTCGGCGGCAGCTCGGGGCCTGCCACCGGCGCGAGCGGGCGCCCGGGTTGCAGGCCTTGCAGCGCGCCCGCTGCAGCGCCCTGTGCGGCGCTGCCGCGCGGATCTGTCGCACTGCCGCTGCCGTTCGCCGCCGCGGCGCCCGGTCCCGCCGCGCTTCGGGCACCCGGCGAGCCAGCGTTGCGCCCCGCGCCGCTGCCCTGTCCCCGCACCGGCGAGCTCGAGGTACTGCCGCGACCTTCGCCACGGCGGGCCTCGTTGCCGCGCTGAGCTCCCGCTGCGCGCTCGCGGTCTCCGCCCGGGTCACCTGGCGAGCTGTGCCCGCTGTCTTCATCGAGCTGGAGCTGCGCCAGCCCGTCGAGCTGCTGGTTGCCCTGGGCGAGCGTGCCGCGGACGGACTCCCCGAACACGCGCCAGGCCCCCACGGCGACGCAGGCCACCAGCACGAGCACGACCACGTACTCGACCGTGGACAGCCCGCGCGTGCTGCGCAGCGAACGGGCTCGGCGCAGCAGCGGACCTCCGCCGCCGCCCCGCGATAGCCGGCGCACCAGGGGACGAAAGGCGAGCGCGCTGCCCAGCAGATAGGCGCCGAGCTGTAGGCTTCCCTCGAGCTGGAACGAGGAGCGCAGCAGGCCGCTCAACGAGAGCGCGCAGAGCAGCCCCAGCGCGCTGCCCGCCGCGAGCGGAGCGCCCAGACCCAGCCGCACCAGCAGCCAGGAGAGGCCACCGCCCAGCACCAGCACGCCGAGCAGTGAACCCAGCACGATGCCGGTGAGCTGCGCGAGCCGAAACCAGTCGATGCTGGTCTCGACCGGCAGCCGGGCGTCGCCGGCCACCTCCGTCTCGCTCCACACGAGCGCCGCAGCCTCGTCGACGGCAGCCTGGCGCTCGGCGGGCGCCAGGACCAGCGTCGCCACCGTGCCGAGACGGGTGAAGAACGCGAGATACGTCACGGTCGTGACGGACGGAGCAAACTCGCCGGCGCCCAGCTGCTGCAGATACCCGGCGACCATCGCTTCCGGCAGGCTGCAGGCCTGCGAGGCGGCGGACACCCGCGCGCGCAGCTCGGCTTCAGACGCCGATGCCTGGCCGGCGAGCAACGCATCGATCAAGCACTTGGCGTTTGCTGGCGGCTCGCCCGCTGCGCGCGTCGGGCCCCAGAGGGGGTGCGCGTCCGGCAGCTGTTGCATCAGGCGCGCGAAGGACGGTCCCCGGACCTTGTACTGGAGACTGAGCGCGCCGCGCTCGGGGTCGTAGCGGCCCGGTTTGAAGTCGTACGCCTCGGGCACCTGCAGGGCCGCCGCGAAGCGCAGGGTCCAATCGGCGGCCGCGCTGGAGTTGGCGGCAGGCAGGCTCTTCCAACCGTGTGGAGCCCCTTTTCGGACTTGAATGTCGAGCGGCTCGTCGCGGCCGTCCGTGAAGGTCGCCAGACCTGTGACCTGAGCAGGCAGATCGGAAAAGGGCGCCAGGCCTTCGGCGGCGCGCAGCCCTGCCGGGACAGCCACGGTCACCCCGAGCTCCGTTGCGACCTGCTGCAACACCGGCTGCGCCGCACTGGGACGCAGCACGGTCAGGGCCGCCAGGAGGCCCAGCAGCAGCGCCCAGCGCCAGCGCGTGCTCCTGCGGCTGAGCGCCGTTCCGCTCGTTGCCCCAGCGCGCCGGGTCCGCCTCATCCAGGGACTATCGCGCGATCGGCGGCTCAGTTGCGGAAAAGGCGCGATCGCTCGAGGACGGCGGCGCCGTGTACCAAGGATATGAAATGGCCTCCGGGATACACTGTAATGGACCGTCGGCGTGCAGTTAACTGACTAATATTGCTGAATAAAAATGGATCTCACGGAGTCTGGCACGGGCCCTGCTGACGGGCGGCCATGACCGTGCGTGCCCGTGCACTTCCAACCCCTCCATTGCCGTTGCTGTCGCTGCTCGGCGGAGCTTGCTCGGCTTCGAGTCACGCCAGCAGCGCGCAGTCCGCTCCCGAAGCGCCGCGCTTGCCCGAAGGTGTGATCCGCGTTACCTACCTGGAGCGCCAGGAGGCGTTGAAGCTGGCGGAGGAGGCGCTGATCGCGAGCGCGGGGCTGGAGCCGCTGTTGCCAGCGCAGGCGCGCCGGTGAGCGGGCGCTTCGGTCGTCACGGCTCGTTCGCGGCCGACGCAGCTAGCGCCTAGCCCCCTGGCGTCAGCCCTCGACCAGCTCGCGCACGTCGCGCGCGCGCAGGCCCAGCAAGTACAGGATGCGGTCGAGGCCGCCCTGGGTGAGGCTGGTGTCGGCGGCGTCGCGCAGCTTGGGCTTGGCGTGGAAGGCGATGCCGAGGCCCGCCTTCTCGATCATGAGCAGGTCGTTCGCGCCGTCGCCCACCGCCACGGTCTGTTCCAGCGGGATGCCTTCGCGCTGTGCCAGCGCGTCGAGCAGGTCCGCCTTGCGTTGGGGTCCCACGATCGGGCCCAGCACGCGCCCGCTGAGCGCGCCGTTCTCGATCTCGAGCTGGTTGGAGTACGCATAGTCGAGGCCGAAGCGCGCCTTGAGCGCGTCCGCGGCGAAGGAGAAGCCGCCCGAGATGACCGCGGTCTTGAGGCCCAGCGCGCGCAGCGCGCGCAGCAGCTCGGGGGCGCCTTCGGTCAGCGGCGGATCTCCGGCCACGCGCATCACCGCCTCCAGCGGCATGCCCGCGAGCAGCGCCACGCGCTGGGCCAGGCTCTCTTCGTAGGGCATGTTGCCGTGCATCGCGCGCGCGGTGATGGCGGCGACCTGTTCGTAGACGCCGTAGGCGCGCGCCAGCTCGTCGATCACCTCGATGCGGATCAGCGTGGAGTCCATGTCCATCACCACCAGGCGCTTGCTGCGGCGGGTCAGGCGCTCGCGCTGGAAGGCCAGATCGACCCCGCGCGCGCGGGCGGCGCTCACCAGCTCCTTGTGCAGCGCCAGCACGCGCTGCTCGTCGCGCGGCACGGCCACCACGATCTCCAGCGAGCTGAGCGTCACGTCGGACAGGCGCTTGATGGTCTCGATGTTGGCCCCGTGGCGCGCCAGGGTGCCCGTCAGCGCGGCCACCGAGCGCGCGTCGACCTCGTCGCCGATCACGGTCAGCGCGTACAGGGACATCGCACGCTGGGACGGCGCCGGCTCGTCGAGCACTTCGAAGTCGAGGTCGAGCCCCAGCTCCTTGGCCGCGAACAGCAGGTCCTTCACGACCGGTGAGCCGTGGCCCGCGCCCGGCTCCACGCCGACCACGAAGCACAGCGTGAGCTGGCCCTGCACCACGACCTGCTCGATGTCGCGCAGCTGAGCGCCCGCGGAGGCGATGATGCCGATGAGCTGAGCCGTGATGCCGGGCGCATCGGCGCCCGCGACCGTGACCAGGACGCGCTTTTCTGAGGTCATTGTGGGCGCACCCTTGCCAAGCTCGCGTCTCGCCTTCAAGAGCGATTGTCGCGCGCTGCGCTCGCCGAGCGCCGAAAATCGCTCGACCGCCCGTTGGGACATGCTGGGGCCGCGCGCTGCCGCCCGGCGCCGAGCCCCACCACTGTTCCCGGACGAGACGCGCACCAACCAACGGCCGACGGCCAGCCCGATGGAATCGAGCTGGCCGCCTGTTCCCGCGTGGTGTGCGGGAGGAGCGGTCTACCCCGAGGGGCGGCCGCTCCTTGCCGTTTCGTCGCTCAGAGCTCGCAGGTCGAGTCGGCCACGCCCGCCGCACCGACGGTGCAGATGTCGTCGCCGCCGCCGCCGATCAGCGAGTTGGTGCCCGCGGCGCCGTCGAGCGTGTCGTCACCGATGCCGCCCTCGATCGTGTCGTCGCCGGCGTCGCCGAACAGCGTATCCGTGCCAGCACCGCCCACCAGGCTGTCCGCGCCGCCGCCGCCTTCGATGAAGTCAGCGCCCGTCGAGCCGACGATCGTGTCGTCACCGGCGCCGCCGATGAAGTGCTCGACGTTGGTCAGGTCGTCGGTGTCGGGGTCGTCGTTGTCGAGGACGTTGTCGTTGGCGTCCTTGCAGTGGCCCATGTCCGTGTTGGTGGTGGCCACGCACAGGGTCGCGCTCAGCGCGGTGGTCGAGGTACGGCCGTAGTCGACCGTGTCGAAGTCCTGGCCGCCGTTGATCAAGTCCGACTGGGCAGCGGCGCTCGGCAGGATGACCTGCACGAACGCGGTGTCCGCGACGTCCTTCTCGTTGAAGTAGTCCTCGCCCGCGCCGCCGAGCAGCGTGTCCGCGCCCGGGCCGCCGACGATCGTGTCGTTGCCCGCGCCGCCGTTGATGATGTCCGCGCCGCCGCCGCCATGGATCTCGTCGTTGCCCGTGCCGCCCGTCAGCGTGTCGTCCTGGCTGCTGCCCAGGATGATTTCGACCGTGGACAGGATCTTGTCCGCCTCCTGATCCTCGCCGTCGTTCGCCGTGGTGTCGATGGTGACGCTCACCGCCACCCCGCGCAGCTCGTAGCTGGCCTTGTCCGTGCCGTTGCCGCCGTCCACCGCGTCGCCGCAGTTGGTCAGGGTACCGAGACGGAAGATGTCGTTGCCGTCGTTGCCGTTCAGGACGTCGACGTCCGCCGAGCAGCTGCTGCCCGCCGGGCCACCGGAGATGTCGTCGTCGCCGGCGCCGCCGCTGATGGTGTTGGAGCCGCTGCTGCCGCTGAGGTAGTCGTTGCCGCTGCCGCCGATCAGGTTCTCCACGTCCGCCTGGATGTCGTCGCCCTCGCCCGAGATGCCGTCATCCGGATCGAGCGTGAGCTGGGAGACGCCGTTGTTGCTCTTGGCGCCGCCGAACAGCGTGGTGCCCGCGCTGGCCGCGGTGACCGCGATCGACTGGCTCGCGGTGCTCGCCTGCAGGACGAGCTCGCCGCGGTCGTTGACGCTCGCCGTCGAGTTGATGCCCGCCGCGCCGTTGATGGCCGCGAGGATCGCGGTGGTGCCGACGGTGGGAGTACCACCGAAGGTGACGCCCGGCGTGGCCGAGCCGTTGACCGTGATGGCTAGCGTGGCGTTGGCGGCGACGGTGGCGTTGGTGAGGTCGACACCTTCGAGCCAGCCCTTGGCGTAAGTGGGAGCGATGCTCGCGCTCACGGCGACCGTGCGGGCGCCGTAATCGACCGTGTCGGTGCCCGTGCCGCCGATGAAGAGGTCGGCGCCGTCGTCGATGCTGCCCGCGGAGCTGGTGAACCAGTCGTTGCCCTCGCCGCCGTTCAGCGTGTCGTCGCCCAGGCCGCCCTTGATCGTGTCGTTGCCGAGGCCGCCGAAGACGGAGATGTTCTCGGTCGCCAGATCACCGGTCACCGTCGAGCCGCCCAGGGGCGAGGTGGTCAGGGCCTGGCCCTGCGCCGTGAAGGTGTCGTTGCCGTCGCCCAGCGCGAAGGACATCGCGCCGGGGTTGCCCTCGATTTTGACGTCGGCGCGCGTGTCACCCGAGAGCTCGAAGTAGAACGGTCCGGTCGCGGCGGAGCCTTCCTGCCCGACCTTGAACGTGTTCGCCAGGCCCGTTCCACGGACGCCGACGCTCATGCCAGTGCCCTGGATGATGATGCCGCCCGTGCCCGTCAGCATGTTGCCGAACGAGCCCGGCAGCATGTCGAGCACGATCTTGTTGGTGGAGGCCGCGCCGGCGAAGATGATCTTGGTCACGTTGGTCGTGGTCAGATCCACGCCGGCCGGGGTCGCCGTGGGGTCCGTGGCGCATTGCCAGCCGTTCACTTTGATCTTGCCGTTGACGACGCTCAGCACGGCGTCCGTGTTGGCCGACAACGTGACCGTCAGCACCTTCGTGGAGGCCACGAAGTCCGTCGCGCCGTTCAGGTTGGCCCTGGCGCAGGAGTCGAACTTGGTGCCCAGGCCTTCGAGCGTGACACCCAGGTCGATCTCGTCCTGCGTGCGGTCGGTGACCGCCGTCTCGTCCTCGCCAGCGCAGCCGCCACCGACCACGGAGGCCAGGACCAGCAGACCGTGGCCCAGGCTGCTGATGCGGCGGCGAATCTTGCTCTTGGTCGTATCGCCTCGCATCCCACTCTCAATATGCTTCTTCATCGGCTCTCCCCTGTAGGGTTAGGTGTTGACGGGCGAGGCACCGTGCATTCCCCGGCCCCACCTCGAGGGACCTGATCGGCTTGGCCCCCACGCGCTTGAGCAGCCGACCGTAACGAAAGGTGTCGATTCGTTCCCGCTCGGGATTTGCTGCGCCGCGCGCGCGCACACCCTGGGGGTGATGTGGAAGAGCACGCCGTCAAAGACCTGGCAGCGTCAGCATTTCGACGGCATTTCCATGCTGAATGCGCGCGGCACGAAGGCTCTCAAGGCGTGCCGCTCAGAACCGCTCTGCCCCATGGAGAGGGCGTCGCGTGGGCTTAACACAGTCTTGCGCGCGACGCGGGAGAGCGTGCGCACATGAAGCAAGCATTCGTTTTGGTCGGCAGCTGTCTGGCCCTGTTCGCCTGGGGCTGCGGTAGCTCGGACAGCGCCCCTGACGACTCTACTCCCGCGAGCGGCACGGGCGGCTCGGGTCAGCTCGACTCCAGCGACACGACGAAGAGCACGGACCCGGACCCCTCCCAGCAAGATCCGACGAAGCTGCCCGGCGCGGAAGCTCCGCCCGGAGTACCGCCGCAGGGCTGCGTGAAGGGCTTCGCCGGCGGCGCGTTGCAGCTCACGCTCGATGGCAAGGTGCCGAGCGTCCAGCTGGAGGCCAAGGACGGCAAGCTGCTCGCGAACGACGTTGCCTGCAGCGATGCCGGCGGCCACGACGTGGATCCGGCGAGCGTGACCTCGCTGCGCGTGAACGGCGATGCCGGCGACAACGGCGTCAGCTGGGCGCTGGGCAGCGGCGACTGGTCGGGCTTGCTCGCGGGGCCCGAGCGCGTGCAGCTGTGGCTGGGCGAGGGCAAGAACAGCCTGCGCATCATCGGCACGGACGGTGCCGACCACTTCCGTCACGGCCTGCGCGACCCGGACGTGGTGCTCGATCTGACCGGCGACGGCACGATCAACGTGGTGGCGGAGAACCTGGCCGCTCTGGCCGTGGAGCTCGGCGCGGGCGACGATCGCCTCGAGGATCTGGCGCCGCCTGCGGCGGCCGAGGGTGCGGCCCCGGCCGAGGAAGATCCGACGAGCGTGCCCATCACCTCGCTGAGCGTGGCGCTGATCGCGAATGGCGGTGAGGGCAATGACTGGATCGTGGGCGGCAGCGGCAGCGACAACCTCGACGGCGGCCCCGGCGACGACGTGCTGAGCGGCCTCGACGGCAACGACAGCTTCCGCGCCTCCGAGCAGCTGGACGGCGCCGACATCATCAACGGTGGCCCCGGCTACGACGAGCTCTCGTACGAGCTGCGCAACGAGCCGCTCACGCTGAACCTGTGCCTGAGCGATGCCGCGCTCGGCTGCAGCGGCGAGCAGTGCAGCTGCGACGCGCCGAGCGGAGAAGCGGGCGAGAACGATCGCATCGTGAACGTCGAGGACGTGACCGCCGGCAACGGCGATGACATCATCAACGGCAGCGACGCCGCCGAATCGCTCAGCGGCGGCCCGGGCGCCGACTCGCTGAACGGCGGCGGCGGCAGCGACGTGCTGTACGGGCAGACCGGCGTGGACGTGCTCGACGGCGGATCCGACGGTGACTACTGTGACGCGCGCGAAGGGGAGACGGCGAGCGGCTGCGAGCTGTGAGGCGCATCCGATCCTGCCTGCTCCTGGTCGCGCTGGGGCCCGGGCTCGCCTGCGGATCCGCGGACGGGCCCGCGCCTGCGTCCGGCGATACCCCGTTCGGCAAGACCATGGACGCGCTCGGCGCCGAGCTGAGCGACTGCACCGACGCGGGCTCGGCGTTCGCCAACGCGACGCTGACGCTGAACCTGGCCGCGGGCGACGATACCATCATCAGCGTGCTCGGCGGCAAGCTGCGCGTGAACAGCTGGCAGTGCCGCAGCGCCGCGACCGGCGGCGTCGATCTGACCACGAACCTGGTGCACAAGCTGGTCATCAACGGATCGTCGAACGGCGCCAATACCGTGCTGATCGATCTGCTGCCCGGAGCCTTCGGCGGCCTGTTCGGGCCCACCGGGGGCATCGTCGTGAACGCGCCGGTCGGCGGCGCGCTGGACTTCGGCGTCCGCGGCAGCGAATCCGCGAACCTCGTCCGCATGGCGCAAGCTGCCAACGGCAGCGACCTGTACTTTGACCTGGGCGTGAGCGCGTCCGCGGACGTGAAGCTGGTAGGCGACCCGCACGACGTGTCGCTGACCTTGAACGACGGCGCCGACCGCTTCACCGCGCAGGACATCACCAGCATGAGCTTCCTGGGCGCGACCGTGCAGACGCGCTCGGTCCAGAGCGAACCGCTGACGGTCTTCGGCGGACCCGGCAACGACACGCTGAAGGGCGGCCTGGGCGATGACACGCTCGACGGCGGCGACGGCAACGACGTCTTCACCAGCGGTGCCGTGGCGGACGGCGCGGACACCTACCGCGGCGGGCCCGGCATCGACACGGCAGACTACAGCGCGCGCACCGCGGGCGTGACCGTCGACATCGATTTCGGGCACACCCGGGCCTTCGTGGAGGGAGCGCTGCTGTTCGGCAAGGCGCTGCCCGCCGGCACCGCCCTGGTGCTGAGCGTGGGCGCGAGCGGGCCCATCACTTACACCTCCGCGGGCGTGAGCGGCGCGGGCGCGATCCTCAACGAGCTCAACAGCGTCGCCGCGTTCAGCGCGGTCGCGCTGGCGACCCAGGATGACCGCGGGCACCTGCTGATCGAGGCCAAGAACAGCGGACAGACGCTGACCATCAGCAGCGATCCGCGCGGGCTGATCGGCACCACCATCAGCCGCACCGGCTCAGGGGCGGACCTGCTGGACGCGGACGATGGAGAGACGGGCGCCGGTGAGAACGACGACGTGAAGAGCGACGTCGAGAACCTGAACGGCGGCCTGGGCAACGATGTGCTCTCCGGCAGCCCCCAGGCCAACGTGATCAACGGCAACGCCGGTGACGACGACATCAGCGGCGGCCCGGGCGGTGACTGCAGCGTCGACCTCGATCGCCTGAACGGCGGCGCCGGCAACGACATCCTTCGGCTCGGTGCCGGCTACAACTGCCCGGACATCGCCGACGGCGGCGCCGGCCGCGACACCGCCGACTACCAGCTGCGCGGCGGCGGTGTGAACGTCACGCTCGACAACCTCGCGAACGACGGCGAGGGCGAAGGCGATGACGTCAAGGCAACGATCGAGGTGGTGCTGGGCGGCAGCGGCAACGACCACCTCACGGGCGGCAGCGGCAACGACGAGCTCCATGGTGGCCCGGGCAGCGACGTGCTGCGGGGCGGAGCCGGCAACGACACGCTGATCGGCGGCACCGGCGACGACGAGCTCTACGGTGAGGCGGGCGACGACTCCATCGACGAGGCCAGCGCCGGCGACGCCGCCTATTTGGCCGCGTTCAGCGCCTTCGGCGGGCACGACCTGATCCACGGTGGCGCCGGCGCCAACACCTGCAACTTCCGCCGCGGCGCCAGCGCGAACACCTCGTACACGCTGTGCTACACGACCAGCGCGGCGAGCTGCGCGCTCTCGATGGACGACGGGGTGGACGGGGATGACCTCACCAACTGTAACCGTGTGATCCTGGACGACGGCAACGATACGGTCAGCGGCTCGAGCGGCGACGACATCATCGAGGGCGGCGGCGGCGCCGACAGCCTGATGGGCGGCGCCGGCAATGACGTATTGTACGGCGAGGCGGGCGACGACGCGCTGTTCGGCGAAGCCGGCAACGATACGCTCGACGGCGGCGACGACCAGACGAAGACCAGCGACGGCGGGCCCGGGGACGACATCTGCCTGCCGGATCAGCCGAACGTGGCCTGCGAGCTCTGAGCGCCAATGCCTTGACGCTCGCGCGAGGCCGGCGAGGGATTTCCTCGCGATCGGCGCGCGCCGTTACTGAACGGGCAGGGGAACGGCGCCGTCCGCGCCCGGAGAACGCATGCACGACACCGCCTACGAACTGGGGAAAGCCTTCTTCGCGCTCTACGCGCGCCCGACCACCACGTCGATCATCGACATCGGCTCGATGGACGTGAACGGCACGCTGCGCGACTGGTGCCCGGCGGGAGCGAAGTACACGGGCGCTGACATCGCGCCGGGCAAGGGCGTCGACGTGGTGATCGAGAGCACCTGGCGCCTGCCCTTCGAGAACGACAGCTTCGACCTGGCGGTGAGCTCCTCGTGCTTCGAGCACGACCCGATGTTCTGGGTCACGTTTCTGGAGACGCTGCGCGTGCTGAAGCCCGGCGGCTACGCCTACCTCAACGTGCCTTCGAACGGAAAGTACCACGCGCACCCGTTCGACTGCTGGCGCTTCTACCCCGATTCTGGGCTGGCCCTGGAGCAGTGGGCCCGGCACAGCAACGTCGAGGCGCACTTAGTCGAGTCGTTCATCGCCGACCGCGCGCGCGCCGAGTGGAACGACTGCGTGCTGATTTTCTGCAAGGGGCCGCTGCAACGGCCGGAGCGCTTCCTGGTCGATCTCGTGCCGCGCGCGCGCAACGTGCGCAAGGCGGGACACGAGGGTCTGCTAAAAGCCAGCGAGCCCACCGAAGACCAGCGCATCATCCGCAACCTGGTCGGGCAGCTGCGCCAGGCGCAGGGCGTGAAGGCGGCGCAGGCCGTGCAGCAGCCCGCGCAAGGAGCGAAGCCCGGTCCGAGCGCGAAGTGATGAGCGAGCCCTTCTTCAGCGTCATCGCCGCGTACTATCAGGGCGTGAGCGACCACCAGACGCTCGCGCGCTTCGTGAACAGCCTGCAGCAGCAGACCTTCCAGGACTTCGAGGTCCTGATCTACCACGACGGGCCGCTGCAGTACGAGATCAGCTGCCCCTATCCCGTGCTCGCCACGCCCGAGCGCCAGAACGTCTGGGGCCACAACCTGCGCCAGCTCGGGCTGCAGCACGCGCGCGGCCGCTACGTGCTGCACACCAACATCGACAACCTGTACGAGGCGGACGCCTTTGCCAAGATCTTCGCGCGCCTGCAGCAGGGCGACAGCCAGATCCTGATCACGCGCCTGCGCATGATGGGCCTGAACTACGCGCCGCCCAACGCCACCACGCGCGGACGCATCTGGTACGACAAGCCGCGCGACTACAGCAAGAGCGTGGTGCTCACCGGCAACCCGCCGGTGTACGGCAACATCGACCTGATGCAGTTGGTGGCGAGCAAGCAGATCTGGGACCGCTACGGCTGGTTCAGCACGGTCGAGCAGGCCGACGGCCTGATCTACCCGCGGCTGTGCAAAGAGAACAGCTACGCCTGCACCGACATCCTGATCGGCAAGCACTACTGAGCGTCCGCGGCCGGCAGCCGCAGCCACACGCCGCGGAACCGCCGGTGGCGCTTGTGCGTCTTTTTGCACGGCTTGCCGCGCAGCACTCGGTTGCCGTCGTCGCTGAGCACGAGGATCTCGGCGTTGCTCTCGGGCGTGAAGAACGCTTCCGGGCTCGCGTTCGCGAAAGCCTGTTCCGCCAGCAGCTCGGCGCGCGTGCCCGGCCCCTGCCAGCCGTACAGGCGATGCGGACCATCGCCCCCGGCGGGCCCCGCCGCGATCAAGTAGCGGCCCCGCCAGTAGGAGAGCGAACGCACGCCGAGCCCGCCCAGGTCGAGCTCGATCGGCTCTCCGAAGCGCAGCGGCCCGTCGCCGACCGCGGCCTCGGGATTCAACAGCGGCACCAGCAGCGCCTGGCCGCCGGGGATGGGGCTGCGGAAGCCGATCAGCAGCGTGCCCTCGGGGGTGGCCGTGAGCCCCTCCAGGTTGAGCCCGCCCGGTGCCTTCGGCGGCAAGGCCGCGGCGCGGGCCAGATCGTAGCGCGAGAGCGCCGGGCTCTGCTCGAGATCGTCGAGCAGGTGGCGGTAGACCTGGCCCTGCACCTCCAGGCGCGCGTCCAGCGCCGGTAGGTCGGTCGTGATCAGCAGCGAGCGATTGGGATCGAGGTCTCCCTTCGCGTTGCGCGCGTGCGAGCTGAGCCAGTACGCGCGGCCATTCAGGGCGGTCGCGGCCTCGATGTCCGCCTCGCCCTTCTTGGCCAGCGCGATCTGCTTCGACAGGTTGGTGCGCGAGACCGGCTTGCCCCCCGCCACGGCGTCGTACACGCGGATCACGTTGTCTTCGTCATCCGCCACCGCGAAGTGCCGCTCGTCGATCGGCACGGCGCCCGAGGCATCGCACGCGCCGATGAAGCTGACCCAGTGCAGCTCCGCGGCGTGCTGCTCCCCGGGCGCGGTTTCCGTGGCACGAAACAGCGCATACCCGGAGCCGACGAGCAGCAGCGCGCCGAACGCGAGGGCCAGGCTCCGGCGCTGCATGCCCCGAGCATAGGGCAAGGCCTCCAGTTTTCCAGCGGCGTGGTAGCGATTGTCGGGGCGTGCGCGGACGTGTATGGCTCGCGTCATGACACTCGATCGAGACCCGATGCGTTCCTTCCGCTCCCGCGCGCTGGCCCCGGCTTGCGCCCTGCTGCTCGCCATGGCCTGCCAGAGCGAGAAGAAGACTGACACCCAGGTCGCGCCGCTGGCTCCCGCAAACTCCACGACCGGCGTCGACACCGCCGCGGCGCAGCCAGCCGCCATCGGCTCCACGGGCGCCGTCACGCCCAAGGCGGCAGAGCCCGGCGCCGTCAGCGAGCTGGCGCTCGACCCGGCCTCGAGCAAGCTCGAGATCGTCGCCTCCAAGATCACCCGCTCGCACGATGGCTCCTTCAAGCAGTTCACGGGCACCGCCACGCTGGCGGGCGATCAAGTCCAGTCCGTCAACTTCGACGTCGACACGGCGTCGCTCCAGACCGACACCGAGAAGCTGACGCAGCACATCAAGACCAAGGATTTTCTCGACGTGGAAAAATTCCCGAAGGCCACGTTCAAGAGCAGCAGCGTGGTCGCCAAGCCCTCGGGTACGGCTACCCACGAAATCACGGGCGATCTGACCTTGCATGGCGTAACGCAACAGATCACCTTCCCCGCGACCATCGAGCTCGGCCCCGAAAAGGTGACCGGCCGCGCGGAGATCGCGATCAACCGGCAGAAATTTGGCGTCACTTATCCGGGCATGCCTGATGACCTGATCAAGGACGAGGTCGTGCTCAAGCCCTCGTTCGTGTTCCCGCGCAAAAAGAGCTGACCCCGATCGATACGCCAGCCGGCGGCGCACTTGTGATAAGCTCCGAGCGATGCGCTTCTCCGCTCTCCTCGCATGCCTGTTGCCCTTGGCGCTCGCCGGCTGCGGCGATTCCGATCCCAAAACCGCGACCGTCCCCGGTGACGAGCCCGCCGAGGGCGGCAGCCCTGCTGACGGCAGCTCTGCTGGCGGCGCCGAGCCTGTCACCTCGGACGGCAACGAGCTCGTCGACGATGTGCTGCTCACGCTCGACGAGAAAGAACAACATCAGGTGCTGGGCGGGGGCGCGCGGCTCGATGTGAAAGAGCTCCGCAAGGTCGTGCTCCTGACCGTGACGACCGTCTATCCCAACGACCACGACGATCTGGTCCTGCTTCAGCTGGAGCTGGACGGCGTGGAGAACGCGATGGGGCAGCACACGGAGAACCTCGCGGATACGCAGGACACGGTGGCGATCGCACAGGCCTACATCGATCAAGTCAGCTACACCTCGCAGAGCGGCACGATCGACGTCACGCTCAGCAACGACGGCAAGATCGAGGGGCACTTCGCCGCGCAGCTCACCCCCGATGACGAAGGCAGCGCTGCCGAGCCGCGCGACATGTCCGGCTACTTCTCCGGCAAATGGTCGCTGCTCTGCAGCTCCCCGGTGCTCAACCTGCCCGGAGACCACAGCATATCGAACAGCGCGTACTGCAAGAACTTGACCTTCTGAGCGCGCTCAGGCGAGGTCGGTGATCTCGTAGCTGCGCGCGCCTTGCGGTGACTCCACCTCGGCTTCATCGCCCACGCCGAGCCCGAGCAGCGCGCGCCCCAGGGGGCTCGTGGGCGTCAAGGTCTGGATGTTTTGCGAGTCGATCGTGAGGTGCTCACCGCCCCCGGCGGGCACCAGGAAGTAGATCGACCGGTTGCCCTCGTGATCGAGCTCGAGCAGGGCAGAGGCCTGGATCGACCCCGCCCGGGCGCAGTCGCGCAGCTCCAGCCGCGAGAGCTGGGCGATCGCTTGTTCGAGGCGCGCCGCTCGTTCGGCGTAGCCGCGTGCGATATAGGAGGCTTCGGTGGCGCGCATGTCCTTGTCGCCCTCCGCGCGCGCCTCCTCGTGCGTCGCGCCCTCGGCCTCGCGCTGGGCCTGGCCGCGCACCCGTGCGAGCTCCGTCGAGAGACGTTCCACCAGCAGCGCGAGCAACTGCGTCTTATCAATGGCCTTCACGGGATCAGACCTACCACAGAGGCGACCATCCTACCTCCACGCCCGCCCGCCCCCGAAATCCGCCCGCTTTACTGCAACACCGTGCCGGGCTGGCCCGGTTCTCCGGCACCCGGCGGGTCGGTGCTCGGGGGCCGGCGCTCGACGAGCTCGCTGGCGGTGATGCGCACCAGCGGTGGCAGGTCCGTCCCGCGCACCAGCTCCAGCAGCTCGGAGCGCGTGCACAGGCCCACGAGGGGCAGGGCGACCGAGAGCGGGGAGCCCGGATTCTGCAGCACGCTCATGCGCACCCGCCGGCGTGCGAGCCAGCGCGTGCTCGCGATCGCCAGGATCGAGGTGGCGCGGGCGGGGCGCACGGCCGCGACCCGCACCACGTCATCCTCGGTGGTCTTGGGGTTGGCGAGCAGCTCGCGGATCACCATCGGATGAGGGTCCTTGATCAGCGCATCGAAGCGCTGGCGTCCGGAGCGGCGCGCCAGGTTGCGGCGCTCTCCCAGCGTCAATTCGCGGCCTGCACCGTAGTCCGGGATGCGCGGCTCGGAGCCTTCGGGCGGCAGCGACGCGGTCGGCACCCGGCGGATCACGCGCTGCAGGCTGAGCAAGCGCTGCTCGAGCGCCACCTGGCGCAGGCGCTCGAGGTCGCCGGTGCTGGCCATGCCGGCAGCCCAGAGCGCGATGGTGAGCAGGGCTTCACGCGCCCGGGGCTCGCCGATCTCGCTGCTGCCGATCACCGCGTCCAGCAGCGGCGCCAGGAGATGGGGAGGCTCCTTCTGGACGTGCTCGCGCAACCACTCGATGCGCAGCTCCTGGTCGGGGAGGCCCAGCACGCAGCGCAGGAAGCGCTCGGTGTCGTCGGCGGAGGCGGACATCGCGATTCTCTCGAGTTTGGATCGGCTCCGGCGCTCCCGCTACCGGTCGCCCCGTCGGTCCCGATTTGGAGCGAAAAGCGGCATTTGTTTGGCTGCTGGAGCTAAGCTGAGCCCCGTGCATGCGAGTTTTTCGCTGCGCCAGCGGGCCACCGCCTGGCGTGAGGTCCTGACCCGACCCGCTCGATTCGCTCGCCACGCCGCTCTGGGGGCTGGGGGCCTCGGCTGCGCTCTGCTCGCCCGCCACGGCACGCCCTCGACCCGGGGCGCTGCCGCCGTCGGCGTGCTGCTGATCGTGGTCGTGTTGGTGGTCGGCTGGTGGCGGGACCGGCGCACGGTGGCGGATCCGCTGCGGCTCGTTCAGCAGGTGATCCGGCGCACCGATCGCGCGATCGGGGAGCAAGCGCTGCGGCTCGTGCGCCTGGCGCAGCGCTTGACCGGGGAGCTCGACGCCGCACCGGTGGGCCTCACCACGGCCACGGCCACGGGCGTGACGCTGGCGACCTTCCAGCTCGACAAGCTGATCGAGAAGGCCTCGCTCGAGCAGGTGCGCAGCGCCGCGCGCCGCCGGGCCCAGGTGTACCGCTGGCTGGGGGCGCTGTGCGCGCTGCTGGCGCTCGCGCTCTGTATCCAGCGCTCGCGCGAGATCGTCGAGGGCATGGATGTGCTCGCCGCACGCCACGGGCGCGCGCCCTGGCCGCTGTACTGGACGGAGCAGCTGCGCGTGCAGGCGACGCCCCCCGCGTACTTGCGGCAACCGGGGCGGCGGCTGTTCGCTGGCGCCACCTCGATGCTGCCGATCGGCACGCAGCTCACGCTGCGCGCGCGGCCGCTGTACTCCGACCGGCAGCTGCTGGTCACGGACGGCAAGCAGGAGACGCCCTTCGTCAGCGACGGCGAGGGCGGGCTGGTGGCGCATTTCGAGGTGACCGAAGATCAGGTGCTGAGCGTCGCCGCGCGCTTCGGCGATGTATTGATCGTGGAGCCCGAGGCGCTGAACATCGTGGCGCTCGCGGATGAGGCGCCGGTGGTCGCGCTCGACGGCGCGCCCTCGACGCAGCAGCTGCGCGAGCTGTCGCGGCTGGAGCTGCGCTGGTGGGCGCAGGACGATCACGGGCTGCGCCAGGTGGATCTGGTGCTGCGCTCCGGCAATCGCGAGGAGCGGCGCGTGCTCGGCACGTACGACGACGAGTCGGCGCGCCAGCGCGGCGGGCACGTGCTCATGCCCAGCGACCGCTTCCTGCGCACGCTGTTCTTGCCCGCGCAGATCAGCATCGAGGCCCGCGACAACGACCCCGTCGGCGGCTCCAAGTGGGGCAAGAGCGCGGCCATCACCATCTTGCCCACCGCCGTGGGCGAGCTGGAGGCGCTGCGCTACCTGGCGCTGATCCGCTGCCGCGATGCCTTCGTGGACGTCGCGGCGATCGGCGCGGAGCAGGCGCCCGTGCCAGCGAGCAAGCCCGCCAGCAAGGCCGAGCAAGCCGCGCAGAAGGCAGCGGACAAGGCCTTCGCGGCCGATCGTCTGCGGCGCTTCGATCAGGCGCTGCACAGCGCGATCAGCAACTTCGAGCAGGCGCTCGGCGAGAGCTACGGCGGGCTGCGCGTCGCGCCGGGGCTGCGCAACTTCGCGCTCGGTCGCTTGCGGCTGCTGCGCGCGCTCCGGGGCACGCTGGAGCAGCGCTCGCGCACCGTGGAGGACCTGGCGCTGTCGCTCGACGGGGTGCTGGCGTCGCTGGCCACCCGCGACGCGCAGCGCGTCGCCAAGATCCTGGGCAACGTCGCCGAAGAGGCGATGGTCGGCGCGCAGCAGGCGCAGTCCGGCGAGTCCCCGGCACCTGGCGTCGATCGGCTCGACAATGCGATCTACGCGCTGCACGCCGGCGCCGAGCAGCTGCTCTCGCTGGGCGTGCTGGGCAACGATCTGGGCAGCGTGGCGCTCGCCGATCTGGGGCGGGTCTCTCGCGCGCGCCAGGCCGCCGACTATTACCATGCCGAGCTCGCCGCCCGGCATCTCGCCGAGCGTCTACATCGCCCGGTGCCTTCGTTCGGCGCGCAGAGCTCGGGCCGCGGCGGGGTCGAAGCGGGGCAGGGCGAGGGCTCGTCGGAGCCGCAGCCCGGAGAGGGCGGGCAGGGTCAGCGGCCCTTCGACGACCTCGCCGATCAGATCGCGGAGCTGGCGCGCCAGCACGCAGGCGCCGTGGAACAGGTCGATCAGACCCTGTCCGGCGCGCAGCAGGCCGAGAATTCCGCGTCGCTGCGCGAGGAAGCGGAGCGGCGCGCCAGGGAGATCCGCGACGCGGTGACGGATTTGCCGGAGCCCGGCAGCTCGCCCGGCACGGCGGAGGCGGCGGGCTCGCTGGCGCGCGAGAGCGCGCGCGGCATGGCGCAGGAGCTGGAAGGGCTGAAGCTGGAGCAGGCCGCCGAGAGCGCGCGCCGGGCGCTCTCGGCGCTCTCCGATGCGCGCGCCAAGAGCGAAGGGCACGGCTACTTCCAGGGCCAGCTCGACCGCGCCCGGGCCGTGGTCGAGGAGCATCAGCGCTGGCTGCAGGAGCAGCTGGACGCGCAGCGCCAGCAGGCGCGGGAGCGCGCGCGCAGCCTGCTGCAAGGGCCCACGCAGCTCGAGAACGAGCTGGCGAACAAGGCGCAGGAGCTGGCCCAGCGCGGCGAAGACAGCAGCAGCCCGCTGCCCGGCGAGGTGACGGAGCGGCTCCGGCAGGCGGAGCAGCTGATGCAGCAGGCGGCGCGCGAGCTGGAGCGCGGGGAAGGGCAAGCGGGGCTCTCGCTGCAGCGTGACGCGCAGCGGCTCCTGGAGTCCGCCGACCAGGGCAAGACCAGCGATCCCGATCAGAGCCAGGACGACCCGGGGCAAGAGCCAGAGGGCGAGCAGGACGGCGACGGCCGCTCCGGCGGCTTCAGCGGCGACGTGCCCAAGGCGGAGCAGCAAAACAAGGCCGAGGAGTTCCGCAAGCGCGTGCTGCGCAGCCTCGGCGACAGCTCGGAAGGGCACCTGGCGCCGGCGGTCAAGCGCTACGCGGAGGGCCTGCTGCGATGAAGCCGCGGCTCTCTGCGCTGCGCGCGCGGCTCTCTGCGCTGCGCGCGCGCGTTGCGCGGCTCGCGCGGCGCTCTGCCCGGCGCTCGGATGACGTCAGCGGCGGGCCCGCACGGCGCCGCCGTAGCCGAAGCACGGCCGGGCGCCGCGTGCTGCGCGTGCTGGGCGCGCTGCTGGTGTTCGGAGTGCTGCTCGGGGCCGTGGCGCTGTGGCGCCTGTCCCTGCGGCGCACGCCCGCGCTGGCCAGCTTGCCCAGCGTGCTGATGCCCGTGGACCTCGACGCCCTGTCCGACGCCATCACCGAGCTGGACGTGACCCGCGCCCGGCAGCTGGCGGAGCAATATCAGCGCTCCTCGCTCTCCGTCACGCAGAGCCACCGCCTGGCGATCGAGCGCGCGCGCCTCAGCCTGTACGTGGGGGACTGCGACTCGGCACGCGCCATTCTCTCGGCCTTGCCCGGCGAGGAGGCGGACGTGGCGAGCCTGGCGGCGCTGGCCGAGAACTGCGCCGGAGCGGTGGCCGCGTCGCGCGTGGTGGAGGATCCGGAGCGCGGCATCTGGCTGCGCCTGCAAGACGCCGACGACGAGCCGCTGGTGCCCTACATCGTCGACGTCGCCGATCGGGCGCGCGAGGCCGTGCGCGTGGATCTGGGCGTGGAGCTGCCGCGGCCGCTGCGCATCGACGTGGTCCGCGACCTGTTCTCGCTCTCCTGCGTGAGCGGCTTGCCGCTGGAGGCGGCCGAGACCACCGGCACGGTCGCGGTGGCGCGCTGGGGCCGCGTGACGCTGCTCTCCCCGCGCGCTTCGCGCCACGGCTACCCGTGGCAAGACACGCTCGCGCACGAGCTGGTGCACCTTTCGCTCTCGCGCGCGACGCGCGATTTTGCGCCGCTCTGGCTGCAGGAAGGCGTCGCCAAGCGCCAGGAGCAGCGCTGGCGCGCGCCGCGCCCGTTCGACGACCCCGACGGCCACGACCGCGTCGCCCAGCGCGCGCTGCTGACCAACACCTCGGTCGGCGTCGACAACCTGGGCCCCTCGATCGCCATGTTGCCCTCGGCGGACGCGGCCTCGATCGCCTTCTCCGAGGTCACCAGCTTCATCAACTACTGGATCCGCGTGAACGGCAAGCTCGCGTTCCATCTGCTCCTGCACGATCTGAAGGGGCTGGAGCAGCGCGACCCCGATCCGGCGCTGCGCGGCGTCAGCGGTTACACGCTGAAGGAGTGGATCGTGCGCTGGCAGACCTGGCTGCGCGCGCTCTCGCCCGAAGACGATCCGCACGCGACGATCGCGGCAAGCTCGCCGGAGCTGGGGCGGGTGCGCGTCGGCGATCTGTTCCTGCACGGCCAGCACTACGACGCGGCAGCCCGCAACTTCGAGGCCGCGCTGGCGCATGCGCCGCAGTCCTCCGCGCTGCGCTTCCGCTCGAGCCAGGCGCAGCTGGCCGCCGGCCGCAAGCAGCTCGCCGAGCAGCGCCTGGGCAAGCTAAAGGAGCTCGACGGCCCGCACGCGGGCTGGTTCGCGCTGCGCGCCCGCTTCGACGCCGAAGCCGGCGACAGCGAGGCGGCGCGCGCGGCCTCCACGATGGCGCTCAGCCTCGACCCCTGGTCGGAGCTGGTGGCGTGCGAAGGCCACCAGAGCAACCTGCTCGGTGCCGACCCCTGGCAGCTGCCCGACCCCGGGGACCCCGATCGCCGCAAGCTGTGCGAGATGGCGCGCGCACGCCCGCCGGTGCAATAGCGGGAGGAGGGGAGAGGGCTCGTCAGTCCACGACACCCGACGACCCCAGGACTGCCCCACGCACGACCCGCCGCGGTCACGTGCCGCGGGGTTCCGGGTTATGTTGGACAGATGGAATGGGTCAACTACCACCATCTGCTGTACTTCTGGGTGGTGGCTCGCGAGGGCGGGCTCGTGGCGGCGGGCAAGGTGCTGCGGCTCTCGCATCCGACCTTGAGCGCGCAGATTCATGCGCTCGAGGAGCAGCTCGGCGAGAAGCTGTTCGCGAAGCAGGGCCGCAAGCTGGCGCTGACCGAGGTCGGGCGCGTGGTGTACCGCTATGCCGACGAGATCTTCTCGCTCGGGCGCGAGATGCTCGACACGGTCAAGGGCCGTTCGACGGGGCAGGCGCTGCGCCTGGACGTCGGCATCGCGAACGTGGTGCCGAAGCTGATCGTGCGGCGCCTGCTGCAGCCCGCGTTGACGCTGGCCGAGCCGGTCCGGCTCGTGTGTCACGAGGACTCGTATGAGAAGCTGCTCGCGAACCTGGCGCTGCATGCCTTCGACATCGTGATCTCCGATGCGCCGGTGCCGCCGGGGGGCAGCGTGCGCGCCTATCACCACCTGCTGGGCGAGACCGGCATCAGCTTCTTCGGCACCCAGCAGCTGGCGGCCAGCTACAAGAAGGGCTTTCCGCAGTGCCTGGATGGCGCACCCATGCTGCTGCCGCTGGAGAATCTGACCCTGCGCCGCCTCTTGAACCAGTGGTTCGAGCGCAACGGCATCCAGCCGAAGGTGGTGGCCGAGTTCGAGGACAGCGCTTTGCTACAGGTGTTCGGCGCGGACGGTGTGGGCATTTTCGCGGCGCCGAGCGTGGTGGAGCCGCAGGTGATCGAACAATATGGCGTGCAGGTGCTCGGCCGCACCGACCAGGTCCGGGAGCGTTTCTACGCCATCTCCGGCGAGCGCAGGATCAAGAACCCTGCCGTCGTCGCCATCTGCGACATCGCCCGCCACTCCCTGTTTGCTCGCCGGTAGCCGGCCCGGGGAGCAGGCGCGGTCCGACCTCGACCTGTAGATAGCAGCTACATGTTGCGTAAAAATAACGTCATGGTCGACATGCGTGGTCGTCCCTAGAACAGAGGGTATGAACAACCAACTGAAGACCATCCTGTTACTGGGCGCGCTCTCCGCGCTGGTAATCGGGCTCGGCTCCAGCCTGGCGCCGGGCTCCTGGCCCGTGTTCCTCGTGATCTCGCTGGCGATGAACCTCGGAGCGTACTTCTTCTCGGACAAGATCGTCCTGCGCACGAGCGGCGCGCAGGAGATCGAGCCCGACCAAGCTCCCGAGCTGCACGCCATCGTGGAGGAGCTGTCCGCCAGGGCGCAGATCCCCAAGCCGCGCGTGTACCTGATCCCCGGTCAGCAGCCGAACGCCTTCGCGACGGGGCGCAATCCCGAGCACGGCGCCGTGGCGGTCACGGAGGGCATCGTGGAGCTGCTCGATCGCCGGCAGCTGCGCGGCGTGATCGCGCACGAGCTGGCGCACATCAAAAATCGCGACATCCTGGTGGCGAGCCTGGCCGCGGCGGGCGCCTCGATCATCAGCTACGCGGCTCACATGCTGAGCTTCGCGGCCTTCTTCGGCAGCAGCAGAGACGAGGAAGAGGGCGTCGCGGAGGGCGGCATCCTGGCCGCCATCGTGGCGCCGATCGCGGCCACCTTGATCCAGCTCGGCATCTCCCGCTCGCGCGAGTACCTGGCGGATGAAGCCGGCGCTCGCATGTCCGGCGACCCGGAGGCGCTGGCGCAAGCCTTGCTGAAGATCGAGCGCGCCGCCAGCGTGATGCCGCTGGCCGCTCCCGAGGCGACGGCGAGCCTGTACATCATCAATCCGCTGGGCGCCGCCGCCTCGCTGGCGCGCCTGTTCTCCACCCACCCGGCCACCGAGGAGCGCGTCGCCCGGCTGATGGCGCTGGCCCAGCGGAGCGCCGGCCACGGCAGCTACCGCCCGCGCTCGGTCGCGCTGATTCAGGGCTGAGGCAGCCATGGCAGGCATGGAAACCATCGGCTCGCCGCTGGCATGGGCCGGCTTCATCGGCTTCGTGCTGGCGCTGCTGGCCGTCGATCTCGGCGTGTTTCACAAGCAGTCGCACGAGGTGAGCGCGAAGGAGGCGGGCATCTGGAGCGCCGTGTGGGTCAGCCTGGCGCTGGCGTTCGCGGGCGGCATGTGGGCCCTCTCCGGGCCGGAGCGCGCGCTCGAGTTCACCACCGGCTATCTGATCGAGAAGGCCCTGGCGGTCGACAACATCTTCGTGTTCGTGGTGCTGTTCTCGGCGCTGAGCATCCCGGCGCGCTACCAGCACCGCGTGCTGTTTTGGGGCGTCATGGGTGCGCTGGTGATGCGCGCCGTGTTCATCCTGATCGGCGGCGCGCTGCTCGCTCGCTTCCACTGGATGCTGTACGTGTTCGGTGCTGTGCTGGCCGTGACGGGCATCAAGCTGCTGCTGCAGCGCGAGCAGGAAGTGCACCCCGAGAACAACCCCGTGGTGCGCTGGTTCCAGCGCATCGTGCCGATCACGCCGCAGCTGGAGGGGGACCGCTTCAGCGTCGTCCGGGACGGCCGCCGCTATGCCACGCCGCTGCTCCTGGCGCTGGTGGCGGTGGAGGTCAGCGACCTGATCTTCGCCGTCGACTCCATCCCGGCCATCTTCGCGGTGACCAGCGATCCGTTCATCGTCTTCACATCGAACATCTTCGCGATCCTCGGCCTGCGCTCGATGTATTTCTTGCTGGCCAAGATCATCACCAAGTTTGCCTACCTGAAGGTGGGGCTATCCTTCGTGCTGATGTTCGTCGGCGCCAAGATGCTGCTGGCCGACGTGTACCACCTGCCGATCCTGCTCTCGCTGGGCATCATCGCCGCGATCCTCGGCGGATCGATCCTGGTCTCGCTGTGGAAGGCGCCACGCACCCCGGCGCCGCCGTCCCAGCCGCAGCACATGGGGCCGCACCGGCCCAAGCCGCGTCGCCCCGGCACGGTGGCCAGCTGAGCTCCCGGCCCGCGCGCTAGATCGAGTATTCGGGCGCGAACACCCGCACGCGCCGCGGCGAGACGTGCACCGTGTCTCCCGATTGGATGCCGAGCTCGGCGAACGGTTCGGCGCTGAGCTCGGCGTTGATCAGCTGGTCGCTGCCCAGCGCGCGCAGCTCGATCTTGGTGCGCGCCCCGGTCGGGTTCACGTGGATCACGCGCGCGGCCAGGCTGTTGGTGCTCTGCGCTCGCTCGAGCTGCAGCTCGTGCGGCCGGACGTAGACCGCCGCCGGCTGAGCCTCCAGGTGCGCGTACTCGGCGGCGGGCAGCTCCAGCCCCGAGACCACGGCCTTGCCCTGCTCGACGCGCCCCTGGAACACGTTCACGTTGCCGAGGAAGTCCATCACGAAGGCGTTGGCCGGATGCTCGAAGACCTCGGAGGGGCTGCCCACCTGCTCGATGCGACCGTGGTTCATCACCACCACGCGATCGGCGACCTCGAAGGCCTCTTCCTGATCGTGGGTGACGAACACGCTCGTCACCTGGATCTCTTCGTGGAGCCGTTGCAGCCACTGCCGCAGCTCTTGCCGCACCTTGGCGTCCAGCGCGCCGAACGGCTCATCCAGCCAGAGCACGCGCGGCCGCGCGGCGAGGGCGCGCGCGAGCGCCACGCGCTGGCGCTGGCCGCCGGAGAGCTGCGAGGGGTAGCGCTGGCCGAGGCCTTCCAGGCGGATCAGCGACAGCGGCAGCGAGGTGACAATGGGCATGATCGAGTAGCCGTCGCGCCGCAGCAAGGGCCCGAGATAGCCCTGCAGCCCGAAGATCAGCACGAACATCAGCCCCGCGACCACGGGCGAGACCGAGAAGGGCAGGTCGATCAGCGACGTCAGGATGGCCCGCCCGCGAAACTGAAAGCGCGAGATGCTCCAGGCCGCTGCCAGGCCGAACAATACGTTGGCGCCCAGCGCGATCGGGACGACCGTCAGGGTCAGGAGCATGGACTGGCGAGTGTCGGCATCGCCGAACAGGTTTTCGAGGTAGGCCGCGGGCCCTTCCGCCAGCGCCTCCACGAACACGAACACGATCGGCAGGCCGACGATCAGCAGCACCGCGCCGAGCGCGATCGCCGTCAAGAGCCAGCGCACCCAGCTCGGATCGCGCTGTGCGCGGCGCAGACCCGGGGCCGCGGCGGCGGCCCGCGAGGGCGCCGGGCTCGAGCTCTGGGTGGGAAAATCGATCGCCTCAGGCTGCATGGCGCCTGCTCCAGCTCTCCAGCAGGTTGATGGAGACCAACAGCGTGAACGAGATCACGAGCAGCACCACCGCGATGGCGGTGGCCTCGCCGTAAGCGAACTCCTCCAGCCGCGCGACGATCAAGATCGGCGCGATCTCGGTCTTGAAGGGCATGTTGCCCGAGATGAAGGGCGCAAAGCCAGCTGTGTCAGCGCAGCCAGCGCGTAACGGGTCTTCATCGTCAGCATGGGAGGTGCGGAGGCCGCAGAGCTCAGCGCCGGTGCGGCGGGCTCGCTGATCCGCTGTTCTGTAGACTGTCCGGACGTCTACTATAGTGATAGACATGGACTCTATTTAAAGAGACAGCGTCGGTCGACAGAAAAGGAGCGGCGCGTTCGCGGCGCAGGGCTCCTCGGCACCCCCGGGCTGGCGCCGCGCTCTTCGCTGCGTTCTTCCCCCGGTACCTGGACCCGAGCAGCGGCGCGGCCTCAGCGACAGCCCCGGGAGCCGCCCGGCGCTACCAGGCTGCCCCGGTGGCGCGCGCCGCGGTCGGGCAGGGCCCCGAGGGGTCGGCGAGCGCCCGCTCGGAGGAGGCCCGGCCATCATTCTCCTGCTGTTCGGGGACGTCGGTGCTGTAGCCGAAAGGAGTGGCCCCATGATAGATCTAGGCCCGAGGCCGAAGCTTGACATTTGCTACCTTTGCCGCGGCGCAAGTACTGCGCGTCGTTCCCCGAGTCCGCCTGAGCCAGGCGGTGGGAAAGCTGTGCGACGCGAACGTACCGGCGCCGCTCAGTCGACTCGCTGCGTCGATCTACTGTCGCGCGTACGGCGTGCAGCTGGACGAGTGCGAGCCGTGCGGGGTCTACCCCAGCTTTGATGAATTCTTCACGCGCCGGCTGCGCGACGGCGTGCGGCCGATCGCGGCGGCGGGCGTGGTTTCCCCCGCGGACGGGCGGCTCGAGCAGCTGGGCCCGGTGCTGCCCAACGGGCGCATCGCGGTCAAGAACACCGAATATTCGGTGGGCGAGCTGATCGGTGACGACTCGGAGGCGCCGCGCTACGCGGGCGGCAGCTTCTGCGTCGTGTACCTCTCGCCGCGCGATTATCACCGCGTGCACGCGCCGGTGGAGGGCGAGCTGAAGCTGGTGCGCTCGCTGCCCGGGGATCTGTATCCGGTCAACAGCATCGGCGAACGCCACGTGCCGGACCTGTTCGTGCGCAACCAGCGCGTGGCGCTGGTTATTGATACGCCGTCGATGGGGCGGGTCACCGTGGTGATGGTGGGCGCCATCATCGTGGGTCGCATCACCGTCACCGCTCTGGGTGGAGATGACACCCGACCCGGCATCTACCCCCTCGAGCCCGCGGTGAGGGTGAAGCAGGGGGATGAGATCGGAGTGTTCCACCTGGGGTCGACGGCCGTTTTGTTCGTCGAGCCCGGAGTGGCTCTTTCACACGATCTGGGGCCTATTCGTTACGGCGAGGCCCTCTCGAGTCGTTGATGTCTGACGAGGTGCGCTCCAGAACCGTCTCCGCTCCCGCCAACCCTGGTGAGCTGGCCACCGGCCCAGCCGAGGGATCCGAGGCGAGCACTGTCGGGTCGGAACCGCCTCCGCCCTCGCAGCCCACGGCCGCGGCGCGCCCGGCATCGCAGCCGCCCGCGCCGCCGCCGCTGCCGCCGCCGTCGCGCCCCGCTGACTCGGAGCGCCCCACGAACCCCTTGCCGCGCGAGCCCATGATGGACCTGGCGGGGCGCATGAGCACGGCCACCGCCGACGTCCCGGCGCCGCGCGTCTCGGAGCGGCCGCCGCCGCCCAGCCAGCGCGCGCGGCTCGCGTCCTCCGTGCCGCCCCCCTCGCCTGCGCAGGGGCTTGGCGGAAGATCGATCACGCCGCTGCCGATCTCGGTGACCACCTCCCTGCCGCCCACGGCGCGCCCGTCGGATCCGGTGCCGCTGGTGCAGCGCACGGTCTCGTCGATGGCGCCGCAACCGCCGCCGCACCTGCGCTCCTCGCTGCCGCCGGTGCGCAGCAGCTTGCCGCCGGGCCTGGTCGAGCCCAAGCGCATCATCGAAGTCCTGGGCAGCAACGTGCCCGTGCTCGACAACCAGCTGGAAGAGGAGATCGAGGACCTCGACGACAGCGAAGCGCAGGAGGTCTCCGAGCACGCCTTCGACGAAGAAGAGATCGCGTCCCCCTCCAGCGACCTCGATCTCGAGGTCGACTTCGAGAGCTCGCCGGACAGCTCGCCGACGATCGAGCACAGCGAGGCAGCGGACGGCGTGCTGGACGCGGAACAGATCCTGGACGTCACCTCCCAGCCCCCCGTGCAGGCGGATGAACACGGGCGGCCCAAGACCCCGCCCAAGCGCCGCAAGAAGCCGCCGCCCCCGCCCCAGCATCACCGCACCGGCTCGGGCGAGCACAAGGCTGTCGGCGGCAGCGCGGCGACGGCGGCGGAACGACTCGCGGCGGACAAGGCAGCGTCCGAGAAGGCCGCGCTGGAGAAGCTCAGGGCCGAGACCTCTGGAGCCCGCAAGTGGTGGGAAGAGATGTTCTCGGAAGAGTTCTTGCGCGCGATCCCGATTCTGTCGCCGCGCCAGCTCGAGCGAGAAGTCAACTTCATCGAGGAAGGCCTGGCCGTCGCCCCCGGCGGGCAGATCCTCGACCTCGCCTGCGGGGCGGGGCAGCACGCGGTCGAGCTCGCGGCGCGCGGCTACGACGTGGTCGGCTACGACCTCTCCCAGTCCCAGCTCGACTGGGCCTCGGGCCTCGCGATCGAGCGCAACCAGCGCCTCCAGTTCACGGCGGGGGACATGCGCGAGCTCAGCTACCAGGAAGACTTCGACGCCATCTACTGCTGGAACACCAGCTTCGGCTTCTTCGAGGAAGACAAGAACGTCGACGTCGCCCACCGCATCTTCAACGCCCTGCGCCCCGGCGGGCGCTTCCTGCTCGACGTGATCAACCGCGACTTCGTGGTCGCCCAACAACCGGGCCAGACCTGGTTCGAAGGCGACGGCTGCGTGTGCATCGACGACGTCACCCTCGACTACATCACCAGCCGCATGAAGGTGAAGCGCACCCTGATGCTCACCAGCGGCAAGAACCGCGAGTGCACCTACTCCGTGCGCATCTACGGCCTGCACGAGCTGGGCAAGATGCTGCACGACGTCGGCTTCAAGATCCTGAAGGTGAGCGGGCGCCCGGAGATGCCGGGGGTGTTCTTCGGATCCACCTCGCCGCGCGTGATCATCCTCGCCAGCAAGCCGCCGGGTTGAGTCCCGGCGCAGCACATCGCATTGCGGGAGCTGATGCAGATCCGTCCGCTCGACTCGCGGGATGCGCTTCAGCTCGAGGCGTTTCTGCGCGCTCGCCGCGAGAGCTCGATGTTCCTTCGCGCCAACGCGAAGCGCGGGGGGCTCCACCCCGCGGCGTGCACGGACGTCTTCGTCGCTGCGTTCGAGGCTGGTGAAATCACCGGCGTCGCAGCGCAGGGCGCGAGCGGAATGCTGCTGATCCAGGCGCCGGTGGCTGCGGTCGCGGACCTGACGCGAGCGTGCGTCAGCATCAGTCAGCGGCCCGTGACGGGGCTTGCCGGGCCGGCGCCACAGGTGGAACAAGCAAGGCTGGCGCTCGCGCTGAGAACGGAGGACGCCAGCTACCATCGTGATGAGTGGCTGTACGGTCTCGACCTCTGCGATCTGCGCGTGCCGAGCGCGCTGTCCAGCGGACTCGTCGGGGCCCGGGCGCCGCTCCCCGGCGAGCGGGACACGCTGTGCGCATGGCGGCTGGCCTACGATCTCGAGAGCCTGGGCTCGAGCGACAGCGAGCAAACCCGGCAGCGTTCTGCGCATTTTCTCGATCAGCAGATCGCTGACGGCAATGCCTGGGTCGCGGTGGAGAGCGGAGCGCCGGTCTCGCTGTCCGCGTTCAATGCCGCTCTTCCCGATATCGTTCAGCTGGGTGGCATCTACACCCCGCCGGAGCTGCGCGGTCGAGGCTTTGCAAAGGTCGCGGTCGCGGCGGCCCTGCTGGCGGCACGCGACAGGGGAGCCGAACGGGCGGTGCTGTTCACGAGCAACCCCAGCGCTGTTCGTACCTACGAAGCTCTCGGCTTTCGTCGAACGGGCAGCTACGCGATCGCGCTCTATCGCTGATCGCCACGTGCTTCAGCGGTACATCGGCGCTGGTCCGCTTGCGGATGCTGATGTCGCATTCTTCAGTCACGGTAACCTCGCGTTCGCAGCTGGTCTGGCAGAGCTCGGAGTTTGCGACGTCGCGCCGATGTTGCCTTGTCCGGGCGCGCTCGAACAGTGTACGAATTTGCAGATGCAGACCCGAGAGATCGACGTCGCCACAGCCGATGGCACCATGAGCGTCTATGAAGTTACCCCTGGCGCCGAGGGCCGGCGGCCCGCGATCCTGTTTTTGATGGATGGCCTGGGCTACCGCGCCGCCTTGAAGACCATGGCGGAGCGGCTGGCGAGCCACGGCTACCACGTGCTGCTGCCGGACCTGTATCACCGCATCGGCAAGCACGTGCACTTCGAGCCCTCGGTGATGACGCAGCCCGAAAAGCTGGCCGAGATGCGCCAGCGCATCGGCAGCCTCACTCCCGACCTGCTCATGAACGACGTGGCCGCCTGCCTGGAGCTGCTCGCCTCGCGCGCGAACGTCGACGCCGCGCGCGTGGGAGCGGTCGGCTACTGCATGGGAGGCCGCAATGCCTTCATCGCGGCGGCGCGCTTCCCCGATCGACTGCGCGCGACCGCCTCGATCCATCCGGGCGGCCTCGTCACCGCTGAGCCGACGAGCCCGCACCTGCTCGCGGGCAAGGTCCAGGCGCGCATGTACTTCGGCATCGCCAAGGACGACGCGTTCATGACCCGCGAGCACGCGGAGGCGCTCGGCCAGGCCCTGGCCGCGCACGGCAAGCGCTACCAGATCGAGCACTACGAGGCGCGCCACGGCTGGGCCGTTAACGACACGCTCGTGTACGACGCCGCGGAAGCGGAGCGGCACTGGCAGGCGATCCTGCCGCTCTTTCGCGAAGAGCTCGGGGCTTAGGTTCCAAGCCATGCTGCTGCGCTCGTCGGAGGCAGGGATCCCGGAGCTCTCGCCCACGCGCCTCGATCCGTCAGACCGCGCTGGCATCCAGGCGCACCTCGACCAGCACGGCTTCGCGTGCGTACGCTCGGCGTTGAGCCCGCCGGAGCTCGAGCGCGCCGAGGACCTGCTGTGGAGGCACCTCGAGGGGGTGGAAGAGGCCACGCAGCGGATGGCGCAGCGGCGCCCGATCGGCTGGCGCAGAGGGCAGCCGGCGACGTGGACGGAAGGGCACGGCGACGGGCTGATGACGAGCACCACCCACTGCGATTCGATGTGGTACGTGCGCACGCGGCCCGGGGTGCTCCAGGCGTTCCACGCCGCCTACGGCACGCAGGCCGACGCCGAGCTGGTGGCCCTGTACGACCGCATGTCGGTGAACTTGCCAACCTCCAGCGGCAACTCGGCCGCGCTGCGCGTGGCGGCAATGACCTCGCAGCACGGCAAGTTTGGCGTGGCGCAACGCATGCACACGCACCTGGGCCAGTTCTATGGCACCGAGTTCCAGGGCCCCGAATACTACGCCATCGTGCCGCTGTTCGACATGAACCGCAACACGGGCGCGACCGCGCTGGTTCCGGGCTCTCACCGCAAGGTCCGGGAGATCGAAGAGCGCTGGAACCAGAAGTGGGGTTCCCAGGGCAAGCAGAGCGCCGAGCAGCGGCTGCTCGCGGCCGCTGACCTGGAGCCCTTCGAGCGCTGCGGGCTCACACCGTGCGTCACCCACATCAAGGCCGGCGACTGTGTGCTGTTCGACACGGGCCTGTTTCACGGTGCCTACGCAGCCGAGGATGCCACGGGCCAGAGCGGCAACGGACCGAACCAGCTGCTGCGAGCCATCTACATCCTGGGCATGTCCTTCACGAGGCTCCAGACTCCGCGGATCCTGGCCGCGCGGCGCATGGCTTACGAGCTCGACGTGTTCTGGCCGCCGACCATCGGCCACGCCCAGTTCGCGGAGCACATCCTGGCTGGAAAGCTCGATGCTCGCGGCCAGGGGGCACCCGCACCCTCGAGCGCCGGAGCGGAAGGAACGCTGGAGCGGGCCCTGTACATGAACCTCGCGGATCGCCAGCAGACCCGGGGCGAGCTGTTCCCGCGGATCCGGGAGTTCGCCCGGGCGGAACCGGCCGTGCAGCGGCTGATCGATCCGACGTATTCTGGCGCCGCGCAGCGCTGAACCAAAGGCCATGACGGAAGGACTCAGCCATGACTTCGATGTTCCACGCCAGCTCGCGAACGCTGCAAGATCGCTTTGACACGAGGCGCATCGCCGACCGCATCGAGAGCCGCCTCGTCAAGGACGAGATCGACGACGGCAGCCAGCGCTTCATCGAGTCCGTCGACATGTTCTTCCTCGCCACCGCGGACGATCAGGGCCGACCCAACTGCTCCTACAAGGGTGGCGCGCCGGGGTTCGTGCGCGTCGTCGATCCACACACCATCGCGTTTCCCAGCTACGACGGCAACGGCATGTACCTGTCGATGGGCAACGTGGGGCTGAATCCTCACGTCGGCCTGTTGTTCATCGACTTCGAGCGCGCTAGTCGCATGCGCCTCAATGGAACCGCGTCGATCGACGATGCGGACCCGCTGCTCCCGGAGTATCCCGAGGCCCAGTTCATCGTGCGCGTGCGGGTGCGCGAGGTGTTCCCCAACTGTCCCCGCTACATCCACAAGCTGCAGCAGGTCGAGCGCTCCGCGTTCGTACCCCGAGCGGGATGCGAGACGCCGATCCCCGCCTGGAAGCGCTCCGAGTGGGCCAGCGACGCCATCCCGGGCCATGACCCGGCGCGCGATCCCTCCAGACCGGCGCGCTGACAATCCAGCTTCCCATTTGAGAAGCTGAGTCCTAGCTTTTCTTCCTGGACGGCTGAACTGGAGGAGGCACGATGAACAAGAACACGATCTGCCTTTGGTACGACGATGATGCAGAAGAGGCCGCGCGCTTCTATGCCCAGACGTTCCCTGACAGCAAGCTGGGGGCCGTGCAGCGCGCGCCCGCGGACTTCCCCGGCGGCAAGGCGGGCGATGTGCTGACGGTCGAGTTCACGGTGTGCGGGATCCCCTGTCTGGGGCTCAACGGTGGGGACATGTTCAAGCACAGCGAGGCGTTCTCCTTCCAGATCGCCACGGAGGACCAGGCCGAGACCGATCGCTACTGGAACGCGATCGTCGGCAACGGCGGCGCCGAGAGCGCGTGCGGCTGGTGCAAGGACAAGTGGGGCCTGTCCTGGCAGATCACGCCGCGAGTGCTGACGGAAGCGCTGGCGCGGGGTGGGGAGGTGGCGAAGCGCGCGTTCGAGGCCATGATGAACATGCGCAAGATCGACGTCGCGCAGATCGAGGCCGCCGTGCGCGGCGCGAAGTAGCTGAGCCGCCGCGCACGAGCGTAGGAGCAACTCTTGGAGGAAGGCTGGGAGCGTTCGCCGCGGGTCGAGCTGAGCGCCGGGGAGCTGAGGCGCTTGATCGAGCCGGCGTTTCCGCGGCGATCGCTCGCCGAGTGGAGCGTTCTGGGCGCCGGCCTCGCCAATACCAACCTGCGCTTCCGGCTCGATGGCGACGCGGCCAGCTACGTGCTGCGCCTGCACACGCGCGACGCCGGCTCGGCGGCGCGCGAGCGAGCGCTGATGAGCCGGCTCCAGCGCAGCCCGGGACCGAGCATTCCGGTGCCACGCCTGATCTACGCCGACCCGGCGCCCCAGCGCGGCGAACATCCGTATTCGATCTGGAGCTTCGTCGAGGGCACGTTGCTCGCCGAGCTGTTCCCGCGACTCGACGCTGCGGAGCTGGTCGAGATCGCGCGTGTCTGCGGCCAGGTGCTGGCGCGCTTCCGGCAACATCCCTTTGCCGTTTGTGGAGAGCTCGGCGCCGAGCTCGAAATCCGGCGCGAGTATGGGCCCCCTTCGCGGTTCCTGCCGCACGCGGTGCACGGCGCGCTGTTCGAGGGCCGCGCCGGCGAGCGCCTGGGCGCGCCCTTGCGCGACGAGCTGTGGCGGCTGGTGGAGCGCGCCTCGCCGCGGCTCGCCGCCGTCGACGGCCCGTACTCGCTCGTGCATGGCGACTACAAGCGCTCGAACCTGCTCTTGCGTCGCTCCGGCAGCAGCTGGGAGCTGAGCGCCGTGCTGGACTGGGAGTTTGCCTTTGCGGGGCCGCCCTTGATCGACGTGGGGTTGTTCCTGCGCGCCGGCGAGGCCTTGCCAGCGGGCTTTCGCGAGGCCTTCGTCGCTGGCTATCGTCAGGGCGGCGGTGAGCTGCCCGACGACTGGCTGCCGCTCTCGCGCCTGCTCGATCTGCTCTCGCAGGTCACCTTCCTGAACGACGCCCGCGAGCGCCCGCGCGTGTTCGAGGAGACGACCCGGGTCGTGCAGGAGACGGTCGCGGTGCTAACGCGCTGGCTGGCGGCGTAGCGGCGTTCGCACGCGGCGTCCGTCGATCACGGGGCGAGTGGGCGAAGTGGCAGCAGGCACGATCGTGGCCGGCGCGGTCGCGCTCGGCGGGGGCGAGAGCCGCACGCCGGGAGGCATCGCCGGGGGCGTCGCCCGCGCTTCCGTGGTGCCGCAGCGATCCGGCAAGCGCCGGATCCCCGAGGCATCGACCACAAACGCGGGGACGCAGCTGGGCGCGACCTCGTAGGTGTCGCTCGCTGCCGGTCTGGACTCCGCCAGCTTCACGGAGGCCGTGCCCTCGCGGAGAGGGCCCCTCGAGCCGCGAGCAGGCGCTTGATTGATGAGCAGCAAGCCCGCGGCCAGCAGCAGCGGGAGAGGCGGCGGATCTGATCCTCGCATGCACCAGTCTAGCCCGCCAGGCAACGTGCGGCATGCCGCCGGCGCGCTGGCAGGCAAGGCTCGCGGCGCGGCGATGCGCTCCCGGGGCGCGCTGGACCCCTTAACCCGCGCAGCGCGCTGGCCGTGTCGTCGCCGCGCGTGGAGGGCAGCCGCGCGGCGGGCACATGCTGTTGCCGGGCAGAGAGGGAGAGCGCCGAGCCACACTCCCAATGGATCGCTCAGCTCGTGAGAGCCGCTAGAGCTTGATCGTCTTGCCCGAGGCCGCGGACTGGTAGATGGCCGTCATGATGCGCAGATCGCGGCGCCCTTCCTCTCCGGGGACGCGCGTGGGCTTGCCCTCCAGGATGCAGCTCGCGAAGTCGTCCATCTCGGCCGCGAAGTGGTCCACTTGCGGCTGCGTGAACTCCTGCGGCCCGCCTTGCGACCAGCGGCGGCCGCGAATGCCCTCGTAGTTGAGCGCGGGCTGCAGCTCGAACCAGCCGCGCTCGCAGCTGGCACGCCAGCGGTTCAAGCCCGCGCCGTAGCTGCTGGCGCAGTTGGCGAGGATCCCGCTCGGGAAGCGCAGCGTGAAGAGCACCGACTCCTCCACGCCCGGCTTGAACTTCGCGGGGTCGCCGTTGAAGAGCTGCGCGGAGACGGACACGGGCTCCTCACCCGCGATGTAGCGCGCTGCCTGGAGGGCGTAGATTCCGATGTCCATCAGCGAGCCGCCGCCGGCCAGCGCCTTGTTCAGGCGCCACTGGTTCGGATCGCCGATCGGGAAGCCCGCGGCGGCCTCGATCAGCTTGACGGCGCCGTAGGTCTTCTCGCGCGCCATTCGCACCATCTCCAGGTTGTACGGCTCGAAGTGCAGACGATAGCCGATGGCGAGCTGCCGCTGCGCCGCCTTGCAGGCCGCGATCATCGCGTCGCACTCCTTCACGGAGACGGCCATCGGCTTCTCGCACAGCACATGCTTGCCGGCCTTCGCCGCCCGGATCGTGTACTCGGCGTGCATGCTGTTGGGCAGCACCACGTACACGATGTCGATCTCCGGGTTATCCTTGATGCGATCGAAGCTCTGGTAGTCGTAGATGTTGCTCTCGGGCACTCCGTACTTCTTCGCCCAGTCCTTGGCCTTGTCCGGATGCCCGCTGACGAGCCCGGTCAGTTTGCAGTACTTGGTCTTGGTGAGCGCGGGCGCGATCTGGTGCTCGGACAGACTGCCGAGCCCGACCAGCGCATAGCCGAGCTTCTTTCCCGGCTTGGACGGCGCCGCGTTCGAGGGCGCCGCTGGCTGCGCGGAGGCCAACCCTTCGCGGCCCAACAACCCCGCGGCCCAGCTGGCCGCGCCCAGACTCAACACACCTTCCAGAAACCGGCGTCGCTCATGCATGGCCTTGCTTCCTACCGGTGCGCTCGGCGGAGATCCAGCGCCAGCGAGCTACACCAGGGAAGCGCGGTTCCTGGAGCCGCCCGATGGCGGGCGGGGCGGCTTCTTTCCGTTCCCGTTCAGTTCTTTGCCGGCAGGCTGTGCAGGCTTGGTCGAGGCGGGCGCGTCCTCCGCGCTCGGCGGCCCGAGCGGCGGGCGCACGCCTCCGGGATGGAACTGCGCGGGGTTGGCCAGGCCGCGCGCCAGGGCGGAGCGGTACTCGGCGATCGGCACGTCCCGCGCGCCGAAGCGCGCGAAGTGCTCCGAGTATTGCTGCCCGTCCACGATCTCGAAGCCGCGCTCGATCAGGTGCGCCGCCGCCGCGGCGAACTGGACCTTGCCGGCGTGAGGGGCTCGATGAAACATGCTCTCGGAGGTCCACACGCGACCGATGCTCACGCCGAAGCTGCCGCCGACCAGCACGCCGTCTTGCCAGGCCTCGACCGTGTGCATGGCGCCCATCTCGAACAGCTCCAGGTAAATGCGCTTCATGCGCTCGCTGAGCCAGGTGCCCTCGCCGTTGCCCCGCTCGGCGGCGCACTCGTCGAGCACCTCGCGCGGGGCGCGATCGAAGGTGACCGTATAGCTGCAGCGCTTGAGCTCACGGCGCATGTTGGCCGAGATGCGCAGCTCCTTCAGATAGATGATGAAGCGATCGGGCGGGCAGTGCCAGCGCGCCTTGCCGTCAAAGTCCATGGCATAGATGCCCTGCGCGTAGCCGAGCAGCACGTTCTCGGCCGTGAGCGGCAAGCTGTCGAAGACACCGCACACCGCGCCCAGCGGGGTGGGCGGGAGCCAGGTGCTGGCACGCCCCAGCCCGCGCTGAACGCGGCCCAGCCCGCGCCGGCTCAGGTCGTGAAAGCGCACCTGCAACTGCGCCTGCCCCTCGCGCACCCGGCGGACTGTGTTGGCCCAGCTCTCTCGTTCCACGAAGCGCTCCCTGTTGACTCGCTGCTGCGTTGCTCGACCCCAAAGCCCGGAAGCCATACCCCCGAAGCCAGACCCCGGAAGCCGAGCGGACACTTGCGAGACGCCGTTATGAAACGCGGCCTGTCCGCGCGCCAGAGCAATTCAGCGCGGCGCAACTCTGCAGCTCCATTGTACGGGCCGCTCCCGGGCGGTGGCCTGCAGGTTACGCTCACCCAAACGTCAGGCGGGCCCGCCCAGGTATGCCGCCTGCACGCGCGGATCTTGGAGCAATTCGCTGCCACTGCCGGAGAGCACGATGCGCCCGTTCTCCAGCACATAAGCTCTTGCTGCGATGCGCAGCGAAGCGGCCACGTTCTGTTCCACCAGCAGCAAGCTCACGCCGCGCCGGTGCAGCTCGACGATCGCCTCGAACACCTCGCTCACCGCGCGCGGCGCGAGGCCGAGCGAGGGCTCGTCGAGCAGGATCAGCTCCGGCTGCGCCATCCAGGCCCGGCCGATGGCGAGCATCTGTTGCTCGCCGCCCGACAGGCTGCCGGCGAGCTGCCCGCGCCGCTCGGCGAGCCGCGGGAACAGCGCAAACACCTGCTCCAGCGTCTCCGCCGCTGCCCGGCGCGCGCGCTTCAGGAACGCGCCGAGCTGAAGGTTGTCGAGCACGCTCAGGCTGGGGAAGACTTGCCGCCCTTCCGCCACGTGAGCGATGCCCAGCTCGCACACCCGGTGCGAATCCCAGCCGGTGATCGCCGTGCTCCCGAAGCGGATCTGGCCGGCACGCGGCCGCTCCATGCCGGCGATGCTGCGGATCAACGACGACTTGCCGGCCCCGTTCGCGCCCACCAGCGCCACGATCTCGCCCGCGCCGATCTCCAGCGACACCTCCGAGAGCGCGCGCGCATCACCGTAGTAGAGATCGAGCGCTTCGATGCGCAGCGCGTGCGTGCTCTTCATGGCGGCGGCTCCGCGCCGAGCGCGGAGGCGCCCAGGTACGAGGCGATCACCGCCGGCTCGCGCAGCACCTGCTGCGCGGGCCCATCCGCGATCAGCTCGCCGTGGTGCAACACGAGCACGTGGGGCGCGAGCGCCCGCACGGCCCGCAGCACATGCTCGATCAGGAGCACCGCAAAGCCCGCCTCGCGCTGCAGCTCGGCGAGCACCCGCACCAGCTGATCGCACTCGGTCGGCCGCAAGCCGGCCATCACCTCATCCAGCAACAGCAACTCCGGCCGTGTCGCGAGCGCGCGCGCCAGCTCCAGCCGCTTGCGCTCGGGCAAGGTCAAGGTGAGCGCGGGCTGGTCGCGTTTGTCCGCCAGCGAGAGCCGCTTCAGGATCGCGAGCGCGCGCTCGCGGGCGATCACCAGGCTGCGTTCGCCGCGCAGGGCGCCGACCATCACGTTCTCCAGCACCGAGAGCCCGGCGAACGGGCGCACGATCTGGAACGTGCGCCCGATGCCGCGCGCGCACACCTGATCGGGGCGCAGGCCGTCGATGCGCCGATCGCGCAGCAGGATCTGGCCCGCATCGGCGGCGTGCACGCCGCAGACCAGGTTGAAGAGGGTGGTCTTGCCCGCGCCGTTGGGGCCGATCACCGCCAAGATCTCGCCCGCTCCGAGCCGAAACGAGACCTGGTGCAGCGCGCGCAGGCCACGGAACGACTTGCCGATCCCCTGCACGTCCAGCAGCGCGCTCATCGTGCGCGCGCTCCGCGCCGCTGCCAGGCGCCGTGCAGGGCCGGCCAGATGCCGTTGGGCAGGAAGAGCACGACCAGCAGCAGCGAGATCCCGTACAGGACCTGCTTGGTGCCGGGCAGCTCCCAGCCCAGAGCGCCCAGCAGCTCGGTCACTCCGTCCGAGAGCACCGTGAGCACCACGCTGCCCACGATCGGCCCCAGCAGCGTGCCCACGCCGCCGATCACGGGCCCGAGCAGGATCTCGATCGAGCGGCTGATGTGGAACACCTGCTCCGGAAACAGGCTATTCTGGTAGAACGCCAGAAACACGCCGCAGACGGCGGTCAGCGCCGCGCTGATCAACACCGCCAGCAGCTTCCAGCGGAAGGTGTCGATGCCGAGCGCGCGCGCGGCGGGCTCATCCTCCCGGATCGCCCGCCAGTAGTAGCCCGCGCGGCTGCGCGCGAGGCGAGCACACAGCCAGAGCGTGCCCGCGGCGAGCAGCAGGGCCGCGTAGTAGTACATCGCGGGCGGCCCGCGAAAGTGCGCCAGGTCCCAGCGCTCGCGCTGGGCCACTTCCAGGAACATGCCGGCGGGTCCGCCCAGCCAGTCCAGGTGATCGAAGGCGACGCGCGTGAACTCGGCGAACGCGATCGTGAGCAGAGCGAAGTACACGCCCGAGATCTGGAAGCGAAACGCCAGCACGCCCAGCGCGAGCGCGACCAGCAACGAGCAAGCGACGGCCACCCACACGCCGAGCCACGGCCCGATGCCGAAGTGAAAGAACAGCCCGCCCGCGGCGTACGCCCCCACGCCGACGTACAGCGCGTGGCCGAGCGAGAGCTGCCCCGCGAAGCCCATCATCAGGTTCCAGGCCTGGCCCGCAGCGGCCAGATAGAGCACCAGCGTGGCCAGCGACAGGCCATACGAGCCCGCCACGAGCGGGTAGGCGAGCAGCAGCCCCGCCAGGGCCAGCGGCGCGGCCCGCCTCACGCGCGCCTCCCGAGCAGCCCCTGAGGGCGCAGCACCAGCACCAGGATCAACAGGCCGAAGCTGACCATGCTCTTGGCGGAGGGCGTGATGAACAGCCCCGCCAGCGCCTCTGACACGCCGATCGCCAGCCCGCCGAGCAGCGCGCCCGGCATCGAGCCGAGGCCGCCCACGATCACGATCACGAAGCCCAGCAGCGTGTACGACGGACCGAGCGCGGGCGTGACATCCACCAGCAGCGTGAGCGCGCAGCCGGCGACCGCGACGCAGGCGCAGCCGAGCCCGAAGGTCAGCGCGTACAGGTGGC